>NZ_WIJK01000003.1 GCF_009496285.1 Streptococcus mitis
CATTTTTCATATGGTCTTCCTTCATCCGCATAAAAGTGGCATCTGGATCTGTTTTGGAAAAGCTGTTACGCCCTTCAAAAGTTTCTTGATAGTTCTCATATTTTTCAGCACGTATTGAAAAATCCTCCTTGACTTTACGCAAGACTTTCTTGAGTTTACGACGTTGGGTTTTACGTTCATCCTTTCCTTTAACGGGTGTCTCCTCAATATCCTGGTTCAATTTTTCCAATTCTTCTTCAAGGACTTGAGCGAATTCAAGCAACTGCTCTGAAGAAATTGGTTCTTCTTCATCCAGCTTAATAGCTTGATGGATAAGAGGAGTGATTTCTTCTTGAAAATAGACTTGTATCTGTTCTTGAAGTTTGGCGGAGAATTTCTCTGTCGCTTTCTTCCACACGAAACTATACTTGTTGGCATTGGCTTCAATCTTAGTTCCGTCAATAAACAAGCAATCTAAGGTCACTAACTCTTCCATTTTTAAACGAAGATTAAGGTCGATGAAAAGATCACGAATGAGTTCTTCCATCCCTTCAGCGACACGAAAACGATTGATGGTACGATAGCTGACAACCAACTGCCCTGTTAGGTACTGCATAGCCAGATTTTCAATCATCATTTTTTCAATTTTTCGCCCAGAGAAAATCCCTTGTGAATAGGCAAATAGAAGAGTAGATACAAGCATTTTAGGGTGATAAGACGGGCGACCAAAGGCATGATAGAAGGCATGGAAATGATGATCCTCCAAGGTATTGACCACTTTTTCAATAGTAAAGACGAGATGGTCTTGTGGCAAGAAAGAACAGATTTCTAGTGGTAAAGTTGTTTGATTTGTGTTATAGTGAATATGCATGGGATAGCCTTTCTAAATGGTTTATTAAGCAATTCTATTTTACCAAGACTATCGCAACCATGCAAAAAGCAACGGCAAAAACCGTTGCTTTTTTGATAGAATCGAGACACTATTGTCCCAGACTCAATTTTATGATTTGCTATTTTCAGCTTGCTTTTTAGTCCTTGCAAGTCTCAACGCTCTATTTGGATTGAGGCGATTAAACAGTTCTTCTAACTTCTTCTCATTCCAGACATCTGCTGCAGAAACAAAATTTCCATCAGCATCACGGAAAGATATCGGTTTATCTCCCATAGCTATCTCCTAGTCTACAAACTCAAACTCAAACTTACCGATACGAACCAAATCTCCATCCTTGGCGCCACGAGCACGGAGAGCTTCATCAACTCCCATACCACGCAACTGACGAGCAAACTTCATGACAGACTCATCACGATCAAAGTTAGTCATGTTAAAGAGTTTGATGAGTTTTTCACCTGAAAGTACCCAAGTTGCATCGTCATCACGACTAATTTCAAATGGTTTTTCTTCTTCGTCAAAGCCATAATAAACTTCTTCTTCCATTTCTGACTCGTCATAAAGAAGGAATTCTGGAGTCTTATCAAGGAGCTCTGCTGTTGCATCTAGTAAAGGTGCTAAACCTTGTTTAGTCAAACCTGATATTGGGAAGATTGCTGGTAATTCCTCGAACTCATCAAAGTTAGTTGCCAATTTTTTCTTGAATTCTTCAAGGTTTTCCTGACTTTCTGGCATATCCATCTTATTAGCAACAATGATTTGGGGACGCTCCATTAGACGAAGGTTGTAAGATTCCAACTCTTTGTTAATAGCTAGATAATCTTCGTAAGGATCGCGACCTTCACTGGCTGACATATCGATGATGTGAAGGATAACGCGAGTACGCTCAATATGGCGAAGGAATTGAGTTCCCAAGCCCACACCTTGACTTGCTCCTTCAATCAAACCAGGAAGGTCTGCCACTGCAAAGGACTCACCTGATTGGGTACGGACCATACCAAGATTTGGAACGATTGTTGTAAAGTGATAGGCACCAATTTTAGGTTTTGCAGAGGTAATTACGCTGAGCAGAGTTGATTTTCCAACTGAAGGGAATCCAACCAAACCAACATCCGCAAGAATTTTAAGTTCTAACTGTAATTCGCGCTCCTGACCAGGTTCTCCATTCTCAGAGATCTCTGGAGCAGGATTTTTTGGTGTCGCAAAACGGATGTTCCCACGACCACCACGACCTCCATGAGCCACGATGAACTCTTGGCCGTTCTCTATCAAATCAGTGAGAACTTTCCCAGTCTCCGCATCACGTACAGTTGTACCTTGAGGCACTCGAACAATCAAGTCTTCTGCCCCTCTACCATGCATTCCTTTGGTCATCCCTTTTTCACCCGATTGGGCTTTGAAATGACGATTGTAACGGAAGTCCATCAGGGTACGTAAACCTTCATCTACAACAAAGACAACGTTACCTCCACGGCCTCCATCGCCACCCCATGGACCGCCATTAGGGACGTATTTTTCACGGCGAAAGGCAACCATCCCATCGCCACCATTTCCAGCCTTGACCTTAATCTTGGCTGTATCTAAAAACATACTCATATTCTTTTCTCACTTTAAAAAGGGCTGGGAAATCCCAGTCACCAACTATTACTACTTGCTAGAAAATCTAGCATTTTAAAATCTGCTAAATACACCAATGGCTGTAGCAAAGATACCTGCTAAGGTTACAAACAACATAATCAAAACGACGAATAGTGTCAATTTCTCAAAAAATGTTTTTTTACGTTTTCCATTATCACCAAATGCCATTATTCTCTCCTTTTCTATAATTCCCTATTTTTAATATTCTTCCGAAACTGGAGCAATTGCCCATAAAATTAAGTAAGCAATAAGTCCACTACCATAACAAAAAGCTAGAACTCCCCAGATTACACGTACAATTGTAGGATCAATATCAAAATAATTAGCTAGACCAGCGCATACTCCACCGATTTTTTGATCTCGACTACTTCTCATAAATTTCTTTTTCATTTCTTCATTTCCTTTCTTTGATGATCCTAGTCATTCCAATAATCTCTCAAATCATTCAACTGTTTCTTAGATGCCTTTAACATTCGTTTAGAACTTTTGACTGGAACTGAAACTGCCTGTTGTGGTATATAAAATACTGTCTTTAAAATACGTTTCGTAACAGGTTCATCTGCAGTCAATTCTTTTTCAAAATTGTTTGAGATGATAGCATCCAAATAAAACTCATGGACTCTCTTAGCAAAATTCTCAGCTGAAATTTCATACAATTTTTCAGCCAAAAGTTTCTCATCCATCTTTGGAGTTGCAATTAAAGCTTCTAAAATAGCCCCTGCTAGATCTCTCTCTTCATAATAAAGCGTTCCAAACATTTTATGATTGATGAGGTTATCAAGATAGGGATTTCCATGAGCTATAATTGGTGTCTTGCTAGCCAAACTTTCTAGATAGGTTAACCCCTGAGTCTCACTTGTAGAAGCTGAAATGAAGAAGTCAGCAGCCTTATAGTAAAGTGCTGTCTCACTCGGAGCGATCATACCTGTAAAGATAACAGAATCCTGAATTTGCAAATCTCCTGCTTGCTCCTTGAGGTTTTCCAGATAAGGCCCATCACCAGCAACGACTAATTTCACCTTTTGTTCTTCTTTTAGAACCTCTGCAAATGCAGCTAGTACCGCCTGAATATTCTTCTCGTAAGACACACGCGAAAGGCTAAGAAGCATTTTTTCATCTTCCTTAATACCTAGTTTAACCCGTAAGTCTGCGATATGTTCTGGTCCAATCTCAGGTCGTTCAAACTTGGCTAGCTCAATCCCTGTAGGAATAACACGCTTTTCAACTTTGACCTTATAATCCGATAACAAGTCGCGCACAATTTCACTCGGACAAATCACACCATCAACATCATGAAGGAAGCCTCTCACAAGATACCTGACCATACCTGGACGAATCAACATCCCTTTAGCGATATAGTGAACATAATCTTCGTACTGGGTATGATAGGTATGAATAACAGGGATTTTCAGCTCACGCGCTATCCAAATCCCTAATAAACCAAGAGAAAACTCAGTCTGCGTATGAATAATATCCAGCTTGTATTGTTTTGCTATCTCAAGAGCTTTCGTAAATCCACGATAGGCGAAACGTCGATCCTTAAAGGCAAAGAAAGGAACACTAGGGATACGAATAATCTGCCAGTCTTCATAACGATTAACATCCTTGTCTGTTGTTGTAAAGATAAAGACGGCATGTCCTTGCTTTTCAAGTTCTGTTTTTAAGGTTCGAATACTGGTCGCAACACCCGAGACCTGCGGGAAATAAGTATCTGTAAATAAACCAATTCGCATATACTACCTCATTTTTTTCCTAAATCTGCTTGCTCCCGATAGAATTTTAGCCAGATCTCAAGAAGATGCTCTTCTGAATATTCTCTTGAAATGGCCTTAGCCTTTTCTTTTAATTCTTTTAGTGCTTCTGGATGCTCTCGATATTCCAAGATAGCCGCTTTCATCTCTTCTACATCACTTGTTGGTCTGTAATTTCCTTCAAGAATGACCTTGTAAAGATCTAGATCACGAAGCATAATGGGTGCTTCACAACTCGCAGCTTCTAAAATAGTCATTGGAAAGAGCTCGTTATAACTTGGAAGCAAGAAAAGATCAGCCAAGGCATAGAGTTCTCTCATCCGTTCTGGATCAACAATCCCTGGGAAAATTAGATTTTCAGGAGGGTTATCCATAATCTTTTTATAGCGCTCATAACCATCGGTTATTCCCCCAAAAGAGAAGCCACCAGCCCAAATAAAAGTGATATCAGGTAATTCCTCAGCTAGAGTGATAAAGTCATCTATTCCTTTGCGCTTCTGAACCTGACCTGCACCAACGACTACAAAC
Source organism: Streptococcus mitis (assembly GCF_009496285.1). Lineage (GTDB taxonomy): Bacteria > Bacillota > Bacilli > Lactobacillales > Streptococcaceae > Streptococcus > Streptococcus mitis_BP. Next base: position 4,786 of record NZ_WIJK01000003.1, read on the forward strand.
TGATTCTCATCAATCCCCATATCTTTACGAAGTTGTTCGACTTGCTCTATAGGAAGTGGATGCCATTTTTCTTTGTTGACAAAATTAGGAATATAGGTCACTTTTTCACGTGGAATTCCAGCAGCAACCAAATCCTCAATGAAGCTAGGATTGACCACAACCAGATGCTCCATACGGTCATAAAAAGAAAATACATAGCGTTTGACAATCCCCTTTAAGAAGAATGGAATCTTCAAACTACCTTCCAAGGTATCTGGTAAGAAGTGAACATAGCCAATCTTACGTCCAGAACGTTTTTTCTGAAAGGTCGAGAGATAATAAGGAAAATCAATCGTATGAAAATGAGTAACATCCGCTTCGATTGGAAGATTTTCTGTTACGATCAGTTGGTCTTTCGCATCTCGTTTTAAAAGCTGTACCAGTTCACGGTATGCACCAGACACACCTTGGCCCGCCACTTTTTCACTTGAACTTAGCATGTTGATGCGTAATTTCTCTTTTTCCATAGTAACCATTATACCATTTTCTTCAAATAAAATCAGCAAATAAAAAGAGAGATAGTATAAAAGCTGGGAATTCCTGGCGTCTACACTATTTCTCTTTTCATAATATACTTACTTGATACCTAAAGCGATACGAGCGTAACGGCTCATTTTCTCAACTGTCCAAGCTGGATACCAAACTAATTTGACTTCAACGTTAGTAACTTCTGGAACATCTGTCATAGCATCATAGATTTGGTCAGTTAAAAGATCTGCCAAGGGACAACCCATGGTTGTCAAGGTCATATCAATTTCAGTCTCACCTGTATCGCCATCAAAACGAATCTCGTAGATCAAGCCTAGATTGACAATATCAATCCCCAACTCTGGGTCAATCACTTCTTCTAGGGCTGTCAAAATACGTGTTTTGATATTTTCGATTTGTTCTTCTGTGTAAGCCATCTTCATTCTCCCTTAACTTAATCTTCAATGAAATCACGAAGTGGTTTGCTTCGACTTGGCTGGCGAAGTTTTCTCAAAGCTTTGGCCTCAATCTGACGGATACGTTCACGCGTTACGTTAAAGACTTTACCAACATCCTCCAAGGTACGCATTTTCCCATCATCAAGACCAAAGCGGAGACGCAAGACATTTTCTTCACGGTCAGTCAAAGTGTCTAACACTTCATCCAATTGCTCACGTAAAACGATACGAGTTGTATAGTCCACAGGATTTTCAATCACTTCATCCTCGATAAAATCACCAAGGTGGCTGTCATCCTCTTCACCAATTGGTGTTTCAAGAGAAACCGGCTCTTGGGCAATCTTGAGGATTTCACGAACCTTGTCAGGTGTCATATCCATGCGTTCAGCGATTTGTTCAGGAGTTGGATCTTGTCCCAACTCTTGAAGAAGATTACGTTGTTCACGAACAAGCTTGTTAATTGTTTCCACCATGTGAACTGGGATACGGATGGTACGAGCTTGGTCAGCAATGGCACGAGTAATAGCCTGACGAATCCACCAAGTCGCATAAGTTGAGAATTTGAACCCTTTAGAGTAGTCAAATTTATCAACAGCCTTCATCAAGCCCATGTTTCCTTCTTGGATCAAGTCAAGGAACTGCATTCCACGTCCAACATAACGTTTAGCGATAGAAACAACCAGACGAAGGTTAGCTTCTGCAAGGCGTTGTTTCGCTTCGATATCACCTGCTTCAACAGCAAGGGCCAACTCTTTTTCCTCTTCATTTGTAAGCAGAGGCACAACCCCGATTTCTTTCAAATACATACGGACAGGGTCATTGACCTTAGCAGAGGTTGAACCAATCAAATCTTCATCAGTCAACTCTGGTTCTTCCTCAGTGCTCAAAACACGCGCACTTGGATTTCCTTCGTTGTCCGTAATTGAGATACCAGCATCTTGAATACGTTGCAAAAGATTCTCAATACCTTCCACATCTAAAGTGAAGGGAATTACGAGGGCGTTATTGATTTCATCATCAGTTGCTGTACCAGTTTTTTTATGATTGCGAATAAACTCCGCTACTTGGACGTCAAAGGTTGTTACTTCTTTTTGTTTTGTTGCCATTCTTACTCCATTCTTCTTTTTTGGGCAATTAAGCGTTCTAGCTCTTCTAATGCGGTGTCTGTATCACCGACATGGCTAGCTTCCTGAACTTTCTTTTTAATTTGCAGATTTTCCTGATTCAAAAGAGCTCTTTTTCGAGACTCTTCCACTTCAGCTAACTCGTGAGGGGACATCTCAGGTGGCAAATCTAAGGCTAGGACTTGATACCAAGCACTCTCCACTTCTCTGGTCTGATGAGCCAAATCCTCAGACGAGATACTTCCATTATCAATCAAGAGTCCATACAAGGTCTGAAACTCTGGAGTTTCAAAGATAAAATCCTCTCTTAAGCGATAGTCATTAAGCACCAAGGGATGTTCCATCATTCGGTAGAGGATATGGGCTTCCGCTCTCATCACTGCTGTCAGCTGCTTGGTAACAGACATAGTGACAGGACTTGGACTATAGGTCTCCTTGACCTTCTCCTTTCTCTGTCTGACACGACTTTCATTGACAATATGTTCGACTTGCTGATAGTCAAAAGATGGCAAGTGATCCGTCAAAATGTGAATGTAGGAATTCTGAGCTGTGATAGAGGGTTCCTTTGCAATTAAGGGGGCAATTTTCTCTATAAATTCAATCTGAGCTTGTAGATTTTCACTGTTTTCCGGTCTGAAATGATGAATGTAAAACTCAACAGGACTGATACGTGTATTGGTTAAGAGATAAGCCAAGTCTTGAGGAGAGTTTTTCTGCAAATATTCATCCGGATCCATTGCGTCAGGAATCTGAACGACTTGGACAGGTAAATCTTTAAGTTCATCCAAGGCCTTAGCTGTGGCAGCTTGCCCAGCCTTATCTCCGTCATAGGTGACGATCACTTTTTTGGTAAAGCGTTTCAGATGCTCCACATGTTCACTCGTCAGTGCGGTACCCATAGAAGCAACTGCATTTTCAATACCAGCACGATAAGCCGCAATGACATCCATAAATCCTTCCATCAGGTAGATTTCAGGAGCCTTGCCCGATCCTTTTTTTACCCTCTCCAAATGATATAATTCGTAACTTTTGTTAAAAATTGCCGTCGCTCGACTATTTTTATACTTTCCAGTTTGAGAATCGGCCTCTTGCCATACACGACCAGAAAAGGCAATCACCTTTCCTTGATCATTTGAAAGAGGAAACATAATGCGATTATGAAAGGTATCAAAGAATTGGTTACTCTCAGATAGATAAAACAAACCTGAATCCAGCAAGTCCTTCTCACTATAATCATCTGCTAAACGTTGATAGAGATAAGAGCGTTCTGCTGGAGCCAAACCAATCATAAAATGCTTGAGAACATCATCTGTTAAGCCACGTTTATAGAGATAGTTTCTCGCCTCTTCACCCATCTTAGTTGTCATGAGGATGGCATGATAAAACCGAGCAGCCTTGTCATGCATATCGTAGAGATTTTGATGGGGCGACCTAGGCTGTATAGAACTATGAACAGGCGCTGCCATCTGAATCCCAAGTCTCTCAGCTAATATCCTCACCGCATCCGCAAAGGTTACTTGTTGATACTCCTCGATGAACTTAAAGACGTCTCCAGAACGACCACAGCCAAAACAGTGGTAAAATTGCTTATCTTCAACCACGTTAAAGGAAGGGGTCTTTTCACCATGAAAAGGACAGAGCCCTAAAAAGTTCCGTCCAGATTTTTGTAAAGAAATCACTTCTCCTATGATTTCGACAATATTGGTATTGTTTTTGATCTCTTCGATGAGTCTCTTGTCAACCATAGACAATACCTCCATTTTATCACAGTTTACTCTAACTAGTATAGCTTATTTCTGAAAAAAAGTAAACCATTTCATACACTTTACATGAGACTATTTCATAAAACTAGCTAGTCACTTTCTCTACTTTTACATCATTTTCAGATACAATATCCACTAAAAAATGCGTCGACATTAATTTGTAGTGATGGAGCTTTTTATTAACTATATTTGCAGAAGCGACTAAGTCACCAAATTCTGCATTCTCGACTTCATAGATATAGTTGGTCAGATAACGTGGTCTGTTCTTTGCTAATCCTTGCTCCCAGTAACTATCTATTAATTCTAAACTTTCCTGGACTGAACGGAAAGCCCAAACTTTTGTAAAGGTAAATTTAAATTTTTCCGAATCTTCCAAGTAGGCAATTAGAGTATCCCCGTCTATATTTATCTCGATACCATAGTCGCCAAAAGGGATGAAGCCCGGTTTAATTTCCGTCCATTTTTCCATATCAATTCTCCAAGTTCTATTTTCTGATAATTGTACTACAGCGGTGTACATGTTTATTTAGCAAATTTTCTAGTATTGACTGATACTTAAATTAGAATTTGCGGACACAAGAATCTCCACTACACTATCTTGAGTTATGATGATATAATGTTGTGAATACAGTGTTCCTGCACTACCATAGGCTGTATATCCGAGTTTATTCACTAATTGACTATTTTTGACTTCATAAATGATATTTTGGAAATTATTTTTTTCATATTTTTTAAACATCTCTTTATCCAGAATTGCAGATAAATACAATTTCCTGCTAAAAAATCGTGCTTCATCATAACAAAAACATGATAATTTAAAACAGTTCTGCTCTCCAATCAGCCTAATTTCCTGCCCATCTCCTAAATCGGTCAACAAAACCTTTATCTTATAGTTATCTCTGGGAATCAAATCTTTAAAGACTTCTACCCATTCTTCATTTTTAGTTTCTAGCTCTGATGTCATATATACCCCCATTATTCCATTTTACGTTTTAAACCTCTAATTTTCATCTATTTCATTTGATACTTCAATCAGTAAATCTTGAAGTTCCTCTAAATCAAGATACAGATTTCTAACTCCTACAAGTAACTGAGAAAAGGCTTGTCTATCTAATTGGCGATTCTCACTTAATGACTCAACAATCCAAGAATTTCCCTTCTCTATCCATTTCAAATGAAGGGGTAAATAATCATTTAAAATATCATTTATATTTTCTAAATTAGTAGAAGATATCTTGTTAGAGGTTTGACTGTCATTTATTAAAGATAAACTTTTACTTATTTTTTTCAACTCTGTTTCTATCGTCACTTTAATATCCTCCCTTGTGAGCCAATATCTAAGACTCCAAATCATCCAAAGACTGCATGCTATAGTCTAAATGAAGGCCTTATTCCTCAGCAAACTCCCTAGTAAAAGCAAATGAGGAAAGTCCATTCTTGAAAATCTTCTTGTGTGTATGCCATGTTTTTATCGCCTGCTTTTTATAAAACAATGCCTTTATCTGAATTTCTAAAATTTTTTAAAGTTACTTGACTTAATCATTCATTTTGTTTTTTTAAAATATACCATAGTCATTCAGAAAAGATTATTGCAAAATCTCTGTAATAGTAACTTCTCTTTCTGACTTTAAATCATAAAATCCTATATGTACATTGTCATCATATAGCCAAAACAAATCTGTTCCATATTTTGCGGGAAAAATTTCTAGTAGAACCGGAGCAATTTGCACTATACTTGTCACACCTAGAATTGTAAAATTATCAGGATTAGAAATATATTCTTCATCATCGATAGAAGATAATATTGTCCAGCCATTTAACTGAGAAATTGAAGATTTCTCTCTATAAGTGTACTGAATCGGATAGCCATTTATTACATTATTTGAAACCATAAATCCACCAAAATCACTATTATTCATCAGCAAGTAACCCTCCATTTTCAGATAATAAATCTTGTCTCCAACTGAATTCTCTCGCATAATCTATAGCTGACTTCCCTTGAAAATCTTTACGGTGAATATCAGAACCACTAGCAATCAACATCTCATATAAAGGCAAGGCTTCCTTGGTTGTTAATTTCAAGACTGTAATCGCAGCAATCAATGGAATTGCCCCATATTTATCAACTTGGTTAACATTTATCCCTGCTTTCAACAACATTGACATGACCTTAGTTGCATACTCAACATCTACTCTCCAATTCGCTTTAAACTGAAACAAATTATGTAAGGCATTTCTATTATCTGAGTCTAAACAATTAACATCAATTTTTTCATCAATAAGAAACTGAATAATCTTAAGTTTTTCATCTAGCAAAGTATTGCTAGTTAAAACCATGTTCAACAAATTCAATTTCTCATGTGTGTTTTGATTGACATCTCCCTTGTAGAGCGAATAAAACTCTTCAAACGTTCCTTCTTGAGCTGCATCAAATATATCTTGTAATACCATTCCTTCACCTATTCATATTTATGACTTCTATTTGATTTTGGTACTTCAATTTGAAAGTTAGCAGGATTTGACCGGTTTGATTCTAATCAATCTACTATTTGGATCTATTGCTTGCTAAACTATCAACTTGCCAAATCTTAATCATATGTCACTTTTACTTTAAATTCAACTGTCTGATCAGATATATTCTTTATTTTGATTTCGAATCCTTTCTTTGAAGCAAACGAAAAAAGTGCATTTTGAGGTGGATCCATAATAATACCTTCGCGATCGACACCAATGCCATTATGAGGATTCTCTAATATCGTTACATCCCAGCTTTATGTTTTTTCATTGTAATGATAGGTTTCAATCCGAGAATCCTTAATATTATATCCAATTCCTTTTTCAGGATCAAACCAATCATCACCTCGAGAAAGCTTTATATTCCCATCTGTAGTAACTGGAATTACCTCTACATGGATTATGGAGTCCAAACTCTCGGAGTGTCCGTTTACACGCACCTTTGTCTCTTCACTTGGACCTAAAGTAATGATTCCCCATTTTATATTACAGATCACAAGAGTTAGGATGGATACAGTAAACAGTAAGATGGCTAAAAGAACAAAATCTAATTTTTTCAATTTAACTAACATCCTTATTTCATATTAAACTTATACTCACAAAATTTATCGTATAAATCTTACTTTCAATTAACTTTTCAATTTTAGATTTATACTCTTCGAAAATCGAATTCAAACCACGTTAGCTTCACCTTGCCGTACTCAAGTACAGCCTGCGGCTAGCTTCCTAGTTTGCTCTTTGATTTTCATTGAGTATTATATTCAGAACTACAATAATTTAATAAAAGCAAGTTAGTCTACAACTTGCTTCCTTGAGTAAAGATAAGTCGAATCTTAAAAATCCCCCCATATTATTTATCTTTTATTTCATTGGTTTTCTGCATTTACGAATCTCTTCTCCTAATTCAGAATCCAATTGTAAGGCTTTATCATCTGACAAGAGTAATGGAATCATTTTGAAATATTCATCTACATAACTATGATGTAATGTTTCAGCATTTGCAACCTCAAAATAAGGTAAAGTACCAAACTTAATATAACTGAAAGCTTTTCTTAAAAGTTGAGCTGGCGAACATACACAATAAATTTGTTTAAATTTCATTTCTTCAAAAATCTGAGTTGCAACATAACACTCATCAGTAGAATTATAAACTCCCTGATCTCCTTTATATTTTACATTCATCTCATCACTATATATTACTGCACTACTTATCCCTTTTTCTACTAAATAATTTTTTCCGGCACCGCTAAGAGAAAGTTCATCTACTACTTCATTATTTTTATGAATACTTCCTGGAACATAAATATATACACTTTCTCCCGATTGATTTAATCTGTTATATAACTCTATAGCCTTATCCAAGCGTTTTGAAAACTCTTCATTAGGATATTTTCCTTCATCTAATGGGTGCTGGGCTGCAACTTCAATTAATAAACCTTTGCCAGTTTGTCTTGACTTTATCATCCGTTCTGATGAAGATTTTAATAACTCTTCCCAATTTTTGTACTGAGATTCTTTTTTTATTTCATTTTCACCTAATGTTAGAGAAGCCTTATTCCAGATACTTTCAAAGTGTTCTTCCATCATTTCAATAAAGTTAAAATCCCCCTCATCTTTGTTAATATCATCAACCCTCTCACCAGTTAACATAAAATTTTCAACAGACTTATATGGAGGAAGAGTGATATTCAACCATACTTTCGTTGTTATTTTACCCTTTGAAGGTTTACTTTGAGATAAAATAAACGGTAAACGATACTCAGTTGAGTAATAGCGAATTTCCATCTTTTTTTCACGTTTATAATACTCAAGTTGTTTACATAACTTTTCAATTTCCTTTTTTATATCTTTGCCATTTTCTAAATAGCCTTGTTCAATGTCTAGTTGTTCTAGTTGCTTAATCTTATTTAAATATTGCTCTACCACGTTAATATCTAAAATGTATGATTCATACTCGTTGACTATTTCACGAATCTCTTCACTAATCTTTGTTCCAGATTTACGATTTTTTTGCTCTACTTCTAAATTTTCAATATCAGTTAAGAAATGATTATCTACTTGCGCGCATAAAAATCGAATGTGCATACCTTTATCCATAGCTTTTTTTAGAGGCGTCTTGTTAGCACTAAAAAAACCATAACCCGATACAAAGATAATATCTAATCTCTCAGTATCTTTACACATCTTCTTTATATCAGTTTTAGAAAACCCCTTCTTTGAAGCCGTCCCCTTAAAACCATAGGATTCCATTTTTTTTGAAATACGGATATAGCTTGTCATTTTATCAATTACAAATAATGCAAATCCTCCTGCTATAATTGTTGGAATTAAATTAGTCAGACTCCCCTCGATGATAGCTTTATAATCAAGTTCAGAAAAAATATTCAATAAATTCATAAAAATCACCTCAAGTTCATTTCCTATATTATAACATACATTTACTATTTATAAAGCTCTCTCTATTCATACTTAGTTCTATTCTTTCATAGATTTCAATGGCACAATCTCTACATCCCCAAGATTATCAACGGAGTAGCGTTGACTACCTTTTTTGAACCAGCGTTCTAGAACAACATCATAGAGCATGAGGTGGGATTTTTCTTTAATCCAAGCTTCATCAATCCCATAAGGCTTTAAATACTCTAGTGCTTCGTTGGGATCTGTTAGCTGAAAACTTGGTAAACCTTTAGTCGAACTAAAACCATAGGAAATTTTCAAATATGATGCTAAATCAAGTTCTCCTCTAGTCTTTATTTCTATACGATAACCGGTCAATCCATATGCTAATGATTGATCAGATTCCGAAATTTCAATAGTTTGTTTGAGCATCTTATCTCTATAATCATAATCAATAAAAAGGTATCTGCCATCAGGTAACGACCGCCTATACTCAATTAGAAATGTTTTTTCAATACCTACATACACTAATATAGTTTCACTCTCAGATAAGCCTGCTTCAGGACTCATACCAACTATAATATCCTTATCGCGATATGATTGGCCTCCGTCAACGGCTTTACTAAAATCAGCAAGTCCAGGTAAAACACCACTATGGGTTTCTGCATAGTTCATCTCTAAAAAGACATTACTTAAAGATTCATACACTCCTTTATAATAATTCTTTTGATAGACACGATCTAGACTAAACAAAGTTAGAAAACCTACTACAGTTATGAGTACGATTTTTAAAATTTTTTTCATCTACCTTTTTCCTTACTTAAATCTTGGAGAAACTGATAAACAACATTATTCTTCTCTTTTTACATCTCCATTGCTTGGGTATCATCCTATTCAGAAAAACTTAGAGACACAATCTCTACATCCCCAAGATTATCAACTGAGTAGCGTTGACTACCATTTTTGAACCAGCGTTCTAGAACGACATCATAGAGCATGAAGTGGGATTTTTCTTTAATCCAAGCTTCATCAATCCCATAAGGCTTTAAATACTCTAGTGCTTCGTTGGGATTAGTTAAGTAAAAATTTGGTTTTTCCACAGTGCCCGCTCTCTTAAAATACGACTCCAAATTTATCTCCCCGCTATCCTTATTTCTTATATTATACCCAGCTAAGTAGTATGCCAGTGAACTTTTAGAATCCGAAATTTCGATAGTTGGGTTAAGATTTTTATTCTTATAATTGTATCTAATAAATAGATATCTCCCATCAGATAATAGTTGCTGGTATTCAATAATAAAAGTTTCTTCAAAACCTACAATCACTTTTAAACTTTCATTTTCAGACAAGCCTGCATCAAGTCCTATGGAAATTATCCAGTCTGGATCTCTAAACGATTGACTCCCGTCAACGGCTTTACTAAAATCAGCAAGTCCAGGTAAAACACCACTATTTATCTCTGCATAGTTCATTTCTAAAAAGACATTACTTAAAGATTCATACACTCCCTTATAATAATTCTTTTGATAGACACGATATAGACCGAACAAAGTTAGAAAACCTACTACAATTATGAGTACAATTTTTAAAATTTTTTTCATGACTTTTTCCTTACCTAGAACTTATATACTTTACAAAGTAAAAATACATTTTAAATACCTTATTTTAGAGACAAGATAAAATTTAGACGCAAAACACTTTTTTATAAGTTTTTTATCTTTAGCAACATTTTCCTTATAATCATTATACTATAAAATCTTAGACGGTGGAATCCAGACCATTTTTAGATAATCTCCTTTTAATACAAAAAACTTAGAAGCAAAAGCCTACTTCTAAGTTTTTAAGGATACTTGATTTAAAAATTATCTACTCAAAAAGTTGATAGTAATCAGAAATCTTCATCTTGGCTTTTTCATCCTTATTCAAATCTTGGATGATTTGTCCATCTTTCATAACAATCAAGCGATTTCCATACTTGAGAGCATCTTCCATATGGTGGGTAATCATCAGAGCAGTCAGATGGTCCTTGCTGACGAAGTCATCTGTCAATTCCATCAAGGCCACACTTGTTTTAGGGTCAAGGGCTGCTGTATGTTCATCCAACAAAAGGAGTTCTGGACGTTTTAATGTTGCCATTAAGAGACTCAAGGCCTGTCTTTGTCCACCTGACAAGAATTCAATCGGTGTATCCAAGTGTTTCTCTAGTCCATTTCCAACCTTCTCAATAGTTGCTTGAAATTCTTCCTTGTAAGCGGAGAGTTTTCTTGGAAAGAGACCACGTTTTTCTCCACGAAACTTAGCAATCAAGAGATTTTCTGCAACGGTCATACGAGGGGCTGTTCCCATTTTTGGATCTTGGAAGACACGAGAAAGGTATTTGGCACGCTTTTCTGGGCTGAAATGAGTCACATCCTCACCCATGATGCGGATACTACCGCTGGTTAAAGGTAAAGTTCCCGCAATACTATTAAATAGGGTTGACTTGCCTGCACCATTTCCACCCAAGATTGTAATGAAGTCATGTTCATAAATATCAAGTGAAACATCGTTTAGAATAATCTTTTCTTCGTCAAAGCCATTTGTCACAATTTTTGTGGCATTTTTTAATTCTACAATTGCTGTCATTTGCTTAACTTGACTCCTTTCAAGTATTTATCCTTAAGAGTTGGAATGACTAGACAAGTTGCTAGGATAAGGGCACTGTATAGACGGAGATAGCTAGTATTAAAGCCGAGAGCAATAACGCCCCATACCAAGAATTGATAACTGATGGAACCAACAACAATAGTAACCAAGCGTTCTGCTAGAGTAAGACTCTTAAAGAGAACCTCACCGATAATCAAGCTGGCAAGACCAACAACGATAACACCGATACCACGAGAGACATCCGCATAACCTTCTTGTTGAGCGATAAGTGCGCCAGCAAGTGCGATTACACCATTTGACAAGACCAAGCCCATAAGCTCCATACGTCCTGTATTGATACCAAAACTACGAGCCATATCTGGATTATCCCCTGTAGCGATATAGGCCTGTCCAAGTTTGGTATCTAGGAAGAAAAGCATGAGAAGAATAACCAAAGTCACAAAAATTAAACCTGTCAGTAATTGATTAACCTCTGATGAAAATGGAAGAACATCTTGGATTTGCTTGGTATTTAAAAGCCCAAGGTTTGCTCGTCCCATAATCATGAGCATGATAGAATGACAAGAAGTCATGACTAAAATTCCTGATAAAAGAGTTGGAATTTTCCCTTTGGTATACAATAGTCCAGCTGCTAAACCAGCAAGACAACCTGCTCCTATGGCTGCTAAAGTAGCAAGAAAAGGATTAACTCCTTGGGTAATTAGAGTAACTGCTACAGCTCCTCCCAAGGGGAAGGAACCTTCAGTTGTCATATCTGGAAAGTTCAGGATACGAAAGGTCATAAAGATTCCTAAACCTAGGATAGCCCAGACCAATCCCTGTGAAATAATAGATATTAGCATGTTTGATTCGTTTCCTTTATTCTAAAAATTGGAGGAGATGTCTCCAACTCCTCCTTCATTCTTATTCGATTACTTGACCAGCTTCTTTGAGAACTGATTCAGGAATAGTGATTCCAAGTTCTTGAGCAACTTTTTTGTTGATCACTGATTTACCAGTTGAGAAGACATTGACTGGTGTATCTGCAGGTTTTTCACCCTTCAAGACTTTGGCAATCATTTTACCAGTAGCAACACCAAGATCGTGTTGGTCAACAACGACTGATGCCAAACCTCCAGCTTCTACCATGGCAGTCGCACTTGGGTAGATTGGTTTTTTAGCTGTTTGATTGCTTGAAACGACAGTTGAGAATGCAGATGCGATTGTGTTATCGATTGGAACCCAGATTGCATCTACTTTACCAGTCATAACGTTCACTGTTGAAGCAATTTCGTTCGTTGAAGGAACTGCGAATGTTTCTACTTTCAAACCAGCTTTTTCAGCGTATGCTTTGAATTCTTCAACTTGTGATTTTGAGTTATCTTCGCTACTTGAATAAAGCGCTCCAACCGTCTTGACATCAGGAGTCAATGTTTTGATCAATTCAACCTGTTGTTCAGCAGGGTTGTGGTCAGACACCCCAGTGATGTTCCCACCTGGTTTTTCCAAGTTTTGTACAAGGTTAGCACCAATTGGGTCTGTGATAGCTGCCATGATAACAGGAAGGTCTTTTGTTGCACTTGCAAGACCTTGAGCTGCTGGTGTTGCAATACCAACAACGACATCATTTCCATTTGCCACCAATTGTTTACTCATTGTCGCAACCTTACTTTGGTCACCTTCTGAGTTCATAAAGTCGATTTTAACTTGGTCACCTTTATAGCCTTCTTCAGCAAGTCCATCTTGGATACCTTGGTAAATCAAGTCGAGTGATGGGTGGCTTACAAACTGAAGAACACCAACCTTAGCTGTTTTATTAGCTGTCTCAGTTTTAGTTTCTTGTTTCGTTAAGCTAGAATATACCAAGCTTCCTCCAACTACGAGTGCTAATGCTACGATAATTCCCATTAATCGTTTATTCATTTTATTTCTCCTTATTTTTCAATACTTACTTCTAATTTTACCTTTTAAATCGCTTAACCAAGCGTCGCCATCGTTTGATTTCCATAATTTTTTCCTCCCCATAGAAAAAGTCCTCACACAAAAAAATTGTGTGAGGACGTCGATGCGCGGTGCCACCTCAATTATAGGAACTAGTCCTATCGCTCTTACTCGCTAAAACGAGTTGCACTGTAAGGTGTGCTCACCGAATTCTTATGATTTCAAATTCTTAATAACATTCAGCCCAATTTTCATCACTTTCACCTATCTGTTTCCACCAACCACAGACTCTCTAAAAAATTTCAATGATTACTTTCTGAATGCTTAAATTATATCATTTTACTAAAACTTGTCAAGGGTTTTCATAAAATATTTTAAAAAATTACGAAAATTCCTACGGTTTTTGGAAAATGGAGCTTATATCAACCTGAATTACGTAATCCTGTAGCAATTCCGTTGATAGTTGTATGGATCAATCGTTCTTCATCTGAAGATAGCTCACCACGACGTTGACGCTTAATCAATTCCAACTGAATATAGTTAAGGATATTGAAATAAGGCATGCGGTAGTTGAGACTGTCTTTCAAATAAGTATTTTCTGCCAACAGCTCCTCATGGCCTTCAATAGCCAAGATAACGTCCTTAGTCAACTGCCATTCATCCAAGATAGTATAGTAGATTGCTTGTACTTCTTCACTTTCACACAGTTTAGCGTACTCAAAGGCGATGTTCATATTTGATTTGGACAAGACCATATCAACATTAGATAGGAGTGACTGGAAGAATGGCCAATTTTGATACATATCACGAAGGAATTCAATATTTTTTGGATCTTGGTCAATAAATTCCTTGAAGCTTGAACCAACTCCATACCAACCTGGGAACATAACACGACTTTGTGACCATGAGAATACCCAAGGAATAGCACGTAGACCACCGATTTCAGTGATTGTTTTACGAGCTGCTGGTCGAGAACCAATATTGAAACTTGAGATAGCCTTGATTGGACTAGATTCAAAGAAATAATCATAGAAATGGTCATTTCCAAATACAAGCTCACGGTAGATATCATAACTGCGTTCCACCACTTGATCCATGATAGCTTCATAGCGATTTGATGTATTGGTATCACTCTTCTTCTTAGTGATCATACGGTTGATAGCTGCTGAAACCAACATTTCAAGGTTATAGTAGGCTGCATCCTTGTTTCCGTATTTGTTGCCGATAACTTCTCCTTGCTCTGTCAATCGAATACGATCCTTAATTGACTTGAGCGGTTGAGAAGCAATGGCATCATAAGTAGGACCACCACCACGGCCAACGGTACCACCACGACCATGGAAGAAGGTTACTTTGACTCCAAATTCGTCACCAATAGCAGTCAATTGTTGTTGTGCCTTATAGAGTGTCCAACAAGATGATAGATAACCGCCATCCTTGTTACTATCAGAGTAGCCAAGCATGATTTCTTGGTAATTGTTTTTAGAAGCAATCCATTTCTTAGCAAGTGGTAGAGAGAAATACTTTCTCATTGTTTCTTCAGAATGGTCCAAGTCCTCAATTGTTTCAAAGAGAGGAACAATCTGAACACGCGCTTTTTCAGCATCCACAAGACCGACTTCTTTAAGCATGATAGCCAACTCAAGCATATCTGACACGCTGGTTGCATGAGAGATAATCGTTTGACGAATGACATCTTCTCCTAAACGGTCTTTTAATTCACGTGCTGTTTGGAAAATAGCCAGTTCTTTTTCGAGAAGTTCAGACTTCTCAGCATGAGTTGCAGACAAGATTCGAGGATCTTCTAATAATTCATGCAATAGCAAGTCACATTTTTCATCTTCTGATAAATCACTATAGTGGTCATTGATTCCAGCAGATGCCAATAATTCTGCTACACAGGCTTCGTGGACGCTTGAATCTTGACGCATGTCGATGGAAGCCAAGAAGAAACCAAAGACTTCTACAGCTTCTAAAAGTTCTGCAAATTCACCTGTAAGCAAGGACTCTGCCTTGTTTTCAAGTAATGAATCCTTAATAGTATATAGATCTTTTTTGAACTCTTCAACTGTTTCGTAAAATGGTGGACGATCTTCAGCCAGTTCTTGAATAGCTCCTGAAAGTCGATTGCTAATATAATCTGTAATCACTCCTTGTTGATGCCCTTGAGTACCAAGAAGACGTTCAACAGGATGACGTTCATCAGCTGACGAGCCAACAACAGACCATTCTTTTAAATTCAAGAGAGTTTGAATCAATTTGGACTGAATCAAATGAAAGGCACGACGATAGGGTTCTTTCTCACGAAAGACGGATGTATCTCCAGACTGAGCAGCCATTTCTTCAACAGCTTTGCTAGTTTTTGATAAATTCGTTGAAAGAGAGAAGGTACGATAAAGACTAGAAATTTTACTGATGTAATAGTTCAAGATCACTTCACTTTGGATAGTAGCAGAACGCATAAGTGTTTCAGCTGTTACAAATGGATTTCCATCACGGTCTCCACCGATCCACATTCCCATAGTAATTGGTTTGGCTTGTTTAAGATCAATACCTTGTTCTTTTGCTAGACGCTTGTACTCTAACATCAAGTTAGGGACAGCCTGTAGGAAGGAACTATTGTAGTACTCCATCACGTTAGTGATTTCATTGGTTACTTTTAGTTTCTTCTCACGAATCATATCTGTCTGCATGATAATCTCAATATAGCGACGAAGATCATTATGCCATTTTTCTTTGTTGATGAGTCCCATTCTCACGTCACGATATTTACGTAAAAGGGTATGGATATGAGTGGTCAAATCCAACATACTCTTACGTTGAACCTGAGTTGGATGGGCTGTCAAAACTGGCACCACGTTCAAGTGTTCAAGAATCTCAGCAGCGTTTTCTTTTTCAGCCACCATTTTAATAGTTGTTGACAATTTACCCAGATAGTCTTGATCGACATTATTTAGATGGTTAATCTCATAAGCCAAGTCAACATCTTCTGAGATGTTAATTAAAAGAGGCAAAATAGAGAAGTATCTAGAAATGTAGACCATCTCATCATTTGAAAGCCCTGTTACTACTTTATCTAGCCCTTGATAGTCAAGTTTTGAAGAAAGTTCCTTCAAGTGCATAATCTTATCAAAGGTTTCAGCAGGAAGCATATTTTTTGTGATATCTTCCAGCATATCTGTCAAGATTTGCACTTCTTCTTGTACGACCGTTTTGTTACTATAATTTTCTAACTTTTGAAGAGACATTTTTTTCTCCTTGTTATATTATGTCTTAGAGTTGCGCTTCTAATTCGCGATAGAGTTTGGCACGTTTTTCACTGGCATCAATATTCAACACAAAAGCGATGGCTACTGATAGCACCAAGAGACTA
This sequence comes from Streptococcus mitis, assembly GCF_009496285.1. Lineage (GTDB taxonomy): Bacteria > Bacillota > Bacilli > Lactobacillales > Streptococcaceae > Streptococcus > Streptococcus mitis_BP. Next base: position 21,488 of record NZ_WIJK01000003.1, read on the forward strand.
TTTCCTCCTTGCGATAGGAAGGGGAAGGTTACCCCTGTTGAAGGGATCAAGCCTGATATACCGCCAATGTTAACGAATACCTGTATCAGAATCATTCCACCAATACCGATTGCCACCATTGAGTTGAAAGGATCTCTCGCTCGAATACCTACCAAAATAATACGAAGAATCAAGAAGAATAGAAGAGCCAAAATAAGACTAGCTCCTACAAATCCAAACTCCTCTATCACAATCGAAAAGACAAAGTCTGTATGGGCTTCTGGTAGATAACCTCGTTTTTCAATGGAATTTCCTAAACCAAGACCAAACCAGCCACCATTAACCATTGCATAATAAGAATTAGCTAACTGATGTCCAGATCCTGCTAGGTCATTAAAGGGGTTGAAAAAAGCACTGAAACGCTTGGCAACATAACCAAAGACAGGAATCTTTGAGAATTTTTCAACACCGATAAAGCGAATGGCTGTTAAGGAAATCATAGAGACACCAGCTAGTAAGCCCAGAATAGTTGAGAACCAGCGATAGGCAATCCCACTAATGGTATACATGAGTAAGGATACTAAAATCAAAATGGTTGCATTTCCAAGGTCAGGGAAGATTGCCAAACTACCAATCATGACCAAGAGGACAAAACGCCAATCATTAAAGGCTCTTGGCAACCACTGATTGAGGGTTAAAACTTGGAAGTCATAAACTGCTATCTCATCTTGTTGTTTTGAAAAACGCTGAGCCAAGTACCAAATGATAATAATCTTTAGATACTCTGCTGGTTGAATCGTGATGGGACCAACCTTGATCCAGCCATATGCTCCATTGATGGGACTACCTATTAACCGTGCCAGAGCTAGGAGTATCAACTCGACAAACATAACGATAAAGAGCAACCGCTCATTACGAAGAAATCCTAATTTTAATTTATAGATTAAGGCTATTAAGAATAAACTGGCTATCCAGAAAATCCCCTGATTTCGCACTAGATATAATGCACTTTTCCCCTCCTGAATAAGGGTCGCACTAGTTGTCGAATAAACTACTATCAATCCTAAAACGGATAACAGTAAATAAGGAATCAAAATGGAATAATTCAGCAGGTGCCTTTTACTTATTTTCATATGTCACCTATCTTTCGGAAAAATATTTTTATTTTCCCTTATTATTTCTAGTTTTACATGCTATTATACCATTTTTTAGCCTAGAAAAAAACTCTTACAGTATAAACATTCGAATTTTACTCAAATATAGCATAAAAAGGGCAGTAACGCCCTTTCTATTTTATCTATATTTTCGTTTTCCAGCTAAAGCAAGTAGTCCAACACTTGCTCCAAGCAATGCTAAAAGTCCTGACTCTTTCGTTCCTGTATTTGGAAGCTGTTTCTTAGGTTCTGCTTTTGCATTTGTAGCTTGTGCAGGCGCTTGATAGGTTTTATCATTTTTAGTTCCTACAGTCACTTTATCTACCGTATAATCAACAATATTACCCTTTTCATCCAAAACTGGGACTGGTTGGTAGCCTGCTTTTTCAAGCTCTTTACGTTTAGCATCTGCAAGGGCTACCAAGCGTTTTGTTTCTGCTTCGTCATATTTGGCTTTGGCAGTTTCGTAAGCAGTTTGAGCTTGGTCTGCTGCAAGGATCTTAACTTCATAATCTAGTTTAGCTTCGTTTTGTGCTTTGTAAGCATCTTTAAGCTCAGTTTCAGCTTTTTCAAGCTCTGCTTTCGCTTCGTTCAAACGAGTATGCGCACCTTTAAGGTCTGCAAGCTCTTTTTCAGCTTGTTTAACTTCGTTTTCAGCATCTTGAAGTGCTTTCTTAGCAGTAGATACCACTTGGGCTTTGCTTGTAGCAACTGCTTCAAGCTCTTTCATCTTATCTTCTTCTGCTTTAAGCGCTTCTTGTGCAGTTTTAAGAACTTGCTCAGCGTCTTTCAATTTTGCTTGCGCATTTGTAAGAGCTTCTTCTTTTACAGACTGTGTAACAGTCAAATTGTTAACAAGAGCGTTCGCATTAGAAAGAGTTACCACTGCCTGATCATGACGTTCTTTTGCTGCATCAAAAGCCTTTTGTGCATTCGCAAGTGGACTTTCACCTTTCTTCAAGGCAGTCAGATTAGCTTCAGCATTTGTAAGAGCAATCTTAGCATCTGATTCTGCTTTTGTTTTCGCTTCAAACGTAGCTTGTGTATTATCACGAGCAGTCATAGCATCAGCAAGCGTTTGACGAGCTACGCTCAATTTACGCTCAATCACTTCATCGCTAAGTGGGTTTGCAATCGGAGTTTTGTCCCATTTAGAGTCCTTTACTTCTTCATTACGAATAGCAGTCAAGAAGTGAGTAGTATAGAAATCATCAGTCTTACTTTGCGCTACACCACCGAAGTAGATAGTTTCATTTGCATAGTCAAATTGTAGGATACCCTGTGTATGTCCATAATCACCTTTAGTTGAAACGAGCATTACAAGGTCTTCGTATAACTTCTCTTTCATTTCACCAAGAGTCTTACGGTAAACCCCATCAGCATCATCGAAGTTATGGTAAACATAAGTAGTTACAGTATTTTCATAATACTGTTCACCCTTGCTTTCTTCCTCTGCATCAGTTGTAGGCATGCCATATTCTTTGGCAACCTTGTTAATACCGACAGCGTAGTGTCCGACACCACCCTTAGCACGGTAGTCATCTTTCATGGCTTTAGAGAAGTTTGCTTTCACATACTCTTTAGCAACCTTATCAGCAAATTCAAGAGAAGTTTTTGAAAGAACAACATCTGAAAGTCCAAGTTGGCGACGCATTTGGTTGATAAGGTCTACTACATAGTAGTTCAACTCATCTTTAATCTCTTGTGGGAGATTGTTAATGTCGTAGCGAGTTTTATCGGCTTGGTCGGCTTTGCTTGGAACATATTTGTTGAGTTTCTTGTTTTCTACTTGTGCATTTACGATTTTATCATAAAGCTCCATAGTACGTTTATCACGTTCTTCCGAACTCCAAGAACTTGTATCTTGGTCGTTATAAGCCATGTTTTCTTTCACTGCTTGAATGAAAGCTGGTGAAAGAGTAATGGTTTGTTTCTTAGAGCTATCTTGAAGTGCATCAAGAGTTGATACCGCTTGGTTATAAGTTGCAAGAGCGTTATCGCGGTTTGTTTTGGCAGTTTTAGCTTCGTTTTCAGTACGCTCTACATCTTGTGTAGCAGTTTTAACAGTTGTTTCAGCTTTAGTGATTTGGTCAGCAAGCTCACCATCCAACTTCTTAGCTTCATCAAGAGCTGCTTGTGCATCTTCTTGTGCTTGTTTGCTTGCAGCTTCTTCTTTAATCGCTGCGTCTTGCTTTTCTTTAGCATCAGCAAGACCAACACCATTCAAAGCATCCTCCGCAGTTTTCACTTCTGCTTTAGCATCAGTAACTCCATTTTCTGCTTGAGTCACTTCTGCTTGCTTAGTACCAACTGTTTTACCTTGAATAGCAACGTTACGGTCTGCATCATCTTGTTCAGTTTGCGCAGAAGATACCCCTTGTTCAGCAGTTGGAACTTTTGCTTTAGCAGTTTCCACTTTCTTCTCAGCATCTTTGATAACTTCAGGTGTTGCTTTGTCAGCAGTCTTTTGAGCATCGTCTTTAGCTTGTTTTAAGTCAGCGACTTTCTTTTCTGCCTTATCAGAATTTTCATTCGCTTGATCCAAGACTTCTTTTGCCTTATCTGCATCTTCTTGGGTTTGTTTAGCAGTAGCACCAAGTTCAGCAACGTCTTCCTTAGTAGGAGTTTTCACTTCCACTTTCTTAGGCGCTTCTTTCTCTACCAAAGCTGGTTCGGTTTTAGCATCAGTAATGTTAAACGCTGGCTCAGTTTGAGCAGTACGAACACCACCTGCATTATCTACATTGGGTTCAGCTACCTCATTTGCACTTACAGTTGTTGCAAGGCACGTTGCTGCTATGGCAGTCAAAGCAATCAATTCTTTTTTCATAGGTTTCCCCTTTTTATTTTTTTATACCTTCATTATACCACAATATACAACTTTTTAAAGTCATTTTATTAAAATGTAACTATTTAAAGTCTAAAAAATGCAGTCGTTTGACTGTATCATGTAAGTAGCGAGGTACTACATGGTCAAAAATAAAAGTAATTTGCAAGACTACATTTCTAAACGCATCCGTTTACTCAGAATAGAAAGAGGATATACCCAAGAACAATTAGAGGAAATGGCTGACTTAGGAACAAATTATGTTTACAAATTAGAAAATCTATCAACAAACTTAAAGATTCAAACTCTAGAAAAAGTCATGGAAGCATTAGAAGTAGATTTAGACACTTTCTTTGATATCCAACTGAAAGAAGAAGACCCCAAAATATCCCGTCTGATTGACGAATTGAAACTTCTTCCTACAGAACAAAGATCTCGTGTACTAGATGCACTACTGCTAATTCTGAAAGAAGTCCAATAGAAAAAAACTATCTACTTTCTAAAAAAGAAAGATAGATAGTTTTTTTATTAGTTTGAGGCGCTACTGCTGCTGTCAGAAGTTGTTTCGCCTTTGATGTATTGTGTAAAGATATTTTGGAAGGCCTGGTCTTTAACTTTAATGTTGGCATCTTGTAATTCTTTACTAATAACACCTTGAACAAAGGTTGCATCATTTTGTTTTTGAGTCAAAATGATTGTTTTAAGTTTTTCTTTATAATCATCCAAGTTTGAAGATTTTTCTGACTTCTTCGTTAACTTAACAATGTAGAAACTACTTGTATAAGCTTGAGTTCCTGGAGCAGTGATAACATCTGAAATTCCGTTGACATCAAGAGCAAAAGCTGCTTTCTTAACTACATCTGGTAATTCTGTTGATGCAGAGTCAAAAGTAATTTCTCCACCATTTTCTTTTGTCTTTTCGTCTGTAGAATTGTCTTTTGCAAGTTGTGCAAAGTCAGCTCCAGACTCTTTTGCTTTGGCAAGAACTTCCTTAGCCTTATCTTCACTGTCAAGTTTAATAATTTGAGCCGTTACTTCTGGAGTATACTCTTCAAAAGCTTTTTTGTAGTTTTCATCTGTTAATTCAGCTTCAGCAGCTTTCTTAACAGCATACTCAACTAATTTACTTGTACGAATTTGAGCTTTACGGCTTTCTGCAGTCATACCTGAACGGGCGAGAATCGTTTGATAGCTATCACCGTATTTCTTTTGTTCTTCTGCAACTGCATCATCTACTTCTTTATCACTTACTTCTGAACCATATTGTTTTTCAAAAACTTTTTGAATGGTCATATTCAGCAAGACTTGTTGAGCAGTAGCATTATTTTTGACTTCTTCAAAGAATTGATGCTCAGTAATAACATCGCCTTTCATGCTAATCAAGTCAGTTCCTTCAGAACTGTTTGAACAAGCAGCCAAAGTAGCTACTGACAACAATGTGATGGCTCCTGCCATTAGTTTTTTCTTCATGTTTACTCCTTTTGTATACTAAATAAAGGTTTACCTTATCTATTTTACCAAATTGTCTTAAAAATATCTGAAATCAATCAATATCAGGCAGTTCTACTTCTGCTTGATTCTTTCTTAGCATGAGAATCCCATCTCCAAGAGGAACCAAAGTAGCGGTTAATCCTGGATTGTCCAAAGTCGCATCAAATAATCTTTGCAAGCCACGATAAATCGTCCGTTGTCCACGTCGGACTTCCATAATATCCCTCGCAATATCTCCTCCTTGGAAAATATCATCCAAGACAATGACTCCACCTACTTCGAGGTGTTTGAGGATTTCTGGTAGAAAGACGATGTATTTGGACTTGGCAGAATCCATAAATACAAAATCATAGGTCTCAGTCAACGTTGACAGGACATCTACCGCATCACCTTCTAAGAGAGTGATTTGTTTGCGGCTATCAAATTTTGCAAAATTTTCTTTGGCAAAACCAATCATCTCAGGATTTCGGTCAATAGTGGTGATTTTTGACTTGGGTGAATGCTCTGCCATTAAAAGTGCTGAAAATCCAATAGCCGTACCGATCTCTAAAATGTTTTTTGGTTGAATGGTTTCCATAAGGAAACGAAAATAAGCGACGGTTTCATGAGGAATGATAGGGATATTCTCCTTGCGAGCAAAGTTTTCTAGCTCTTTTAGAGAACCCGTCACCTGCTTTTGTCTGTGGCGCATAAACTCAACAATCTCATGCTTGACAACAGGACGACGCATATTGTGATTGGCATTTTTGCTATAAGACTTTACCATCTGCCTTATGCCAATCCTAATTTTTCAACAAGAGCTTCAAACTCATCTAAACGACGTTCAAAGACAGCAAAGGCATCGTTGAGGTAGTCTTCCTTCTCCATATCAACGCCTGCTTTTCTCATGACATTAAGTGGATAGTCTGACTTCCCTGCTTTGAGGTAATCGATATAGCGATCACGATCTTCTTGGCTACCATGAACAATCTTTTCAGCCAAGGCTGAAGCTGCTGCAAAGCCTGTTGAATATTGATACACATAGTAGTTGTAGTAGAAATGTGGAATACGGGCCCATTCATATTGAATTTCAGGATTGTCTTCTTTACTCAAACCATAGTATGCTTCATTCAAGTCGGCATAAAGCTCATTTAAGAATTCACTGGTCAAGACTTCACCATTTTGGTCGGCTTGGTGGATGGCATGCTCAAATTCAGCAAACTGAGTTTGACGGAAGACTGTACCACGGAAACCATCTAGGAAGTTGTTTAAGATTGCAAAGCGTGTTGCATCATCTTGAACTTCTTGCAATAATTTTTCTGTCAGGATGTTTTCATTAGTAGTTGAAGCAATTTCTGCTAAGAAAATCGAATAGTCTCCATAAACGTATGGCTGGGTTTCACGAGTATAGCTAGAGTGCATACTGTGTCCAGTTTCATGGACAAGAGTAAAGAGATTATCTAGATTGTCCTGCCAGTTAAGAAGCATGAAGGCATTTGTATCGTATGATCCACCTGAATATGCACCTGAACGCTTGCCTTGGTTTTCATAGACATCAATCCAACGTTCGCTAAAGGCACGTTTAACTCGACTCAAGTAATCATCACCAAGAACTGCCAAAGCTTCTTCTGCCTTCTTTAAGGCTTCCTCGTAAGTAAAGCTGTAGTCTACTGAAGAAAGTGGTGTATAGACATCATACATCTTGAGGTCTGGAATACCCAAGATTTTTGAACGTAGTGCAAGATAACGATGCAAGAGTGGCAAGTGTTTGCGAACTGCTGACACTAGATTGTCATAGACACTTTCTGGTACAAAGTTAGCCGCAAGAGCAGCCTGACGAGCACTCTCATAATTGCGAACTTTAGCACGGTAGTTTTGGACTTTGACATTGGTCTGTAGAGTCTTAGCATAGGTGTGCTGGAACTGCTCGTAAGTCGCATAAAGTGCTTCATAGGCACAACGACGTACTTCTCGATTTTTTGATTCCATCAAACGTACGTAGGTTCCGTGAGAGAGCTGCACTTCATTATCTTCGTCATCCAAAACGTAAGGGAAAGTAAGATCAGCATTGTCTAGAATAGCAAAGGTTTCACTTGCCGAACCAAAGATTTCACTGGCTCCTGCAAGCAATTCTTCTTCACGCTGTGAAAGAACATGATCTTTCTTTTGTAAGAGCTGATCAAAAAAGTGTTTATAAAGCTCAAGTTTAGGTTCAGCAGCCAAGAAAGCAGTCATTTGTTCCTCAGTAATCTTCATAAACTCTGGCTCGTAGAAAGAAAGAGCTTGATCCAGCTGGCTATAAAGTGTCATAGCCTTAGCATAGTATTCTTGATACTTAGCTTCGCGCGTGTCTTGGTCATTTTTCATATGCGCATAGACATAAAGCTTCTCCAACTGGCGCTCTAACTCTAGAGAACGTTCAGTAATTTCAAGCAAGCTCTGAGCACTGTCTAAAAGATGACCTACATATTGGTCAACTGTTTCCACTTCCTCTGACAGTTGGTTGAGGGCTTCTTCCCAAGCCTGATCAGTAGCAAAGATCGTTGATAGATCCCATTTGTCTTTTTCATTTATTTCATTTCGTTGTAATACCATAAGATTCCTCCATCCTTTCTATTTTACCACATTTTTTAAGAAATATTGCTGATAAAAAGCTGGGGGATAGAGCTTTTGTGTGTCAGTTTTGGGATTTTGTTGATAATAGGCCTGAAAATTTTTGTAATAGCCCTGCAAATCTATAGTTATCTGGCAAAATTGACCTTTTTCTATAGGCCTTACTTGGGGAAACCAATCTTGAACATCCAAATTCAGTAGATTCTTCCCCTGAGCATAAGCCTCCCCCTGTTTCCTCATCCAGTAAGGATTTTTATAATAGAGCTGTTGGCGAATATAGTCGCAAATTGTTTCATCTTGTGATACATCCATACTTGCTATTCTTTGCTTCTGATAGGGAAGCCGTAAAATCTCTATGAGATTGCCTTGCCCATAAGGAAACTCCCTTATTTGATAATAAAGATTCCCCTTCAAATCTTGATGGATCATGTATTTCAAGCGTAGTATGTCCCTTTGCTGATCTAATTCCCATAGATGAAAGCCCATGTTATTACTAAAGTAAAGAAAATCTCTCTGAAGTTTAGTTAGACGCTCTCTTAGCCAGAGCTTTTCTCCTAGTAGCCAAAGAACTTGAAGACTCAAACTTCGATAACCATTGCTTCTCTCCCGTAAAAGTTCACAAGAAATGGGACTACACTGAATTTCTAAAACTATTTTCTTATTGATAAAGATATCTGCGATTTGCTTCAGTTCAGGTATGGGATATTCCATCTCAACTTCATCATTCTTCTTAACCCAATAAAATAAACGTTTCTTGTTTTCCAGATGCTCTGGTCCTTCATTTTCATGGAAAAAATCACATTTTTTAAGACTTTCATGGGCAAAATGTGCACGCACGTTTTTTCCTTTCCTCAAGCGGACACTCGTTCCACAAGCCGGACAATAATAAGCTTGTTTGACTAGTTCATCCTCTAAGGCATTGACTAGGTGCCCATTTTCATCTCTAGCTAAAAACATAAAACCTCCTTTTCTACTTTATTCGAAAAGGATAAGAAAAAGGCTGAGAAAAACAGCCTTTTCATAGATTATTTAACGACTTAAGAGAGAGTTTTTATCTGCTTTTTCTTTTGAGTTTCTTTTCCAACATCGGAATGATGTTAGAAATCTGATCATTTTTTATGACCAAGACTCCGTATTCATGGCAACGATTGATGTATACTGGATTTATTTTCCCAGAACAAACAATTAGTTTTAGACAACTTTCCCCGGCAAAATGGGTGGCATAAAGTTTTAATTCATTTATAGCCTCTACTGATAAGTCTGTCATTTTACAGGAAATAAAAACAATGGACCTACCTTTACGAAGGACAACATCAATCTCATTTTGTACATTATCAGCCTCAGGGAAAATACCATTCCAATCAATTTCAGCCCCAATCATACATTCATCAAAATACTCTGACTCTAGCGCTAGAAGGTAAAGATAGAGTTCTAAAATATGGCCTTTGCTCCGACAAAGCAGTTGGGCCTCGGGGGTAGAAAAAGTATAACTAACGTGTTTAGAAGTTTCCTCTTCAATATGGAGCAAGCCAGCATCTGTTAATAAGGAAATGATAGATTTAGGGTAATAATAACGTTTCCCATTATTCTCTAGCACTTTTCCTGTTTCAGAATGAATATTACTCGTCTTTGCCAGCGCAAAAAATTGTGTTACTTTTAACCACTCTTCAGGATTTGTAAGGGCAAAATTTGCCAGTTTTTTGATAGCAGCAATCTGTTTAGGCGTATGGAAAGGTTGCTTGGACTTTAGTAGTTTACCACCACGTAGGGCAATCAACTGCTGGATGGTTAGAGTTGGGACCACCAGGTTCTTTTTCTCCAATTTCCCAAGCTTCCAGTCATACTGTAGACCATGGTCAACATCCATTGCAAGAAGTGGTATATTTCTCTCCAAAGCATACTGATAAAGAACCATTGCTAATAGATTATCTCCGCCAAAAACATCGATGGTCACTGAATCATAGTTAGTCAAGAAAAGATTCAAATCATCCGTAATCTTATCTAGACTTATTTGCCGAAAATGCACTTGTTTTACATGGGAAACTTGATCCAGCAAAAAATGTTTCAAGGCCAATCTTTCATCTTCTGTAATTTTTTTCAAGGAGAGAAATAAAACCTCATCACAATCACAAATAAAAGTCTGATAAACATTTTTCTCGATAGTGTGATGATCAAAAAGTTCGACTAAAAGACTAGGCATATCGCTACCTCCCTATTAAAAATTTGCTAGTTGTATAGAAAATTTAAAATTACTTAGAATAAACTTCATAGAAATATGGGTTAAGAGATTGTCTTAATCATTTTCTACACTTCTAGTATAGCATAATTACAATAATTCATTCTCAAATCTTTATATAGAAAAACGAATAGAAGATTTTTCTATCCTCTATTCGTTTTATTAGCTTATTTTACCTTTTTAGCCAACATGGTCGCAAATCGTAGTTGGATACGATTGCCATTTTCGTCACGACGGTGCAAATGACCAGGATTTTCATTGTACTTCACTAACTCCCAGTCCTGGTAGTAATTTGCCAATTCCCCTTCTTTAAAGGTGAATGGGAAGTTCACTGAACATGGATAATCTTCTGTATCCATAGCACACACTATCAAATTGTAACCTCCAATTGAGGTTTGTTCCTGCATGTTTTGAATGATAGCTGGAATACGATCTGCTTGTAAAAACATAAGAACAACCGTTGATACGATAAAATCATAAGTTTGACCAATACTAGCTGAATTAATATCGTAGAGACCTACAGGCATCTCTAAATCTTCTTGCTCTACGATACTTTGCAAGATTTCAAGGGATAACTCATTTTGATCTACAGCTGTGACATCGAATCCATGTTGAGCGAGAAAGAGGGCGTTTCTTCCTTGACCACAGCCCAGGTCTAGTGCTTTACATGGTTTCACGGTCTGTATAGCTTCTAAAACCTCCGAATGAACTGGATTGCTATTGTATTTCTTAGGGAAATAATCCTCTGTTTTACAATAAAATTCCAAGTACCATTCCACATCATCTGTGGCAGCTTCCACTCTGTGCCAAGCTTGAGGTTGCGCCATCGGATTATCAGCACCTGCTTCAAAGAGGTGCTCAGCTATAACTTCCCCCTCCTCAGTCAATTCAATAAACTTAAGAGCCCCTTTTAATACGGTAATCTTCCCCCAGGTTCCGACCTTGGTATTGTGTTTTCTTTGAACAGCTTCAGGCATGGTGTCTTTATTCCATACTGGCATTCGTTTATAGGCAACTAGTTTTTCCATTTACTTCACTCTTTCTATCGATGGTTAACTGCTTTCATAACACGCGCAATGTCTCGGTCTTGCTCACGACGTTTAATCGACTCACGTTTATCGTAGTCATGTTTTCCTTTAGCAAGTCCTAAAAGAAGCTTGGCATAGCCGTCTTTGATGTAGACTTTAAGTGGAACCAGAGTCATCCCTGTCCCTTTGGTTTCTTGCTCCAATTTCTGGATTTGTTTTTTATGAAGGAGAAGTTTACGACGACGTTCTGGCTCCTGGTTCCAGATGTTGCCCTCCTCATAAGGAGCGATATGGACATTGCTCAGCCAAACTTCCCCATTCTTAACCTGAGCAAACCCATCTTTCAGATTGATGCGGGCTGCTCGAACACTTTTGATTTCTGTACCAGTGAGGACCATTCCTGCTTCAATGGTATCAACAATTGTATAATCGTGGCTTGCTTTCTTATTTTGTGCGACGACCTTTCCCTCGCCCTTTGCCATGCTTAGCTCCTTTCTTTGCTACTTCCTTATAAAAAGGTTTCTTGCTCTTTTTCTTCTTGTCTTTTGATGAATGCTTGCGCTTATCACTTGAGCGACCAGCTTTTCTCTTGTCTTCTTTCTTATCCGAACGACTACCTCTATCCTTGCGGCCAGAGTCTTTCAAACCTTTCTCAATCACATCAAATTCGCTTGGAATAAAGGAGAAATCAATCTCCCCTGTCATCTTATCGGCTCTTTCGACACGAATGCGTATCTGTTGTCCCACACGGAAGGTTGTCCCTGATTTCTCCCCACGAAGAGTCAAATCACGTTCGTTAAAATGATAGAACTCAGGTAAATTAGTAATGTGAATCAAGCCTTCGACTGTATTTGGCAATTCAACAAAAAGACCAAACTTGACGATACTTGAAACGACTGCATCATACTCTTCACCCACAAACTCTTCCATGTATTCAGCTTTTTTCATGGCTTCAACTTCACGCTCTGCCTCAATAGCTCTGCGCTCACGATTTGAAGACTGGGTCGCAATCTCAGGAATTACTTGTTCAAAATGCTCCGCTACTTCCTTAGAACGTCCATAGTCACGAATCATACGATGAACAAGGAGGTCCGGATAACGGCGAATCGGACTGGTAAAGTGAGTGTAATAGTCCGCAGCTAGTCCATAATGACCGTGATTATGCTCAGAATAACGAGCCTGTTGCATAGAACGCAGAAGCATCATGGATAACACATCTGCGTAAGGTTCACCCTCAACGGCACGCATGATGTCTTGGAGGGCTTCTTGACTAATTTCACTGGCAGTTCCGTAGATTCGCAAGCCAAAACTAGAAGCGTAATCAATAAACTTCTGAACTTTTTCTGCTTTTGGCTCCTCATGGATTCGATAGATGAAAGGAAGGTCTAGCTTGCTAAAATGCTCAGCAACTGTTTCATTGGCAATCAGCATAAAGGACTCAATCATACGTTCTGCAGTACCGCGATGACGAAGAACAATATCTACTGGTTTCCCTTGCTTGTCAACCAAGATTTTAGCTTCATTGGTATCAAAATTAAGAGCTCCACGCTTAATCCGCATACCTTCAAGAATTTCATGGAGCTTGGCCATGAGTTCGATGCTAGGAACAATTTTCTTATACTCTTGTCTCTTCTCTTCATCACCTTCTAGGATATCATTCACATCACTATAAGTCATACGGAAACTTGTCTTGATAACTGTCTGCGTAATGGTGTAATTACGAACCCGACCATTTTTGTCAATCTCCATAATAGCAGATTGAGTCAAGCGGTCCACTTGAGGATTAAGAGAACAGATGCCATTTGAAAGGCGTTCTGGTAGCATTGGAACTACTCGGTCTGTCACATAGACAGAGGTCGCTCGATTGAGGGCTTCCTTGTCAAGGGCAGAACCCTCTGTTACATAGTATGAAACATCCGCGATATGAACTCCTAGTTCAAAATTTCCATTCTTCAAGTGCTTGATGTGAACTGCGTCGTCCAAGTCCTTAGCATCTGCTCCATCTATGGTAAATGTAATTTCATCTCTCAGGTCCAGACGGCCTTCCATGTCTTTTTGGGATGGAGCATCAGGTACACTTTCTGCTTCTTTAATAACAGCCTCTGGAAATTCTGAGACAATGTCCATTGATTCCAAGACCTCAAGAACATCAATTCCGACATCCGTTGAATGCCCCACCACATCGAGGACACTGGCGACAAAGAAATCATGTTTCTTGCTTGGGTATTTATCGATAAATACCTTGAGAACTTCTGTTCCCTCCAGTTTAAGAGCTGGTTTCTTCACATAAATCAGTTGACTGATTTTCTGATTTTTCGAACGGATGTAGCCAGCATACTTGGGCTTTTCCTGATCTAGAACGATTTGGCCGACAACAGTTGTCAAACTGTGTTCTAAGATATCAATAATTTTGGCTTCGGCAGCTGTTCCCTTGTTGCGGTCAGCGACTTTCTTGATCACGACCTCAACGGTATCACCATCAATAGCATAATTGACATCGTTTTTTCCTACAAAAAGGTCGTCCTCTTCCCCTTCTAGGCTAACAAAACCAAAGCCATTTTTATGGGCATGAAAAATTCCCTTGAGGGTAATTTCATGTTTTTTCTTAACTTCTAAAGTCAGACTACCATCTTCTTCAAAGCGAATCTGGTGCTTACGTTCCATCAAGGAAAGAGTTTTGATTAACTCACGGAAGTCCTTTGAACCATCCTTCCCGAGAGCACTGGCCAAGTCATTAACTGTGACACTCCCCTTCTCTTGTAAATATTCTTTTATTTTATCTTTCATGTTTACTTTCTAGATTTTTTTATTTTCATTTTGAACTATAACTTAGGTGTGACCACTTTTAAAAATAAAAATGGGCAAAGACCTAGTCCCGCCCATTATTTTCTTATCTACTTGATAATACCGTCAATGCTAAGGCAATGGCTAGCCAGAAAAAGACTAAAATTCCTGTCAAACGTTGCATTACAGCTTCAAAACCACGCGCTTTGCTACGTTCAAACAAATCACCTGCACTGGCATCAAATACATTGCTAGATTGGTTTTTAGTTGGTTGCATGAAAATTGCAATCACAATCACAACAGATAATACTAATAAAATGGTTAATAATAGGTTATACATATCAAACTCCTTAAAATCCCTATTATTCTACCATAATTTCTACTTAGATTCAAGATGTAGAGTCACTTTTCTTTCTTTAGGGCAATACTTTAAGACCTCAATCTTGTCTGGATGGGTTTTGGAGTTCTTACTGGTTAGATAATTGATGCTGCCACAAGAGGAGCATTTGAGATTGATTTTTACTCGCACTAGATTTCCTTCACTTTTAATAATGTTCTAAATTGGATAAGGTTAAATAAACAACTGAGAGCTACACAAAGAGCTGTTGCATAAAATACTGAGTGATAGCCAAATTGTCCCGCTACTGCTGATCCTGCTAAGGGACCTATCACTCCTCCTAGATAAAAGAAGACTTGATTAAAGGCAAATACCCTTGAAATGCCAACTTTAGGGGTCATTTTGCTTAGGAGAGCATTGACACCAGGTATCAGAGCTCCTGTCCCCAAACCAAATAGAAAACGATAGAAGCCTAATTGGAATGGGCTAGTCGCATTTGCACATAATAGATATATGAAAACTGAATATACCTGAGCTACGACAAGTAGTCGATGATTGCCCACTTTATCACCTAATTTCCCCATGACTCCTGCACTCATCATACTTGAAAAGCCCATGCTAGATACAATCAAGCCAGAGACAAAGAGAAGATTTTCTTTCTGTCCCAGATCTCGTACATACAGGGCAAGGATAGGACCGATAGATTGGGCAGCAAATTGAATCACAAAGCTAGTTAGAAATAGATTTATCAAGAGAAAAGGATATTTAACAGAAGTAAAGAGCTCTTTGGTAGGGAGTGCTTTTTCTTTCGGCACTGGTTGAAAGTCTTCCTTGATAAAAAAAATAGTTAAGATAGCAGCCAGAAATAAAAAACCACCAACCATCAAGAAAACATTGCGAATTCCAAAAATTTCGGCAATGAAACCACCGACAAAGGGACCAGTCAAAGTTCCAGCGACAACACCAGTTGATAAAGTCCCTAGAGCGTATCCTGACCTATCTTTGGGGACTTGACTAGCAATTAAAGCTGTCGCATTGGGTACAAATCCTGTAAAAACTCCATTAAGAAACCTTAAGAACAAGAGCCAGAAAACATTTGGAACAAAGGCCAGACCTCCCATAGTAATAGTCATGGCTAGCCCTGCACGAATCATCATGGGTTTTCGACCATACTTGTCTGCTAAGATACCCCAAATTGGTGATACAAAGGCTGCAGAAATGGCTGAGACTGATATAGCTAAACCTGAATAAAAGGCAACTTGATCTCCTTCAATTTCTAACTGTTCGACAAAAATAGGCATGAAAGGAACAACGAGAGAAATGCTGGCTCCTGTTAAAAAACAACCAAACCAAGCAATACGAAGATTATCCTTCCAACTAATCTCTTGCATGGGCATCGCCTCCTTCAAGTAAGGTCACTACTTGACTCAAAAGCTGCTCTCGACTGCCATTATTGTCTAATATATAAGTAGCAAATTTCTTCTTTTCTTCTAAAGGCCACTGTGAAGCTAAACGAGTTTTAGCTGACTCTTTGGATAACTGATCACGGTTCATTAAGCGATCCAGCTGGGTATCTCGGCTTACATAAACTAGCCAAGTTTCATCGAACCATGAAACATAGTCCTGTTCAAAAAGCAATGGAATATCCATGAAAAATAGGTCCTCAGTCTTAGATAACTTGTCTCTCAAAGAGCCCAATTCTTCACGGATGATTTGTCCTTGAGTTTCTTTAGACCATTCTCTCTCCTCAGAGTTAGAAAAGATCAGACTGGCAAGTAATGGTCGATTCAATTCCCCATCTTCTAGAAGGACTTTTTCACCGAAATGCTCTACTAAAATCTGATAAAGGCGACCACCAGGTTTTTGAAGTTGGTGAACAAGAGCATCCGCATCTACCACTTCAAACCCTTTTTGTCTTAGAAAATTTGTGACAGTGGACTTCCCAGATGCAATACCACCAGTGATTCCGATAATTTTTCTCATCACTTTCTCCTTTGACATTTTGGACAAAAATGGGTCCCACGACAACCGAGTTGAATTTTTTCGATGATGGATCCACAACGTGAACAGGCTTGTCCTGCCTTGTCATAAACTTGATGAAAGTTTTGCATGGTCCCATCTTCGCCAAATGCATTGGTATAGGTGCGAATGGTTGAACCACCTTTTTCAACAGCCTGCCCCAAGACTGCAATGGTCTGTTCATGAATAGCTATCGCTTCAGCTCTTGTCAAACTCTGAGAAGAACTAGCTGGATGAACTTTCGCTCTCCAGAGAACTTCATCCACGTAGATATTTCCCAATCCAGCAACCAAAGTCTGATCGAGAAGATGCGATTTGATCGTTTTTTTAGATTTCTTCAAGGCACCTATAAAAATCTCTAAGTCAAAATCCTGTTCAGTAGGTTCTGGTCCAAGCTTTTTAGATATAAAGTAAGCATCTAAGAGTTCAGGAACAAGCAATTCCATGGTGCCAAACTTGCGGACATCCTCGTAGACTAGAGTGCCTCCATCTTCAAAATGAATCAAAACATGGGCATGCTTACGTTCAGGGACTTGACCTGGATAATAAAAATACTTGCCTTCCATCCTTAGATGAGAAATCAAGACCTTGTCTGTCAGGAAGAAAAGTAAATACTTGCCACGGCGCCCCATCGATTGAATTTCTTGACCAGGCACTTCATTTTGAAACTCGTCCAAATCTGTCTTAATCATCTTGGGATAACGAATGTCAAGACTAGCAATCTTCTTCCCTAGAATCAGTTTTTCAAGACCTCGTCGAACCGTTTCGACTTCAGGTAATTCAGGCATAACTCCTCCTTCTCTAAAAACAAGAAGCAGGCTACTGCCCACCTCTTCTTAATATTCTTTTTCGTTATAGCCAAAGTCAGCCAAATCTAGCTTCTTATCTCGCCAGTTTTTCTTAACCTTGACCCAAGTTTCTAGGAAGACCTTGTCTCCTAGCATGAGCTCGATATCACGACGGGCCATAGTCCCAATTTTCTTGAGCATGGCACCACCTTTACCGATGACAATCCCTTTTTGGCTGTCACGTTCGACCATAATGTTTGCTCTAATGTGAACCTTGTCTGTATCCTCGTCTCTTTTCATTGAGTCCACCACTACTGCAACTGAGTGTGGAATTTCTTCACGAGTTAAGTGTAAGACCTTTTCACGAATCATCTCAGAAACCAAGAATCGTTCTGGATGGTCTGTGATTTGATCCGCAGGGAAATATTGGAAACCTTCCTCAAGATTTTCACTTAGAATATCGACTAAACGTGAAACATTATTCCCCTGAAGGGCTGAAATAGGAACAATTTCCTTAAAGTCCATCTGATTGCGAAAATCGTCAATTTGAGCTAAAAGCTGGTCAGGATGAACCTTATCAATCTTATTGACCACCAAAATCACTGGAACCTTAGCAGCCTTAAGACGCTCGATAATCATGTCATCGCCCTTACCACGCGCCTCATCTGCAGGCACCATGAAAATTACGGTGTCCACTTCACGAAGGGTGCTGTAGGCAGACTCAACCATGAAATCGCCAAGAGCTGTTTTGGGTTTGTGAATTCCTGGGGTATCGATAAAGACGATTTGTTCCTTATCAGTGGTGTAAATACCCATGATTTTATTGCGCGTTGTCTGCGCCTTATCACTCATAATAGCAATCTTTTGCCCCATGACGTGATTCAAAAAAGTTGACTTCCCAACATTGGGACGTCCTAGAATGGCTACAAAGCCTGATTTAAATGTCATAATTTCCTCTTACTGTTTAAAATAATAAGTCCCAAATCCGTGGGAGAAAGATAAGCGCACCTGTCAAAGCGGCAAAAATTGAGACTACAAGCACGGCACCTGCTGCCATGTCCTTAGCTTTCTTTGCCAACATAGAAAAGTGATAGTGACTAGCCAAATCTACTACATTTTCAATAGCTGAATTAATAATCTCAAAAGCTACCACCATGAAAATGCTCATAAGTAGAAATAACCATTCGATTCGTGACACCTGAAAAACAAAACCTGCAAGAACAACTACAAGAGCTGTCGCTGCATGCTTTCTCATATTACGTTCTTCCTCAATTGCAGTCAAAATCCCAGTGATGGCAAATTCTAAACTTGAGATTAGGTCACGATTTTTCCATTTTCGTTTATTGTCTTGTGAGTCCATAGGCTGTCAAAATTTCTTCTTGTAAACCGAACATCTCCGCTTCTTCTTCGGGAGTGTAGTGATCATAGCCGTTAATGTGTAAAAAGCCGTGCACTGCCAAGAAGCCCATCTCACGCTCAAAACTATGACCGTACTCCTCAGCCTGCTCATGTGCCTTATCAATAGAGATGAACAGTTCCCCAATATAGGCATCAAACTCAGACATCATCTCTGCCAATTCTGGATTTTCAAGCAAATCCTCTTCGTCAAAGGCAATTTCCAACTCTGGTTTATACTCAAGGCTGATGACATCTGTCGGACGGTCTGTGTCACGGTACTCCAGATTGAGTTCATGACTACGCTCATTGGTCACAAAAGTGACTGCCATCTCCTTGTCTTCTTTTTGTAATTTTTGGGCTGCAAATTCCAAAATTTCTTGGGTTTGTTGCAACATTTCTTTTGAAACTTGACCCGTTTCATCTACCATTTCAATATACATGTATTTCTCGATTCTCTTTACTTGGCTTTATTATATCACATTTCTATGATTTTATTCTACCTTTTTGATATAATACTATGGAATACATTCACGAGGAGAGAACCATGTCATTTGATGGATTTTATTTACACCACATGGTTGAGGAATTGCGAACTGAGTTACTAAATGGTCGCATTCAAAAAATTAATCAACCCTTTGAACAAGAACTGGTCTTGCAAATCCGTAGCAATCGCAAAAGTCATCGTTTGCTCCTGTCTGCCCATCCTGTTTTTGGACGCATCCAGTTAACAGAGTCAACCTTTGAAAATCCTGCTCAGCCATCTACTTTTATTATGGTATTGAGAAAATACCTTCAAGGAGCAGTTATTGAGTCAATCGAGCAGATCGAAAATGATCGTATCGTGGAAATAACGGTTTCCAATAAAAACGAGATTGGGGACCATATCCAGGCCACACTCATCATCGAGATTATGGGCAAACACAGTAATATTCTACTTGTGGATAAGTCTAGTCACAAAATCCTTGAAGTTATCAAGCATATTGGTTTCTCTCAAAATAGCTACCGTACCTTATTACCTGGTGCTACTTATATTGCTCCTCCAGGCACAGAGGCTCTCAATCCTTTTACCATCAAGGATGAAAAATTGTTTGAGATTCTACAAACTCAAGAACTAACTGCCAAAAATCTCCAGAGTCTCTTTCAAGGTATAGGGCGAGATACGGCAAACGAATTGGAAAAATTATTAACGAATGATAAACTATCCAATTTCCGAAGCTTTTTTAAGCAAGAAACCAAACCTTGCTTAACAGACAAGTCTTTCTCTTGTGTGCCTTTTTCTAGCAAAACAACGGAGAATTTTGATAGCCTTTCTCAATTACTTGATGTCTATTACAAGGATAAGGCAGAGCGTGATCGAGTTAAGCAACAGGCTAGCGAACTCATTCGCCGAGTTGAAAATGAGCTACAAAAAAATCGTCAAAAACTTAAAAAACAAGAAAAAGAACTCCTTGCTACTGAAAATGCAGAGGAATTTCGTCAAAAAGGTGAATTGCTAACGACTTTTCTTCATCAAGTTCCCAATGACCAAGATCAGGTCATTTTGGAAAACTACTACACCAATCAACCTATCACGATTGCACTTGATAAAGCTTTAACACCAAACCAAAATGCTCAACGTTACTTCAAGCGTTATCAGAAATTAAAAGAAGCTGTTAAATACCTGACTGAACTAATCGAAGAAACCAAGGCTACTATTCGTTACCTAGAAAGTGTAGAGACAGTTCTCAACCAGGCTGGACTAGATGAAATTGCTGAAATTCGTGAGGAATTGATTCAAACAGGATTTATCCGCAGAAGACAAAGGGAAAAAATCCAGAAACGACAGAAACCTGAAAAATATCTTGCAAGCGACGGAAAAACCATTATCCTAGTTGGTCGTAACAACCTTCAAAACGACGAGTTAACCTTTAAAATGGCTCGTAAAGAAGAACTCTGGTTCCATGCTAAGGACATCCCTGGAAGTCACGTTGTTATCACTGCCAATCTCAATCCGACTGATGAGGTTAAAACAGACGCTGCAGAACTTGCAGCCTACTTCTCTAAGGGGCGTCTCTCAAATCTCGTTCAGGTAGATATGATTGAAGTTAAAAAACTCAACAAACCAACTGGTGGAAAACCTGGTTTTGTCACCTATACTGGGCAAAAGACCCTCCGTGTCACACCAGACCCTGAAAAGATTCAGTCCATGAAAATCAAATAAAGTCTTGTATACTGGTGGGCTGTTACTGCTATAGACTCAAATAAAAATGGGAGGTGTGTTCAATGCTACGGCATATCAAATCTATTTTAACTATTATATTCGGAGCTGCCATTTATGCCTTCGGACTCACGTATTTTGTTGTGCCCCACCACTTATTCGAGGGTGGAGCAACAGGAATCACCTTGATTACCTATTATCTCTTTAACATCCCTATCTCCGTGATGAACCTCATCATCAATATCCCATTATTCATTCTAGCCTGGAAAATATTTGGTGCGAAGACCCTGTACAGCAGCCTACTCGGAACCATTTCCTTATCCATTTGGTTAGCAATCTTTGAAAAGATTCCTCTCAGCTTTAATCTTGAGGGAGATCTGGTCATCGTTGCTTTAGTTGCGGGTGTTCTTTTAGGACTTGGTCTAGGTATTATCTTCAATGCTGGTGGTACCACTGGAGGGACAGATATCGTTGCTCGAATCCTGAACAAGTACACCAATATCTCCGTAGGGAAATTACTCTTTGCACTAGACTTCCTCATCTTAATGCTCATTTTAATTATCTTCCAAGACCTTCGTCTCGTTACTTATACACTTCTATTTGACTTCATCGTTTCAAGAGTTATTGACTTGATTGGTGAAGGCGGATATGCTGGAAAAGGTTTTATGATTATCACTCAAAAGCCTATGGAAGTGGCAGATAAAATCAATGAAGAGTTAAGTCGAGGTGTCACCTTCATATCTGGACAAGGTTACTACAGTCAAAAAGATTTAAAAATTATCTACTGTATCGTAGCAAGAAATGAAATGATTAAGATGAAAGAATTGATTCATACGATTGATCCTAAAGCCTTTATCACCATCACTGAAGCTCACGAAATTCTTGGAGAAGGCTTCACCTTTGTAAAAGAAGAAACTTCCTAATACATAGACAACAAAAATAGTAACTTCGAATTTGAAGTTACTATTTTTTTTGATGATAAAAACGGAAGAAGCAAATCTTCCGTTTTACAAATCATTATTTTTCAGCTGTAAGTGCAGCCATTGTGATGTAGTTATATGGTTTGTTGAAGTGTGGCAAGAAGAATAGGTCTGTCAAGGCCAATTTTTCAATTGTAACATGTTCTTGGATAGCCAATGAGAACATGTGAATTCCCATGCTGATTGCTGAATCACGAGATACCATTTGAGCACCAAGGATTTCACGGCTGTCTTTATCAAAGACAATCTTGATTGCTACTTCATAGTTATCATGTTTCATAAATTCTGGTTTTTGAAGATCGTTGAAGCCTGTTTCGACAGCATTGTATCCTGCAGCTTTAGCTTTTTCAAGAGTCAAGCCAGTTGAAACCATGTGAAGACCGTAGATAGAGATACCGTTTGATCCTTGAACACCAATTCCTTCAAGTTCATGTCCACAAGCATTGTAAGCACCTACGATACCAGTACGTACAGCATTTGATGCAAGAGCGATGTAGCTAGTGTCTTTACGAGCGTTGTCATAAACAGTCGCACAGTCACCAACAGCGAATACCCCTGGAAGTGAAGTTTCTTGTTTCTTGTTAACAAGGAAGGCACCGTTGCGGAAAAGTTCAATCTTGCCATCAGCAAGAGCTGTGTTAGGACGGAAACCAACTGCAAGAACAACCATGTCAACATCGAATGTTTCTTTGTCAGTGATCAAGCGTTCAACTTTACCGTCGCCTTCGATAGCTTTAACAGTTTGTCCAAGTGCCAAACGGATGTTGTGGTCTTCCAAGTTTTTAGCCATCAATTGCGTGAAGTCTTTATCGTAGTATCCGTTCAAGACTGTATCTACGATGTCAACAAGGACAACTTCTTTTCCAAGACGTTCGAATGCTTCAGCAAGCTCAACACCGATGTATCCACCACCGACAACAGCGATACGCTCAAGATGTTTGCTCTTGTCAGCAAGTTTGTTGATAACTTCTTCTGCGTTTTGGTACAATTTAACGAATTGTACATTTTCAAGAGTTGCTTTGAATTCGCGGTTACCCTTCACAATTTCAACACCTTCGATTGGTGGCAAGATTGGAGTTGAACCAGTCGCAAAGATCAATTTTTCGTATGATTCTTTGTGTTCTTTTCCATCAACTTCAGCAGTTACAACTTTATTATCATAGTCAATTGAAAGAACTGGTGAGTTCATGTAAACTTTAGCACCTTTTGCTTCCAATTTTTCTTTATCTGAGTAGAAGAGACCTTCTGGACCATCAATTTGCTCACCAATCCAAAGAGCCATTCCACATCCTAGGAATGAAATGTTTGAGTTTTGGTCAAAAACAACGATTTCATTTTCATTTCCAAAATTGTCCAACATAGTGTTGATACAAGCTGTTCCAGCGTGGTTAGCACCCACGACTACGATTTTACTCATAAGATAATTCCTACCTTTAATTTTTTTTACCTTTCCAGTATATCATTTTCTGTGAGCGTTTACAAGCTTTTTACTTGTTTTCCCTTATTTTCGAAAAGATTGAAAACATATATCAACTTATTTTCAGCGTTTTCAAATTTTATTTTAAGGGAATTTAGTTTTTTTGAGCATATTTCTTGACTTTTTGTAAAAAATGATTTGTGAAAACGCTGACTTTATGATATTCTATTTACATGGGAATAAAATATAAATCTTTACATCACTTTCATGATAGGATTTACAACTATTTCCAATTGACTTGAAAGGAGTTGGTTTTTTGCCTCTTAGTTCATCTTCTCAACGACTAATGGGAACTACGATTACCATTTCCTTAGTACATGATCAGGCTGATAGTCTGCTCAGGCAAGCTTTTGATTTGCTTAGGGAGCTTGAATTTCGCTTCAATGCCAACAGTTCTGAATCGGAATTGATGGAAATCAACCATCGAGCTGGAATTGCTCCAGTCAAGGTTCATCCTGATTTATTTGAACTGATTTCCTTAGGTTTAGACCATAGTCTAGCACCTGGAAGTCATCTCAATATTAGTATCGGCCCCTTGGTTCAAACCTGGCGTATTGGTTTTTCCGATGCGAAAGTTGCTAGTCCTGAAGAAATTTCTTCCGTTTTACCATTGATAGATCCCAGTTTTATCAAGCTTGATTCAATTGATTCTACTGTTTTTTTAGAAAAAAAAGGGATGAAAATTGACTTAGGTTGTTTAGCAAAGGGGTACAGTGCAGATAAGGTTGCTACTTTCTTAAAAGAAAATGGTGTCACTTCTGCTCTTATCAATCTTGGAGGAAATATCCTTACCATTGGTAATAACCAAGCCAGAAATGGACAACCTTGGCAAATTGGTATTCAAGACCCTAATCATCCACGTGGTAATCATCTGATGACCTTGTCAATTACTGGAAAGTCAGTTGTTACATCTGGAATTTATGAACGGCATCTTGAAATCGATGGAAAGGATTATCATCACATTTTCGATAGTGAAACTGGCTATCCTATTGAAACGGATTTGGCTAGTTTAACCATTATATCTGACCGCTCAGTTGATGGTGAGATATGGACCACACGATTGTTTGGTGAACGTAGCGCTTCTATCATGTGGCAAATCGAAAATATCGATGGAATCGAAGCCATCCTTATTGATAAAGATGGACATATCGCTTGTTCATCCGGTATCTAAAGATAAATAATAAATAATGCAAAAAGAGAAAGGAAAGCTCATGCTAAAACTTATTGCTATTGTAGGAACTAACTCTAAACGTTCCACAAACCGCCAACTGCTTCAATATATGCAAAAACACTTTGCTGATAAAGCAGAAATCGAATTGGTAGAAATTAAAGACCTACCAGTCTTCAACAAACCTGCAGATAAACTTATTCCTGCAGAAGCCTTGGAAATCGCTGCAAAAATCGAAGCAGCTGATGGTGTGATTATCGGTACTCCTGAATATGATCACTCAATTCCTGCCGTTCTTATGAGCGCTCTTGCTTGGATTTCTTATGGAGTATTTCCACTCCTTAACAAACCAGTGATGATCACAGGCGCTTCATACGGTACACTCGGTTCTTCACGTGCTCAATTGCAACTCCGTCAAATCTTGAATGCACCAGAAATTAAAGCAAATGTTCTCCCAGATGAGTTCTTGCTCTCTCATTCTCTTCAAGCATTCGATAAGAATGGTGACTTGGTAGATCTTGATGTCATCAAGAAATTAGATGCCATCTTTGATGACTTCCGTATCTTTGTTAAAGTGACTGAAAAATTGCGTAATGCACAAGAACTTCTTCGTAAAGATGCAGAAGAATTTGACTGGGAAAATTTGTAAGATAGGAGATCGAAAGAATGAAATTTGTTGGACTTGTTGGATCAAACTACGACCAATCATATAACCGCAAACTCTTGGAATTCATCCGTCGTAACTTCAAACTGAAATTTGAATTAGAAGTTCTTGAAATCGATGAAGTTCCAATGTTTAACCAAGACGAAAAATGGGACGAAAGCTTCCAATTACGCCTTCTTTACAATAAAATTACTCGTGCTGATGGTGTGATTATTGCTACTCCTGAGCACAACCATACAATTTCTGCTTCACTCAAGTCAGTTCTTGAATGGCTTTCATATGAAGTACATCCATTCGAAAACAAACCAGTGATGATCGTGGGTGCTTCTTACTACGACCAAGGAACTTCTCGTGCGCAAGTTCACCTTCGTAAGATTCTTGATGCTCCAGGGGTGAATGCCTACACATTACCAGGTAATGAATTCCTTCTTGGAAAAGCTAAAGAAGCTTTTGATGCTAACGGAAATATTATCAACGAAGGAACTGTTAAATTCCTTGAAACTTGCTTAGATAACTTTGTCAAATACGTGGGAGTCGTTTCTAAATTGAAAAAACCAAAACCAATTGATCCAGAAGACTTGGATTGTGGAAAACCAATCGCTACAACTATTACAGAAGTTGACCCTGATGATCCAGAATGGGTAGAAAAAGTTGCAGAAATTACAGGTGCTGTATCTGGGGATACATACGTTAAACTTGACCATGGTATCCTTACAGTTAACCAAATTGATATGTTCTTGAAAGCTATGCCATTTGAATTGACATATGCTGACGATAACAACCAATTCCTATACTACAACAACGCTCACCAAGATCCAGATACCATGTTTGCTAAACGTGTACCATCTCAATCTGGTAGCCGTATGTCAACAGTTCACGGTTCACTACCACCAGCACGTATGAAAAATGTTGAGTGGGTTATTGGAACTCTTAGGAACGGTAACCAAGAATACGTACGTACAATTGTCCCAGGTTCACCTGCTGGTGTTATCAATACTCACAACTACCAAGCAATGTACTATCCTGATGGTTCATATGCTGGTATCAATGAAATTGTCTTTAACTTCCAACCATGGCTTGACTGGTACTTGAAAGAAACTGGTCAACGTTTGGTAGGAGGAAGCGGTCCGTTTGCTCCTGCTGGAGGCCACGGTGACGCAGATGCTACTTCTGGTGCTTCTGACTCAGCTGATGGCGGCCATGGAGATGCAGACGCTACTTCTGGTGCAAGTAACTAATACTCAATGAAAATCAAAGAGCAAACTAGGAAGATAGCCGCAGGTTGCTCAAAGTACTGCTTTGAGGTTGTAGATAGAACTGACGAAGTCAGTAACATATATACGGCAAGGTGAAGCTGACGTGGTTTGAAGAGATTTTCGATGAGTATAAAATTTAATACTAAAGGAACCTCTTTAGGTTCCTTTTTTTAAAACAAAAACTCGGTTAGATTTTACTAACCGAGTTTTCTATATCTCAAAATTATGAATTTGGATCGTCAAGACTACGACCATGCAAGCCTTTTTCACGTTGTACCTGACGAAGTTTCTCAGGAGTCACATCATTTCCATCTTCATCTACGATTTTGATTCCTTCAATGTGATGACGAACTGAACGACGATAGCCTTCGATATATTCCTCACGAAGTTTAGCTTGTTCTACTTTTTCTTCTGCAGTCAAGCCTTCTGTTTTTTTCTTTTTCGCAAGCTCATTAATACGAGCGATTTTTTCTGGTGTCATATTTGGACCTCCAATCTACTTTTTAATTTCTATTTTGTATTAAGAAGATTAAAAGCAGCGACTGTTTTCGCTTTATTCACAAGTTCAGTTAGAATAGCTAGACGATTATTCTTAACATCAACATCCTCTGCCATAACCATAGTATTGTCAAAGAATGCATCAATAACAGGACTAAGAGCAAATAACTGCGTTAATTTATCACTAGCTGAACCTTTCAATTCTAGATTTTCTACTGCTTGAGCTAGTTCTTTTTCCTGTTCATTTTCAAAGAGACTAGTATCAACTTTGACTGAACCTTCTGCTTTTTCCGCTAGGTTAAAAGCACGAGATAAGGATTCAACAGCTGGTTTGTAGTCACTATTTAGAGATGCTTCTTTCAGTGCTTCTGCTGCTTCAATCATATCTGCAACAACAAAGTTTGAACTTGCAAGAACAGCCTCTTTAATATCTTTTGCAGTAGACCCCATCATCTTATCAACACGAGCTTTGATGAAGTTAAGCACTTCTTCTTGATTATCGTAAGTTAGACTATCAAATGATAAAGCATAAAGGCTAGCAATCAATTCGTCCATTGGAATATTCCAGCCGAAGTCTTCCAAGATACGGACAATCCCTTGTGTTGCACGACGAAGAGCATAAGGGTCATTTGAACCAGATGGAATCAAGCCAACAGAGAAGAAGGACAAAAGAGTATCCAATTTATCAGCTAGTGCAAGGATAGCTCCGACTTTAGACTCAGGAAGAGCACCATCTGCAGAATCTGGAAGGTAGTGTTCACGGATAGCTTGTGCCACTGTAGCATTCTCACCTGCAAGAAGAGCATATTTCTCACCCATGATCCCTTGAAGCTCATCAAATTCACCAACCATACCAGTCAAGAGGTCAAACTTATAAATAGCTGCAGCACGAGCAAGGTCAACAGTTTCATCTACCGATAAACCTGCTTTTTCCGCCAAAAGGATAGCAATTTGTCCGGTACGAATCATGTGCTCACGAAGTGAACCAATCTTTTCATGGAAGGTTACGTGTGATAATTTAGCTACAAGATCTTCAATCTTGAGTTTTTGGTCTTCACGCCAGAAGAATTCACCATCTTCAAGACGTGCCACCAAGACTTTCTCATTTCCTCGGATGACATTATCCAGATACTCTGCATTTCCGTTACGAACAGAAATAAAGTTTGGTTTTAGATTTCCGTCAATGTCACGTACTACAAAGTAGCGTTGGTGAGTTTCCATTGAAGTGACCAAGACTTCTTCTGGAACCTCTAGGTACTTAGGATCAAAATTCCCCATGAAGGCAGTTGGATATTCAACCAAATTCAAAACTTCATTCAAGAGTCCTTCATCAATTTGTACCTGTACACCTTCTGCAGCTTCGATAGCCTTAATTTGCTCACGAATCATATTTTCGCGTTCAATGCTATCTGCAATAACATAAACTTTGCGCAGGTCTTCTTCATAGCTGTCAGCATGCTGAATTTCTACTTCGTGACCAAGGAAACGATGTCCACGGCTAACTCTTCCTGAATGAATATCTAAGAAATCCATATCGAGTGCCACATCATCCAAAAGAACTGTCAACGTATGGACTGGACGGATATATTCAAAGGTATTGTTTGCCCAGTGCATACTTACTGGGAAGCTTAAGCTAGCCAATACTTCTGGAATTCCAGTCAAAACTTCCTCAGCTGGTTTTCCAGCTTCATGCTTAGTTACGTAGACATATTCTTCACCTTTGATTTCACGGAATTCGATATCATCTACAGTCAAGCCTTTACCACGGACAAACCCTTGCGCTGCTTTAGAGAAATTTCCTTCTGCATCCAAAGCAATTTTTTTAGAAGGTCCTTTAAAATCTTCAGTCAAATCCGTTTGTTGGTCTGCTAAGCCAAGTACGCGAACAGCCAAACGACGTGGAGTTGAAAAAGTTTGAATTCCTTCGTATGAAAGGCGGTTATTATCCAAAAAGGCTGCCATTTTTTCACCTAGTTGTTTTTCACTTGGTGTGACAACGTAGGCTGGTAACTCTTCGAGTCCTAGTTCTACTAATAAATTTTTTGCCATGTTTTTTCCTTTACAAAATTTCTTCTTTTTGATAGTCACCTTAGGTACTGGGGACGTTGCTAACTAACTTTGTGAGTCTGTGGGGAAATCTTCTGTCTTCTTGACAAAGATTTCCAACAGTCTCATCAAAGTGGATTTAGCCAACTGATTTTTGAACCTAAAGTTTCAAAAATCCCCAGATAGCAGTACGGCGGTGCCTATCCCTTTAGCAAGTCTTCGACTTGCCTCTGAGTGCCATACGGGCTCACTTTGTTCGCCCTTTTTCTATTCTTGTAACTGTTTTTATTCTTCCTCTTCTGCTAGGAGTTTGGCGCGTGTAGCTTCGTCAAGAAGTGGGTAACCAAGTTTCTTGCGTTCAGCTACGAATGTTTTAGCTACGACACGGGCTAAGTTACGAATACGTGCGATATAACCAGCACGTTCTGTAACGGATACTGCTCCACGAGCATCAAGCAAGTTGAAGGTATGTGAACATTTCAAAACGTAGTCATAGGCTGGGTGAACAAGACCCAATTCCAAGGCACGCCCAGCTTCTTTTTCAAACTTTTCAAAGTTTTCAAGAAGCATATCTTGGTCAGAAACTTCAAAACTGTATTTTGAATGCTCGTATTCTGGTTGAAGGAAGATTTCTCCATATTTAACACCTGGAGCCCACTCAATATCGTAAACAGAATCTACTTCTTGGATGTAAGAAGCTAAACGCTCTAAACCATAAGTAACTTCAGCGGTAACAGGTCCAGTTGCCAAACCACCGACTTGTTGGAAGTAAGTGAACTGAGTGATTTCCATACCATCAAGCCACACTTCCCATCCAAGACCAGCTGAACCAGTTGATGGGTTTTCCCAGTTATCTTCAACGAAACGAATATCGTGTTCCAAAGGATTGATTCCCAATTTTTCCAATGACTCAAGGTAGAGCTCTTGGATGTTTGAAGGTGATGGTTTCATAACCACTTGGAATTGATGGTGTTGGTAAAGACGGTTTGGATTTTCCCCGTAACGACCGTCTGCTGGACGACGTGATGGCTCAACATAAGCTGCATTCCATGGCTCAGGACCGATAGCACGAAGGAAAGTGTAAGGACTCATAGTTCCCGCACCTTTTTCATTATCATAAGCCTGCATCAGCATACAACCCTGATCATTCCAGTATTGTTGCAAAGTCAAGATAATCTCTTGAAAGGTTAGTTTTTTAGACATTATTTACTCCTTTATTATAAATTATTGCGACATGAGTCTGCCTCGTCGATTATACGAGGCAAGACGAGTTAGTACTGCGTCTAGCTCAGGCACCCTAGTGCTGAGCGTGGGGCAGTCCGACTGTAAGGAGGTCTCTGCCACTGACGCAGTGGAAAGTCAATTTTTTAGACATGTTTTACTCCTTATTCATAAAGTTTCTTATGACTCAGGATACAAAAAGAACCGTGTCTCTGCTCCTAAGTCAAGTGACCTAGGGGCGTCAAAAACGCGGTTCCACCCTAATTTATTACTTCATTATCTTTATTAAAATACCAAAAGCGCC
Organism: Streptococcus mitis; assembly: GCF_009496285.1. Lineage (GTDB taxonomy): Bacteria > Bacillota > Bacilli > Lactobacillales > Streptococcaceae > Streptococcus > Streptococcus mitis_BP. The sequence goes on from NZ_WIJK01000003.1 coordinate 51,932, forward strand.
ACACTCATCTCTCAATCACCTGACTCTCACTATCACAGGCTCGCTTGGGATTTACTGATAAGATATTCTTTCTTGTTGTCTATTATATCAAAAAGGAATTGAAAAGTAAAATTATTTTATCACTAGTCCTATATATTTCTTAGCCAAATTAATTTAACTGCCCCTTTTATGTCCCTTTTTGAACAAAAAGAAAAACCACTAATCCTAAGACTAGCGGTTTAATCATGTTTTTAAGCTACGAATGTAGTTGCTCTATTATTTAAGAGTAACTGAAGCTCCAGCTTCTTCCAATTTAGCTTTGATTTCTTCAGCTTCTGCAGCTGCAACGCCTTCTTTGATGACACCTGGTGCACCATCAACAAGTTCTTTAGCTTCTTTAAGACCAAGACCTGTGATTTCACGTACAACTTTGATAACGCCGACTTTCTTGTCGCCTGCAGCTGTCAATTCAACGTCAAATGAATCTTTAGCAGCTTCTTCAGCACCACCAGCAGCAGCTACAGCTACAGGAGCAGCTGCAGTTACACCAAATTCTTCTTCGATAGCTTTTACAAGGTCGTTCAATTCAAGGATTGAAGCTTCTTTAATTTCAGCAATAATGTTTTCAATGTTCAATGCCATTGTTATTTCCTCCAAATAAGTTTATATTTTATGTTTATATTTTTGTAGCTAGGCTACGCTGCGTAGCTTAAGATTAAGCTGCGTCTTCTTTGTTGTCTGCAACCGCTTTGACTGCAAGAGCAACGTTGCGCACTGGCGCTTGAAGTACAGAAAGGAGCATAGAAAGAAGTCCTTCGCGGTTTGGAAGAGTTGCAAGAGCAACGATTTCTTCTTTTGATGCGACAGCGCCTTCGATTGCACCACCTTTGATTTCAAGTGCGTCAGCGTTTTTAGCAAAGTCGTTCAAGATTTTCGCTGGAGCGATAACATCTTCGTTAGAAAATGCTACAGCAGATGGTCCAACAAATACAGATGCAAGTTCTGCAAGTCCAGCTTTTTCAGCTGCACGACGTAAGATTGAGTTTTTAATAACTTTGTACTCAACTTCGCTTCCACGAAGCTCACGACGAAGAACTGTATCTTGTTCAACTGTCAAACCACGAGCGTCTACAACGACGATTGATGCAGCAGCTTTCATTTTTTCAGCTACTACGTCAACTAGTTCCGCTTTTTTAGCAATAATTGCTTCACTCATTAGTGTGTTCACCTCCGTAATTATTTTGCTTGGGGAATTTTTCCAAAAGAAAAACGCGCCCAAACCTAGACACGAAAGTACAATACGCTTCTTTTTACATGATACGTTTTGTCCTCGGTAGGATATTTATGAGTCGAACTCCCCTACTGTCTTAGGCAGTTTTTTCAAACCGTTATTAAGTATAACATACTACTTTGATTAGTGCAAGAGTTTTTTGCTTATTTTTTAAAATTTTTATTTATTCTTTAATCTCATTTATAGATAATCTCATCAAAAATCAATTTTAGTTCTTGACTTGTTTGATTTTTTATTGTACTATACAACTGTATATACAGTTAAAAGGAGTTATTATGAATACACAAAAGAAAACACAATTCATGACCTTAACCGCATTGCTAACTGCTATCGCTATTTTGATTCCTTTGGTGATGCCCTTTAAAATTGTCATTCCTCCTGCTTCCTACACTTTAGGAAGTCACGTTGCTATTTTTATCGCTATGTTTCTCTCTCCCTGGATGGCTATCTTTGTTATTATAGCTTCTAGTTTAGGATTTCTCATGGCTGGGTATCCGATTGTTATCGTACTTCGTGCCTTTTCCCATATCTTTTTTGGAAGTCTGGGTGCTTTCTATCTTCAAAAACATCCTCAAACCTTGGACAATAAGAAATCTTCATTGATTTTTAACTTTGTACTTGGTTTGGTTCATGCTATTGCTGAAGTTTTGGCTTGTGTGATTTTTTATGCTAGTACTGGAACTGACTTAAAAAATATGTTCTATGTCTTGTTTGTATTAGTTGGATTTGGTACTATTATCCATAGCATGGTAGACTATTACTTAGCATTGGCTGTTTATAAAGCATTGAGAAAACGCCGTTAAGCGTTAAGAGAGAAGAATATGACAAAAAATCGAAAAGAAGCCCTTCTACAACTCTTAGAAAAAGCTCAAAAACCTCTAAACGGAAAAAGCTTAGCAGAACATTTTCATGTCACTCGCCAGATTATCGTTCAGGACATTGCAGTTCTTCGTGCAGACGGTGCTCCTATCTTATCAACCAATCGTGGCTATATTTATAAAGAAAGCAAGACCAATCCGTATGTTCACAAACTGTTTAAAGTTAAGCACGAGATGGAAGAAATTGGTCAAGAACTTCTAGCTATCGTCGATAATGGGGGACGTGTTCAGAATACCTTGATTGATCATCCTGTCTACGGAGAAATTGAAACCTTGCTCAAACTCTCTTGTCGTCGGGACGTTCAGCATTTTTTAGAGCAAGTCGAACGGTCTGACTTTAGACCACTTTCTGAATTAACAGATGGCGTCCATTATCACCTAGTCGAAGCTGAAAATGAACAAGACCTCCTCTATATCGAGAAGGCCTTGGATAAGTTTGGTTATTTAGTAAAGGATTAGAAGGTTTTCTTTTCCCAATCGTCTTCTGTACGGCGAGGGTAGAAAAATTCAGACTTATCCGGATCTTCCATCATCTCCATTAAAGGTAACATATCATAGGCCAGATCCAAGTTTGGAATCTGGTCTTTTTGCACCCAAGAAACTTCTCCTTCATCTGAAGAACGAAGGGTACCAAAGAACTCAGTCGCCTTATAACAAACGACAATATAGCGACCACCTGTATCTAGTGGCCAATTTTTAATGCCGACAAGTTGAGGATTTTGAATCGTCAGACCTGTTTCCTCGTATATCTCACGGATAACAGATTCTGCAAAGGCCTCACCATCTTCCACATGACCTCCTGGAAAAGCATAGCCAGACCAGCGGTTGGTTTCAGGCGATCGATATTGCATAACCACGCGCTGATTTTCAAGATCTTCTATTAGACAAATATTAGTTAGAATGGTTAATTGTGCTCTAGACATAGGACTCACTTTCTAATGTTTAATTTTTTTCTACATACTTAACTTTAGACTTCATAATCAAAGGATTAACTAAGTCATGATATTCATGAATTTCATGGAGTAAGAATCCTCTGATGATTCTTATTTCATTTTTTTCCCTAATCACATAGTAGTCTAAATTGATAGGCATAGATGAATCTGGAACCGTGGAGAAAAATAAAAATATCATAAACCAGATTATGAGAGCAACGAATCCACTGAGAGCTTGAAAAATCAGATGATGCCATTGAAAGATTCTAGATTTATAAAAGATAGTCCACGGATGGATAAATAGGGTTAAACAAAGACCAAAGAACCAGAAATTCCACAAGACCGGTGTAAAGGCTAAACCAAAAAGCCCTAAGATAAAATGAAGCAGTACAAATACCAGGCACAAAAGATAAATAAACCTAAATACAGTTAGATGTTTCATCATGATTGACTCCTTTTCTTTTCAATATATTTCATTACTAGAGTTATAATAGATGCCAAACTGAAAAAGATCAGATAAGTTGCAATAGGAAACCAGATGTAGCGGTGATCTAGGGATAAGAGGGAAGGTAAAATCCCTTTACTATTTTTCCCACCAACTCCTAAAAATAGATGAACTATTAAACCGATACTATTAAGATAGATAAATAATTCTGCATATCTTTTTATTGTCATTCTTGTCCTTGACAAGTCTAAGAACCAATAGTCAAATAATCTATAGACCAGACAAAAAAGATTTATATATATTGGAAAACTATAGTTGATATCTCTGTATGGTGAAGGAATAGGAAGAAGTTTAAAAACAAGGGTAACACCTAGTCCTATTCCTAAGATGAGAGCAAAGATCAGGAAAAAACCTATAATTTTATGAGAATCTAGCCAAAGCTGAAAACTTTCTTTACTTGGGCGATTCTTTTTTGTATTTGACTTTCTTTTGTTACTTTTATTTGATTGTATTTTTCCCATTTTCTTCTTTTCTCTTTTTCTTTTCAATATACTTGTAAATTATAATTGTCACAATAGGCACTAGAAAGAAAATGAAATAAGTAACGAGGGGAAACCAGATATAGCGATAGTCTAATGCCCATATCGGAAGTAATCTTGTTCCTCTTTTAGAGGTCATCCCAATCGTTAACTGGAATACACAAGCAATTCCGTTAGGATATAAAAACATTTCTGCAAAATTTCGCAAGGAAATCCAGTCTTTCCTAAAGGTACGAAGGAAAGTATGATAAGATGCATTCACCCAAAGGACGATATTTAAATAAAGTGGAAAACTATAATGCAGTTCCCGATAGGGACTTGGAATAAGGGTTGTTCCGTACAATAGACATAACATTCCTAGATCAGAAAAGAACAGAACGCTCGCATCAAGGATCCAGGCAATTGTTGAATGTTGCACAAATCACAGATTCATGCGGTCTAGTAGACCAATCTTTCGCTTTGATTTCTGGTGTTTTTTTAATGTTTTCTGTCTCTTACTTTTTTGTTTCATGATAGTTTTTTAACTTCTTCTGCTACTTTTTGGAGATGCTCTTCACGCATACTTGCTGTATTCACCTCCCGTCCAACTTCACCTAGTACGCACACGCGCTTGGTTTTAATTCCACAGTGATTCAAGACCGCATTTTTCAAAACAGAGATGCCATAACTATCTGGAATGTTGATAGGACCCGAAAAGATTTTGTACCACCAAGTGGGCGCCATGGAGGTTGCGTAAATACTGGCTGTTTTCCCTTTTAATAACTTTTTAAACTGCTTGCCTCTTAGATAATTCCAGATAAAACTTCCCTGGTCATTGGCAGAGTAGGCAATTCCAGGTGTGAAGACGCGATCAATCCAGCCTTTCATGAGGCTAGGCATACTACTCCACCAGATAGGATAAATAAAGATGAAATGATCTGCCCATTGGATTAATTTCTGAGAACGAAGGATAAAAGAATCTTCTTCCATACGTTTTCGATAACCATAACGTAAAACAGGATCAAAATCTTCTTCATTAAGACTGATGACTTCAAGTTCATGGTGACTTAAATCAATATTATCTACAATGGTTTGAAAAATGGCTTGACAGTAACTTTCCTTATCCGGATGTCCATTAATGACTAGAATTTTCATTCGTCTACTCCTTCATCTCTTTGTTTCATTCTATCTATTTCACTTTTTTTATACCTCATTAGTTGATAATGGTTCAAAGATTGATAGATACGTCCTTTAGGAATTTATATTGAAGAACACATCATCCGCAATTCCTTAACAGGTTTTCCAAGTTTAAGTATTTTTTCTTGGCCATCAAAAGTAAAACCCATTTTTTGATAGAAAGCAATGGCTCTCTTATTATCTTTCAATACCCATAAAAATATTTCAGAGAAATGATCGAGTGCAACAAATGCAGCATGCATTAACTGTTCACTCACACCTTTTCCATAGTAATCTTTTAAAACATATAAGGCAATGATTTCACCAGCTTGAATAGTCTCATCACGAAAATTTCCATAGCTGATAAATCCAACGACCTGCTTTCCATCCATAGCAATCAAGGTATTTTCTGGATATTTTTGACTAAAGAATCGACATCTTTCTAATGTCATCGTCTCCTGAAATTCCGCGGGTAAAAGATCGTCATAAGCCTCTCTCCACGTTTGCCAGTGAACGAGGGATTTTCCTTCTATCTCTTCAGGAGTTTCCATTGTTTTAATGATAATCTTCATTCGCTTTATCCTATCTACCCCAACGCCTTGACTTCCAGCATCATATCACGTATTTGCGCTGCCAACTCGAAGTCAAGCACTTCGACGGCTTCTTGCATTTGTTTTTCCAGTTTCTTGACTAGTTCTTTGCGCTCCTGTTTGTTAAGGCTATTGATATCGACTTCCTTGTCCTCTTCTTTAGCCACAGTTTTTGTGACAGAGATAAGGTCACGGATTTCCTTCTTAATAGTTTGTGGTACAATTCCATGCTCTTCATTATAGGCCATCTGAATTTTACGACGACGAGCTGTTTCATCAATGGCTTTTTGCATAGACTGAGTCATGGTATCAGCATACATAATCACATGCCCTTCACTATTACGGGCTGCACGTCCAATGGTCTGAATAAGACCACGTTCATTTCGGAGGAATCCTTCCTTATCAGCATCGAGAATTGCAACCAAACTTACTTCAGGCACATCAATCCCTTCACGAAGAAGATTAATCCCGACTAAGACATCAAAGACTCCTAATCGTAAATCTCGGATAATCTCTGTCCGCTCTAAAGTCTTGATATCCGAGTGCATGTACTTGACCTTGATCCCCATTTCCTTGAAGTAGTCTGTCAAGTCTTCTGCCATTTTCTTGGTCAAGGTAGTAATAAAGGTGCGTTCATTCTTTTCAACACGGGCATTGATTTCACCTAGGAGATCATCAATCTGTCCCATGGTTGGACGCACTTCTACCTCAGGATCCAAAAGACCTGTTGGACGGATGATTTGTTCAATCACGGTGTCCGTTTGTTCCATCTCGTAATCACCTGGCGTCGCTGAAACATAGACAATCTGGTGGACATGACTTTCAAACTCTTCACGACGAAGGGGACGGTTATCCAAGGCAGACGGCAAACGGAAACCGTAGTTAACCAACATTTCCTTACGTGAACGGTCTCCATTATACATTCCTTTGATCTGCCCCATAGTCATATGACTCTCGTCAATCATAATCAGGAAATCATCTGGGAAGAAATCAAGAAGTGTATAAGGAGGCTCTCCTTCGCTTCGTCCATCCATGTGACGTGAGTAGTTTTCGACACCATTGGTATAACCCATCTCACGTAGCATCTCGATATCGTACTCTGTCCGTTGTTTCAAGCGTTGCGCTTCGAGGAGCTTGCCTTCTTTTTCAAAGATAGCTAACTGCTCCTCCAACTCCGCCTGAATCTTAGCAATAGCTACTTCCATGTGGTCATCATTGGTCACAAAGTGAGTCGCTGGGAAAATAGCCAAATGATCCACTTCTCCCAGAACTTGACCAGTTAAAGCTTCAACCTCCCGGATGCGATCAATCTCATCTCCGAAGAACTCAACACGAAAGGCATGCTCGTCACGAGATGCTGGGAAAATCTCCACCACATCCCCACGTACACGGAATCTTCCCCGTTGGAAATCAATGTCGTTACGTTCAAATTGAATATCGACCAATTCATTCAGGAGTTTATCACGAGAAATTTCAAGTCCTGGGCGTAAACTTACCACGCTGTCAGCATATTCTTTAGGGGAACCCAAACCATAAATACAAGATACAGATGCTACAACGATGACATCGTTACGCTCCAAGAGCGCTGATGTAGCGGAGTGACGAAGTTTATCAATCTCATCGTTGACTGAACTATCTTTTTCGATATAAGTATCACTAGAGGGAACATAAGCTTCAGGTTGATAGTAATCATAGTAGGATACGAAGTACTCGACCGCATTCTCTGGGAAAAATTCTTTGAACTCCCCATAGAGCTGGCCTGCTAGGGTCTTATTGTGGGCAATGACCAAGGTTGGCTTATTAACTTGCGCAATCACTTGACTCATGGTATAGGTCTTTCCTGTACCCGTCGCACCCATCAGGATTTGGGCTTTCTCACCCCCTTCGATATTATCAACCAACTGCTCAATGGCCTGCGGTTGGTCCCCAGAAGGTTGGTATTTAGATACAAGTTTAAATTTGTTGTCTGTAATTCTATTGATCATAATTGCCTCATACACATTTTCTATCCTTCTATTTTACCATAAAAAAGATCTACTTACTGATTCTCAACTTCTTGCCACTTAGCATCTCATGTCACATCTTCTTACATCAAAGTGCTAAATATTTGCCAACTTTTTTATTTTCTGCTATAATGGGTAAATATTCTAAAAAGGAGACTAAACATGAAGAAAAAAATCCTTGTATTTTTATTATTTTTATTTCCCTTATTCTCTTTAGGCTATGTTAATGCGGACACTATCAAGATTGTTAGTGATACCGCTTATGCACCCTTTGAGTTTAAAGATACAGACCAGACTTATAAAGGAATTGATGTCGACATCATCAATAAAGTCGCTGAGATAAAAGGATGGAATATCCAAATGTCTTATCCAGGCTTTGATGCTGCTGTCAATGCGGTCCAAGCAGGGCAAGCAGATGCAATCATGGCTGGTATGACAAAAACCAAAGAACGTGAAAACGTCTTTACCATGTCTGATACATACTATGATACAAAAGTTGTCATCGCAACGACTAAGTCTAACAAAATCACTAAGTATGAAGAACTCAGTGGTAAAACTGTTGGTGTTAAAAACGGTACTGCCGCACAACGTTTCCTAGAAAGCATCAAAGATAAATATGGTTTCACTATCAAAACCTTTGATACTGGTGATTTGATGAATAACAGTCTCAGTACAGGGGCTGTAAATGCCATCATGGATGACAAACCAGTCATCGAGTACGCTATTAACCAAGGGCAAGATCTCAGTATCAACATGGACGGAGAAGCCGTTGGAAGCTTTGCTTTTGGTGTTAAAAAAGGTAGCAAGTACGAATACCTAGTTACAGAATTTAACGAAGCTTTAACTCAGATGAAAAAAGATGGTAGCTTGGACAAAATTATCAATAAATGGACAAGTTCTTCTAAAACTAGTTCACAAGTGACTTCTCTCACTTCTACTACAAGCGCAGGTCAAAAAGCTACTCCAGTCAAATCAAAATACGTTATCGCAAGTGATTCTTCATTTGCACCATTCGTTTTCCAAAACTCAAGCAACCAGTACACTGGTATTGATATGGACTTGATCAAGGCTATTGCCGAAGACCAAGGTTTTGAAATTGAAATCACCAACCCAGGTTTTGACGCTGCTATTAACGCAGTTCAATCTGGTCAAGCTGATGGTATGATTGCTGGTATGTCTGTTACAGACGCTCGTAAAGAAACCTTTGATTTCTCTGATTCTTACTATACAGCTAATACTATTCTTGGAGTTAAGGAATCAAGTACCATTTCTTCTTATGAAGATTTGAAGGGTAAAACCGTTGGTGTTAAAAACGGTACTGCTTCTCAAACCTTCCTAACTGAAAATCAAAGCAAATATGGTTATAAAATTAAAACCTTTGCAGACGGTTCATCTATGTATGATAGCTTGAACACTGGTTCAATTGACGCCGTAATGGATGACGAACCAGTTCTTAAATACTCTATCAGTCAAGGTCAAAAATTAAAAACACCAATCGAAGGTACTCCAATTGGTGAAACTGCTTTTGCAGTTAAAAAGGGAAGTAATCCTGAATTGATTGAAATGTTCAACAACGGTCTTGCAAATCTTAAAGCAAGCGGTGAGTTCCAAAAGATTCTTGATAAATACCTTGCAACTGATTCAACAAGTGAATCATCAACTATTGACGAAACTACTATCTGGGGCTTGTTGAAAAACAACTACAAACAACTCCTCAGCGGACTTGGAATTACCCTTTCTCTAGCTTTGATTTCCTTTGCAATTGCGATTGTTATCGGGATTATCTTTGGTATGTTTAGCGTTAGTCCTTATAAATCACTTCGTATTATTTCAGAAATCTTTGTCGATGTGATTCGTGGTATTCCATTGATGATTCTTGCTGCCTTTATCTTCTGGGGAGTTCCTAACTTTATCGAATCCCTTACAGGCCAACAGAGTCCAATCAATGACTTTGTCGCTGGTACAATCGCACTCTCCCTAAACTCAGCCGCTTATATCGCTGAAATTGTTCGTGGTGGTATTAAGGCTGTTCCTATCGGACAAATGGAAGCTAGTCGAAGCCTTGGTATCTCTTACAGTAAAACCATGCGTAAGATTGTCTTGCCACAAGCAACCAAACTTATGCTTCCAAACTTCGTCAACCAATTTGTCATCGCTTTGAAAGATACAACTATCGTATCTGCAATCGGTTTGGTCGAACTCTTCCAGACTGGTAAGATTATCATTGCTCGTAACTACCAAAGTTTCAAAATGTATGCAATTCTCGCAGTCTTCTATCTTGTGATTATCACTCTTCTTACTAGACTTGCAAAACGCTTAGAAAAGAGGATTCAATAATGGCTAAATTAAAAATCGATGTCGATAATTTACATAAACAATATGGTAAAAACAAAGTCCTTAAAGGAATCTCAGCAAAATTCTATGAAGGAGATGTTGTTTGTATCATTGGACCTTCTGGTTCAGGTAAATCAACTTTCTTGCGTAGCTTGAATCTCCTTGAAGAAGGTACAAAAGGTCATATCACAGTTAATGGTTATGACTTGACGGATAAAGCAACGAACGTGGACCACGTTCGTGAAAATGTCGGAATGGTGTTCCAGCACTTCAATCTATTCCCACACATGACGGTATTAGAAAATATCACTTTTGCTCCAGTAGAGCATAAGTTGATGACTAAGGCCGAAGCTGAAAAATTGGGAATGGAACTTCTTGAAAAAGTTGGACTCGCTGATAAGGCTAATGCAAATCCTGAAAGCCTATCAGGTGGTCAAAAACAGCGTGTGGCTATCGCTCGCGGTCTAGCCATGAACCCTGATATCATGCTCTTTGACGAACCAACTTCTGCCCTTGACCCTGAGATGGTCGGCGACGTTCTTAACGTTATGAAGGAATTGGCTGAACAAGGTATGACTATGATCATCGTAACCCACGAAATGGGATTCGCCCGCAAGGTTGCCAATCGTGTAATCTTTACTGCAGACGGTGAATTCCTTGAGGACGGTACACCTGATCAAATCTTTGACAACCCACAACATCCGCGTCTTAAAGAATTTTTAGACAAGGTTCTAAACGCCTAGAAGAGGTTGGACAAAAAGTCTTTATAATCAAAATAAACGCATTGTATCAGGTATTAAAAACTTGATATTATGCGTTTTATTGTGGAAAGATTTACTTCGGTTTCTCCTAATATAGTGGATTGAAATAAGATATGAACAGAGAGATTAGAAAAGTCAAACTAATTTCTAGAAAAATTTTTAGCAGTTGTAGTGTACTGTTCTAGATTCAATATACTATACTCAATGAAAATCAAAGAGCAAACTAGGAAGCTAGCCGCAGGTTGCTCAAAGCACTGCTTTGAGGTTGTAGATAGAACTGATGAAGTCAGCTCAAAACACTGTTTTGAGGTTGTAGATGGAACTGATGAAGTCAGCTCAAAACACTGTTTTGAGGTTGTAAATAGAACTGACGAAGTCAGTAACATATATACGATAAGGCGACGCTGACGTAGTTTGAAGAGATTTTCGAAGAGTATGAAATTAAGTTTTTGCCCAGACTCTTAATATAGATGTATTGGATTTTTGGATTTTTTAGAAAATTATGATAAAATAAAAAATATGAAAATGGGGATTCCTCATGCCTAGTTTAACTAGGAAACAAAATAGAAATTAGGTAGCTAGATGTCATCAAAAGTTATTGTTACAATTTTCGGTGCAAGTGGGGATTTGGCCAAACGTAAGCTCTACCCTTCACTTTTTAGACTTTATAAATCAGGTAATCTTTCTGATCATTTTGCTGTTATTGGAACTGCTCGTAGACCTTGGAGTAAGGAGTATTTCGAATCTGTCGTTGTCGAGTCTATTTTAGACTTGGCAGACAGTGTGGAAGAAGCTCAAGCATTTGCGAGTCATTTTTACTATCAAAGTCACGATGTTAATGACACTGAGCACTACATCGAACTACGCAAGCTTCAAGCTGAATTAAACGAAAAATATCAGACTGAGCACAACAAACTCTTCTTCCTCTCAATGGCACCTCAGTTCTTTGGTACCATTGCTAAACACCTCAAATCAGAGCAGATTGTTGACGGTAAAGGCTTTGAACGTTTGATTGTTGAGAAACCTTTTGGAACAGACTATGAGACTGCAAGCAAACTAAACGAAGAACTCCTAGCTACTTTTAACGAAGAGCAAATCTATCGTATTGACCACTATCTCGGTAAAGAAATGATTCAAAGTATTTTTGCCATTCGCTTTGCCAATATGATTTTTGAAAATGTTTGGAATCGTGAGCACATCGATAACGTACAGATTACCTTTGCAGAGCGCCTAGGTGTTGAAGAACGTGGTGGCTACTATGATGAATCTGGTGCCCTTCGTGATATGGTTCAAAACCATACCCTCCAACTTCTGTCACTCCTTGCCATGGACAAGCCAGCAAGCTTTACTAAGGATGACATTCGCGCAGAGAAAATCAAAGTCTTTAAAAATCTTTACCACCCTACAGATGAGGAACTCAAAGAGCAATTCATCCGTGGTCAATATCGTTCTGGTAAAGTTGATGGCATGAAATACATCTCTTACCGTAGTGAACCAAATGTTAACCCTGAATCTATGACAGAAACCTTTGCTTCAGGTGCCTTCTTTGTAAATACTGATCGCTTCCGTGATGTACCTTTCTTCTTCCGTACAGGGAAACGCCTAACAGAAAAAGGAACACATGTGAACATTGTCTTCAAGCAAATGGATTCCATTTTCGGAGAACCACTAGCACCGAATGTGCTTACTATCTACATCCAACCAACTGAAGGATTCTCTCTCAGTCTTAACGGTAAAAAGGTCGGGGAAGAGTTTAGCCTTGCGCCAAATTCTCTTGACTATCGAACAGATGCAACTGCAACAGGTGCTTCGCCAGACCCATATGAAAAACTCATCTATGATGTTTTGAACAATAATTCAACTAACTTTAGCCATTGGGATGAAGTGAGTGCCTCATGGAAATTGATTGACCGTATTGAAAAGCTTTGGGCTGAAAACGGTGCTCCACTCCATGACTACAAGGCTGGTACTATGGGGCCTCAAGCTAGCTTTGAACTCCTTGAAAAATACGGTGCTGAGTGGACTTGGCAACCAGATATCGCCTATCGTAAGGATGGTCGATTAGAATAATCAAAAACAATCCTGCAAGAATTCTTGCAGGATTTTCTTTTATATCAAACCTTCTAGAAGGCCTTTCATAAAGTTCTCAGAATTGAATTCACCGATATCATCGATTTTTTCACCAAAACCAATTAACTTAACAGGGATATTGAGTTCTTCACGGATAGCAAGAACGACACCACCTCGGGCAGTTCCATCAATCTTGGTTAAGACAATTCCTGTAACAGGCGTAATTTTTGAGAATTCTTTGGCTTGTACAAGAGCATTTTGACCTGTTGAGGCATCCAGAGCTAGGAAGGTTTCATGAGGCGCTTCTGGTACGACACGTTTGATGATACGACCAATCTTTTCCAACTCAGCCATTAAGTTTTCCTTGTTTTGTAAACGGCCAGCTGTATCAATCATGAGAATATCAACACCTTCTGCTACTGCACGTTCCATCCCATCAAAGACAACACTAGCTGGATCTGCTTTTTCAGGTCCAGTAACCACAGGAACATCTACACGACGACCCCATTCAGCTAGCTGGGCAACCGCACCAGCACGGAAGGTATCCGCAGCAACCAGCATGACTTTCTTGCCAGCTTGTTTGTAACGGTGAGCAAGCTTACCAATAGATGTTGTTTTTCCGACACCATTCACACCTACAAAGAGCATAACTGTCAAACCATCTTGGAAATTAATACTTTCGTTGTAGTTGCCATCCTTCTCATACAACTCTACCAATTTTTCGATGATCACACGACGAAGGGCATCAGGTTTCTTGGCATTTTCAAGCTTAGCTTCGTAACGTAGCTCTTCTGTTAAGTTTGACGCTACCTGTACACCAACGTCACTCATGATTAAGAGTTCTTCTAGTTCTTCAAAAAACTCTTCATCAACAGAACGGAAGTTAGCAAAGAAGGCATTCAAACGAGCACCAAATCCCGTACGAGTTTTCTTGAGACTACGGTCATATTTTTCCTGTACAGTCTCTTGAACTGGAGGAATTTCTTCGATTACTAGATCTTCTTCCACTTCTTCAGAAGTGTCTAATTCCGTTTCGTCTGATTGAGCTTGATTAGCTTCTTCATCGTCGCTATCACTTGAAGGTACTTCTTCGACTGGTGACTCAGATTCTTCTGCAACAAATTCCATTACTTCTTGAGAGCTGGCTTCAGTTTCTTCAACTTTTGTTGACTCTTCCTGACAACAATGGCATTCAGTTTCTTCTTCAAGCTGAATTTCTTCCTGAGGAGTTGCTATTGGTTCAACTGTTTCTGTAGTAGTTTCTGCTACTGGTTCTTCCGACTCACTAGCTTCTTTAGAATAAGTCTCCTCAACTTCTGAACTTTGGTCGATTTCTTCAGTATTTTTCACTTCAAATTCTTCAGTTCCAAGTGTTTCAACTTCCTCGCCAGGTTCTGTCAGATCCAAGTTTTCCAAAGCTTCTTTAACAACTTCTTCGATTTTTGGTTCTTCTTTTCTACCAAATAAACGGTCAAATAATCCCATACTTTAGTTCTCCTTCAGTACATATTTTTCAATGGCCCAGGCAACAGCTTCCTCGTCATTGGTCATAGGGGTGACTACATTTGCAACTTCCTTGACCTCAGGCACAGCATTTTGCATGGCAACGCCGAGTCCTGCCCATTCAATCATAGAAAGGTCATTGGCCTCATCTCCACAAGCCATCACCTGACTTTGGTCAATTCCTAGGTGGTCAATCAATTTAGCTAATCCAGTAGCCTTATGAACGTTCTTTGGTGACCATTCCAAAAGCATGTCACGAGATTTAAAAATTTCATAATTGTTAAACAAGTCTGGTGAAATATTAGCAATTGCGGCATCCAGTGGTTCTTGAGCAAAAGCGGTCACACATTTGTTGTAGGTCATTTGACTAGACAAATCTTCAAAGTCAATTGGAACAAAGTTTAAAACAGGGTTAAACTTGGCGTAAAGACTTTCTTGATCTGATTGGATTTGGTAAACTGTACCTTCTGAAATGGCATCTAAAGGAATGCCTAGTTTTTCAGTTTCCTCGTAAATACGTGTCACATCATCAATAGAGAATACTGTCTTATCGAGGATTTCACCTGTATTTTTCTGAACCAATCCACCATTAAAGGTGATAGTATACTCGTCATCATGGCCGTCTGTTCCAAGCTCTTTAAGGAAGAAATCCATAGCCTTGAGGGGACGTCCAGTTGTCAGTACCACTTTGACTCCCTGATCACGCGCTGCCTTTAAAGTTGCCTTAGTACGATCAGTCAATTTCTTGTCTGTCGTCAGCAAAGTCCCATCTAAGTCTAGGGCAATTAATTTAATATCTGCCATTACAAACCCTCCATATAAGCGATAACTGATTGGTCTTTGTGATGTCCGATAACTGTTTCAGCTAGTTCTAAAATCTCTGGACGAGCATTTTCAGGTGCGACTGGGTGCCCTACAACTTGCATCATGTGCAGGTCATTAAGATTATCACCAAAAGCCATCACTTGATCCATATCCAGATTTAATTTCTTAGCCAATTCGACAATAGCGACTCCCTTGTCAACATGGTCTAAAACGATGTCAATGGATTCAAAGCCTGTCGTCATAGCCTTGACCCCAGGAACATGTTCATTGACCCAAGATTCTCCAGCTTCTACTGTCTCTTCAGTGAAGTTAGTTGTGAATTTGAAAATCTCATCGGTAATATCTTCTAGGCTGGCTACTTTTTTGATATTTTCATTGTAATGATGACTAAACATAAGATAGGTTTCATCTACTGTATCTAAGACATAGCAAGCCTCTTTACCAGTCAAGAGCATCTTTTTCTCATCAAAATAAGGTGAAGTCTTTAGTTTTTCAAATGTTGATAGGTAAAAATCTCGAGGCATGGTTGCTTCATAGAGGTCCTCTCCATGGAAACGAACGAGACTCCCATTTTCAGCAATGAAAATAATCTCATCTTTAACATCCGCAAAATGCTTTTCAAGTGACAAAAGCCCACGACCTGATGCTACAGCAAAATAGATTCCTTTTTCTTGATAAGAATGGAGCAACTTTTTCAGACGCTCCATATCAAATTGACCGGCACCATCCAAAAAAGTACCGTCCATATCCGTTGCTACTAATTTAATCATAAATTCTTCATACTCCAATTAATAAATCTACCTTCTATTATACCATAGAAAAAGTAAAAAAAGACGTGCTGAATTGACACGTCTTTGTCTTCTAAAAATTAATCCGTAAGACCAATTTAAAGGCCAGGCTGATTTGCTTACTTTCTTTTATATCCAATCTCTCAACTCTTTTCTTCCAAAGTTCTTGATTGAAGTCTATTCTGAGAGTTCATCAGCTATTACGTAAAAATTATCAATCTTTGGCTGAGATACAGTTGTCACAATCATAAATAGCATATAGTTCTTGACATATAATCTTGCATATGAAAAAATACTTGTTGGAGGTTAATAATATGACTGAAAAAATCAAAAACTGGGTTAATATTTGCGTTTTGAAAAATCAAGAAATTTTATTACTTAATAGACAGCACGATAATTTTCCTGGCTGGATTCCACCGGGGGGAAAAGTTGAATTCCCTGAAAGTTTTTTTGAAGCTGCATTACGGGAACTTAAGGAAGAAACTGGACTCACTGCATTAAATCTTGAATTAAAAGGAATTTCAGGCTTTACTAATTCAATTGGTAATGAGAGATTTGTCTTCTATGACTTTTTATGTACTCAGTTTACTGGTGAACTAAGTACATCTGCTGAAGGTGAGCCAAAATGGTGGAATCTAAAAGATATTGATAAAATACCAATGCAAGATGAAATAAGAAAAAGGCTACCACTTTATTTAAGAAAAGGAAGCTTTGAAAGTATTAACTATTGGGATGATAATAAGAAATGCATTAGTGAAAACAAAACAATTTTATTTGACTAATATTCTCTACGGTATAATCAAAGGTATCTAATAAAAATCATCTACTCTAGCAATTTTTTCCTTCTACCTATAAATAGCTATAAAGCCTTGGAAACAGCTTATTCCAAGGCTGCCTTTGTATTTTACTGTATCAATTTCCTTATTCCGATTTCAGTTGTGACAAGGTTAATCATATATATTTCCATTCATCGGTTAAAATTCTATCTTCTATTGGGCTAACTGTTATTAAAAATATAAGCCCTTCTCCACACTTTCCTGAATCAAGTCTTCCGTCAGTTTCCATAATTCTTCTGATTCACTTTTTATGAACTTTTTCTTTTCTAATACCATGTCTGCACTGATATTATCAGGATTATAATTGAATTCTGACACTTCTAAGTGATTTATCAGTGGTACCAAGGCATCGATCACTCTTGCATATCTTGCTTCAGCACTCTGCCCTTTTTCAAATTCCAACCACAAATTTTTCATATTCAAATATTTCTCTTCTGGAAGGAGGCTCATTGTTTTTTCTATAGATTCTAACTCTCTATTATGAGAATGAACCTTTTTTTCATCATCAAAAACCCAAGTATCTCCGGCATAAATCTCACCTAAATCATGAATCAATAACATAGAAATAACTTTTTCCATTTTCAACTTTTCAGGATAATAATCTTGAAGAACCATCGCAGCTATGGCACCCTGCCAAGAATGTTCGGCACTATTTTCAAATCTGCCATCAAGAGTTCTATTAAATCTTGTCACTGACTTTAATTTCTCTATTTCTTTAATAAAATCAACAGAATGTTTCAAATTACTCATTATTGCTCCTATCTAATTCGAAATTACAAATATATTAGCAAAAAATAATCTTTACATCATTAATTTCCCTTATTTGCAAAAAATAACGCCTAATCCACATGAGATTAGACGCTTGATTAAACTTGTAATTTATAAAATATTTATCAATCGAGTGATTGAACTTTCCTACCATCAATCAATTCCAAGTCTTTTTATCCATATTTGGCAAAGAGAGCTTAAACTTAATAATAAAGAGTCGAATCACAAAACCGACAATTGAGAGAATGATAAAAGCGGTGATTCTTGGAAAGTGAAGGACAAAGGCCAACCAATAATAAATAACTCCAATTACGAAAGATAGAAGTGCATAGATGTCTTCTTTTAGAACACTTGGTACTTCATTGATCAGGAGGTCTCGGATAATACCTCCACCTGCTCCCGTTAAACAGGACAAAATCCCTGCAGACATCAAGTTCAATTTACTATCAGCTAAGGCGGTAGCTCCAATCAAGGAAAAGATGATTAAGCCAATCGAATCAAAGATAAGATAAGCTTCTCTCAGCCACTTATAGAATTTTTTTTCTTGACTGGCATTGGCTTGTTTTGATGTCACAAAGGCATACATAATAACAGCTACAAGAATAGAGACATAAATCGGTCCAGGATCTGCGAGAGCGGATGGAAAACGACTGATAATAGAATCTCTTAAAATACCCCCGCCTACTGCTGTTACAATTGCCAATAAACTAATTCCAAAAATATCTAATCGTTTACCAAATCCTTTGATAGCGCCTGAAGCAGCAAAGGCTATAGTCCCAATATAATTACAGATCATTAGGAATAGATCGAAATCCATATAAGCTCCTCAATTTATTTTTGTAACCCTCCGACTTCTTGAAGGTCATTCTAAATACTTTAGCTTGAAATGTTGTATCGAAAACAAACTAAGCATCCATATTTTCTAAATCTTTTAGTTTAACAGAGACAATCTTAGAAACACCAGATTCTTGCATGGTTACCCCATAAATAGAGTCTGCTGCTGCCATGGTTCCCTTACGGTGGGTAACAACGATAAACTGACTATCCTTGTCAAAACGGTTAAGATAATCCCCAAAGCGTTTAACGTTAGCTTCATCGAGTGCAGCCTCTACTTCATCCAAAATAACAAATGGAATGGTCTTGACACGAATGATTGAGAAGAGCAAAGCAAGAGCTGACAAGGCCTTCTCTCCACCACTCATGAGGTTGAGAGATTGGATTTTCTTACCTGGCGGTTGAACAGAGATTTCAACACCTGCTGTCAATAAATCTCCCTCGGTCAGGATTAGGTCCGCTTGACCACCACCAAACATCTGCTTGAAGGTCACTTTGAAGGATTCACGAATTGCTTCAAAGGTTGATTTAAATCGTTCCTTCACTTCATCGTTCATCTCTGTAATGGTTTCAAGAAGAAGATTTTTGGCAGAAAGAATGTCATCACGCTGACTATTTAAGAATTCCAACCGTTCGTGAACTTCGTCAAACTGTTCAATGGCATCCAAGTTAACCGGACCAAGTGAACGAATGGATTTTTCCAAATCCTTGACCTTTTGTTCAGCGACAGCCAAGTCTTCCAATTGGTTGGCTTGTTCTAATGCTTCAGTATAACTAATCTGGTATTCTTCAGTCAGTTGACCTTGAAGATAGCGAAGGCGGTCCGTAATCTTCTCTTTAGTTGCTTCTGCACGTGTTTGCTTACGAATCCATTCTTCATTTTGCTCGCGAGCTTGTTCTAAATGACTGGCTATATCATCCAATTGACCTTCAATATCATCTAGTTCAAACTGCTTACGAATCAATCCTTGTTGAATTTCTTCCTTCTGACTCTTGGCTTCTGCTTCCTGCTTGGCCAAAAGTTCTGTATCAACTTTTTCAAGATTGTCTACCTTTTCTTGGAGAAGCCGTTCAATTTCTTCTTGTTCGATATTGAGGTTCTCAAGTTCTTTATTGATCCGTTCAATATCTGCAACTTCGTAACGTTTTCGCCCTACCATTTCTGTTTTGAGCAGACGTTCTTGAGAAAGTTTATCCTGCAAGCTTTGGTAACGTTCTTGAATCGCATTTTTATTGGACTTGATTTCTTCAATCTCAGACTCCAGCTTTTGCTTTTCAGTTGCAATGAGCGAAAGACGTTCTTGGCATTTTTCTTTTTCAGCTTGCCAATCTCCACCTCTGAGATTGTTTAATTCTTTTTCCTGAAGTTCTAGAAGTGTTTCGAGTTCTTCAACTTGCTGGCAAGTTTGTTGATAAGCAAGATATAAGCCCTGCTCCTCTATACGAGCTTGCTCTCCTTTAGACTTAATAGTTTCCAAAGTCTGAGTGAGGGTAGCTAAGTTTTCTTGAACTGTTTTCAGAATTTCTTCTTCCTGACCAAGGAGCTTTTCCTCTTGAGCAATTTCTTTTTGTAACTGCTCCAATTCAGGCTTGATGAAAATACTGTTATTTTGACGATTGGCACCACCAGCATAAGAACCACCTGTACGCAGTTCAGTACCATCTAAGGTTACCATCCGAACTTGATAGCGTACCTTACGAGCCGCATCACGCGCATGCTCCACTGTATCAAAGATAGCTGTCGTAGCTAGCAAGTTTTTAAATATTGCTTCATGTTTGGCATCAAAGGTAACCAATTCATCTGCCATTCCAAGAAAACCTGGACTTGAGGCAATCACATCTTGATTCTGCCCAGAAATGCTACGTGCCTTAATAGTTGTCAAAGGTAGGAAAGTCGCACGACCAGCTCGGTTTCTCTTAAGAAAATCGATGGCCTTTGTTGCTGCCTGTTCATCTTCAACGATAATGTGTTGGCTACTTGCACCAAGGGCAATTTCAAGTGCTGTCTGATAACGAACATCAAAGGTTAAATGTTCACTAACAGCTCCAACAATACCTCCTAGACAATTTTTCTCTTGTAAAACACTCTTAACACCTGCATAGAAATTACTATGGTTTTTAAGAATGTTTTCCAAACTTTGCGCCTTGGCCTGCTTGTTTTTCAGACTATCCAATCGGTCAAAGAGTTGATTTTGCTGGCTTTGATAAGTCTGCTTTTGTGCTTCTTCTTCTTTGGCACTGGTTTGATAGTCAGCGAGTAAGTTCTGTACTTCTTCTTTAGCAGACTTTAGGGCAAGCTCTTGGTCAGCAGCCTTAGACTTGGCAGTAACCAATTGTTCCTTCAAGGATTCTAATTGTTCTTCCTGCTTTTGAGTCTGTTGGCGACTATTTTCAAGGTCATTTTCAATACGTGTCAACTGGTTAGAGACATCCGCTTCTTCTTGTAAAAAGGCAACGAAACGTTCACGCAGTTGCTCAATCATTTGATCTGGATCATCAGAAAAAGCTAATAACTCAGCTTCTAAACGATTGACTTCCTTAGTATTGACAGATAGATTTTCTTCTAACTGACTGAGATTTATTTCTTTTTCTTCCTTCTCTTGAATGAGAACATTTCTCTTTTCGTCCAAACTAGCCAAACGAGCCTGTGCCTCTTGTTGATTGAGAGCAACCTGCTCTGTCTCCAGTTTAGACAAGGCCAATTTCCGTTCCAAATCACTGATTAGAGCAGTCAAATCCATCAAACTAGTTTGATCTTTAGCCATCTCCGCTTGTAAATCATGACGTTTCTTTTTGAGAGTTTGGTTTTCTTCTTCTAAGTCTTGACGTTTTTGGTAATAACTGGTCAGAAGTTCCTGAACTTGGTTTAATTCTTCTTCTGTTACATCCAATTCAACCTTATTGGCTTGAATTTGTGCAACCAAAACATCCAAGTAGATGGCTTTACGCTGACCGTCTAATTCTATAAATTTACGAGCTGTTGCTGCTTGCTTTTCTAATGGTTTGATTTGATTATCTAACTCATAAATGATATCTTCCAAACGATCCAAGTTGTCCTGAGTTTGTTGGAGCTTGCTTTCAGTTTCTTTTCGACGAGTTTTATACTTCAAAACTCCGGCAGCTTCTTCAAAAATAGCCCGACGTTCCTCAGGCTTAGAGTTAAAGATCTCTTCAACTTTCCCTTGGGAAATAATAGAGAAGGAATCACGTCCAAGTCCAGTATCTAAGAAGAGGTCATGAATATCACGAAGACGAACTTTTTTACCATCAATCTTGTATTCACTATCTCCAGTACGATAGATATGACGTTCAACTTTGATTTCCTGGCCTGCATCCTTGATAAAGCCATCTTGGTTATCCAAAGTAACAATAACAGAAGCGTAGTTTAGAGGCTTCCGACTTTCCGTTCCTGCAAAGATGACATCAGGCATCTTCCCGCCACGCAGACTTTTCACACTAGATTCACCTAGTGCCCAACGGAGGCTTTCAGTAATATTTGATTTCCCAGATCCATTTGGTCCTACAACCGCCGTCACCCCTTGGTCAAAAAGAACTTTGGTCTTATCAGCAAAGGACTTAAAGCCTTGGATTTCAATTTTTTTTAAATACATGAATCCAGCCCTTTCTCAACTGCATTTTTAGCGGCTTCCTGCTCGGCCAATTTTTTAGAGCGTCCTTTACCAGAACCTAGACTTTGCCCCTCAACAAGGACTTCAACCTCAAACATCTTATCATGGGCTGGCCCAATCTCTGAAATCACCTGATAACGAATATCAACATCTCCATTAACTTGGAGCAATTCTTGAAGGTGAGTCTTATAATCCTTGATCATCTCAAAATCGCCAGCTTCAACCTTAGGAATCATGACTTGGTAGATAAAGGTTTTTACAGTCTTTATATCCTTGTCTAAAAGCAGAGCACCCAAAAAGGCTTCAAAAGCATCGCCCAAGATCGTGTCTCGGTTACGACCACCAGACTTTTCCTCCCCCTTACCAAGCTTGATAAACTGATCAAACTGACAATCACGGGCAAAACCAGCCAAACTCTCCTCACGGACAATCATAGCACGGAGTTTTGACAAGTCCCCTTCTGGTTTTTTAGGGTATTTTTTAAACAGATATTCTGAAATCAATAATTGCAGAACAGCGTCTCCTAAAAATTCCAAGCGTTCATTGTGTGAAATTTTTAAGAGGCGGTGCTCATTGGCGTAACTAGTGTGGGTAAAAGCTGTTTCGAGTAATTGTTTATCTGAAAAAACAAGATCAAAACGTTCTTGTAACACGGATTCTAATTCTTTCATGACTACCTCTTTCTAAATCATTATAATCCTATCCATTATATCAAAAAAAGGCTTCATAGTCAGAAAAGAACAGTGAAAAGCTCATTTTCTAACTTCTAGCTAAAATCAGCCCCCAGCTAGCGGATTGGGCTTTTTTTTGGTATAATAAATCTTATGGAAATTGAAAAAACCAATCGAATGAATGCTCTGTTTGAATTTTATGCAGCCCTTTTGACCGATAAGCAGATGAACTATATCGAACTCTACTATGCAGACGACTATAGTTTAGCTGAAATCGCTGAAGAATTCGGTGTCAGTCGCCAGGCCGTTTATGATAATATCAAACGAACTGAAAAGATTCTGGAAGACTATGAGATGAAGCTCCATATGTACTCTGACTACATTGTTCGCGGTCAGATTTTTGACCAGATTTTGGAGCGCTACCCAGAAGACAGTTTTCTACAAGAGCAAATTGAGATTTTGACCAGTATTGATAATAGGGAGTAATCATGGAAAATCTTGTTGTCTATAAAGGAATACCTTGCAAACTATTAGCAGCAGAGGAACCATTTCCTACAAGACTACAAATTCTCTCACCTGATTCTATTCCTCAAGCCCTTAAAGAAGGTTTTAGCTGTTGGGGTTATCCAACTGAAATCATGAAAGAAGTCACACCCGAAGAACTAGAGTGTTTGCAACATTTCGGACGATTTCCACTGAATTGAAAAAATAGGAGAAAATAATGGCATTTGAAAATTTAACAGAACGTTTGCAGAACGTCTTTAAAAACCTACGTAAAAAAGGAAAAATCACAGAAAGTGATATCCAAGAAGCAACCAAAGAAATTCGTCTGGCTCTTTTAGAAGCCGACGTTGCTTTACCTGTTGTCAAAGACTTTATCAAGAAGGTTCGTGAACGTGCCATTGGGCATGAAGTCATTGATACCCTCAATCCAGCTCAACAAATCATCAAGATTGTCAATGAAGAATTGACAGAAGTTCTTGGCTCAGACACTGCTGAGATTATCAAGTCACCAAAAATCCCAACTATTATCATGATGGTCGGTTTGCAAGGGGCTGGTAAAACAACTTTTGCAGGTAAACTTGCCAATAAACTCAAAAAGGAAGAGGATGCTCGTCCTTTGATGATTGCGGCCGACATCTATCGTCCTGCAGCTATTGACCAGCTTAAAACACTAGGACAACAAATTGATGTTCCTGTCTTTGCTCTTGGAACTGAAGTTCCTGCAGTGGAGATTGTTCGCCAAGGTTTGGAGCAAGCTAAAGCCAACCATAACGACTATGTCTTGATTGATACGGCTGGTCGTTTACAAATCGACGAGCTTCTCATGAATGAGCTTCGTGATGTTAAAGCTCTTGCTCAACCAAATGAAATCCTTCTCGTCATCGATGCTATGATCGGTCAAGAAGCTGCTAACGTTGCGCGAGAATTTAACGCTCAATTAGAAGTTACCGGTGTCATCCTTACCAAGATTGACGGGGACACTCGTGGTGGTGCTGCCCTTTCTGTTCGTCACATCACTGGAAAACCTATCAAATTCACTGGTACTGGTGAAAAGATTACTGATATTGAAACCTTCCACCCTGACCGCATGGCCAGCCGTATTCTCGGTATGGGAGATATGCTGACTCTGATTGAGAAAGCTTCCCAAGAATACGATGAGCAAAAAGCCCTTGAAATGGCTGAAAAGATGCGGGAAAACACTTTTGATTTCAACGATTTCATCGATCAGTTGGATCAAGTGCAAAATATGGGGCCAATGGAAGATTTGCTCAAGATGATTCCTGGTATGGCCAACAATCCTGCCCTTCAAAATATGAAGGTGGATGAAAAACAAATCGCTCGCAAACGTGCTATCGTCTCATCTATGACTCCTGAAGAACGTGAAAATCCAGATTTGCTCACTCCAAGCCGTCGTCGTCGTATTGCAGCTGGTTCTGGTAATACCTTTATCGATGTCAACAAGTTCATCAAAGACTTTAACCAAGCCAAACAACTCATGCAAGGTGTCATGTCTGGTGACATGAACAAGATGATGAAGCAAATGGGCATCAACCCTAACAACCTTCCTAAAAACATGCCTGGTGGCATGGATATGTCAGCCCTTGAAGGTATGATGGGACAAGGTGGTATGCCGGATATGTCTGCTCTTGGAGGAGCCGGAATGCCTGATATGAGCCAGATGCTTGGTGGAGGTCTCAAGGGTAAAATCGGTGAATTTGCTATGAAGCAATCCATGAAACGCATGGCCAACAAAATGAAAAAAGCTAAGAAAAAACGCAAATAAAAAAGGACTCAATTGAGTCCTTTTTTTATTGTTCTTTTCTAAGTTTCTCCAAGGTTTGCTTGAATATTTCTGGAATATCAGCAGTAAATTCCATAGTTTCACCAGTTCTTGGATGGGTAAATCCTAGCGTCTTTGCATGGAGAAATTGCCCATGTCCCTTTAGGGTTTTACGAGGACCGTATACCTCATCACCAGCGACAGGATGACCGATATAAGCCATGTGCACACGGATCTGATGAGTTCGTCCTGTTTCCAGTTGCAATTCCAGCAATGTATAATCACCAAAACGTTCTAAGACTTGAAAACGTGTCACTGCTGGTTTCCCTTTTGCAGTCACAGCTTGCTTCTTACGGTCTTTTTCGCTACGACCGATCGGTGCCTCAATAACTCCACGGTCGTTGGGAAGATTCCCATGAACGATGGCCCAATATTTACGAAGAGACTTTTTGTCCTTCAATTCTTGAGCTAGTGCTAAATGGGCATCATCGTTTTTAGCAATCATCAAGAGTCCAGATGTATCTTTATCGATACGATGGACAATCCCTGGTCTCAATACACCATTAATGCCTGATAGATCCTTGATATGGTACATAAGGGCATTCACCAAGGTACCACTGGTATGACCAGCACTTGGATGAACGACCATACCTTGAGGTTTATTGACTACTGCTACATCCTCATCTTGATAAATGATTTCTAGAGGAATATCTTCAGCTACATACTCCAAAACCTCTGGTTCTGGCAACTGATAAGTAACGACATCGCCCTCTTGGACCGTATACTTGGCTTTTTTGACCTGACCATTGACCAAGACTTGGCCTGATTTGATTTGTTCATTGGCGAGACTACGGGACAATTCTGTCAAATCTGATAAAGCCTTGTCTAAGCGTAGTCCACCTGTTTCAATTTTAATTTCCATTCATTTCCTCTTTTAGCATTGCAAGCAATAAAACAAGCACTCCTACTGTCAGATAGCTATCTGCCACATTGAATATAGCAAAATTAACAAAGTCTAAGTGAAACATATCCACCACGAATCCTTGACTGATGCGATCGATAAAGTTCCCTAGACCACCTGCAATAATCAAAACCAATCCAAGAACTGTCCAGAAGGAATCCTCTATATGCTTATGTAGATACCAGATAGCCCCTGCCATAACTACAAGAGTTATTACTGCAAAAAACCACTGCTGATCTTGGAGCATTGAAAAGGCTGCCCCTCTATTTTGCAGATAGGTCAAACTGACCAGATTTGGGATCCATGATTTGACTTCACCAAGAGCAATATTTTGAACGACGTACGCCTTTACCAATTGATCTAATACAATCAAGGCTGCTATAATCCCTGCTACTATTCCTCTTTTTTTCATGCTTTCCTCTTCTGATCAAAATACTCTTGCATAACTTCTACAAATAAGGTTCCCGCTTGGCTCAAGTCTACTTCCTCACGCTTGACATACACCATGCGATTATTGAGATTATCATTTAGCGGAATAACGGTGATCCCGTTCACACTATCGCTATCTAAGAATCCAGATCCAGTCGCATAAGCATCTGTTCTTTCAAGAATCCCATTTAAAGTAGCGCGGTCTGTTACGTTAAACATCTGAGAGCTGGCACTTGTATCCACAAAATTTTCAGAGTAGTAGAGATATTCATCTTTTTCTTGGGTAAAACGAACTGTTGGTAAATCTACTAAATCATCCATGACTAGTTCTTTTTTCTTGGCTAGGGGATGACCTTCTCGCAAATAGATGTGGGTTTGAAAAGGAATTAGCTCAATCACTTCAAGACCTAATTTTTCAATTCGTTGCATAACGCCTTTTTGGTTTTGATTGTTGAGATAGATAATCCCAATTTCACTATGGCCTTGAGCTACTTCATCCAAAATCTGAACAGTCGTTGATTCAAAAATACGAAAGTTTTTATAATCTGGATAATGCTTTGAGAATGCTGTGATCGTCGGTGGTAAAAAGTCATAGTGCTGACTAGCTATTGAGAATTCGTCCTTTTCTTCTTCAGGGTTGGCATACTGATTTTGAAAAATATCAAAACCTTTGACCAGCTCTTGGGCTTTTTCATAGAATTCCATACCTCGACGGGTTAGGAAAGTGCCTGAACTTGTTCTACGGAAAATCTTGAAGCCAAGCTCTTTTTCTAAGTCTCTTACAGAAATAGATAGACTGGGTTGGCTAACGTACATTTTCTCAGCCGCTTCACGAAAAGTACCACTATTTGCAATAGCAACAACGTAGCGTAATTGTTGAATATTCATGACTTCTCCTTCGATTTCTATCTTATCATTATACCATAAATCAAGCCTATCCAACAAAGGAAAATTATGTGTCCTAGACTTCTTAGCAAAGTAAACAAAAAACACCTTTAAAGCTAGACCCAAAATCCAACTAAAAAGGGGTGTTATCAAATGCGATTATTTAGCTGCTGCGTAGAGTTCGTCTACTTTATTCCAGTTGATAACTGAGAAGAAAGCTTTGATGTAGTCAGGACGAACGTTACGGTATTTCACATAGTATGCATGTTCCCAAACGTCCAAGCCCAAGATTGGTTTTTTACCTTCTGAGATTGGTGTGTCTTGGTTTGCTGTTGAAGTTACTTCAAGCTTACCTTCTTTGTTAACAACCAACCAAGCCCATCCAGAACCAAAACGAGTTGTTGCTGCTGCAGTGAAGGCTGCTTGGAATTCTTCGAATGAACCGAATGTTGCATCAATTGCTGCTACAAGTTCTGCTGAAGGAGCTGTTTTTTCAGGAGTCATCAATTCCCAGAAAAGAGCGTGGTTCAAGTGTCCACCACCATTGTTGATAAGCGCTTGACGGATATCAGCTGGAATAGATTCTACGTCAGCAAGCAATGCTTCAAGGTCTTCACCGATTTCAGGGTGTTTTTCAAGAGCTGCATTAGCGTTATTTACATATGCTTGGTGGTGTTTGTCATGGTGCAAATGCATTGTTTCAGCATCGATGTATGGTTCCAAAGCGTCGTATGCGTATGGAAGATCTGGTAAGATAATAGCCATCTGTAATACCTCTTTTTCTTTCTATATAAAAATGATAACGTAAACATCTCGTTTTTTCAAGTTATTTGCTCAATTTGACTGACTTGCAATCTGTAATAAGGCCTTCTCAAATAGGTAGCTTTTTTCATAAACTCCTGTCTTAATTTGATAGTCTGTTTGGATCAGATAGCGAATAGAATCTTGCAAGAAATTCAAGGATAAGCCTCGCGTATCTCGAAGGGCAAACTTGATTTGATAGGGATTAGGATTACGACCTAGATAGTGCCCTAAACTGCTAACCATCTGGGACTCCGTCTGACCTGACTCTGCCAAAATCTTGACTTGTGTATAGAGTCTAAACTGCCCCAGCATAATGGCAATCAGTTTGATCTCGTCTTCACCCTGCAAGGTCAAATCTTTTACCAAATCTCGCGCCTGATCAATCTTTTTAGCGAGGATAAGCTGAGTTAAGTCAAAGATATTATCCTGCAAAGTCTTTGGTATAGCTTCAACAATGTCTTCTTCGGAAATACGGTCATCATCCTTATAAGACTGTAAGAAGAGTAGGTTTTTCTGAATTTCACTGAATTGAAAACCTGATTTGATAAGCAACTGTTCGAAGGATTTTCCATCAAAGGAAAGTCCTTGTTCCTGAGACCACTTTTGAAAATAAGCTCGCAACTCTTGCTCTTTAGGTTCAAGAGCCTCAAACACAGTTGCATCTCTCTTGAGTAATTTGACCAACCGTCTCTTACTATCTAACTTACCTTCTACGAAAATCACTAATTTGCTGGTAGGCGATGGATTTTCTAAGTATTCTTCAAAAGACTTGAGTTCATCATCAGTTAGATAACGTTTTTTTGCAGTGGTTATATCCACAAAATGATCTAGAATGACAATTTTTTCATCCGCAAAGAAAGGAAGACTGACCAGCTCTAGTTCCAAGCTTTTGTAGTCTACTTCTTTCATATCAAAATAAGCAAAGTTCAAATCAGCAGAATCGTAGCCGATTTGCTTTAGCACCTGAGTTTTCATGACTTCATACTGTCCTTGATCAACGCCTGTAAACAAGGTCAAACTAGGTAAGTTTGATAAAGATAGCTTTTGGCTTTCTTCTATAGCTAGCATCTTCTCTCCTTTCTATTCGATAAATTCATTTCTCTAATCAATATAATTCAATTTACCACGGAAATCTTCAAGGCTTTCATAACCTTTTTCCGCCATGATTTCTTTGAGTTCCTTGGTAATACGCTCAAAAGCAGCTACTCCTTCTTTATGAAGGGTAGTTCCTACTTGCACCATACTGGCACCACATAGGATATGTTCAAAGGCATCACGTCCTGTTAATACTCCACCAGTTCCGATGATCTGAATTTCTGGATTCAAGCGTTGATAAAAAGCATGGACATTAGCAAGGGCGGTTGGTTTGATGTATTCTCCACCAATCCCACCAAAACCATTTTTAGGACGAATCACGACAGACTCATCTTCGATATAAAGACCATTTCCAATGGAGTTAACACAGTTGACAAACTTGAGTGGGTATTTGTTAAAAATAGCTGCCGCTTGATCAAAATGTACAATATCAAAATAAGGTGGAAGCTTGATTCCTAAAGGTTTTGTGAAATATTCGAAGACTTCTGACAGGATACGATCGGTTGTTTCAAAATCATAGGCAATCTGAGGTTTACCTGGAACATTTGGGCATGAAAGATTAAGCTCAGTCAGACCACGGAAATCACTTTCTTGAACCTTTTTCAAGATGGTATGAGTTTCCTCTGGAGACATTCCCACTAAAGAGAGAAAGAAAGTACGGCTAGGTTCTTTTTCCTGTAATTCTAGAAGATAATCAAGGTAATAATCTAAACCATTATTTGGGAGCCCCATTGAGTTTATAGAACCAAGTGGAACATCTTGATAGCGTGGTTCAGGATTCCCCTGACGAAACTCCAAGGTTGCTGTCTTGGTGACAAAGGTTCCTGCTGCTGAGTTTTTAACTCCTTCCAACTCCTCTATGGTCATGCAAGCCACACCAGCCGCATTCATCAAGCAATTGTCAAACTCAAAACCAGCAATCTGCGTTTTAGTTGATACCATGATTCTGATCCTCCAGATTCCTTTTTCTTTCTATTATTATACCATATTTTATTTCTATTTAATAAAGTCTTAATTCTAATAAATGTTCGTATTTTGCCAATTCCAAGGAAAAACACTAAAAAATTGAATGAATTTTTTGACAATTCAACGTTTTTTCTTTACACTGGAAAAAAATTCTGCTATAATGTCTCACGTAATAAAATATGACAATAAAGGAGAATGACATGACAACTGCTAAAGAATATATCCAAAGCGTTTTTGAAACTGTAAAAGCTCGTAATGGGCACGAGGCTGAATTTCTCCAGGCGGTTGAAGAATTCTTCAGTACCTTGGAACCTGTATTTGAAAAACATCCTGAATATATCGAAGAAAATATCCTAGCTCGTATCACTGAGCCTGAGCGTGTGATTTCTTTCCGTGTTCCTTGGGTTGACCGTGATGGAAAAGTTCAAGTTAACCGTGGTTACCGTGTTCAATTCAACTCAGCTGTTGGACCATATAAAGGCGGACTTCGTTTCCACCCAACTGTAAACCAAGGGATCTTGAAATTCCTCGGATTCGAACAAATCTTTAAAAACGTTTTGACTGGACTTCCAATCGGTGGTGGTAAAGGTGGATCAGACTTCGATCCTAAAGGAAAAACTGATGCTGAAGTGATGCGCTTCTGCCAAAGCTTCATGACTGAATTGCAAAAATACATCGGACCATCTCTTGACGTACCTGCTGGTGATATCGGTGTTGGTGGCCGTGAGATTGGTTACCTTTACGGACAATACAAACGCCTCAACCAATTTGATGCTGGTGTCTTGACTGGTAAACCTCTTGGATTTGGTGGTAGCTTGATCCGTCCAGAAGCAACTGGTTACGGTTTGGTTTACTACACTGAAGAAATGCTCAAAGCTAATGGTGATAGCTTTGCAGGTAAAAAAGTTGTCATCTCTGGTTCTGGTAACGTAGCTCAATTTGCCCTTCAAAAAGCAACTGAACTTAGTGCAACTGTTATCTCTGTATCTGACTCAAACGGTTACGTTATCGATGAAAATGGTATCGACTTTGACCTTTTGGCAGATGTGAAGAATAAACGCCGTGCTCGTTTGACTGAGTACGCCGCTGAAAAATCTACTGCTACCTACTACGAAGGTTCTGTATGGACTTACACTGGTAACTATGATATTGCCCTTCCATGTGCAACTCAAAATGAAATCAACGGTGAAGCTGCGAAACGCTTGGTTGCTCAAGGCGTTATCTGTGTATCTGAAGGTGCCAACATGCCTAGTGACCTTGATGCTATCAAAGTCTACAAAGAAAATGGCCTTCTTTATGGACCTGCTAAAGCTGCCAATGCTGGTGGTGTAGCTGTATCTGCCCTTGAAATGAGCCAAAATAGCCTTCGCCTTTCATGGACACGTGAAGAAGTTGACGGTCGTTTGAAAGATATCATGACTAACATCTTCAACACAGCTAAAGCAACTGCAGAAACTTACGGTCTTGGTACTGACTACCTTGCAGGTGCAAACATTGCAGCCTTTGAAAATGTAGCAAACGCTATGATTGCCCAAGGGATTGTTTAATTCTAAAAATGAACTCCTCACTATTCGTGGGGAGTTTTTCTAATGCAAAAAGAGAGTGGGACAGAAATCGGTAATTCGTTAGAATTCGATTTCGTCGTCCCACCTCCGCACAGTTGAGTAGGGCTGTAAAAGCTGATGAAATCAGCGTAGTAGAGCCCACTCAACCACTGCGTCTTGCTCGACAATCCAAAGAAAAATGAGAGGCTAGGACTTTTGTCCCAGCCTCTAAGTGATTACAACTTACCTGCTACTGCATCCAACAATTCTTGGATTTTCGCTTGGTTGCTTCCTCCTGCCATGGCCATGTCTGGTTTACCACCACCACGTCCATCAACGATTGGAGCTAATTCTTTAACCAAGTTACCTGAGTGGATGTCTTTTGTCTTGCTAGCTACAAGAAGGTTGACCTTGTCACCGATTGCTGCGACAAGAACAAGCACATCCGAATAGTCTTTTTGCTTCCAGTTATCCGCAAAGGTACGAAGAGCACCTGCATCTGAAACAGAAACTTGGCTAGCAATATAACGGTGTCCGTTTGCTTCTTGAACATTCTTGAAGACATCACCCGCCGCTGCTGCTGCTGCTTTTTCCTTCAATTCTGCATTTTCTTTTTGTAATTGACGGAGTTGTTCTTGAAGTCCTTCAACCTTATGAGGTACTTCTTTGAGTTGAGGAGCTTTCAAGGTTGCTGCGACTGCTTTCAGAGCGTCTTCTTGTTCACGATAAGCTTCAAAGGCTTCCTTACCAGTCACTGCCAAGATACGACGAGTTCCTGATCCGATCCCTTCTTCCTTGACAATCTTGAAAAGACCGATTTCAGAAGTATTGCCAACGTGGGTACCACCACAAAGCTCGATAGAGTAATCACCGATGGTGACAACACGGACTTCCTTACCGTATTTCTCACCAAAGAGGGCCATAGCTCCCATTTCTTTGGCTGTGTCGATGTCTGTCTCAACAGTCTGAACTGCGATGGCTTCCCAGATCTTCTCATTGACTTGTTGCTCAATAGCACGCAATTCTTCTGGAGTTACGGCTTGGAAGTGGGTGAAGTCAAAGCGGAGGAATTCTACTTCATTAAGTGAACCTGCTTGAGTTGCATGGTGACCAAGGATATTGTGAAGGGCCGCATGGAGCAAGTGAGTTGCTGTGTGGTTCTTCATGACACGGTGACGACGATTGCTATCGATGGCCAAAGTGTATTCTTGGTTCAAAGCAAGAGGAGCAAGAACTTCAACGGTGTGCAATGCTTGTCCATTTGGTGCTTTTTGAACGTCTGTCACAGTCGCTACTACGTTTCCTGCAGCATCCAAGATTTGACCGTGGTCCGCAACTTGTCCACCCATTTCAGCGTAGAATGGAGTTTCTGCAAAGATAAGTGAAGCAGTTCCTTCAGATACAGCTTCTACTTCTGCATTGTCCACTACGATAGCCACCAATTTAGAAGACAATTGGCTAGCATTGTAGTTGAAGACACTCTTAACAGTAATGTTTTGAAGGGTTTCGTTCTGCATACCCATAGATCCGCCTTTGACAGCAGACGCACGCGCACGCTCTTGCTGCTCTTTCATGGCTGCTTCAAAACCTTCACGATCGACAGTCATACCCGCTTCTTCAGCGATTTCTTCTGTCAACTCTACTGGGAATCCGTATGTATCATAGAGTTTAAAGACATCTTGACCAGCAATGACAGATTGTCCTTTTTCTTTCAAGTCTGCTACGATACCCTGGGCAAAGTGTTGACCTGAGTGAAGAGTACGAGCAAATGACTCTTCTTCGCTCTTAACGATTTTCTCAATAAAGTCACGTTTTTCAAGAACTTCTGGGTAGTAGCTTTCCATGATTTTTCCAACAGTTGGAACAAGTTTATAAAGGAAAGGTTCGTTGATACCTAATTTTTGACCATGCATAGAGGCACGACGGAGAAGACGACGAAGGACATAACCACGACCTTCATTTCCAGGAAGGGCACCATCACCGATGGCAAATGAAAGAGAACGGATGTGGTCAGCGATAACTTTAAAGCTCATGTTGTCGCCATCTTGGTCATAAACCTTACCAGACAATTTCTCCACTTCGCGAATGATCGGCATGAAGAGGTCTGTTTCAAAGTTTGTCTTAGCACCTTGGATAACGGCTACCAAACGCTCCAAACCAGCGCCCGTATCAATGTTTTTGTGTGGCAATTCCTTATACTCGCTACGAGGAACAGCAGGGTCTGCGTTAAATTGTGACAAAACGATGTTCCAGATTTCGATGTAACGGTCGTTTTCGATATCTTCTGCAAGTAAACGAAGACCGATATTTTCTGGGTCAAAAGCTTCTCCACGGTCAAAGAAGATCTCTGTATCAGGTCCAGAAGGTCCAGCACCGATTTCCCAGAAGTTGTCTTCGATTGGAATCAAGTGGCTTGGGTCCACTCCCACTTCAATCCAGCGGTTGTATGAATCTTTGTCATCTGGATAATAAGTCATGTAAAGTTTGTCTTTAGGAAAGTCAAACCACTCAGGACTTGTCAAAAGCTCATATGCCCATGTAATTGCTTCGTCACGGAAGTAATCCCCGATTGAGAAGTTCCCCAACATTTCAAACATAGTATGGTGACG
This sequence comes from Streptococcus mitis, assembly GCF_009496285.1. Classification (GTDB taxonomy): domain Bacteria; phylum Bacillota; class Bacilli; order Lactobacillales; family Streptococcaceae; genus Streptococcus; species Streptococcus mitis_BP. The sequence goes on from NZ_WIJK01000003.1 coordinate 86,340, forward strand.
AGCAGTCTTCCCTACGTTTTCAATATCGTTGGTACGGATGGCTTTTTGAGCATTGGTAATCCGTGGATTTTCAGGGATAATAGTTCCGTCAAAATATTTTTTAAGAGTGGCAACCCCTGAGTTGATCCACAAAAGTGTTGGGTCGTTTACTGGAACCAAGCTAACGGATGGTTCTACTGAGTGGCCTTTTGTAGCCCAGAAATCAAGCCACATTTGGCGGACTTGTGCACTAGATAATTGTTTCATATGTATCTCCTTTTTACTAATTTGATTGGCTTTCTAGCATTTCCACATAGTCGATAGCGACACAGAGGGAAATGACTAGGTCAGCATAAGATTCGTCGTAGACGGTTACAGTATAGGTAGAGGTTAAATGGAAAAGTTCCTTGGCAATCTCCGCAATTACTTGATCGCGTTCGTCTAGCAATTTAAAATTCAAATCCCAGACATTTCCTTCGATACGAAGACCGAGATTGTCAAACTCATATTTATCCTTCCAGAACGTCAACTTCTTCCGAATATAAAAATGATCGCCGTTACTCAGTTGAATTTCAAAACGAGGTAGGAAAGTTAAGACTTCCTTACTAATCTCACTGACCTGTTCACCAGCAACATCATAGATGGTAAAGGTTTTAGGAATCTTAAAAAATGAACCTTCAACCTGATAGGCGACATTGCCCATTTCATCCTTGATATCAAAACGTTCACCACCTAGGCGAAATTTTTGTTTGACATGAAATGTTCTCATAAACACCTCCAAAAATAAAAGACAAATCCATATCACGAAGGGCGAAAAACCGCGGTACCACCTTCATTCAATGAACTTGTCATTCTTGATTCTTATGCAATTGTTAGATTGAGTAGCATGATTTTCTATCTTAGATGGCTCGCAGCACCGCCAATTCTCTGAACTAAGATGGAGAGAAAATCAATTCTCAACACTCCTATTATACTGTTTTTTTGAGTTTGAGTCAACTGGAAATGATCCTCATTTAAATAACCAACTCCCTATATCTCTGGTTACTTTTTCAGGATATATTTTTTCTTACTCCCATTTTTCCTTTTATCCCAACTTTTATTCCAACTTTTCGAATTGCTAAAGATAGCTATGAAAATATTTGCAAATATAAAGTAACCTATCACCAAATGTATGGAATCCGTTGTTAGGTATTGTCGATCCAAGCCATCCTTTAAATGGAATAGTATAGCTGTTTGGTTAACAATCAAAAAGGTTGGCCAGAAACTTTTTTTGAAGAAAACAGACATTTTCATCTTTGTTACCGCCTTCTATTAAGATAAGATTAGTATACTACTAGGCTATAAAATAAGCAAATAGGATAGTAAAAATATACAGCTATACAACTATTCAAAAAACGAACCAGCTTGACTGATTCGTTCTTTTATTTATTCCTACTTCCGATACATCTTAAACTGTAAGAAGAGATCGCTGTAGATACCTGTCCATTTATGGTCAAATTTCTCATAGACCTCTAGATGTTTCATAGTGTCTGCATCTGGATAGAAGGACTTGTCCTCTTTGGTCTCCTCAGGGAGCATTTCCTTAGCAGGATTGTTTGGTGTTGAATAGCCGACATACCCTGCATTTTTGAGAGCATTTTCGGGCTTCAACATAAAGTTAATGAAGGCATAGGCAGCATCCTGGTTCTTAACTGTCTTAGGTATCACCATATTGTCAAACCAGAGGTTACTTGCTTCTGTCGGAACGACATATTTGAGGTTAGGATTCTTTTCCAACATCTGACTAGCTTCACCTGAGAAAGTCACACCGATGGCAGCGTTATTCTGAATCATGTACCCCTTCATCTCATCCGCAACAATAGCCTTGATGTTAGGCGTTAGCTTGTAAAGTTTGTCTACTGTTTCCTCCAACTGCTGTGGATCTTTTGAGTTGAGGCTATAGCCTAGTGAGTTAAGGCCTAAACCAAGCACTTCACGCGCCCCATCAAAAAGCATAATGGAGTTCTTATACTCTGGCTTCCAAAGGTCGTCCCAATGTTCAGGCGCTTCTTCCACCATAGTCTCATTGTAGACGATTCCCAAAGTTCCCCAGAAGTATGGGATAGAGTACTTGTTGTTTGGGTCAAAGGACTGGTTGAGAAATTCTGGACCGATATTCTCAATGCCCTCAATCTTACTATAATCCAGTGGAACTAGAAGGTCTTCGTCCTTCAGCTTATTAATCATGTACTCACTTGGGATAGCAATATCATAAGTCGTTCCACCCTGCTTGATTTTCGTGTACATAGCTTCGTTGGAGTCAAAGGTCTCATACTGGACTTGGATTCCTGTTTCTTCTGTAAATTTCTCCAGAAGTTCAGGGGCGATATAGTCTCCCCAGTTGTAGATAACCAATTTTTGACTATCACGACTATTGATTTTACTGTCAAGATGGTAAGAAATTCCCCACAAAACAAGGATAATGGCTAGAATTCCTGCTAAAAATGAATAGAGTCGTTTCATGCTTGCTCCTCCTTCTCACGTGAAATGAAGTAATATCCGACAACTAGGATAATACTAAAGAGAAAGACCAAGGCTGAAAGAGCATTGATTTCTAGCGAAATCCCCTTACGAGCACGAGAGTAAATCTCGACTGAGAGGGTTGAAAAACCATTTCCCGTCACAAAGAAGGTCACGGCAAAGTCATCCAGCGAATAGGTGAAAGCCATGAAGTATCCTGCAATGATAGACGGCGTTAGGTAAGGAAGCATAATTTCCTTGAACATCTGGAACTGACTGGCACCAAGGTCATAGGCCGCATGAATCATATCTCCATTCATCTCTTTTAATCGAGGCAAGACCATGAGCACTACGATTGGAATGGAGAAGGCCACATGACTAGACAGAACCGTCAGAAAGCCAAGAGAAAACTTGAGTTGTGTAAAGAGAATCAAGAAGCTGGCACCAATCATAACGTCTGGGGCAACCATCAAAATGTTATTGAGTGATAGGAAGGCTTCTTGATATTTTTTGCGTGATTGGTAGATGTAGATAGCACCGAAAGTCCCAATAACAGTCGCAATCAGGGCTGATAGGAAGGCTAGTAAAAATGTCTGAACCAAGATGAGCATGAGTCTTCCATCGCCAAACATGGTTTCAAAGTGAGACAAACTAAAGCCTGTAAAGCTATTCATATCATCCCCAGCATTGAAGGCATAACCAATCAAGTAAAAGATTGGCAGATAGAGGACGATAAAGACAAAGGCTAGGTAAAGATTTGATAATTTTTTCATCGTTCTCTCCTTTCCTTAGTCACCCACATGGTGATAAACATGGTCAGGATAAGAACAACACCGATAGTTGAACCCATACCGTAATTATCGTTTGTCAGGAAGTTCTGCTCGATGGCAGTCCCTAAGGTAATCACTCGGTTCCCCCCAATCAAACGTGTCAGCATGAAGAGACTTAAACTCGGGATAAAGACAGATTGGACACCACTTCGCACTCCATTCATAGACAGAGGAAAGATGACATGACGGAAAGTTTCCCACTTGGTTGCACCAAGGTCATAGCTCGCATTGATAAGGTTATTATCCATATCATCCAAGACATTGAAGATAGGTAAAATCATAAATGGAAGCTCGATGTAGCTTGCAACAAAGATAAATGAGAAATCCGTAAAGAGCAACTGCTGCGAACCGATTCCGATAAATTCAAGGAATTGGTTGATAGAGCCATTTTGCCCAAAAATCCCGATAAAGGCATAGGCTTTAAGGAGCAGGTTGATCCAAGTTGGCAAGATGATCAGCATGAGCCAGAGTTGACGGTGTTTGAGGCGGGTCAAGAAAAGGGCTGTTGGGTAGCTGATAAGTAGCGTCACTAGAGTTACAATCCCTGCATAAAGAACTGAGTTAAAACTCATTTTGAGATAGGTCAAGTTTTGTGACGCAAAATAAGATTTATAGTTTTCTAAACTGAACTGGCCTTCGATGTTGAAAAAGGATTGCCCAAAAATCAAGACCAAAGGTGCCAAAACAAAGAGTGCAATCCAAAGCATGTAGGGCACTACAAAGAGTTTAGAGGTTGTTTTCTTCATCTCTTTCCTCCTCGATAGCGTTGATCAAACCTGCTTCTTGCTCTTCGATTTCTACATATTCTTCGATACGAGCATCGAACTCTTCTTCTGTTTCATTGAGACGCATGATGTGGATGTCTTCTGGTTCAAAGTCCAGACCGATTTCCTCACCAACGATGGCCTTACGAGTTGAGTGAATCATCCATTCATTGCCCAGTTCATCATAAGCGATAATCTCATAGTGAACCCCACGGAAAAGCTGGGTATCAACTTTAACTTGGAGCTTGCCTTCTTCTGGAAGTGTTATGCGCAAGTCTTCTGGACGAATCACGACTTCAACCGGTTCATTTGGCTTCATACCACCATCGACCGCTTCAAAGCGTTTGCCGTTAAATTCGACCAAGTAGTCCTCAATCATGGTTCCTGGCAAGATGTTTGATTCACCGATAAAGGTTGCAACAAAGTGGTTGATTGGCTCGTCGTAGATGTCAACTGGTGTACCTGACTGAACAATTTCTCCATCATTCATGACAAAAATCCAGTCACTCATAGCCAGGGCTTCTTCCTGATCGTGGGTAACAAAAACAAAGGTAATACCCAATCGTTGTTGCAATTCACGCAGTTCATACTGCATGTCTGTCCTCAATTTTAAGTCCAAGGCTGACAAAGGCTCATCCAAGAGTACCACACGAGGTTGGTTGATAATAGCACGCGCAATTGCTACACGTTGACGTTGTCCTCCAGAAAGCTTACGAATAGAACGTTTTTCAAAACCTTCCAACTGTACCATCTTAAGTACTTCTAGCACACGTCGTTCGATTTCTTTCTTATCGACCTTACGCAAACGCAATGGAAAGGCAACATTTTCAAAGACATTCATATGTGGAAACAAGGCATAAGACTGGAAGACTGTATGAACATCACGCTTATTAGTCGGAATATCATTGATTCGCACGCCGTCCAGTAAAATATCTCCAGTCGTTGCGTCTAGCAAACCTGCAATGATATTTAGGATGGTTGATTTTCCTGAACCAGATGCACCTAGCAGTGTATAAAATTTCCCTTCTTCCAACTCAAAATTAATATCTTTGAGAACCTTGGTGTTGCTATCTTCAAAAACTTTAGAAACGTTTTTGAATTCGATAATTGGTTTTTTCAATTGGCATAAATTCCTTCTTTTTCATAGATTAACAGATCAGGGCTCTGTCAGGCCGCCACTACCTCTTGCAAGGAGTTAGGCCTCCTGCATGCATCTTCGCTACCGATAGGCTTTCACCCCCTCTACATTCTAGTTAGTAGCAGCTAAGCTATTTCTACTATTTACTCATGTTCACCCAAGATACGAACTTCTCGCTCAAGAGTAACACCTGAGTGCTCTTTAACCTTCTCAATGACAGACTCGATCAATTCCTCATAGTCCTTAGCAGTTCCATCAGCAATATTGACCATAAAGCCTGCGTGCTTTTCTGAGACTTCGACGCCACCGATACGATAACCTTTCAAGCCTGCTTCTGCAATCAATTGACCTGCAAAATGATCCACTGGACGTTTAAAAACTGATCCACATGAAGGATACTCTAAAGGTTGCTTGAGTTCACGAAGGTGAGTCAAGCGGTCCATTTCCTGTTTGATGACTTGGTGATTACCTGGAGCTAGGGCGAACTTAGCAGAAAGGACTACTGCCCCTGATGCTTGAATAGCTGAATGACGGTAACCAAAGTTCAAGTCTTTAGCAGACAAGGTTTCGATTTCACCCTCCTTAGTCAAGATTTGACAAGACTGGAGAACATGAGCAATCTCACCACCATAAGCGCCAGCATTCATAAAGACAGCACCACCGACGCTTCCTGGAATACCACAAGCAAATTCAAAACCAGTCAAACTATGACGTAGGGCAATACGAGTAGTCTCAATCAAGTTTGCTCCAGCTTCAGCCTCAATGGTATAGCCATCAACAGAGACATTATTGAGCTTGTCACACATGATTACAAAGCCACGAACTCCACCCTCACGAACGATAATGTTACTTGCATTTCCAAGAACCATCCAAGGAATGTTTTCCTGATTGGCAAACTTGACCACACGAGCCATCTCATAGCGATTGCGTGGAAAAACTAAATAATCTGCCTTTCCTCCAACTTTTGTATAAGTATAGGTTTTTAAAGGTTCGTCGAAACGAATATCGATTCCTTCTAAGGTTTCTTTTAATTTATCTGATACAGTCATTTTTCTAATCCTTTTATGAAATTCATTCCATTATACCATTTTTAGCGATTTTTTTCGATGATTATGTCACCTTTTACCAGAGACAATACAAAAAAGAGGCTAGGCCTCCTTGATATTACTGCTTCTTGTAAAAGATTGATTTTGTTAGGAAAACGAAAGCCAAAACTTCTACTACTAAAATTCCCTCTACCACCAGAGGATTTGAAATCCAGCCAACTTGAGAAAGGCTCGGTGCCAGATCAAATAAAGCATGCAGACCGTAAGCTGCTACTAGATAAATCCATTTTTTTTGGCGAACAGCTTGGAAAACCCAGAAGGTCAATCCAACTTGAAGAATCAAGGCAAGAATTCTTTCGACTCCCAAAAGATAAATCTGCCAAGCTGCTAGATTATGAATGGTTGCAAGTGTACTCTCAGGTAAGAGTTGCATGATAGCTGGATTTTGCGATTCAACTGCTGAAAATAGGATAAAGAGATTGAGTAAACCAGCAATTCCGATATAAATCATTTCTAGCCCACCATGACCAAGACCATAGGCGAGGGCATCTGAATCTTCCATCTCTCTTTTTTTGTTCAACCATTTGAAAAAGATTAGGCGGGCTGTTTCTTCGAATAAGGCAGCCATACAGATTCCATAAATCACATAGAGAAGGGGATTCTCTGTCATGAGAGCAATGGTTCCATCTCTCTGAGGTCGAAGAACCAGCAAATGAACGATTTTTTCTAAAACCTGTGATGAGGCAAAAAAGGCAACTGCCCCAAGTCCCAAAACTGCAAAATTAATCTTGTATTTCTTTCTTGCGTACCAAACTGCTGCAATGAGGACGGCAAACAAGGCCAGCATCGTTATTATTACATGAATTTTCATATTTGACTCCTTTTATTCTGACTTATCGATATCTTTTTTCATCTCGTCAACATTAAACTTAGCAAATAGATATTGACGATCCTGAACAGGAAAACGTTGATCCAGTTGGTCAACAGCTCCCACTTCTACAATACCTTCCTTGATGACAAAGTCCATAACGTGGCCACCAAAGGTTAGGTCATCTGAGATAAAGTGTAGATGGTAACCAGCAACACTAACTCCATGGAAAATTTCAGGTGTCCAAAAGCCGACGATGGTTCCTGAAACATTTTCGCGACTATACTCTGGCTGATGCGTTGCTACTTCTGCAAACTTAGTTTCAGAGGTTGACTTAGGAATCATGCGCACATGCATGTTCTTGAAATCACCATGAATCTTGATAGAACGAAAAAGGTTTTCACCATCATAGTAAGACTCAATTCTCTTTTCTAACTCCTGATCGGTCATTTCAAAACGCTGACGGAATATAACTTCTGCCTGATGGGGGACAACTGCTGCATAGGGAATAAGCGCATCTGGTGAAACTTCAACAATCTCTGGTTTTTCACCTGAACCCTTGGCTTGATAAGCTTTACCATCTAAGACAATAAGCTCGCCATCGATAGAGTCCAGCGTCCCTAAACCTAAATCACCATGTTGGAGCAATTCACCAACGGTTAGACTTCCTCCATAAAGTCCGGCCATCAGCGCTCCTAAAGTATTGTATTGAAATAATTTTACTGGTTCTTGCACCTTTATCATCTCACTCTTCTTTGAAAATTTTACTTACTAAGTATATCACATTTCTGATTAGAATTGAATGCTAGACTACCTTTTAATACTCAATGAAAATCAAAGAGCAAACTAGGAAACTAGCCGCAGGTTGCTCAAAGCAATGCTTTGAGGTTGTGGATAGAACTGACGAAGGCAGCTCAAAAAACTGTTTTGAGGTTGTGGATAGAACTGACGAAGGCGGCTCAAAACACTGTTTTGAGGTTGTAGATGGAACTGACGAAGTCAGTAACATATATACGGCAAGGCGACGTTGAAGCGGTTTGCAGAGATTTTCGAAGAATATAACATTGCCAAACTTCTAAAAAAAAGGTACAATGTAACAAAATCATGAGAGGTCTGGGATGAAGCAAGAAAGCAAGTATGAACAAGTCGTTCACTATCTAAAAAATGAGATAGAATCAGGTAGATTTCCCACTGGAAGTCGCCTGCCATCTATTCGAAGACTCAGTCAAGATTTTCACTGTAGCAAAGACACCATACAGCGCGCACTCTTAGAACTCCGATACCAGAAATATATCTACTCCAAACCTCAAAGTGGTTACTATGCTTTGGAGCAACAAAGTAGTCATGATGATCTAGAAATTTTAGTCAATGATGAGCACTTGGGTGCCTATGATGACTTTCGTCTTTGTGTAAACGAAAGCTTGATTGGTCGAGAAAACTATCTCTACAACTACTATGAACACCAAGAGGGGTTAGAAGAATTACGAAAGTCTGTTCAGAAACTACTTTTTGAGCAAGCTATCTACAGTAAACCAGACCAACTGGTTCTAACCTCTGGAACCCAGCAGGCTCTCTTTATCCTTTCTCAGATAGACTTTCCGAGTCGGACGCAGGAAATTCTGGTTGAGCAACCTACCTATCATCGAATGAACCAACTCCTGCTGGCTCAGGGGCTTCCCTATCAAACCATTGAACGACGGATTGATGGGATTGATCTAAATGAACTAGAGCAACACTTTAAAAAAGGAAAGATTAAGTTTTTCTATACCATTCCCCGTTTTCACTATCCTCTAGGACATTCCTATACGGACCAAGAAAAACGAGCCATTCTAGATTTGGCTGCCAAGTATCAGATTTACATCGTCGAGGATGACTATCTGGGGGATCTCGATCCCAAAATGGGGCAGACCTTCCACTATCTAGACCAAAATGATCTGGTCATCTATATCAAATCCTTTTCTACCAGTCTTTTCCCTGCTCTTCGGATTACTGCCCTCATACTTCCAAATGCCATCAAAGAAGCCTTTGTGTCCTATAAAAATATCCTTGACTATGATAACAACCTTATCATGCAAAAGGCCTTATCCCTCTACATTGATAGTCAATTATTCGAAAAAAATAGACTAGCTAGACTAGTCCTCCAAGAAAAGAAGCAAGCTCAGATTCAAAAACTTTTAAAAAGTAATCCTATCAATCTCCCAACCTATCCACTCCACGATGGACTCTTACTTGATTTGAGACAGTATCCTAAAATTGCAAGTCTCAAACACAGTTCTCTAGATCTTGACTTTTTCGAGACCTCCTACTTGTCTACTTGTCCCTATCACTTTGCCAAAGTGCCTCTTGAAAAGATAGAAACCACACTAGATTACTTAAAAACAGAGCTGGACTAAGATCCAACTCTGTTTTCTTATTGTTCTACTTCTGTTAGCTTAGCAGCTTTTTCAAGATAAGTCTGGTAAGTTCCGTCATCTTTCAGTTTTTGGATGACCTTATCAACTACTTCCTTCAAATCTGAGTTACCTTTTTTGATAGCTACAGCATTAGCTTCACCTTCTGTCATAGTCAAGCTGACTGAAGCAACTGCCAAATCAGAGTTCTTACCAGCATAGCTTAGTGCTACTGGCTCATCCATATGAACGGCATCTACTTTAGCTGATTGAAGCTCATTAACTGCTTCTCCCATGTTGGTCAATGAAGTCAACTGTGCTTTTGGAAGTTGCTCTTTAACCATTGATTCAGGTACAGTTCCTTTTTGAGCTGCAATATTTGCACTTGCTAGAGAATCCAAATCCTTGTATTTTTCAAGGTCGGACTTTCTGATTAGGAAGCTAATCTTGTTTTCATAGTAAGGAATTGAGAAATCAAAGACTTCTTTTCTTTCTTCAGTTGCACTGATTCCCGCAATGGCCAAATCTGCTTTTCCTGTTTGAAGACTGGTCAAGACATTATCAAAACTCATACTTGAAATTTCTAATTTTACACCAAGTTCATCAGCGATTGCTTGTGCCATATCAATATCAGCACCGACAACTTGATTTTTCCCATCTACAAGTGCTTGAAACTCAAATGGTGCATAGTCTGGGCTAGTTGCGACCACTAATTTACCTTTTTGTTTGATGGCCTCCACTGCTGACTGTGAGCTTGAGTCAGATGACTGACAAGCTACTAAAAAGAAGCTTGCAAGAAAACTACATAAGACAAATATCCATTTTTTAAAATTCATAAATAAACAACCTCTCTGTTAATTTTGTATAATTATAACTCTATAAACTTTGTTTGTCAAGCATATTTTAAATTTTTATGAAAAATTTTCATTTTTTCTTTCAAAAAAGGAGCTTTTACTTACTAACAAGCTCCTTTTTTTGCATAATTAATCAATCTTACAATTCAACAATCTTACCTGTTTCAAAGTAAACAACCCATTCACAGATATTTTTTGCATAGTCACCGATGCGTTCCAAGTAAGAAATAACTTGGAAATAATCACGACCTGTGATGATGGCTTCAGGATGTTTCTTGATTTCCTCTGTAGCAAGGTCTCGAATATTATCAAAGTAATGGTTGATATTTTCATCCATAGTTGCAACTTCATAGGCTTGATCCACAGAACCATTCAAATAAAGTTCTAAAGCAGCCTCAACAAAGTTTTTTACTTCACGACCCATTTTTTTAATTTCTTCTTCAACTGCAGGGATACGTTGCTCACCCTTCATACGAATCGTTGCTTTTGCGATAGATACTGCATGGTCTCCCATACGTTCTAGGTCTGAAACAGCTTTTAAAACTGTCAAAACTGTTCGCAAGTCCTGTGAAACTGGCTGTTGTAGGGCAATCATTTCAAATGATTTCTTTTCAAGTTTCACTTCGTATTCGTTTACTTCTGCATCTTCCTCAATGACTTCTTTTGCCAAGTCACGGTCATGAGTAACAAAAGCACGTACAGTACGATTGATTTGGGAAAGAACTTCTTGTCCCATGGCATAAAACTGATTATGCAATTTCTCTAAATCTTCTTCAAATTGAGATCGTAACATCTTCTCACTCCTTATCCAAATTTACCTGAAATGTAGTCCTCTGTCTCCTTATGTTGAGGATAGAGGAACATATCCTTGGTATCGTTAAATTCAATCAAATCTCCATTGAGGAAAAATCCTGTCTTATCAGAGATTCGAGATGCCTGCTGCATAGAACGAGTGACCAAGAGCATGGTGTACTTGTCTTTTAGACCATACAAGGTTTCCTCAATCTTACCAGCAGAAATAGGGTCCAAGGCTGAAGTTGGTTCATCCAAGAGGATAATCTTTGGACTAGTCGCCAATACACGGGCTACACAGACACGTTGTTGTTGTCCACCTGATAGACCAATTGCTGAATCATGCAAGCGATCCTTGACCTCATCCCAGATTGAAGCACGCTGTAAAGCTTTCTCTACTGCTTCATCCAAAACGTTCTTATCTTTTTCCCCATTAATGCGGAGACCATAAACGACATTTTCATAGATAGACATAGGGAAAGGATTAGGTTGTTGGAATACCATTCCAATTTCCTTACGCAATTCAACTGTATCGGTACGAGGGCTATAGATGTTGTGACCGTTATAAACCACTGATCCAGTTGTCGTCACTTCAGGATTGAGATCCCCCATTCGGTTAATAGCCTTTAGAAGTGTTGATTTTCCAGATCCAGACGGACCAATAAGGGCTGTAATTTCCTTGGGTTGGAATGATAAGGAAACACTATTCAAGACCTTCTTTTTATTGTAATAGACTGACAGGTCTGAAACCTGCAAAATCGGTTCTGTCATACTATTTCCTCTCTAACCAAAGTGTCCAGTTACATAGTCATTTGTTGACTGTAGCTTAGCATTTTGGAAAATATTTGCAGTTTTATCATACTCAATCAAGTCACCCAAGTAGAAAAATCCAGTGTAATCACTCGCACGCGCAGCCTGTTGCATGCTATGGGTCACGATGATGATGGTGAAGTCCTTCTTCAACTCAAGCATAGTTTCCTCAAGCTGGGCTGTCGCAATCGGATCCAAGGCTGATGCAGGTTCATCCATCAAGAGGATGTCTGGTTTTACTGAAATAGCACGGGCAATACAGAGACGTTGCTGCTGGCCTCCTGAAAGCGTTAAGGCTGACTTGTGAAGGTCATCTTTGACCTGATCCCAGAGGGCAGCCTGGCGAAGTGAGGTTTCTACAATTTCATCAAGGACCTTCTTATCCTTAACTCCTGCACGTTCATGTGCAAAGGTGATGTTGCGGTAGATTGATTTAGCAAATGGGTTTGGACGTTGGAAAACCATTCCGATGTGTTTACGCATTTCATAAACATTAATTTCTGGACGGTTAACGTCAATACCTCGATAGAGAATCTGTCCTGTAACCTTTGCAATATCAATGGTATCATTCATACGATTAAGACTGCGTAGATAGGTTGATTTCCCAGATCCAGACGGACCAATCAGGGCCGTGATTTTATTTTTTTCGAATTGCATATCGATGCCCTTGATGGATTCATTTTTACCGTAGTAAACATGTAAATCCTTGGTAGAGAGGGCCACTTTTTCTTCAGGGAAGGTGATGATATGCTTTTCATCCCAGTTATATTTTGACATGGCTTCTCCTTTAGGCAGCGGTTAATTTCTTGTGTAGGTAGCTTCCGAGTTTGCGAGCTCCAAAGTTAAAGATTAAGATAAAGATTAGGAGCACCGCAGCAGAACCTGCTGAAACAAGGGTTCCATCAGGAATAGTTCCTTCACTGTTGACTTTCCAAATATGGACGGCCAAGGTTTCTGCTTGACGGAAGATTGAGATCGGACTGGTTACACTGAGAACATTCCAGTTTGACCAGTCAAGAGCTGGAGCTGATTGTCCTGCCGTATAGATAAGAGCCGCAGCTTCACCAAAGATACGACCTGATGCAAGGACAACACCCGTAACAATACCAGGTAAGGCTTCGGGGATAACGACATGAAGAACTGTTTCCCAACGAGAAAGTCCAAGTGCTAAACCAGCTTCACGTTGTGTATGGTGAACGTGTTTTAAGCTGTCTTCAACATTACGTGTCATCTGTGGAAGGTTAAAGACGGTCAAAGCCAAGGCACCAGAAATAATTGAAAATCCATACTCAAACTGAACTACAAAGATGAGGTAACCAAAGAGACCGACTACGACTGATGGCAGTGAAGACAAAATCTCAATACAGGTACGAACGAAGTTGGTAACACGGCCTTTTTTGGCATACTCAGCCAAGTAAATCCCAGCTCCCATTGACAAAGGCACAGAGATGAACAAGGTGATGACCAAAAGGAAGAAGGAATTATAAAGCTGAATTCCAATACCTCCACCTGCTTGGTAAGAAGATGATTTTCCAGTCAAGAAGGACCAAGAAACATGAGGTAAGCCTCGAACCAAGATATAGAGAATCAAGGAAGCAAGAATGGTCACAATGATTCCTGCGATGGTATAGAGGACAGCTGTTGCAAGTTTATCTAATTTCTTAGCGTGCATAGTTTTTCTTTCCTCTTTCTTTCGTAATCAATTTAATCACACTGTTAAAGGCCAAACTCATCAAGAGCAATACTAAGGCCAGTGACCAAAGAACATTATTATCAACAGTTCCCATAACGGTATTACCAATTCCCATGGTCAATACAGATGTTAAAGTCGCTGCTGGTGTCGTCAATGAAGTTGGAACAACTGCTGAGTTACCAACAACCATCTGAATCGCAAGGGCTTCACCAAAGGCACGCGCCATCCCAAAGACAACAGCTGTAAAAATCCCTGAACGAGCAGCCTTCAAGGTTACACGCCAGATGGTTTGCCAACGAGTCGCTCCCATAGCTAAACTTGCTTCACGGTAGTGACGAGGCACTGCACGTAGACTATCCGTTGTCATAAAGGTTACAGTCGGCAAAATCATAACAAAGAGAACGAAAATCCCTGATAAAATACCGAAACCTGTTCCACCAAAGACACTACGTACAAAAGGTACGACGACCTGCAAACCGATAAATCCATAAACTACCGAAGGAATCCCGACTAGGAGTTCGATAGCAGGTTGCAAAATCTTAGCTCCTTTTGGCGATACTTCTGTCATAAAGACAGCTGCCCCAATGGCAAATGGTGTTGCAATAAGAGCTGATAAGATGGTAACGATAAAGGAACCTAAAATCATTGGAAGGGCGCCAAACTGTTTACCTGAAGGGTTCCAAGTTGCACCAAAAAGAAAATCAAAGATATTCACACCATTGACAAAGAAGGTTGATAAACCTTTTTGGGCTACAAAGATTAAAATCATAGCCACAATGATAACAATCAAAGAGAGGCAGGCAAAAGTCAGACTTTTCCCTAATTTCTCAAGACGAGAGTTCTTTGACGGAGAGAGCAATTTTTTAGATAATTCTTCTTGGTTCATTATTGACTCCCTTCTAGCGCTGTTACAGTCCCTGTAGCATCTTTTTCAACCTTCATTTCCTTAACAGAAATATAGCCCATTCCTTTAACGATTCCGTTCTGAGCTTCGTCTGAAAGGATAAAGTTTAAGAATTCGGCAACTAATTCATTTGGCTCACCAAGTGTATACATATGTTCATAAGACCACAAAGGCCAATTATTCGTGGTTACATTCTCTGAAATTGGTTCATAACCATTGAGTTTGATAGTCCCAACTGAGTCATCAACATAGGCAAAGGCTAAGTAGGAAATGGCTCCAGGGGTTTGAGAAACAATTGATTTGACCATCCCATTTGAATCTTGTTCCTGACTTTGCATTGCTGATTGCCCATCCATGATCACACTGTCAAAAGTAGCACGAGAACCTGAACTTGCCGCACGATTGATAATAGAGATGGCTAAATCTTTCCCACCGACTTCTTTCCAGTTGGTAATTTCTCCTGTGAAGATTTGTCGGAGCTGATCCGTCGTTAGATTATCAACATCTACTTCTTTATTGATAATAACAGCCAAACCTGCAACAGCTACCTTATGGTCGACCAATGCTGAGGCATCAATACCGTCTTTTTCCTCCGCAAATACATCGGAGTTGCCGACATCTACTGCTCCTGACTGAACCTGCGACAGTCCTGTACCAGAACCACCACCCTGAACATTGACTGTTTTTCCGATGTGAGCTGATGCAAATTCATCTGCAGCCGCCTCGACTAAAGGTTGGAGAGCAGTTGAACCAAC
This sequence comes from Streptococcus mitis, assembly GCF_009496285.1. Classification (GTDB taxonomy): domain Bacteria; phylum Bacillota; class Bacilli; order Lactobacillales; family Streptococcaceae; genus Streptococcus; species Streptococcus mitis_BP. The sequence continues at coordinate 101,662 of NZ_WIJK01000003.1, forward strand.
AGCAGTCATAGACTCCCCACGATCAATCCAACTTGCACATCCTGCTAGTGAACCAGCAAGTAAAAGGATTGCAAGAAAGAGGGTGAGTTTTTTAAATTTTTTCACTATTTGTCTCCTTGAAAATAATGATGAATAGCTTGGAATTCCGCCCTATTTTTCTAATGTTTTATGCAAAAAATCCATAATTCCACTATAACATAGAATAATGATTTTGACTAGTTTTTTACCTTAAACCTCAAACCCTTAGGGAAATAATTCTTCAAGGTATTTCCGGTCACTTTTGCAAAGCCTAGACCATTCCCACCAACTAAAACTTGGTACCAGCCATTTGGCAAAGTTTCAGACAATTGAACTGTCTCACCAGCTACGTATTTAACGAAGTCTTCTTGATGTATTTCAATGACTTGCTTGACTTGGCTTGGTTTTAAGGCTAAACCAAGAGCAAAACTTGGTTCAAAACGTTTTTTCTTAAAGGTTCCAAGATGAAGTCCGTTTCGTGCAATCCTAAGTTTACCCAAATCTGGTAGGACTTCTGGTAAGAGATACAGTTGGTCTCCAAAAGTCTGTAAAATACCTGGCAAATTAATCTTTAGATGTTTTTTTTCAAAATCTTGCCATAAACTCAACTGTTCGCGACTGAGATTAGTCTTAGAAGATTTGAACTTCCCAGCCTTGTTTTGACCTTTAAACTGAAGATGGGCCACGAACTGACCTTCTCCCTTAAAACGATGTGGGTACATCCGAGCTGTCTCTGGAAAATCAATCCCAGGAGCCATACCATTGATAGGTTCGATTGGAATCAATTCAAAATCATAACTATCCAATAACCATTTGACAATTTCTTCGTTTTCTTCTGGAGCCCAGGTACAGGTTGAATATACCAAACGACCACCATCAGCTAACATGGTGACCGCATCCTCTAGAATTTCACGCTGCAAGTCAGCACATTGGCTTGGATATTCTACACTCCAATAATCCATGGCATCTGGTTGTTTTCGGAACATCCCTTCTCCAGAGCATGGTGCATCTAGGACAATTAGGTCAAAATATCCCTTAAATACTTTAGCAAAACGATCGGCAGATTCATTGGTTACAACAACATTTGTTGCACCAAAACGCTCCATATTTTCAACCAAAATCTTAGCTCGCTTGCTAGAAATTTCATTGGAAACAAGTAGTCCTTCACCTGCTAGATAAGCTGCCAGTTGAGTTGATTTCCCACCGGGAGCCGCTGCCAAATCCAAGACCTTTATGCCTGGTTTTGGTTGCGCTACTTGTGCAACCATTTGTGCAGCAGGTTCTTGGGAATAGACCAAACCTGTTACATGCTCAGGAGATTTTCCAGAAACCTTTCCATAGTAGCCCCAGGGTGTATGTGGAATAGCATCTGAAAAAGAAACTTGGCTTTCTTTTAAGGGATTGATGCGAAAGGCAGAAACTGCCTCATCATCAAAAGAGGCAAGAAAAGCTCTTGCCTCATCTCCCAATATTGCTTCATATTTTTTTACAAATCCTTCTGGAAATTGCATGTAAGTTTATTTCCTTTCATAGATATAGGATTGGATTTCTGCCAACTTGTCTGTTGGAACCATCATGATTGGTTGTCGTGTCTGAAAATCCACCGGCTCTCCAGTTAAGGTTACAATCTGATAACCTAAACTTTTTCCAATGATACCAGCTGCAGCATAGTCCCAAGGTTGGAGATAGGTGATATAGGTCAATAGCTGACCAGATAATATTTTTGAAAAGCTGATAGCCGCACTTCCATATATTCGTACACCAAGTGAAGCATTAGCCAATTCTGCCACACCCCAGGCGTTTGTTTCCAACATGCCAGCATTGCTCGCAATTAGAAAATCTCGCAAGGGCTTATCCTTAAAACTAGGCAAGGGTTCCTCATTGAGGCAGGCCTGAAAAGAACCTCCTCCATGATAACAATGACCTTTCATGACATCATAAATGATCCCAAACTGGCCCACACCGTTTTCAAAATATGCTACCATAATGGCAAAATCATCACCTTGGGCGACAAAGTTGTTGGTACCATCAATGGGATCAATGACCCAAACAGATCCATGTCCAACTGAAGCACGTAGACATCCCTCTTCTGCACAAAATTGGTCATCCGGAAAATGCGAACGAATCTTATCAATCAAAAAATTCTGAACTTCCTTGTCCAAACGAGTCACCAAGTCTGTAGGGGATGATTTTCTCTCAATATGCAATTCTTCCTGCATATGAGCTAGAATATAGTCTCCTGCTTCCTTGACAATCTCTTTGGCAAACATAAATTTATTTTCCAAGCGAAATCTTCCCTTCCCCTTGTTCTTTGGCCAATTGGAGAGCTCGATAGAAGGAGTAACCACTCGCAGTTTCAAATTCACGGCCCAAGCGTTTTTCTTCACTCTTGCTTGGAACAATCGCTTTGAATCCCTTATAGGAATCTAGTAGTTTTTTTGCCTCTACCTTGGTCTCATAGGCTGCTTCAACATCATTAAAAAAAGAAAGCACTGAAGCAAGTTCTTCAGTGCTCCACGACAAATCTAGTGGGTAACTATACTGTTTATTCATCTAATTAATACCAGCTCTCAATGTAGCTTCTTTCAGTTCTTGTTTACGGTAACTACGAGGGAGAAAAGCACGAATCTCATCTTCATTAAAACCGATTTGCATCCGCTTTGCATCAATAATAATCGGACGACGCAAAAGACTCGGATACTGCTCAATTAAATGAAGCAACTCCGATACTGAGATACTCTCTACATCAATATTCAATTTTTGAAAAATCTTTGAACGAGTCGAGATGATGTCATCAGTACCATTTTCGGTCAAGGAAAGAATGTGTTGCAGTTCTTTTCTCGTTAAAGGGCTGGTCATAATATTATGCTCTTGGAAGGGCACTTTATGATTCTCGAGCCAGGCCTTTGCTTTACGACATGATGTACAACTCGGTGATAAAAATAGTGTAATCATGCTTTCCTCTTCTTTACATACTTTTCTATTCCTATTATACAAAAAAATAAAGCGCTTGACTAGTTATTTCCGTAAAAAAACCTACTTTTTCAAGAAAAATAGGTTTTTTAGAATCAAATGTGAATGTTCTGCTTAAATATAGACATATTCATGTTACAAACGATAGTTTTTTCCTAGATTTTATTTGGAATCAGTAATACTTTTCTTCACTTATCTATTTGTTTTTCTACTCTGTAGGTACATAAATCCAAAAATCAATTCATACAAGCAGAAAAATAGAAGAAAGGCATGGAGGAAAAAGTCCTCTGGTAGGATAAGAATGACTGGATCCTTTGCTGGATCAAAAAGCCAAGTATCATCTCCCACAAAAAGAATTTGATGAAACAAAGTAAAGAACTGCTCAAATCCAATGAAAACACCAACTAAACCAAGAACCAAAGGTAGCGAGAGCATGATTAAGAGACCTCTACGGTAAAGAGATAGAAATCCTTTCTGAATGACTTGCTTCCAAAAAAGATAGAATATCGGTAGAGTTACTAGTGCTACTCCTTGAGCCAGATGGAACAAACCCTTCACAACCGCAAAATGATGGATTCCAGATGCAGATGAAGGAAAATCTGGCATTTCCAATGCTTGATTTAATGGATTGGTCAAATAATCCATCAAAACATTAAAGTTATGCTGGATTATCTGAGGTTGCAGATGAACACGATTTGTCAAGTTTAACCAAGAAATTTCCTGAGGATAGATTAGCCATGCTAGGTATATTGTCAATAAAATAGCAAGCGAGAGGAGAAAGAGAATACTTCCTACAAAAGTAAACTTAGTTTTCATCGAAATTCCACTCCGCTAGACTTGAAAGGACATGAGTTGGTGCAATTGGCAAGTCTGCTACTTCTTCAGGTTTTGTAAACCCTGTCGTCACCAAAAGACTAGGAATGCCATTGTCAATACCAGCTCGAATATCAGTCAGGTAATTATCGCCCACCATGACAATTTCTTGGCGCTCAAGTCCTAGGTGTTCAATAGCCTTGTCCATAATAATCGCATTAGGTTTTCCAATATAAACTGGTTTTACACGAGTTGCTGCTTCAAGAAGAGTAATCAGTGAACCAGCACCAGGCAAAAGTCCACGTTCCGTTGGGATGTTCAAATCAGGGTTGGTACCGATAAAATGAGCTCCTTTATGAATAGCTAGGGTTGCCGTAGCAAATTTTTCATAGTCTACTTGCCAGTCCAAGCCAACAACCACATAGGCTGGATTTTCTTTATCTTCAACGTATCCTGCTGCTTGAATTGCTTCCTTGAGCCCTGCTTCTCCGATGACATAAACTGTCTTATCAAGTCCTAGGTCATTCATGTAATCAATAGTCGCTAAGGTTGCAGTATAGATGGTCGATACAGGCGTATCGATGTTAAAGTGATTGGCTAGCATCTCTTGAACACTTTCAGGTGTACGAGTGGTGTTGTTTGTCACAAAAAGATAAGGAATCTCTCTTTTTTGTAACTCATGAACAAAAGCTTCACCTGCTGGGATTCTATCTTTCCCCTTATAGATTGTTCCGTCTAAATCAATTAAATATCCTTTATAAGTCATACATTTCCTTCTAATCTTTGTTAATTTCTTGCCAAGTTATTTTTGCCTGAGCATTGATGTCGCCATCACTTGAGACTTGGTGATTACTTTCTAGTTCATTCAATTCATAACTAGAAGTGATCATGCCTCCTGGTCGAACTTCCTTGACATATTTGAGGTTGATTTTTTTAGGAACATGATTGGTCAGAAAATCTGCTCCCATGACCTCAAAAATCCAATCTAGGTATTTGCTGTTATTGACGTGACCATTCATATCCAAGTCATAAAAACGAACGTGGTAGTCCTTGCTTATCGCTTCTTCCAGCTCTGTATATTTTGGCCCACGGACTAGTTTCTTAGAAAACTCAGATTGATAAGGAGCGACAATTTCTGGTACTACAGGATGAACCTTTCGACTCTCACGATCCATAAGGACAAAGGTAGCTACCATATGAATGATTTCTTGACCATCTTCATCATAAATAGTAAATCGGCGGTAGCAAAATAGACGATTATAGGTCAAAGCTTCTGTTTCAATGGTGATTTCCTCAGCAAATTGAGGTAAACGTACAACATCGATATCGTAATCTGTGATAATCCAGACCAGATTATACTGTTCTAAAACATCCTTGTCACTCACTCCCAATTCAATTGACTGCATCCCTGATACCTGGAGGGACAACAAGATCACATCTGGTAGCTTGATATGACCATTCATGTCAGCCATATCAAAAGGAATTTTCATCTTCATTTGATAAGTTAAGCCCATAATTTTACTCCAATATAAATCGTTCTGCTACTGTATCACCTAAAAAGAGACCTCTCTTGGTCATACGAACACGATCACCCTCAACCTGCATAAGACCTTGTTGCACCAAGTCTCTGACAATTTGTCCATAAAGTCCCTGGAAAGACCGTTCGAATTTTTCTTCAAAGCGCGCCATGGAAATACCTGACTTCTTGCGAAGGCCAAGAAACATCTCTTCTTCCATTTGCTCCCTTTGACTCAAGTGTTCCTCATTGATACGAGCACTTCCCTCTTCTACCGCCTTTAAATAATGGCGGATCGGCCCATGGTTTTTATAGCGAACACCGTCTACATAGCCAGACGCACCAGCACCGATTCCATAATACTCAGCATTGTCCCAGTACATAAGATTGTGACGACTTTCAAAGCCTTGCTTAGAAAAGTTAGAAATCTCATAGTGCACAAAGCCAGCTCTTTCTAGTTCTGCAATGATATACTCAAACATCTCTGCTTCTAATTCTTCCTTAGGAAGAGGTAGTTTCCCTCGTCTCATGCGATTCATAAAGACCGTATGATTTTCCAAAATCAAGCTATAGAGACTCATGTGGGGAATGTCCAAAGCGATAGCCTTGGCAACATTGTCCTTGACCTGGTCCATGGTCTGACCAGGAAGTGCGTAAATTAAGTCAATGGAAATATTGTCAAAACCAGCAAGTTTGAGGCGGTCGATATTTTCATAAATATCCTTTTCCGTATGACTACGCCCTATCTTTTTCAGCATTTTATCATCAAAGGTCTGAACACCTAGTGAAACACGATTAACTGCAGAATTTTGCAGAACAGCAATCTTATCCGCATCCAGGTCACCAGGATTAGCCTCGATGGTCAATTCTTCCAACATTGATAAGTCCAGGTTTTTAGTCAATCCATCTAACAAAACTTCCAATTGAGAAGCAGACAAGGCTGTCGGTGTCCCACCACCAATATAGAGTGTACGCAATTTTTGAATATCATAAGAATGAAATTCTTGCAGTAGATGCTCTAGATAGCTGTCTACTGGCTGATTTTTAATAAAGACCTTGGAAAAGTCACAATAATAACAAATCTGTGTGCAAAATGGTATATGCACGTAGGCTGATGTCGGTTTCTTCTGCATAGTATTTATTATACCACAAAAGCGAACAATACTTAGAATTCCGTTTAACAAAATCCTAGCATTGTTCGCTTTCTTTATCTAAACATTCTTTTTATTTTACGACTAACATGATTCCCAGAACCAATCTAGTTTGTCTTTATAACACAAAAGAATGAATGTTTATTTGACTAAATTTTTAGTCTTCTTTTTTCTTTCCCAAAGCAAGTCCGAGACCGCCTAGAATACCAAGAAGGCCTAGAGAGGCAAGAGTCGCATTTGATTCAGTACCAGTATTTGGCAATACTTTTTGAGAATCATTTGACTTAGCTTCATTAGTATCAGGTGTTACTGGCGCAACTGGTGTTTCTGGTGTTACCTTACCTGGTGTTGTTACTGGAACTTCTACAGCTGGTTTACCTGGTTCTGTAATCTTACCTGTACCTGGAACTTTACCGTCTGGTAATTCACTGTTTGGTACTTTACCTTTACCGTCTTCACCGATTGTTACGGTGATTGGGTTTCCATCTTTACCTGGGATTTCTACCTTAGTTCCTGGTGGGAATGTTGAGCCATCTGGTCTCTTAGGTGTTACTGTAACGTCACCTGTCTTAGGATCTTGTTCAACATCTACTGTTGGTGTCTTACGAGCTGGTGTTGTTACATCTACTGGTTGTGATGGTTTCTTGTTCGGTTCGGTTACTGTTCCTGTACCTGGTACTTTACCGTCTGGTAATTCACTGTTTGGTACTTTACCTTTACCGTCTTCACCGATTGTGACTGTGATTGGGTTACCATCTTTACCTGGGATTTCTACCGTAGTTCCTGGTGGGTATGTTGATCCATCTGGTTTCTTAGGTGTTACTGTAACGTCACCTGTCTTAGGATCTTGTTCAACATCTAGTGTTGGTGTCTTACGAGCTGGTGTTGTTACATCTACTGGTTGGGATGGTTTCTTATTAGGTTCGGTTACTGTTCCTGTACCTGGGACATCTTTCTTAGGAAGGTTGTCATTTGGTACTTCACCTGAACCATTGTCGCCAATTGTAACTGTGATTGGTGTGCCATTTTCACCTGGAATTTCTACCGTAGTTTTTGGTGGGTATGTTGAACCATCTGGTTTCTTAGGCGTTACAATCGCATTTCCATTTGGTTGTTGAGTGATTTCAATCTTACCTGGTTTTTCAGTTACTGGTGTTTCTGGTGTTACCTTAGCTGGAGTTTCTACTGGAACTTCAACTGCTGGTTGACCTGGTTCTGTAATCTTACCTGTACCTGGTACTTTACCGTCTGGTAATTCACTGTTTGGTACTTTACCTTTACCGTCTTCACCGATTGTGACTGTGATTGGGTTACCATCTTTACCTGGGATTTCTACCTTAGTTCCTGGTGGGAATGTTGAGCCATCTGGTTTCTTAGGTGTTACTGTAACGTCACCTGTCTTAGGATCTTGTTCAACATCTAGTGTTGGTGTCTTACGAGCTGGTGTTGTTACATCTACTGGTTGTGATGGTTTTTTATTAGGTTCGGTTACTGTTCCTGTACCTGGGACATCTTTCTTAGGAAGGTTGTCATTTGGTACTTCACCTGAACCATTGTCGCCAATTGTGACTGTGATTGGTGTGCCATTTTCACCTGGAATTTCTACCGTAGTTTTTGGTGGGTATGTTGAACCATCTGGTTTCTTAGGCGTTACAATCGCATTTCCATTTGGTTGTTGAGTGATTTCAATCTTACCTGGTTTTTCAGTTACTGGTGTTTCTGGTGTTACCTTAGCTGGAGTTTCTACTGGAACTTCAACTGCTGGTTGACCTGGTTCTGTAATCTTACCTGTACCTGGTACTTTACCGTCTGGTAATTCACTGTTTGGTACT
>NZ_WIJK01000040.1 GCF_009496285.1 Streptococcus mitis
ACCAAGTTTCCAAGTGGTTTGTAGGTTACTGTATCTGTTGCTTCAGGATTTTCTGGAGTAACTGTCTTACCACCAGCTTCTGTCTTATCAGCGTAGTAACCTGGAATTACTGGTACAGATACCTTACCGTAAGTATGGCTCTTCTCAGTCCATGTTGTACTTCCATCAGCTTTGTTTACTTTACCAGTGAATGTGAAGTCGTCTTGGACGTTGTCGGCTGGAGTCTTATCGCCTGCTCCTTCAAACTTAACTGTTTGTTTAGTTGGTTTCTTCACATCATTTACGATTGGTACGTAGATAATTGGTGTGTCGTCACCTGGGTTTTCAGGAGTGATTGGTTTTCCTGGTTCTACTGGTTTACCTGGTTTGCTTGGATCTTTTGGATCTGGCAAGTATGGTTTGTAGCCTGGTACATTAGGAACAACTGGTTGACCTGGTTTCGTTGGATCCGTTGGATCATTTGGATACTTCACTTCTGGTGTTGATGGGAAGTTTGGATCGTTTGGTGTCTCTGGTTTTGGAACCAAGTTTCCAAGTGGTTTGTAAGTTACAGTTTCTTCGAGATTTTCTTGAGTGACTGTCTTAGAAGCAACACTTGCTTTATCCGCATAGTATCCAGTAACACTTGGCGTTGGAACTGCATCATAGTTAGTCTTATTAGTTGTCCATGCTTCATCAGGGTTAAGAACTTTACCTGTAACTTTATCAAGTTTTAAGGTACGTGTCCATTGTGCATTTTGAACATTGTCTGCTGGTGTTTGACTACCTGCACCTACATAATGAACAGTTGACATTACATCTTTCTTCCATTGATCTGTCGCTGGGTATTTAGGACTGTTTGGATCATTTGGATTGATTGGATCTGTTGGATTATGTGGATCGTTTGGTCCAACTGGAGTTTCACCATGTTTCAAGGTTACTGTCCAGGTTTGATCTACTGATGCATCGGTATCGAAGTGAACTCCTGCTGGGAATTCATCGCTTACAAGAACATAGCCACGATCTTCATAATACTTGATCTTGTCCGCAGTTGAGTAGTTGATTGCCTCACCTGATTTACCACCGACTTGATCATTGGCAAGGGTTTGACCTGTTGTTTGGTCAACGTACTTGATAATAGCTTTTTGTTCCGCCTTACGGTAGACAACAGGTGTATCAGATCCTGGGTCATTAGGTGTTACACTTGGTGTATCTGTCACATAACCTGGGATAACTGGAGTTGGAGTCTCGCCACCCTTAGTTGGATCTTGTGGATCATTGTTGTACTGTGGAGTTGGTGCTTTAGGAATTGGGTTTCCTTCTGGATCAACTGGAATGATCTTACCAAGTGGTTTATAAGTAACCTTATCCGTAACTTCTGGTTGATCTGGAGTAACTGTCTTAGATCCAGCTTCCTTCTTATCAGCGTAGTAACCTTTAACTACTGGAACTGTTTCTTTACCATAAGTGTGATTAGGTTGATCCCATGTTGTCGTACCATTTTTTTGTTTACCAGTAAAGGTGAAGTTATCTTGAACCTTATCAGCTGGAGTAGCTGTTCCTGCTCCTTCAAACGTTACCGTTTGTTTAGTTGGTTGCGTCACATCATTTGTTTTTGGTACATAGATGATTGGCGTATCTTCCCCTGGTTTATCAGGTGTTACAGGTGTTCCTGGTTGGATTGGTTGACCTGGTTTCGTTGGATCGTTTGGATCTGGAAGGTGTGGTTCATAACCTGGTACATCAGGAACGACTGGTTGACCTGGTTTCGTTGGATCTGTTGGATCGTTCGGATATTTAACACCTGGTGTTGATGGGAAGTTTGGATCGTTTGGTTTCTCTGGTTTTGGAACCAAGTTTCCAAGTGGTTTGTAAGTAACAGTTTCTTCAAGGTTTTCTTGAGTAACTGCCTTAGAAGCAACACTTGCTTTATCAGCGTAGTATCCTGTCAAACCTGGTGTTGGAACTGCAGCGTAGGCTGTCTTATCTGATGCCCATGGTGTCGCTGAAAGTTCTTTACCTGTGACTTTATCCAAGGTAAGGGTACGTGTCCATGTCGCGTTTTCAACATGATCTGCTGGGGCTGCTACCTTACCATCTGATACCACATACTTAACAGTAGATGTGACATCTTTCTTCCATTGATCTGTCGCTGGGTATTTAGGACTGTTTGGATCATTTGGATTGATTGGATCTGTTGGATTATGTGGATCGTTTGGTCCAACTGGAGTTTCACCGTGTTTCAAGGTTACTGTCCAGGTTTGATCTACTGATGCATCGGTATCGAAGTGAACTCCTGCTGGGAATTCATCGCTTACAAGAACATAGCCACGATCTTCATAGTACTTGATCTTGTCCGCAGTTGAGTAGTTGATTGCCTCACCTGATTTACCACCGACTTGATCATTGGCAAGGGTTTGACCAGTTGTTTGATCAACGTACTTGATCACTGCTTTTTGGTCTGCCTTAACATAAACAATCTTCGTATCTTGTGAAATTCGATCTGGATCACTTTCATCATTTGGTTCAATAGTTTTATCAACAATATTGTAACCCCATGCTTGTGGTTGTTCCTCCTTAATCACATATCCTGTTGGTGCATCTGGAATTTTAGTTTCTGCTGCTTCTTTAGGATTCAATGGGTTATTTTCATAAGTCTTAGATACTGAACCTGGAATAACATTTCCTGATTCATCTACTTGAATAATCTTACCAAGTGGTTTATAAGTTACAACATCTTCAGCATTAGGATTGGTTGGAGTGACTGTTTTACTACCTGCTTCAGACTTGTCAGCGTAGTAACCAGAAACTACTGGAACACTTTCCCTACCGTAAGTATGACTGTTTTCAGTCCATGTTGTTGTACCATCAGCTTGATTCTTCTTACCTGTGAAAGTATAGTCATTTTGAATCTTATCTGAAGGTACCTGAGCTTTACCATCTGTACTTGTGTACTTAACAGTTTGTTTTGTTGGTTGCGTCACATCATTAGTTTTTGGTACATAGATAATCGGCGTATCTTTTCCTGGATTTTCAGGGGTGATTGGTTTTCCTGGTTCTACTGGTTGACCTGGTTTACTTGGATCGTTTGGATCTGGCAAGTATGGTTTGTAGCCTGGTACATTAGGCACAACTGGTTTACCTGGTTTTGTTGGATCGTTTGGATCATTTGGATACTTCACTTCTGGTGTTGATGGGAAGTTTGGATCTTTTGGTGTCTCTGGTTTTGGAACCAATTTTCCAAGTGGCTTGTAAGTAACAGTTTCTTCAAGATTTTCTTGAGTAACTGTCTTAGAAGCAACACTTCCTTTATCAGCGTAGTAACCTGTCAATCCTGGTGTTGGAACTGCATCATAGTTAGCCTTATTCGATGCCCATGGAGTAGATGAGAGAACTTCACCTGTCACCTTATCAAGTTTTAAGGTACGTGTCCATTGTGCATTTTGAACCTTATCAGCTGGGGCAGTTGCATTACCGTCTGATACCACATAATGAACAGTTGACGTTACATCTTTCTTCCATTGATCTTCCGCAGGGTATTTAGGACTCTTTGGATCATTTGGATTGATTGGATCTGTTGGATTATGTGGATCATTTGGTCCAACTGGTGTTTCACCATGCTTCAAGGTAACTACGAATTCTTGATCAACTGACTCATCCTTGTCATAGGTAGCTCCTGCTGGGAATCCATCACTTACAAGAACATAGCCACGATCTTGATATTTCTTGATCTTGTCTGCAGTTGAGTAGGCAATAGCTTCACCTGATTTGCCACCTACTTGATCACTTTCAAGTGTTGCACCAGTATTTTGGTCTACATACTTGATAATAGCTTTTTGATCTACCTTACGATAGATAATTTCTGTGTCAGTACCTGGATTTTCAGGAGTGATTGGTTTTCCTGGTTCTACTGGTCTACCTGGTTGACCTGGTTTCGTTGGATCGTTTGGATCTGGAAGGTGTGGTTCATAACCTGGTACATTAGGCACAACTGGTTGACCTGGTTTCGTTGGATCCGTTGGATCATTTGGATACTTCACTTCTGGTGTTGATGGGAAGTTTGGATCTGTTGGTGTCTCTGGTTTTGGAACCAAGTTTCCAAGTGGTTTGTAAGTAACAGTTTCTTCAAGATTTTTTTGAGTGACTGTCTTAGAAGCAACACTTGCTTTATCAGCGTAGTAACCTGTCAATCCTGGTGTTGGAACTGCATCATAGTTAGCCTTATTCGATGCCCATGGAGTAGATGAGAGAACTTCACCTGTCACCTTATCAAGTGTTAAGGTACGTGTCCATTGTGCATTTTGATCCTTATCAGCTGGGGCAGTTGCATTACCGTCTGATACCACATAATGAACAGTTGACGTTACATCTTTCTTCCATTGAACTGTCGCAGGGTATTTTGGACTCTTTGGATCATTTGGATTGATTGGATCTGTTGGTTTATGTGGGTTATTTGGTCCAACTGGAGTTACATCGTGTTCTAGTCTAACTACGAATTCTTGATCAATGTTTTCATCATCATCAAATTTCTTTTGATCTGCAGTTGAGTTTGTAAATCCATCTTCTACAAGTTTGTAACCTTTATTAACAAAATCAGCAATCATAGCTGCAGTTGAGTAGTTAATAGCTTCACCAGATGTACCTTCAACTTCATCTTTTGCTAATTCCTTATTATTAGCAGTTGTATCAATGTATTTGACAATAGCTTTTTGTTTTACTTTTTTATAGACAACAACTGTTTCATAGACACCCAAATCAGATTTGGCTACAATATTACGCCAATAAGTTTCTGAAACGGTACGTCCACCAGCTTGAGCTTCAATAAGTGTTTCTGGTGCATTACTTGAATCATAAGTCACTGAAACTGAATCAGCTTGAGCCCCAGCTTCTAATCCTGGAACATTAGTTGATAGAATTTCTGGTTTATAGCCTTTGAGTTTTGGCGAAGCGATAGTACCATAATTATAGGTACCAGAATTTGTTCCGTCTTCTTTCCAGCCAGTATCAGCAATGTTATCTCCATCGATATCAGAAATGTGATACTTAGCTTTACTATAAGCTGCTAAGAATTCATCACCATTTCTAACGTTTGAATTTTTTAAAATCTTTTTAAAGCCTTCTTGGTCAATAGAGACATCCAAAGTACGGTTCCATTCTGATGACTGGATAACATCTTTTTTAACTGGAGTTCCATCTTCGTAGACATATTTGATGACATTTTTATGAACACCAGTCGGGTTGATTTTAGAACCATTTGAAACCCAAATGTTTTGACGGTTATCCCCAACAGGGTCAATACCATAAGTTTTATCTTTGGCAATAACGCCTCCTGGAGAAGAACCCGTAGGGACAGAAGAGGCATCTGCTGGTGTTATATTTGGATTATCATTTTTGAAACCGGCAATAGGAATAGACCCACCTTGAATATTGGTCCATACCGAACTTTGCTTTTCTCGACTTTGCTTATCCTTACCATCTTTATTCAATGAATAAACTGTATAGGTTCCAACTCCAGAACCATTATTGCTTGCAGGACCATTAAATTCGATTCTGTTTCTAGACGCTAATGATGGATTTGAAATATAAAGGATGTTCCCATGTCCAATGTCCTGTGGATTGTTTCCTTGAGGAATCGATAGTGGTAATTTACCTGTAATTTCACCTGCTGAAAGACTATCCGACTTAGTATATCTCATAAATGCAACATAAAAGGGATTGTTGAACTGGAAGAAGGTATTTGAACTATTACCTAGCGCCACAGATATCAACTCCGCATAGTAGTTCGTATTATCGTCTCGGATATCTACGATAGAACCTTTATTAGCTTGGAAAAGTGGCTCAGACTTAGTACCATTCTGAGAACCAAGTGAAATGACATCATCCCAGTCATTGTCGCCACGATTGTCCATTTGTACACGGAAAGTCGCGTAGTCATCTACAAGAATCTTACCATTTTCATTAAGGCCAATATAGTTGTAACCATCGTAACTACCCGAAGGTGCACCACCGTTCTTACCTTTACCTACTGAATGAAAGGTATTAGTCGAATGTTTTCCAAAGACTACTCTTGAATCATTTCCGAAATCAAGGGCAACGCCACGACCTTTATTTTCAAAGCGAACTTTGGAATTTTGACCTGTGACAAGTTCTGAGTGATTCCCCATCATAATACCGTCACGACCGTTAAATTCAAATGTTCCTTCTTCGCCAATAAGAACTCGGCTAGGACCATTTTTACGACCGTTGTTACCAGCACCGTAACCACCAAAACGATCCTTATCTGTAACGTTATCCCCTGGACGGTTTATACCAATTGAAATACCTTGACCGATACTAGTATTTAGGACTAACTTAGAGCCTTTACCAGTTTCTACGGTACCACTATCAGCCATGAAAATACCAGCATTATGGTAGCGAGCACTATCAGTTTGCTTGGCAGTGTTAATGTTGATAGTAAGACTAGCTTTATCTTTTACACTGACCTTAGCTCCACTTTCAAGAGTAATAGCATCCCCTTGAGAAGAACGGTTAAGCGTTAAGCTAGCTCCCTCAGCAACTGTTACAGATTTAGCATCGTGAATATTTGACTCACGACGTTTATCTGATTTACCAGCTTGTCCCACGTTCCGTTGAACATACTGAGTTTGACCATTTGCTGCTTGATAACTATCGCTAACTGTTGAAGTTGTAGTTCCTTTGATAACAACATGGGTGTTACCACCACCACCATAAAGTGATGAACCCTCACTTTTCACATTTTCAAATGTAACTGTATTTGAACCACTAGTTCTTGATAGTTCAATTGGACCTCTAGAGTTTGCTGAAGCAATCTTAAGATTTTTGAGGTTTAGTTCCCAGCTAGCTCCTGTCAACTCCAAAGTGTGTGACAAGAGTTCAAGACGAGCATTGTCGTCCTTACCTTGGATAGTAACTGCACGAGATTGTGCACTAATGGTAGTCTTACGGTCAACAGATCCTGAACGTCCATTGTCGGTATTACCATTATCACCTTGGGCTACGATATCACCATTTACAGTGATTTCGCTGACATTTCCATCCTCTAAGGCTGAAACAAACTCACTCCAATTAGATACTTCTCGTTTATCTTCTGAAGTAGCTCGACGTGTACGCTTTGAACGGCGTGCTTCAGCTGGAGTTTTATCAGTAGACTTATCATCTTTGTCAGCAACTTCAGCTGGAGCTTTGTCAGTAGACTTATCGTCTTTTTCAGCAACTTCAGCTGGAGCTTTGTCAGTAAACTTATCGTCTTTTTCAGCAACTTCAGCTTTAACTTCAGTTGCTTTCGCCGTTTCTTCACTCGATTCTTTCGCTGATGCTTCTGACTTTTCAGATTTTGGACTCTCGATTACAGGTTTTTCAGAATCTGAAGAAACTTCAACCTTTTCTGGTGTTTCAACAGCTTTATCTGCTACTGTTGATTTTGAATCGGCAGTTTCTAGTGATAGAGTAGACTTATCTGCTACTGTAGATTTTGATTCAGAAGTTCTTGGTACTAAAGATTCCGATGTACTTGTTGAACTTTCTGGACTAACAGATACTACGGAGGTGAGCAAGGTTTCTGAAACATTTACCTCATCAGCACTAGCAACTTGTCCACTCAAAAAGAAGGCAGTTCCTAAAAGAACAGAGGCTAAACCAAAACTATACTTACGTAAAGAAAAGCGTTGACGCTCATTAAAATGAAACTTCATAGTAATCTCCTTTTTACTTTTTCTTAAATTTTAGTATATCACTATATTTATAAAAATCAAGTGTTAGCGATTACTTTTTACTAAAAAACATATTAAACGAACTAAATTTATTATTTTTTACATCTCTTATCGCAAACTTAGTAATTCTTTAAGAAATAGAATTAAAGGAACAAACATCCATCTAGTGATGTATTTCAGCCCTGCTATGAGAGATTTATCCGTTTTTATATTCATACAACTTATTTAACAGTATTAAAATTTTTAGTAAATATTTTTTGCCGAGATTTATAGTTTTATCTTTTAGTTTTTCAACAAATCCTTCTATCTCTGGATATAAAAATGGAGAGAACAACGGCTGTCCTCTCCAAATGTTATAGTGAATTGAAATAGGGTATGAACAAATCGATTAGGAAAATCAAACTAATTTCTAGAAATATTTTTAGCAGTCTTAGTGTCCTGTTCTAGATTCATTCTACTATAGCTTTTTTCAACACTACAGTTGACAAAGAGCCAAAAAACCGTAAGAATTTCTTCTTACGGTTTTTCTAGCAAATTCATAGAATTGAGATTCTCAGTTTTGCTTTATTTGAGTAATTTCTTACTCTTCTTCCTCACGTTTTTTAGCGAAGAGGAGTCCGCCTGTTGCTGCTGCAAGAAGTGCTAAAGCAAGTGAAGCGCTAGATTGTTCTGTACCAGTATTTGGCAATTCTTTCGCTCCTGCTTTCTTAGCTGGTGCTTGAGCAGGTGAATCTTGGTTAGCAGCTGTAACAGCTTTTTCAGCTGGAATGACTGCTACTGAACCATCTTCAAAGGTTACAACTACTGATCCATCTTTGTTAACCTTGATATCTTTCGCGGTTGGGTTAGCTTTCTTAACTTCTTCCGCTACTTTAGCTTTTTCGGCGTCAGTCAAGTTGCTTGGATCTGTAACTGGGGTTACTGATGGATTCTTAACTCCATCTGATTCCTTAACTTTATCTGATGATTTCTTAACTGTCTTATCGGCTGGAATAACAGCTGTTGTACCATCTTCAAAGGTTACAACTACTGATCCGTCTTTGTTAACCTTGATATCTTTCGCAGTTGGATTAGATTTCTTAACTTCATCGGCTACCTTAGCTTTTTCTGCATCAGTCAAGTTGCTTGGATCTGTAACTGGGGTTACTGATGGATCCTTAACTGCTTTATCATCTGATTTCTTAACTGTCTTATCTGCTGGGATAACCGCTGTTGTACCATCTGGGTATGTAACAGTTGTTTTGCCATCTTTGCCAACTTCAACATCTTTCGCTGTTGGGTTAGATTTCTTAACTTCATCGGCTACCTTAGCTTTTTCTGCATCAGTCAAGTTGCTTGGATCTGTAACTGGGGTTACTGATGGATCCTTAACTGCTTTATCATCTGATTTCTTAACTGTCTTATCTGCTGGGATAACCGCTGTTGTACCATCTGGGTATGTAACAGTTGTTTTGCCATCTTTGCCAACTTCAACATCTTTCGCTGTTGGGTTAGATTTCTTAACTTCATCGGCTACCTTAGCTTTTTCTGCATCAGTCAAGTTGCTTGGATCTGTAACTGGGGTTACTGATGGATCCTTAACTGCTTTATCATCTGATTTCTTAACTGTCTTA
>NZ_WIJK01000041.1 GCF_009496285.1 Streptococcus mitis
CTTCCGGAACTTTGAAAACTTTAAAACTAGAATCCTCATTGCTTTGAACATAAAAAAGGAGAGAACCAAGTTGGTCCTCTCCAGGTTATAACTTTTCATCAACCCACTACAGTTGACAAAGAGTCAAATTTAAAAGAATGTTCAGATTAAATTTTAATTTTTCTAATATCATCTACTTATGAATTCTGTCAATTTCAATGTAGAACTATAAAAAACAGTAAAACCAACTTGGTTCTACTGTCCTCATTTTTAAAATGTCTGGCGTTTAGCTTTTCGTTCTGCGCGTCCACGGGCACGACCTTCTGCTCGCTTGGCTTTGCGACGTTTTTCATCAACCGCCCACTGGATTTTTTTCTTATAACCTGGTTTGACTTTTTTCTTTTTCTTTTTAACCAAGCCAATCATTTCGATGTCCAATTTTTCTTGTTTCTTCTCACGATTGGCACGACGATCGCGGTCATAGGTATCTTGGAATTCTCCGTCTTTAACCATCTTAGGCACAAACTTGATCCCTAGTTTCTCTAACTCACGAATATCTGAGTCGTCACTAGGCTGGTAAAGGGTAATGGCTGTACCAGGCAGACCATTACGTCCAGTTCGTCCAACACGGTGGACAAAGAAGGACAAGTCTTGTGGAATGGCATCGTTAATGACGTGACTGACTCCCTCAATGTCAATCCCACGCGCAGCCAAGTCAGTCGCAACGATGTACTCAAAATCAAGGTTCTTCACCTGATTCATGATCCGTTTGCGTTCACGAGGAGCAATATCTCCATGAATCTTAGCAACCTTCAAGCCTTGGGCTGTTAAATATGTATGCAATTCATCTGCACGAGTCTTAGTATTGACAAAAATCATGGCCAAGTATGGTTGCATGACTTGAGTCAATTCATAAATCTGGGCATTCTTGTCACGACCTTTAGTCGAAATCAACCAGTTATCAATGGTATCTGAGATAACTGTTTTGGTCTTGATTTTCTCCATAACTGGATTTGATAAGTATTTTTTCAAGAATGGTTGCAATTTTTGTGGGATAGTCGCTGAAAAGACCATAAACTGCAAATCTTTCGGAAGACTTCCTGCAATCTTATCAACTGTTTCCAAGAATCCCATATCCAAGGTCATATCAGCTTCATCGACTACAAAGGTCTTAGCCTTGTGGATAGCAAGATCACCAGATTTTACCAAATCATAGATGCGACCTGGTGTTCCGATAACAATATGGGGCTGGTTGCTTGCTAATTTGTCAATCTGGCGGGCCTTATCTGTACCACCAACATAGTTCACAACACGAATTTCTACTTCTGAATGTCCTGCAATTTGACGAGCAGCTTGGTAAATCTGAGTTGCTAATTCACGACTTGGAGCTGTGATAACTGCCTGCACACTATCGCTCTCTTCATCCAACTGTTGGAAAA
Organism: Streptococcus mitis; assembly: GCF_009496285.1. Classification (GTDB taxonomy): domain Bacteria; phylum Bacillota; class Bacilli; order Lactobacillales; family Streptococcaceae; genus Streptococcus; species Streptococcus mitis_BP. The sequence continues at coordinate 1,419 of NZ_WIJK01000041.1, forward strand.
TTGGAAGCAAGAAAGTATGAGTCTTTCCTGAACCTGTTTTTGATTCACCGACCAAGTCACGACCTGCCAAAACAATGGGAATTAACTTATCCTGCACCTCAGTAGGAGTCGTAAACTTCAACTCCTCCAAAGCTTCTTCTATATATTTTTTAAATTTAAATTTCGTAAATAACATAATATCCTCGATTCTATCTATCTACTCATTATACCACATTTTGCTGCATTTCAGTTAAACTTTCGGTTTGGATAATCACTCCGAAATGTAAAAACATACCCGATTAAAGGCAAGAAAAATACTCTCTGTCCATCATAAACAGAGAGTATCGCTTTTTTATTTAAGCTCCCATTTTTTCATTAGCCAATCACAAAACTGTTGATAGCGTTGGTCGAGAGCTTCATGATGCCCATATGCATCAAAAGTGGAATATGTTGAGGGAACTGCTTCTGAAATCAGATCATGAAGTTCCCTTGCAAAAAGAGGAGCCTTAGACAGACGATTGGAATGATTGGCACCTTCTGTCTGACCATTTTGCAGATAAATCAGGCTTTGGCTCTGCATCAAAGTATGTTCCCTGCAAAAGTCTATAAATTCTGGATACCAGAAAGAACCACAGATAGAAAAGATACAGGTCGCAGGAAGATGGCTCCTATAGAGACTATAAACAGCTGCAAGACCACCCAGTGAATAGCCACCATAAGCAATTCGACTTTCATCAATCAAGTAGTCTTTCTTTAGAATTTTTAAAATACCTTGAAAGAGCTTTTGATGGTATTGGTCTACCTTCCCACCAAAATCTGGTGCCCCTTCTTTCAAAGCAACAGCCTGCCAAGGTGTAAAATCATCCAGACGATTTTCTGGAATTAAACCTACTAAAATTACAGATTGGGACAGGTTTGACAAATAATCTAGTTCCCCATCATTTAAAAGCACAACTGGATAGGCTTGTTGAGGTTCATAGTTTGAAGGAAGACTGACCCTAACACGAATCCCTTCCCAGTTAAACTCCTTATTTCTTGATAAAGTCATTGATTTTTTCAAGTGAATCAATCACTGCTGGACCGTAGTCCATCAACTCATCGTAAGAGATGGTCATGATTTTTTGATTCTTGATTGCTGGTACATTTTCCAAAACAGCATTTGCCTTCATCAAATCCACTGCTTTTTCATCTAACTTTTGATTGCGGTCACTAGTTACATAGATAATCAACTCTGGATCCATAGATACTAGATTTTCCAAGGTCAAACCAGAAGTTCCTGTTGCGACATTGGTATATCCAAGTTGGTTGAGCAAACTTTCTTGTAGGGCTGACTTGTAGGCACCAAAGGTTTCATCATTGTAGGCCACCATAATCAAAGCTTTTTTCTTTTCACCCTGTGTTTCTGGGTTTGCTTTTTTAACCGCATCGATTTTAGCTTGTAATTGCTCTGCGTATTGATTAGCCTTGTCTTGGACATTGAAAATGGTACCAAGATTCTTCACATCTTCTACGATATTTCCTAAATCTTGTTGGATAGTTGAAAGTGAAGCTTTTTGCGTATAAACAGGGATTTTGTTTTCATTCCAAGCACTAATGGTTCCCATTGACTTTTCAGAAAACATCATATTGCGTCCCATCAAGGCATCTGGTTCATAAGAAAGAACTGTTTCTTGTGAGACAGATTTTTTATCACCAATGTGAGGGATGGCTTCAATAGCATCCTTGTATTTACCAGTTACCGCATTATCAGGATTGAGCATGCCAGCAATTTTATCCTTCAAACCGAGTTCAAGTAGGATTTCAGTTGTTGAGAGGTTGTTGGTGATGACCTTTTCAGGTGCCTTTTCAAATACTTGTTCGACTTCGTTTCCTTTAGCATCATAAGTTTTGATGGTTACAGGATAGCTGGTTTCTGTATTAGCTTTTTGACTAGCTTCTCTTGTAGCCGGTGCCGGTGCTGTTTCTTTAGATGCGTTACCACAAGCTGCCAAAGATAAGGTAGCTACTGTTAGGAGCAAAATACTAAGTGTTTTTTTCATGTTTTTATTTTCCTTTTTAATTTTTATAAATAGTGAATCATGGCTTGCTGATCTTCTGTCCAAGTTACCTTACTTTGAACGCCATAGACAGCCTGCAATGACTCAGGTGTGATAGTCTCTTTTGGAGTACCTTGGTAAACAATCTCCCCTTCTTTCATTAGGTAGAGATAGTCTGAATAGCGACAAGCCAGCTGAATATCATGCAAGACAGCTAGCACATTGATCTGAAGATCTTTGACAATGGTCAATAAGTCTAGCTGATACTTGATATCCAAATGATTGGTCGGTTCGTCTAAGAGCAGGAGAGTCGGTTCTTGTGCCAAGGCACGTGCCAACAAAACCCGCTGCTTCTCTCCTCCTGACAGAGAAGAGTAGAGTCGATTTCTCTTTTCAAGCAGATCTACCTTGACCAAAGCATCCTCAACCAAAGCAAAATCTCTGTCTTTTTCCTTTTGTAAGAAAGAGAGATGGGGAGTTCTGCCCAGCATGACAATCTCCTCAACCGTACAATCAAACTGGAGTTGATTAAACTGCGTGATAACTGCCATCTGCTTTGCCGTTTCTTTGACGCTCATTTGTTCTAGAGGCTTCCCATCTAAAGAAATCAAGCCCTGATTCGGCTTTTCCTGTCGATAAAAGAGTTTCAGCAAACTGGTCTTTCCACTTCCATTTGGTCCCAAAATAGTATGAAATTGGTTGCCCTCAAGTTTAAGTGAGACTCCTTTGAGAATTTTTTTCTCTCCGATTCCAAAGTGAATATCCTGACACATTAAGTCCATATCAGACCCTCACCTCCCTTCGTCTACTTCCAACCATGTAGATAAAGAAAGGTGCACCTACTAAGGCTGTGAAGATACCAATCGGAAGTTCAGCATTCTGAATCAAGACACGAGCAAGAACATCTGCCCAAACGACAAAGAGGGCACCTAGTAAAGTAGCTATCGGAAATAGCCTTCTGTAATTTGTCCCAACCAAACTTCGGGCTAGATGAGGTGTGATAAGGCCAACAAAACCAATAATCCCACAGGTCGATACCAAGATAGCTGTCATCACAGCTACAATCGTCACATAGAGATACCAGTAAAAACGCAAGGGAATTCCCAAGGTCAAAGCCGCCTCATCTCCCATCATCATGGCATTGAAAACACGGTATTGGGAAGAGAAAAATAAAAAGGCGATTCCCACGATTATAGTTGGTAAGGTTAAGTGTCCCCAAGAGGTTCCCGCTAAAGAACCCATGGTCCAAAACTTGATGGTCATAACGCTATCAGCATTGGCCCCAATAGAGATAATAAAGTTTGAAAAAGCCAAAAATAGTGCATTCACGACCGTTCCTGATAAAATCAGGCTAGAAGTTGTCATCCTGCCTTGCATGGAAGCAATCAGAAGAACTGCAACTGTTGCTAAAATCGCTCCGAGGAAAGATCCTAGACCAATCATAACTTTAAATCCAAGAATAATACTCAAAGTTGCTCCAAAGGTTGCCCCGGCTGAAATTCCTAATACATAGGGCTCTGCTATTGGATTATTGACCGTTGACTGCATGACACTGCCACACATGGAAAGGCCTGCACCAACTATCAAACCAAGAAAAACCCGTGGCAATCTCATATTCCAAACAATAGCAAGCGTAGACTTCGAAAGGTCTCCTATATCCAGAGGAGCCCCCATCTTACTTAAAATAATTCTATAAGTATCACTCAAGCTAATCTGAACAGACCCCATAGAAACAGCTAAAAATAGAGAGACACCCAAAGCTCCGAGCAACAGAGCTAGGAGAAAAACATATCGCAGGTTTTGATGGCTTCCAGAAGATTTGGAAATCATGAAACCCTCCCTTAATAAAATTAAAAATTTAGACAATTTTCATAAATAGTATACCACATTTCCAAATCTGGAACAAGGCTAGAAAGATACAGATAAAAAGACTGTTGAAACTAAAGAGCTGATTGAGCTCAGGCTAAAATTCTAATGAAACTAAAAAATCTCCCCCAAGGGAGACATAGCTGGTTTATTTTACCTTACAGTGCTAGGAACCGTAACCGAAGATTATACTTGAGTATATCGAGGTAAGGTGACAAAAATAAAAAGCTACTCAACTAGAGTAGCCTTATTTCAAGATGTGCTCAATTGAACACAGCCTAAGCACTTGGCAAAAAAGATAAAATCTCCTAGAAACTGAAGTTTCTTCGTCAATTTTCCTATTTTTGCTTTGTGCTTTTGACGGCCTTTGTATCTTGAATTAACGACGAAGTCCAAGAGAGTTGATCAACTCACGGTAACGGTTAACGTCGTTTTTACGCAAGTATGCAAGCAAGTTACGACGGCGACCGATTTTCTTCATCAATCCACGGTAAGTAGCGTGGTCTTTTTTGTGTTGTTTGATGTGTTCGTTAAGGTGGTTGATTTCCCAAGTAAGGACAGCAACTTGAACCTCTACTGAACCTGTATCACCTTCGTGACGTGCATATTGTGCAATGATTTCATTTTTTTTCTCTTTTGAGATTGCCATGATGTTTCTCCTTTTTATTTGGCTTCATCCGAGTGACAGGTTGGCATGCCTGTAACCAAGAAGAAGTTATTTGTCTTTACGACATTTCTTATTCTACCAATAACTAAGTTCTTTGTCAACTGATTTACTATTCTTACTGCAAAAGTGCTATAATAGTTATAGGAAGGATATCTAAGTAGACATCTTGAAAAGAGAGGTGATTACCATGCGTAAATTCCCGCAATATCTCCCCTACTATCTGGTCATATTTTTCTTTTATTGGCCACTTTATGAGCTGTTATTACGGACTATTACTGAAAACTATATCTTGAAGGAACTCATCATCGGCAACGTTATTATCTTCTCTCCACTGGTGACTTTCATAGTATCACTATTCTACTCTTATCGTTTCAAGTTCTCAGTTTGGTGGTTAATTGGAGTTGGCTTGCTCTTTTGCTTTACCATCATTACTTTCGGAGAATTTATCCTTCTCTACTTCCTAGCCTATGAAATCTTTGCCCTCGCAGGTATGGCTATCGGTGCCGCTATTAAGAATCTGGTGCAAAAACTGAAAAACAAAAAACTTTCACAAAATCCTTGAAAAATCTCGCAATCATGCTATAATAATGCATAGAGACAAGTCACTTAGAATCTTTCTTTTAGAGAGTGCGTGGTTGCTGAGAACGCATAGGAAGTCTAAACTGATACTACTCTACTAACTTTTATGCAAACATAAAACGGTGGCCACGTTAGAGCCAATCAGAGGTGTCAACAGTTTTTGTTGTACATAAATGAAGGTGGAACCACGTTGCGACGTCCTTTTGAGGATGTCGCTTTTTGTTTTTCTTGATTTAAAACTGCAAAAATAGGGAAACACTTCTGCTATAAAAATAATTGATAACTAATAATATAAGGAGAAAACCATGATTAAAATTACTTTCCCAGATGGCGCTGTTCGTGAATTCGAATCTGGCGTTACAACTTTTGAAATTGCTCAATCTATCAGCAATTCCCTCGCTAAAAAAGCTCTTGCTGGTAAATTTAACGGCAAACTCATTGACACAACTCGTGCTATCACTGAAGACGGAAGCATCGAAATCGTGACACCTGATCACGAAGATGCCCTTCCAATCTTGCGTCACTCAGCAGCTCACTTGTTCGCTCAAGCAGCTCGTCGCCTCTTCCCAGACATTCACTTGGGTGTCGGTCCAGCTATCGAAGATGGTTTCTACTACGATACAGACAACCAAGCGGGTCAAATCTCTAACGAAGACCTGCCTCGTATCGAAGAAGAAATGAAGAAAATCGTTAAAGAAAACTTCCCATCAATCCGTGAAGAAGTGACTAAAGACGAGGCGCGTGAAATCTTCAAAAACGATCCTTACAAATTGGAATTGATCGAAGAACACTCAGAAGATGAGGGCGGTTTGACTATCTACCGTCAAGGTGAGTATGTGGACCTCTGCCGTGGCCCACACGTCCCATCAACTGGTCGCATCCAAATCTTCCACCTTCTCAATGTAGCTGGTGCTTACTGGCGTGGAAATAGCGACAATGCTATGATGCAACGTATCTACGGTACAGCTTGGTTTGACAAGAAAGACTTGAAGAACTACCTTCAAATGCGTGAAGAGGCTAAGGAACGTGACCACCGTAAACTTGGTAAAGAATTGGATCTCTTTATGATTTCTCAAGAAGTTGGTCAAGGTCTTCCATTCTGGTTGCCAAATGGAGCGACTATCCGTCGTGAATTGGAACGCTACATCGTCGACAAGGAAATCGCTGCTGGTTACCAACACGTCTACACTCCACCAATTGCCTCAGTAGAACTTTACAAGACTTCTGGTCACTGGGATCACTACCGTGAAGATATGTTCCCAACTATGGATATGGGTGATGGGGAAGAATTCGTTCTGCGTCCAATGAACTGTCCTCACCATATCGAAGTCTTTAAACACCACGTTCACTCTTACCGTGAATTGCCAATCCGTATTGCTGAAATCGGTATGATGCACCGCTATGAAAAATCTGGTGCACTCACAGGGCTTCAACGTGTACGTGAAATGTCACTTAATGACGGTCACACTTTCGTAACACCTGAACAAATTAAAGATGAGTTCCAACGTACGCTTCAATTGATTATCGATGTTTACGAAGATTTCAACTTAACTGACTATCGTTTCCGTTTGTCATATCGTGATCCTCAAGATACTCACAAATATTTTGATAATGATGAGATGTGGGAAAATGCTCAACGTATGTTGAAATCAGCTATGGATGACATGGGACTTGACTACTTTGAAGCTGAAGGGGAAGCAGCCTTCTATGGACCAAAATTGGATATTCAGGTGAAGACTGCCCTTGGTAAAGAAGAAACTCTTTCTACTATCCAGCTTGACTTCTTGCTTCCAGAACGCTTCGACCTTAAATACATCGGAGCTGATGGTGAAGAACACCGTCCAGTTATGATTCACCGTGGTGTTATCTCAACGATGGAACGCTTCACAGCTATCTTGATTGAAAACTACAAGGGTGCTTTCCCAACATGGCTTGCACCTCACCAAGTAACCCTTATCCCAGTTTCGAACGAAAAACACGTGGATTACGCTTGGGAAGTGGCTAAGAAACTCCGTGACCGTGGCGTCCGTGCTGATGTGGATGAGCGCAATGAAAAAATGCAGTTCAAGATCCGTGCATCACAAACTCAAAAAATTCCTTACCAATTAATCGTTGGTGATAAGGAAATGGAAGAGCAAGCCGTAAACGTTCGCCGCTATGGTCAAAAAGAAACAGAAACCATGCCAGTAGATGCATTTGTAGAATTGATTCTTGCAGATATTGCTAACAAATCACGAGTTGAAAAATAGCATAATCTCCAAAAGCGATATAACTACTATCAGATTATAATAATCCAAGCTCATCACTTTATAATACTACAAAAATTTAACACGAAATTTTTACTACATCTAATACCTGAAATTCCCATTTATTTCTTACTCAATTCTTGTTGCTTTCAATATTTTAATATGATTTTTTATCTTGTATTCTTATAAGCTATCGCATATTTAATTACAGAAAAACTTCCTAAGTTGTAATCGCTTAACTTTTGTGTTACAATTATTTTAATTATTTTTTTGGGGGTATGTATGCTAAAAGCAATCTATTTTCTACTTGATAAGCTACCAGATAGAAATGATTTTAAAAATTTTATAAGAGAAGTTCTATTTTCAGGTAAAATAACTGGCAGGCTGACATTCATAACAGCATTGATAACTGTAATCAAGCCCTTGTTATCTATTATAAATAAAGAAACTGGTGATTATAGTAAAATAAT
>NZ_WIJK01000042.1 GCF_009496285.1 Streptococcus mitis
CTCAACCTTAGATCCTGGTTCTGCTGTCACTTCAACTGGTGTCTTAGTTCCGGCTTTACCTGTAAGGTCTGTATCGATAACTGGTTTCGCTGGCGCTGTTGTATCTGGTGTATCTGGTGTTGATGGTGTTGTTGCTTTCGCAGCATCACTTGGTTCTGATACATTACCTGCTTTATCAGTTGCTTTAGCTGTTACGCCACCTTCTGGAATCTCAGTTGTTGGTGTGATTGTAGCTTTACCTTTGTCGTCCGCTACGCCTTCACCAATCTTCTTACCGTCTTTGTCGAACAACTCAACCTTAGATCCTGGTTCTGCTGTCACTTCAACTGGTGTCTTAGTTCCGGCTTTACCTGTAAGGTCTGTATCGATAACTGGTTTCGCTGGCGCTGTTGTATCTGGTGTATCTGGTGTTGATGGTTTTTGAGTTACAAATTCTGACAATGGTTTTGTATCTGTTGAACCATCTGTATATGTTACGACAAGATTTCCTTTGCCATCGTTTGTGACTGATTTAATCTTACCATCTTTATCAACTGGAGTATTTTTTGCGATATTCGCATCGTCATTGTTCTTGTTGTACTCAAGTTTAAGTTTTTCTTTGATTTTATCTAACTCAGCGTCTGTTACTTTTGTTGGATCTGCTACTTCAACTTTATCAGCTGGGGCTGGAGTTGCAATATCGTACTTATCTGTTTGAGATTTAACGATAAAGTGAACATATCCTGGAGTCTGAGTTGCATTCGGATTTTTATCTAATGCATTAAAATCTGTATTTGATGGTGCATTATCATTGTCATTAGCAACAACAAAACTTGTCCAATGGTTTGGAGCTTTAAGTGTTGTAACACCTGTCATCTTAATAGTAGCTGTAGGACCTGATACAGTACCATCACCATGAGTGACTGCTGAATTCTCGATTTTTCCAGTTGTGAAACCGTAATCTGCCGTATTATCTTTTCCAATACCACCAGGACCACGTACATACATATCTTTAACAGCAGTGTTGTCTGATGCTTTGAATGTTAAATCAGTGTTTTCACCTGTATAAACATAGATTTCTTTCTTAGCTTCATTTGAGTATGGAACTTCTACTTTTGGAGCTACGTTTACAAATTCTGACAATGGTTTTGTATCTTTAGAACCATCTTTATAGGTTACAACAACTTTGTTGCCATCTTTTTCTACTTTATCAACAACTTTTGAAGCATCTTCTACTTCTTGACCTTTTTTGTCAGCTAAACGTGCATCTGGATTGTTTTGAGAATATTCAACTTTAACTTTCTCTTTAATTTTTTCAAACTCTTTATCAGTAACATTGTTAGCATCTGATACGGTTACTTTATCTGCTTCTGATGGAGTTTTGATATCATATTTCTTAGTTTGTGCTTTTAATACGAAAGTTACTGCACCTGGGTCAGTAAGGTAGGTACCCACTACTTCTCCATTATTTTTAGTTTTGGTTGCATTATTAGAAATCTCTGCACCATCTGTATCAGTTGCAGTTGCAAAACGCGTTACAAGATCTAAAGAATCGTTTTCTGTTTTCGGTAATTTTTCTGCCGATATGCCAGAAACTTGTCCTGTTACTTTAATTTTCGCAGGCGTAGCTGTTTCAGAATTAATTGCTGTTACAGTGTATCCATATTCATTATCTTGTTTATCTGGATTCCCATCAATATTATTTAGGGCAATATTTCCACCTTTTTTAAGTGAAGCTGATTTAATTTTTCCAGAATCATCATTAAAGGTAATATCAACGTCAGCTTCTTCTCCAGTATAAAGATAAACTTCTTTTTTGTTTGGAGCTGGATCTGAGTATGGAATCTCTACTGTTGGTGCAACATTCGTACGTGCAAAATCAGTCAATGGTTTTGTATCTTTAGAACCATCTTTATAGGTTACAACAAGATTGTTTCCTTCTTTTTCTACTTTATCAACAACTTTTGAAGCATCTTCTACTTCTTTACCTTTTTTGTCAGCTAAACGTGCATCTGGATTGTTTTGAGAATATTCAACTTTAACTTTCTCTTTAATTTTGTCGAACTCTGCATCAGTAACATTATTAGCATCCGCTACAGGAAGTTTTTCCTCTGGAACCTTAATATCATATTTCTTAGTTTGAGCTTTTAATACGAAAGTTACTGCACCTGGGTCGGTTAAGTAAGAACCAACAACCTCTCCATTTTTCTTAGTTTTTACCGCAGTATTATTGATTAATGCTCCATCAGTATCAGTTGCAGTGGCAAAACGCGTTACAAGATCTAAAGAATCGTTTTCTGTTTTCGGTAATTTTTCTGCCGCTATGCCAGAAACTTGTCCTGTTACTTTAATTTTCGCAGGCGTCGCTGTTTCAGAATTAATTGCTGTTACAGTATATCCATATTCATTATCTTGTTTATCTGGATTACCATCAATATCATTTAAGGCAATATTTCCACCTTTTTTAAGTGAAGCTGATTTAATTTTTCCAGAATCGTCGTTAAATGTGATATCAACGTCAGCTTCTTCTCCAGTATAAAGATAAACTTCTTTTTTGTTTGGAGCTGGATCTGAATAAGGAATCTCTACTGTTGGTGCTACGTTGTCACGTGCAGGGTTTACAACTACAGTAACTTCAATCTCGTTTGACTCTTTACCTTGGCTATCAACAGCTTTATACTTAACTGTGTAAGTGCCTTGGGTATTTGTATCAACTGTCTTGGTTGCTGTGTCGCCATTTACTGAAACAACTTCAGCATGGACCTTATCACCTAGGGTTGCTTGGGCATCATCTTCTTTATCTGCTACTGTCACAAGAGATGCAAGGTCAAGTTGAGCACCTTGAGCAACAGTTTTTTTGTTTCCTTCAACTGCTGATGCAATAGTTGGAGCTTGGTTTTCTACTGAGCGTGGTTGCCAGTCAGCCACACTTGAGAAGCCACCCTCTACCACGTTTGAGATTGCTGCTACTTCTGTACCTGCAATCTTGTCAGCCATGGTAAGAACGATCGTATCTTGGAACTTACCGTGCTCAACTGATTTGACAGTTGCCTTATCTGATTTTTGTGATGTCCATGCAGATGAGGCATTATCACGTTTGACTGGAATCTCAACAGTCTCTCCAGCAGTATTTGTATAGCGCATGTAGGCAATTCCTGCATCATGAGGAACCTTAAGAGTAACCTCTTTTTGTCCTGCTACAACTGCAGCTTGGTTAGTAGTCAAGCTTGAAGGTTCAACAGTTGTTACACCAACAGATACTGGTACAGTACGACGGCTACTTTCTTCACCGTTAACTACTTGGCTTACCTCTACTGTTTGACGTGGTTTGATAGTTGTACCATCACCTTGGTTGTTGTTCAAGGCTGTTGGAAGCTCACCTGTAGTCCAGTTACCGCTACTGTCAACAGTGACATTGCCGATGTTTTGCTCTTGACCATCGATATAAATCTTAATAGTTGCACCTGGAACCCCTGTTCCTGAAAGAGTGCTTGAAGTTGAAGCTACAGTTTGAACAGGAACGTTGACAGAGGTGTTGGTCAAGTTTGGAGTCACACTTGGTGCAGCAACCTGACTAACCAGTTGCTTATCATATTTACCTGAGATAGCATACCAGTTGTTTCGTGGTAAGCCTGTTTTAGATTCAACTCCAGCAATATAAGAAATGGTCTGTGATGGGTCTTCAACTACAGTACGGTACTTAATAGTAACCATGCGCGCCTTAGTGTTGTTACCATAACTAAGGACATAAACCTTTTTAGTGTTGTTCATGACACCGCTAAGACCATTTACGTTGTTGTAGTCTCCCCCAACGGTATTCTTGACACGCCACTCAAGTTTATTACCAGCATCGATAAACTGCTGACCTTCTGCAGACGGCGAACCACCTGGTGTAACATTTCCATCCACCCAGCCATCGCGGGGGCCGTAAGCGCCGTTGTTATATTCTGTCACAACTTTATAAGGATCAGATACATTTTTAGGGATTGTAAAGTAGTAGTATCCTCCCATCTTATCGTACTGAGCCTCGTTAAAGGTTACCGTCCACTCCAAGACTGGACGACCTTGACCAGATGGGTCTGTAGCCACTGTTTTTCCATCGACTACCTCATAGTCTCCCAGCTGTCTGTACTCGATCTTAGCACGTTGAGTTGGATCTCCATCGTTTACTGTAGCAGTTCTGTCTTTATAAACGTACTTGATGTCTTTCTCTTCCGAAGAGCGATCTTGAGCACGTTCTTGTCCTGCTGCTCGACGGCTTCTTGACTTAGGTTGAGTGGCTGAAGTTTCTGCTGGAGCTGCCACTTTAACAGTTTGACTTGCTGTCAAGTTTGCAGTTGAACCATCTGCAAAAGTAACAACTACTGATCCATCTGCTTGGACTTGAACATCAGTCGCAGTAGGATTCACACCCTTAACAGCTGCCACTACATTTGCTTTTTCTTCATCTGTCAAAGCTGAAGAATCTGCTACCACTGTCAATGAAGGAAGCTGAACTCCATCTGCTTCCTTAGCTGTTTTTGCTGAGGTAGCTTCTGAACTTGTAGGATGTTCGGCAACCACTGGTGAAGTTGTTGATACCTCCACTGCTGGTGCTTTATACGTTCCTACTTCGTCACTAGAGCTTGCTTCAGCAGCTGAGTTGGCAGTTTTAGTCTCTACCTCCCCAGTATCAGCTGTGTCGGCCTTAACCGTTGGAGCTACCAAGGCTGCACCAACTGCAAAGACAAGCGAACAACCAAAAAGGAAATGTTTTCCTTTTTTAATCATACGCCAGTTCTTCTGCTCTGCATTTTTACGATTAAAATACATCACATTATCTCCTTTGTTTAAAAATAACTGCATGTCTTTTACATACAATTCAATTATACATCTCTTCTAGAAAATAGTCAATTAAAACAATTTTTGAACTTTCAAGTATTTTATAAACCAAAAACTACATATATAATGTCTTTTATAACTTAATATAGTTATCTAAAAATTCAGTAAAATCAGATTCTACACACATAGTTTTCTTCACTGGACCTTTTAAGACACAAAATTTCAAAAAAACAGAAAATTTACATTAAATTTTCAGAATGAATGAAAAATAAATGAATGAATGAAGTTTGTATCAAAGAACATTAGCGATCCTAAATTTTCTTGAATCTTTTAATACTCAAGAAAAATCAACCTACACTTTTTATTGACAGACCACTTAAGAAAGATGCTAGTCCAAGTATATATTTTTAACAAGACAATCGATAGACCTTCTTATGTTCTAGGAGGGTAAGGAAAGAGTTTTTAATGAATCCCATACTATAGGTGATCGCACACTAAAAATTTTTGCTTTTTTTGATTTTATAGGCTTAAAATGGTGTTTTCTTTTAAAAATTATGAGATAGCACCGAGGGATGCCATCGATTACACCTGTGAGAGTCAAATATAGTAGATTGAAATAAGATATGAACAAAGAGATTAGAAAAGTCAAAGTAATTTCTAGAAATATTTTTAGCAGTCATAGTGTACTATTCCAGATTCAATTCACTATAAAACCGATAAGATTGACGCTGAAAAACTAGCTGCTTCTCAGTTCATCCTCAATCGTAAACCAAGCTATGTCCAAGAAGCGCTTTATCAAGAATTACGCGATCTCAGCCGTTTCTATCAGAATCTT
>NZ_WIJK01000043.1 GCF_009496285.1 Streptococcus mitis
AGCTAAGCGACTTCCTTATCTCACAGGGGGCAACCCCCAACTACTTCCGGCGTTCTAGGGCTTAACTTCTGTGTTCGGCATGGGTACAGGTGTATCTCCTAGGCTATCGTCACTTAACTTTGAGTAATACCTACTCAAAATTGAATATCTATCAAATTCCAAGAAAACCTTCACACTTCGTATTCTCAGTTACTTTGGATAAGTCCTCGAGCTATTAGTATTAGTCCGCTACATGTGTCGCCACACTTCCACTTCTAACCTATCTACCTGATCATCTCTCAGGGCTCTTACTGATATAAAATCATGGGAAATCTCATCTTGAGGTGGGTTTCACACTTAGATGCTTTCAGCGTTTATCCCTTCCCTACATAGCTACCCAGCGATGCCTTTGGCAAGACAACTGGTACACCAGCGGTAAGTCCACTCTGGTCCTCTCGTACTAGGAGCAGATCCTCTCAAATTTCCTACGCCCGCGACGGATAGGGACCGAACTGTCTCACGACGTTCTGAACCCAGCTCGCGTGCCGCTTTAATGGGCGAACAGCCCAACCCTTGGGACCGACTACAGCCCCAGGATGCGACGAGCCGACATCGAGGTGCCAAACCTCCCCGTCGATGTGAACTCTTGGGGGAGATAAGCCTGTTATCCCCAGGGTAGCTTTTATCCGTTGAGCGATGGCCCTTCCATACGGAACCACCGGATCACTAAGCCCGACTTTCGTCCCTGCTCGAGTTGTAGCTCTCGCAGTCAAGCTCCCTTATACCTTTACACTCTGCGAATGATTTCCAACCATTCTGAGGGAACCTTTGGGCGCCTCCGTTACCTTTTAGGAGGCGACCGCCCCAGTCAAACTGCCCGTCAGACACTGTCTCCGATAGGGATCACCTATCTGGGTTAGAGTGGCCATAACACAAGGGTAGTATCCCAACAGCGTCTCCTTCGAAACTGGCGTCCCGATCTCTTAGACTCCTACCTATCCTGTACATGTGGTACAGACACTCAATATCAAACTGCAGTAAAGCTCCATGGGGTCTTTCCGTCCTGTCGCGGGTAACCTGCATCTTCACAGGTACTAAAATTTCACCGAGTCTCTCGTTGAGACAGTGCCCAAATCATTACGCCTTTCGTGCGGGTCGGAACTTACCCGACAAGGAATTTCGCTACCTTAGGACCGTTATAGTTACGGCCGCCGTTTACTGGGGCTTCAATTCATACCTTCGCGTTACCGCTAAGCACTCCTCTTAACCTTCCAGCACCGGGCAGGCGTCACCCCCTATACATCATCTTACGATTTAGCAGAGAGCTGTGTTTTTGATAAACAGTTGCTTGGGCCTATTCACTGCGGCTGACTTTAAGTCAGCACCCCTTCTCCCGAAGTTACGGGGTCATTTTGCCGAGTTCCTTAACGAGAGTTCTCTCGCTCACCTGAGGCTACTCGCCTCGACTACCTGTGTCGGTTTGCGGTACGGGTAGAGTATGTTTAAACGCTAGAAGCTTTTCTTGGCAGTGTGACGTCACTAACTTCGCTACTAAACTTCGCTCCCCATCACAGCTCAATGTTATAGAACTAAGCATTTAACTCAATTCACACCTCACTGCTTAGACAGACACTTCCAATCGTCTGCTTTAGTTAGCCTACTGCGTCCCTCCATCACTACATACTCTAGTACAGGAATATCAACCTGTTGTCCATCGGATACACCTTTCGGTCTCTCCTTAGGTCCCGACTAACCCAGGGCGGACGAGCCTTCCCCTGGAAACCTTAGTCTTACGGTGGACAGGATTCTCACCTGTCTTTCGCTACTCATACCGGCATTCTCACTTCTATGCGTTCCAGCACTCCTCACGGTACACCTTCTTCACACATAGAACGCTCTCCTACCATACCTATAAAGGTATCCACAGCTTCGGTAAATTGTTTTAGCCCCGGTACATTTTCGGCGCAGGGTCACTCGACTAGTGAGCTATTACGCACTCTTTGAATGAATAGCTGCTTCTAAGCTAACATCCTAGTTGTCTGTGCAACCCCACATCCTTTTCCACTTAACAATTATTTTGGGACCTTAGCTGGTGGTCTGGGCTGTTTCCCTTTCGACTACGGATCTTAGCACTCGCAGTCTGACTGCCGACCATAATTCATTGGCATTCGGAGTTTATCTGAGATTGGTAATCCGGGATGGACCCCTCACCCAAACAGTGCTCTACCTCCAAGAATCTCTAATGTCGACGCTAGCCCTAAAGCTATTTCGGAGAGAACCAGCTATCTCCAAGTTCGTTTGGAATTTCTCCGCTACCCACAAGTCATCCAAGCACTTTTCAACGTGCCCTGGTTCGGTCCTCCAGTGCGTCTTACCGCACCTTCAACCTGCTCATGGGTAGGTCACATGGTTTCGGGTCTACGACATGATACTAACTCGCCCTGTTCAGACTCGGTTTCCCTACGGCTCCGTCTCTTCAACTTAACCTCGCATCATATCGTAACTCGCCGGTTCATTCTACAAAAGGCACGCTCTCACCCATTAACGGGCTCGAACTTGTTGTAGGCACACGGTTTCAGGTTCTATTTCACTCCCCTCCCGGGGTGCTTTTCACCTTTCCCTCACGGTACTGGTTCACTATCGGTCACTAGGGAGTATTTAGGGTTGGGAGATGGTCCTCCCAGATTCCGACGGGATTTCACGTGTCCCGCCGTACTCAGGATACTGCTAGGTACAAAGACTATTTTGAATACGAGGCTATCACTCTCTTTGGCTGATTTTCCCAAACCATTCTTCTATAGTCTTTGAGTCCACATTGCAGTCCTACAACCCCGAAGAGTAAACTCTTCGGTTTGCCCTTCTGCCGTTTCGCTCGCCGCTACTAAGGCAATCGCTTTTGCTTTCTCTTCCTGCAGCTACTTAGATGTTTCAGTTCACTGCGTCTTCCTCCTCATATCCTTAACAGATATGGGTAACAGGTAGTACCTGTTGGGTTCCCCCATTCGGAAATCCCTGGATCATCGCTTACTTACAGCTACCCAAGGCATATCGTCGTTTGTCACGTCCTTCTTCGGCTCCTAGTGCCAAGGCATCCACCGTGCGCCCTTATTAACTTAACCTTATTTTTCTGACCTTTCAGTCATAAACTCTTATTAATACTACAGCGTTTTCGGTTTATTTTCTTGTTACTATTTGATATAGATATTCAATTTTCAATGTGCATTACTTGGTGATCTCTCACCAATGGAGCCTAGCGGGATCGAACCGCTGACCTCCTGCGTGCAAAGCAGGCGCTCTCCCAGCTGAGCTAAGGCCCCACAAGACCTCTCAAGACTAAACAAGACCAATGTGCATTCCTTATCCTTAGAAAGGAGGTGATCCAGCCGCACCTTCCGATACGGCTACCTTGTTACGACTTCACCCCAATCATCTATCCCACCTTAGGCGGCTGGCTCCTAAAAGGTTACCTCACCGACTTCGGGTGTTACAAACTCTCGTGGTGTGACGGGCGGTGTGTACAAGGCCCGGGAACGTATTCACCGCGGCGTGCTGATCCGCGATTACTAGCGATTCCGACTTCATGTAGGCGAGTTGCAGCCTACAATCCGAACTGAGACTGGCTTTAAGAGATTAGCTTGCCGTCACCGACTTGCGACTCGTTGTACCAGCCATTGTAGCACGTGTGTAGCCCAGGTCATAAGGGGCATGATGATTTGACGTCATCCCCACCTTCCTCCGGTTTATTACCGGCAGTCTCGCTAGAGTGCCCAACTGAATGATGGCAACTAACAATAGGGGTTGCGCTCGTTGCGGGACTTAACCCAACATCTCACGACACGAGCTGACGACAACCATGCACCACCTGTCACCTCTGTCCCGAAGGAAAACTCTATCTCTAGAGCGATCAGAGGGATGTCAAGACCTGGTAAGGTTCTTCGCGTTGCTTCGAATTAAACCACATGCTCCACCGCTTGTGCGGGCCCCCGTCAATTCCTTTGAGTTTCAACCTTGCGGTCGTACTCCCCAGGCGGAGTGCTTAATGCGTTAGCTGCGGCACTAAACCCCGGAAAGGGTCTAACACCTAGCACTCATCGTTTACGGCGTGGACTACCAGGGTATCTAATCCTGTTTGCTCCCCACGCTTTCGAGCCTCAGCGTCAGTTACAAGCCAGAGAGCCGCTTTCGCCACCGGTGTTCCTCCATATATCTACGCATTTCACCGCTACACATGGAATTCCACTCTCCCCTCTTGCACTCAAGTTAAACAGTTTCCAAAGCGTACTATGGTTAAGCCACAGCCTTTAACTTCAGACTTATCTAACCGCCTGCGCTCGCTTTACGCCCAATAAATCCGGACAACGCTCGGGACCTACGTATTACCGCGGCTGCTGGCACGTAGTTAGCCGTCCCTTTCTGGTAAGATACCGTCACAGTGTGAACTTTCCACTCTCACACTCGTTCTTCTCTTACAACAGAGCTTTACGATCCGAAAACCTTCTTCACTCACGCGGCGTTGCTCGGTCAGACTTCCGTCCATTGCCGAAGATTCCCTACTGCTGCCTCCCGTAGGAGTCTGGGCCGTGTCTCAGTCCCAGTGTGGCCGATCACCCTCTCAGGTCGGCTATGTATCGTCGCCTTGGTGAGCCATTACCTCACCAACTAGCTAATACAACGCAGGTCCATCTGGTAGTGATGCAATTGCACCTTTCAAGCAGATATCATGCAATATCTACTGTTATGCGGTATTAGCTATCGTTTCCAATAGTTATCCCCCGCTACCAGGCAGGTTACCTACGCGTTACTCACCCGTTCGCAACTCATCCGGAGAAGCAAGCTCCTCCTTCAGCGTTCTACTTGCATGTATTAGGCACGCCGCCAGCGTTCGTCCTGAGCCAGGATCAAACTCTCATTAAAAGTTTGAGTTCTCACTCATTTCTGTCACTGACAGATTTATTGTTTTTTTCATTGTTCAGTACTACAACCTTAGTTGTAGTGCCCTGCACATTGGTTCGTCTTGTTCAGTTTTCAAAGGTCTTTGTCACTCACTTCTCTCAAGTGACAACTATATTAGTATATCACAG
>NZ_WIJK01000044.1 GCF_009496285.1 Streptococcus mitis
CTACTGGTTTCGCTGGAGCTGTTGTATCTGTCGCAACTTTAGCATCACTTGGTTTTGATTCATTACCTGCTGCATCAGTTGCTTTGGCTGTTACAGGACCTGCTGGAATATCAACTTTTGGAGTAATTGTTACTTTACCATTGCTACCAGCTGTTCCTTCACCAATCTTGTTGCCGTCTTTATCGTAAAGGGCAACAGTTGAGCCTGGTTCTGCGCTTACTTCAACTGGTGTCTTAGTTCCTGCTTTACCTGTTAGATCTGTATTCACTACTGGTTTCGCTGGAGCTGTTGTATCTGTCGCAACTTTAGCATCACTTGGTTTTGATTCATTACCTGCTGCATCAGTTGCTTTGGCTGTTACAGGACCTGCTGGAATATCAACTTTTGGAGTAATCGTTGCTTTACCATTTTCTCCTGCAGTTGCTTCACCGATCTTGTTGTTGTCTTTATCGTAAAGGGCAACAGTTGAACCTTTTTCTGCAGTTACTTCAACTGGTGTCTTAGTGCCTGCTTTACCTGTAAGGTCTGTGTTCACAACTGGTTTGTCTGGAGCTGTTGTGTCTTTCGCTGGGTTAACGAGATATGCTGCTGCAACCTTATCTGTTGACTTATCAGGATAAGTGATGGTAAGGTTCCCTTTTTCATCTACACTGTATGTCGCATTTGCTGGAAGACTTGGGTTAGCAGTTTTAACTGAGTCGATGATCTTGGTCTTTTCATCTTCAGAAACCTTATTAGGATCTGCAACATCTACTTTTGTACCTGCTACTGGTTCATACTTCTTAGCAGTCTCAAGAACAACAACTCTAATAACATCTGTAAATTGGTTACCCTTTTTATTACGAGCAACGAATCCAACATCTACAGTGCCTGCCTTTTGTGTCTCAGCAACTGTACCAATGTATTTATTTTTTTTGTTTCTCCAGGTATTTGAACCTGCAGTTGCGAAGAAGTGACCCTGTGGGAACACTCCTGCGACCCCAGTTGGATTTTGATAAGCATCGAATTTCTCAAGAGAAGGTGTCCCATCTGCCCAAACGTCAATATCAATCTTATCTCCAGGATAAACTGTTACAAGGTTCTTAGACACTATAAGAACCAGAGAACCATTAGATTGTTGACTTACTTTTCCTTCAGTCAATGGTGTTTTTGTAACTGTAATCGGTGCACTCTTAGCTGACTCTTTACCACCTGCTGGTGTTGAAGTAGCTGTAATCTCTCCTTCTGGAAGGCTGTTTGTAGGGCGAACAGTTGCTACACCTTTGTCGTTAGCTACAGCTTCACCGATCACAACACCATCTTTGTTGTAAAGTTTAACAGTTGAACCTGCTGGTGCTTTAACTGTTACATAAGCTGGAGTACTTGCTTTACCTGCCAAATCATTGACAATTGCTGGACCGCTAGTCGCAGCATCTACTGCTGGAGTGCTTGGTTTTGGTGCTTCTGGTTGTGGAGTAACTGGCGCTGGAGTGCTTGGTTTTGGTGCTTCTTTTGGAGCTTCTTCAACGTTACGTGATTGCCAACCTTGAAGACTTGAGTAGCTACCTTCTTGCATGTTAGAGATAACTTTGGCTGTTGTACCAGCTTTCATATCTTTGTTCAAGGTCAAGTTGATCGTTGAGTAGAACTTGCCTTGTTCACTTGAAGCAACGCTTGCAAGTGCACTGCTTGAAGAGTTTACTTGCCACTTACCTGGAACAGCCGTACGCTTGAGTCCAACTTCTTGCGCCTTGCCGTCTGTATCTGTGAATTGGAAGTATGCTGCTCCCGCATCATGCGGCACTTTCAAGGTAACGTTTCTATCATTTGCAACAAGATTATTCTGTTGTTTTGATTTAGATGATGGTACGATCTCTGAGTGACCTAGAGAGATGTTAACATCTGTATCACCACTTTCAGTTCTATTGACTGTTTGGCTGACGCTAATTCTATCTCCAGCAACGAGCTGCGCACCACCCGTAACGTTACTATTCAAACCAAGATCAAGTGGGAATGACCACTGTCCGTTTCCTGCAACTTGGACTTGTCTAGCAGTTTTGCCATTTACCTTGATATTGATGATAGCACCTGGCTGACCGGTACCTGTCAAGGTTGTATCTGTAGAAGCTACAGTAGGCACTGTAATCGTGTCATTTGTTTGGGTATAAGTGTTGTTGACTCCTGGTTGTGGTGCAAGTCTTGATGAGATATTAACACCGACTTCTGGGAAGTCTGAAGTACGATTTTTAACAGCTGATGAACCATTCATCCCACCATTTTCTAGTGAGTTTTTTACAATAGCTGTTGCAAAACGAGCAAACAGATTGTGATGGGTCCCTTTAGTCACTACTCTATAGGTAAGCGAATCAGGAACTCCTCCACCAACGTATTTATAATGAGACGCCAAAGCTTTGTGATTGCTCATAGCAGGGAGCTTTCCAAAATCTTTCTCAACGTAATAATCCTCATTCAGACGTCCAGCATTAGGACCACGGTCTACGACAGTAATACTTTGAATTGTATCATCTGATGCGACCACCAAGCCAGCAGCTTGGTGATTCTTATGCTGCGGTACAACACTAATTGTCCAAGTTGTTGTGTCTCCATCCACACTGTAGCGAACTGACTGAAACTGCTTGACACCCGCACCAGCAAATTCACCTTCAGCGACTGATCCGTCAACTGAACGGTATGCTGCACGTGAACTTAGATCACGTTTCCCTCTTGAACGGACTGGTTCAGCTGGTGCGACTGGTTCAGTTGCCGCTTCCGTTACTTCTTCAACTTTAGCTTCAGTGGCTACTGCTGTTGCTTTTTCTTCTTTGGCAGCAAGTTGAGCTACTGCCTCTTTGAGACTAGCGACTGCTGTATCCACTTGGTCTTGGCTAGCTTCTGCATTTGCCAAAACATTTTGTGCTTGTTCAAGTGCTGTGTTCAAGCGAGAAAGAGAGTCTTCTGTCTTTCCTGCTTTGTCCAAAGCTTTCACTTCTTCGACCAATTGGGTCAAAGCTTCTTTGTTAGCTGTTTTTGCAGTAGTGTTTTCTGCTACCACTGCTTTTTCAACTGTTGCTGGCTGAGTCTCTGCTACAGCAGCAGGAGCTTCATAAGTTCCCGTTTCTCCACCATATCCAGGCTTAGCCTCTTCAGCTTTTGAGCCACTCTCAACTGTAGATTCCGATGCTGTGTCTGCATGGACCGTTTGAGTAGCTAAGCTAGCTCCGACCGCAAAAACAAGCGAACAACCAAAAAGGAAATGTTTTCCTTTCAGATTGAAGACAAAGTCCTTGGAAGTCAAGTTTCTAAGGGCTTTTCTTTGTGTAAAGTCGTATAATAGAGGTAAGAAGAGTTGTGAGGTAATCCCTATGTTTCACAAAGAAAAACCTGATTATAA
>NZ_WIJK01000045.1 GCF_009496285.1 Streptococcus mitis
GGATAAAATCTGAGAATAATCACTGTTTTTAATATTATTTTGAGGTTTATATTTTGCATCTGCAACTACTCGATTATCTGGTAATTTCCCTATAAAGTCAGGGTAAATTTCCCCATTTCTATTATTAAAATAATAATGAGGCATAGTACCTACTTTATTTTGAGGATGATAAAAGTGATCTTTTATTAATAAGTTTAGATACTCTTCCCATAACCAAGCAATATCTATAATGATTCCATGTACTTTCTGGTCGTTAGCTCCGAAGCTAATCCTCTCATCAGTCAATATTTGAAGACATAGAGTCTGCAACTGAGTATATTCTTCATAGAATCCATGTTTTATAGTATTAAATTTATTCTCAAATAACACATCTTCTAAATCATAATGAGAATAACTTGGAGTCAACTCTTTTATCCTCTTAACATTATTTCGAATAGTTGAACTTTCATTTAGTAAAAAAGGTCTTGTAACTTCAATTTTTTCAATAGCATGTCGAATCAATTGATTTAATTTATTGTCGAACGAATACTCCCGAGTATTGTATGCAATATTTCCAATAAAAGGCACATTCTGCCTAATATGTCGGTTGATATCCAACTGACCTCGAACATTACTATCATTATAGGAATGATAAACATATTCCTTATAGAAACCTTTTCTCATAGCTTCCTCTAAATAATAAGGAAATAAATACACTAAAAGATCATAATAAGAATGATTATCAGATGATGAAATTTCATTAATTGTTACATTATAGTGAAGCACTTTTTGTAACATATAATTTAAAAAATAATCCTCATCTTTCGACTCAAAAAACCGGGTATGAATATGGATTTCATTCTCACCATCGCTCAAAAATCCCACTATATTACAAGTCCTAGTTTTACCATTAAACGTCCTAAATATGCAATTATCCTCATCCAAATCAGCAGAGTTCTTTAGTAATGGCGGAAAAATGATAAACCTTTCCTGATCTAAGGTAGATAAAGATTTATTTGCTAGTTCATTAATAATCAAATGGCCTACATTACTTTGTTCAATCTCTGCGTTATCACTTATTTTAAGCATAAACTAGTCCTCACTAGTTCCAAAATAAGCGTTTTCCAAGGCTCTCATCTTATCAATAGCTAATCTTTCACCACGGAAATAATCATTTAATAGTGGTTTTAACTTATAATCCCATAGATTTTTTATTGATAGTGTTCCTTCATCAAGATTCTTAAAATAACTAGCACCAATCTGATAATCTTGAGTTAAATGTCCTTCATCAACAATTGCATTATTCAATCGATGCATTATTTCTTTTGTTTCTTCATTAAGACTCATATTTTGAGCAGAATTATCTGCTGTAATTTCCACAAAAGTAAATCTACGTCTCATTGCAAAATCAAATGTTTCAACTGAACGGTCTATATCATTCATTGTTCCTATAATATAAACATTTTCAGGTATATATAACTTTTCCTCAGAATTGTAAGGTGTGCTTACTGCTCCTTTAATTCCACGATAGTCTGGATCTATAGAAAAGAAAAGTTCTCCAAAAATCTTTGAAATTTCACCACGGTTAATTTCGTCAATGATAAAGACAAACTTATCTTTATCGTTCTTAACTTCACCAACAATATAATCTTTTAGTTCAAACTTTTCTTTCAAGTGTTTAACAACTGCTTTTCTATAATTGTCAAATCCACCTTCTGGTACACCAGGTAAACCTCTATAAACATTATATATTTGATTATAATTAAGGTATTGGGTGGTATCTTTTTTGAAGATGCCTTGTACACCATTGTTATCATAAGAAAGTATATTTCCCATTGGCTTACCAGTCAATGTTTTTAATTCATTATACCCTTGTGAAGTTTCCATCGCTTCAGTAACTGCTTCAAAAAATTTTCCCCATGCCTGAGCAAAGTTATCTTGACGATCTGCAGACTCAAATTTTTGGGCTTTTTCGATGAATACTTTAAATTTTCCAGGTTTTAGAGTAAAACCAATTTGATTATTCTCTGCCTCTGAAGGACGAAATCCTTCAATAAAATCAGTATAATCATATGAAGGATGAAATTGAACAAAATCAATTTGATTGATTTCATCCTGTGAAAGACTATTAATATCACTAGTTCTACCGTTAGAAACAATATTTGCTGCAATCTGTTTAGAAAGGTAGGTTTTACCAGTTCCTGGTGCTCCTCGAAATACTATATTTTTTGAAATTAATAAAAGTTCTGAATAACTCCTTATATGTTCCTCTATAGCCATTGTTTGTGAATTAGACTCCATAGCTTCATTCTCCCCGTCTTTGTCTTTATAAACTAAAATAAATTTATCACCTTCAGTCCCAAATCTCTTCAAACATTCCTTTACAAATATGAGAGTTGAAAATATGTTCCAACAGTAAAAAACTAGAGTAGAACCGTCCTCACAATGATAGCCAACATGTTCAATTGTATTTCTTTTCCTTTTGAATTCAGATTCACTAGAAAATATGCCTCTAATCATCGGACTAGATGGATTATATTGACACACCGGAAAATTTTCTCTATCCTTTTTTGAAAGTTTCAATATTTTTTTTTCGAATATTTGACATGCTAGACGAGGTAAAACCTGATTAGACTCGTTTCTTTCTCTCTTTTTTTTATTTCTTCTAATTATTTCATCATTTGATTTTATAAAGAACACATCTAAAAATTTGTAATTGTCTCCCAAGCTTAAATCATCCATTGTGAAGCGGCTATCCGTTGACTTAATCTCATTACTAGATATTGTTAATTCATACTTTTCTAATTTACCCATATTCACACATTACATCCTTTGTTTACTACTATTTTTGATTCTATATAATGATTATATCATATAAAATAAATCTTATTAGTTAAGTGGGAATAAAATAATAATATTAAAGTCTAAAATGAGTCTGGGACAATAGTGTCTCGATTCTATCAAAAAAGCAACGGTTTTTGCCGTTGCTTTTTGCATGGTTGCGATAGTCTTGGTAAAATAGAATTGCTTAATAAACCATTTAGAAAGGCTATCCCA
>NZ_WIJK01000046.1 GCF_009496285.1 Streptococcus mitis
GGCTGAGAGGGTCTGTTTCCTCACCTGGGTAGCTATCCTCGGTTAAGAAAGTACCTCCCTGACTATCATAATACCTTGCGCGTAAATAGTCAAGTCCAGTATCGTCACGGGCTTCGCCGTTATAGGCAAAGGGCTGACCTGTTGTGTCTGTGCTTGTCTTTCTTGCTCCATAGAGGTTATAGCGACTGGATGCGACGGCTTGTCCATCCTTGGTCAAACCTGTCACAGAGGCTGATTGGTTAGTCAAGTAGTTGTAGCTGTCACCTGTTTGGTTGTTGAGGTAGCTGGTTCGACCCTGACCATAGCTATAGGTCTCACGAGCCTTGCCATCATGGTCATAGGTTTCGAGGACTTCTGTATGTTCACGATTGACATCGTTGACATAGTTGCGTTCCTCGTAGTAGTTATAGGTATCCTCTCGTGTGGTATAAGGAATCAGGACATCCTGAACCTGACTGGCATAGGTTACTTCTCCCTGACCAGGTAAGTTGCCAAGTTCTGGTGGGTTGACCACGATTCCTTCCTTGGTTGCTCGATCCTTAGCCACTTTCTGGTGATAGGCTCTAGACACATCGTCAAAGATGCTGTGCCAGATGCTTCCTACTGTCTGTGGTAGGGTGGATAGGGCTTGGAGGACATTCTGACTGAAGCCATACCAGAAGAGGGAGTTTTTCTCCCCACTTGGGGCTGTATATGGCGACTTACGACCTGACTTGCCTCTACCTGCATGCGATGCCTGATCACCAGATTGATCTTCCTTAGGTTTGCGTTGGAAGAGTTGATAAGTGTTCTTGCCTTCCTTGCGACTAGCAGTGAAGACACGGTTATCATCTCCGTCGTAAAGTGCAGCCATGAGAAGACCCTTCTTGTCCTTGATCGCAAGTAAGCGGTTCTCTGTGTCGTAGATGTAGTCTAACTTCTCTGAGTTTTTCTCAGAAGCGATGCGATTGCCATTCTTGTCGTAGGTATAGGTGATAGTGCCATCTGGACCTTCTAGTTTGGTCAAGCGGTTATGGTCATCGTAGGTAAAGTGTATCTGGCTCTCCTTGCCATCGACTGTCTCGGTGCTGGTTAGTTTATTGCCGGCTAAGTCATAGGTGTAAGAGAGTTTAGAGAGTTCCTTACCAGCTCCATCCGATACAGTCATGTTTTCCACTTGACCCAGAGTATCGTAAGTGTAGGTATGGACTAGGGTTTCGCCATCCTGCTTGATGGTTTCTTTGGCAATGTAGCCACCATCATCATACTCATAGCCGTAGCTGGAGATGAGTTTGTCCTGCTTGTCTACTGTGAGACTAATATAAAATAAACTAGGGGAAATTTTCCCCTAGTTAGAAATTGAACCAAGTCACAAATTGTCTTTGTGAAAGTAATTTATATTTTCTCCACTTTTACATCATTTTCAGATAGAATATCCACTAAATATTCTGTCGACATTATGAAATAGTGATGAAGCTTTTTATTAGCTATATTTGCAGAAGCGACCAAATCACCAAACTCTGTATTCTCGACCTCATAGATATAGTTGGTCAGATAAAGTGGTCTGTTCTCTGCCAATCCTTGTTCCCAGTATTTATCTCTTAATTCTAAACTTTCCTGGACTGTTCGGAAAGCCCAGATCTTTGTAAAGGTAAATTTAAATTTTTCTGAATCTTCCAAGTAGACAATTAGAGTGTCCCCATCTATATTTATCTCAATACCATAGTCGCCAAAAGGAATAAAGTCCGGTTTAATTTTCGTCCATTTTTCCATATCATTTCTCCAAGTTCTATTTTCCGATAATTGTACTAAAGTCATGTACATGTTTGATTAGCAAATTTTCTAGTATTGGCTGATATCTAATTTCAAATTTGCAGAAACAAGAATCTCCACTACACTATCTTGAGTTATGATTATATAATGTCGTGAATGCAAAGTTCCTAGATCATAATATGATGTGTATTCCAGTTTTCTCACTAATTGACTATTCTTGACTTCGTAAATGACATTTTGAAAATTATTTTTTTCAAATTTTGTAAACATCTCTTTATCTAGAATTGCAGATAAATACAATTCCCTGCTAAAGACTCGTGCTTCATCATAATAAATACATGATAATTTAAAACGGTTTTGCTCTCCAATCAGCCTAATTTCTTGACCATCTGACAAATTTGTCAACAAGACTTTTAACCTATAGTTATCTACAGAAATCAAACCTTTAAAGACTTCTACCCATTCTTCATTTTTAGTCTCCATATCTAATTTCATATGAAACCCCTCCTTTTGATTGCTTTATTTGGAATTCCAGTGTTGTTCCTAAATCACTTGTACTTCCAGGTCTAACAACAACCTTTGTTCCATCATCTAAAGTACCCCTATACCCTTTACCAAATGAAGTATTAATTTCCGTTACATTTTCTAAGGGTAATGAATTGAAATCTTCAATTGCTTTATTATAGCCTCCATGTGATTTAAAGTTTTTCGTTCCACTTTTTCCTGAAATATCTTCCATTCCCGAAACAAATTTATCAGCAATTTCTTCACTAGTTAGAGCCCTTGTCCCATCTTTAACATCATCTACTTTATCTGCCACACGAGCAACATCTGATGCTTTATCAGCTGTCTTCGTAGCTTTCGAAACATCATTGACTGCGTCTACTGCATCGAGTGCTTTTTCAAGTTTCCTTAATTTGCCAGCCTTAGCTATAGGAAAGAAATTACTTGCAATATCAACAGCTAACTCTGCACCTGCCGCCCAACGATTTGC
>NZ_WIJK01000047.1 GCF_009496285.1 Streptococcus mitis
CAAGTAAAGATAAAGATGGAAACCCAACTACAATCACAGTAACGGTTGGCGACAACGGTTCAGGTGAAGTGCCAAATGACAACCTTCCTAAGAAAGATGTCCCAGGTACAGGAACAGTAACAGAACCGAACAAGAAACCATCACAACCAGTAGATGTAACAACACCAGCTCGTAAGACACCAACAGTAGAGTTGGATAAAGATCCTAAGACAGGTGACGTTACAGTAACACCTAAGAAACCAGATGGCTCAACATATCCACCAGGAACTAAGGTAGAAATCCCAGGTGAAGATGGTCCAATCACTGTTGAAATCGGTCAAGATGGTAAAGGTAAAGTACCAAATGACAAACTTCCTAAGAAAGATGTCCCAGGTACAGGTAAGATTATAGAACCAGGTAAACCAGCAGTGGAAGTTCCAGTAGAAACTCCAGCTAAGGTAACACCAAATGCACCAAGAACTGAAAAACCAGGTAAGATTGAAATCACACGCAAACCAAATGGTGATGCGATTGTAACGCCTAAGAAACCAGATGGTTCAACATACCCATCAGGTAGCAAGGTAGTGATTCCAGGTGAAAATGGAACAACAATCACAGTCACAATTGGCGACAATGGCTCAGGTGAAGTACCAAATGACAAGCTTCCTAAGAAAGATGTCCCAGGTACAGGAACAGTAACCGAACCTAATAAAAAACCATCACAACCAGTAGATGTAACAACACCAGCTCAAAAGACACCAACACTAGATGTTGAACAAGATCCTAAGACAGGTGAGGTTACAGTAACACCTAAGAAACCAGATGGCTCAACATATCCACCAGGAACTACGGTAGAAATCCCAGGTGAAGATGGTCCAATCACTGTTGAAATCGGTCAAGACGGTAAAGGTAAAGTACCAAATGACAAACTTCCTAAGAAAGATGTCCCAGGTACAGGTAAGATTACAGAACCAGGTAAACCAGCAGTGGAAGTTCCAGTAGAAACTCCAGCTAAGGTAACACCAAATACCCCAACAACTGAAACACCAAGTGAGATTGAAATCACACGCAAACCAAATGGTGATGCAGTAGTAACGCCTAAGAAACCAGATGGTTCAACATATCCATCAGGCAGCAAGGTTGTGATTCCAGGTGAAAACAACACACCAATCGAAGTCACAATCGGCGACAATGGTTCAGGTGAAGTACCAAATGACAAGCTTCCTAAGAAAGATGTCCCAGGTAAAGGAACAGTAACCGAACCGAACAAGAAACCATCACAACCAGTAGATGTAACAACACCAGCTCAAAAGACACCAACAGTAGATGTTGAACAAGATCCTAAGACAGGTGACGTTACAGTAACACCGCAGAGACCAGGAGGAGGAACATATCCACCAGGAACTACGGTAGAAATTCCAGGTGAAGATGGTCCAATCACTGTTGAAATCGGTCAAGATGGTAAAGGTAAAGTACCAAATGACAAGCTTCCTAAGAAAGATGTCCCAGGTACAGGTAAGATTACAGAACCAGGTAAACCAGCAGTGGAAGTTCCAGTAGAAACTCCAGCTAAGGTAACACCAAATGCACCAAGAACTGAAAAACCAGGTAAGATTGAAATTACTCAACAACCAAATGGAAATGCGATTGTAACGCCTAAGAAACCAGACGGTTCAACATACCCACCAGGAACTACGGTAGAAATTCCAGGTGAAAATGGCACACCAATCACAGTTACAATTGGCGACAATGGTTCAGGTGAAGTGCCAAATGACAACCTTCCTAAGAAAGATGTCCCAGGTACAGGAACAGTAACAGAACCTAACAAGAAACCATCACAACCAGTAGATGTAACAACACCAGCTCAAAAGACACCAACACTAGATGTTGAACAAGATCCTAAGACAGGTGAGGTTACAGTAACACCTAAGAAACCAGATGGTTCAACATATCCATCAGGCAGCAAGGTTGTGATTCCAGGTGAAAACAACACACCAATCGAAGTCACAATCGGCGACAATGGTTCAGGTGAAGTGCCAAATGACAACCTTCCTAAGAAAGATGTCCCAGGTACAGGAACAGTAACAGAACCTAATAAGAAACCATCACAACCAGTAGATGTAACAACACCAGCTCGTAAGACACCAACAATAGAGTTGGATAAAGATCCTAAGACAGGTGACGTTACAGTAACACCGCAGAGACCAGGAGGAGGAACATATCCACCAGGAACTAAGGTAGAAATCCCAGGTGAAGATGGGCCAATCACTGTTGAAATCGGTCAAGATGGTAAAGGTAAAGTACCAAATGATAATCTTCCTAAGAAAGATGTCCCAGGTACAGGTAAGATTACAGAACCAGGTAAACCAGCAGTGGAAGTTCCTAATGTAACAACTCCAGCTAAGGTAACACCAGAAACACCAACAACTGAAACACCAAGTGAGATTGAAATCACACGCAAACCAAATGGTGATGCAGTTGTAACGCCTAAGAAACCAGATGGAAAACCATACCTACCAGGAACTAAGGTAGAAATTCCAAGTAAAGATAAAGATGGAAACCCAACTACAATCACAGTAACGGTTGGCGACAACGGTTCAGGTGAAGTGCCAAATGACAACCTTCCTAAGAAAGATGTCCCAGGTACAGGAACAGTAACAGAACC
>NZ_WIJK01000048.1 GCF_009496285.1 Streptococcus mitis
CTGAATTGGAAAATCTCTTATCCACACCAACTGGAGAGCAATATTGGAATTTAGTGATGGCTTTTCCATGCAAAGAGTTTGTATTAAACCTATCTCAAAATGAATTGTGTAAGATTATCCGTCAATCTACCTCCAAACGAATCTCTGAAAAGCGTATTGCTTATCTGACTGATAAACTTATAAAACTCGCTAAACAATCTTTTTGTGCGGTCAAGAAAATCTCCCCAATGCTTGAAGAGGTTCGTTACTATGCTCAAGAATTGCTTCGTCTTTCTGAGCACAGACAGGTTGTCTTAGACGACATGGTAGCTCTAGCTCAGCCTTTACCAGAGTATGACATCTTACGATCAATTCCTGGCATCGCAGAAACCACAGCGACATCTATCATTGGCGAATTGGGAGATATTCGTCGCTTTCAGTCTACCAATCAAATCAACGCTTTTATTGGCATTGACCTGAGACACTATGAATCTGGGAACTTTCTCGCCAAGGAACACATTACTAAGCGAGGTAATCCCTATGCCAGAAAAATCTTGTTCAAGTGCATTCATAACATCGCTTCAGCTAGTCATACCAATCCCTGCCATATCGCCGACTTTTATGAGAAACGAAAAAGACAATCGACAATAGCTTCAACATGAGGTGTTTTTTAGCGTGCCCTTTTATGGATCAATAAGTGGTAAAAATAAGACAGTAACCTCAGAATAGCTACTGTCTTATCTCTTTTTTTTTACTTAAGGCCCTTGATATACTTGACAAATGGTAGAAAAGAGCCTTTTAAAGTCAAAAAAAGAGCTTTTAAGCTCTTCAACTACGGAGAATAAGGGATTCGAACCCTTGCGCCAGTTACCCGACCTAACGATTTAGCAAACCGTCCTCTTCAGCCTCTTGAGTAATTCTCCTATTAATGGGCACGAGTGGACTCGAACCACCGACCTCACGCTTATCAGGCGTGCGCTCTAACCACCTGAGCTACGCGCCCAAGTTAAATAACTTGGTAAATGAACTAAATGTTCAAAGCGGGTGACGAGAATCGAACTCGCGACAACAGCTTGGAAGGCTGTAGTTTTACCACTAAACTACACCCGCATAAAAACAAATATGGCGCGAGACGGAATCGAACCGCCGACACATGGAGCTTCAATCCATTGCTCTACCAACTGAGCTACCGAGCCTTATTGCGGGAGCAGGATTTGAACCTACGACCTTCGGGTTATGAGCCCGACGAGCTACCGAGCTGCTCCATCCCGCGTTAATAATAAAGGAGGATGTGGGATTCGAACCCACGCACGCTTTTACACGCCTGACGGTTTTCAAGACCGTTCCCTTCAGCCGGACTTGGGTAATCCTCCATAGTATTTAATGGACCTTGTAGGACTTGAACCTACGACCACTCGGTTATGAGCCGAGAGCTCTAACCAGCTGAGCTAAAGGTCCAACAAGATCATTATAGCGGCGAAGGGGATCGAACCCCCGACCTCCCGGGTATGAACCGGACGCTCTAGCCAGCTGAGCTACACCGCCATCAATCGGGAAGACAGGATTCGAACCTGCGACACCTTGGTCCCAAACCAAGTACTCTACCAAGCTGAGCTACTTCCCGAGTTAAATAGAAAAAATGCACCCTAGAGGAGTCGAACCTCTAACCGCCTGATTCGTAGTCAGGTACTCTATCCAGTTGAGCTAAGGGTGCTCATTATATGCCGAGGACCGGGATCGAACCGGTACGATCGTTACCAATCGCAGGATTTTAAGTCCTGTGCGTCTGCCAGTTCCGCCACCCCGGCCTCTCTAAGCGAACGACGGGATTCGAACCCGCGACCCCCACCTTGGCAAGGTGGTGTTCTACCACTGAACTACGTTCGCATCGACCTCTTGGTTATATTAAAAAAATGCCGGCTACATGACTTGAACACGCGACCCTCTGATTACAAATCAGATGCTCTACCAACTGAGCTAAGCCGGCTTATTTCTATTATGCGGGTTAAGGGACTTGAACCCCCACGCCGTTAAGCGCCAGATCCTAAATCTGGTGCGTCTGCCAATTCCGCCAAACCCGCAATGATGACCCGTACTGGGCTCGAACCAGTGACCCATTGATTAAAAGTCAATTGCTCTACCAACTGAGCTAACGAGTCTAAAATAACTTACGTTATCTTAAACGGTCCCGACGGGAATCGAACCCGCGATCTTCGCCGTGACAGGGCGACGTGATAACCGCTACACTACGGGACCTATGGGAGTTAACGGGATCGAACCGCTGACCCTCTGCTTGTAAGGCAGATGCTCTCCCAGCTGAGCTAAACTCCCTTTAGCTAAGCGACTTCCTTATCTCACAGGGGGCAACCCCCAACTACTTCCGG
>NZ_WIJK01000049.1 GCF_009496285.1 Streptococcus mitis
GGCTACTGTTGTACCCTTAGGAAGATCTTTCAAGTTACCGATTGAATCTTCTGCTTTTGGTTCAGTTCCTTTATCTACAGTTTGAGCTTTTGGTGTTGGCTCGTTCTTATCTGCATCTGTTGGTTTTGAACTTGGGTCTGTAACAGTTACTTTAACTGGAACTTCTTCCTTAGAACCATCTGGGTAAGTTACAACTGCTGTCGCAGGTTTTTCACCTGGTGTTGTTGTATCTACTGGATCCTTGAAGGCTACTGTTGTACCCTTAGGAAGATCTTTCAAGTTACCGATTGAATCTTCTGCTTTTGGTTCAGTTCCTTTATCTACAGTTTGAGCTTTTGGTGTTGGCTCGTTCTTATCTGCATCTGTTGGTTTTTTAGTTACAAATTCTGTTAGTGGTTTTTTATCTGTAGAACCATCTGTGTAGGTTACGACAAGATTTCCATCTGCATCTTTTGTGACTGATTGAATCTTACCATTTTTATCAACTGGAGTATCTTTTGCGATATTCGCATCATCATTGTCCTTGTTGTACTCAAGTTTAAGTTTTTCTTTGATTTTATCTAACTCAGCGTCTGTTACTTTTGTTGGATCTGCTACTTCAACTTTATCAGCTGGAGCTGGAGTTGCAATATCGTACTTATCTGTTTGAGATTTAACGATGAAGTGAACATATCCTGGAGTCTGAGTTGCATTCGGATTTTTATCTAATGCATTAAAATCTGTATTTGATGGTGCATTATCATTGTCATTAGCAACAACAAAACTTGTCCAATGGTTTGGAGCTTTAAGTGTTGTAACACCTGTCATCTTAATAGTAGCTGTAGGACCTGATACAGTACCATCACCATGAGTGACTGCTGAATTCTCGATTTTTCCAGTTGTGAAACCGTAATCTGCCGTATTATCTTTTCCAATACCACCAGGACCACGTACATACATATCTTTAACAGCAGTGTTGTCTGATGCTTTGAATGTTAAATCAGTGTTTTCACCTGTATAAACATAGATTTCTTTCTTAGCTTGATTTGAGTATGGAAGTTCTACTTTTGGAGCTACGTTTACAAATTCTGACAATGGTTTTGTATCTTTAGAACCATCTTTATAGGTTACAACAACTTTGTTTCCTTCTTTTTCTACTTTATCAACAACTTTTGAAGCATCTTTTACTTCTTCACCTTTTTTGTCAGCTAAACGTGCATCTGGATTGTTTTGAGAATATTCAACTTTAACTTTCTCTTTAATTTTTTCAAACTCTTTATCAGTAACATTGTTAGCATCTGATACGGTTACTTTATCAGCCGATGCTGGAGTTTTGATATCATATTTCTTAGTTTGTGCTTTTAATACGAAAGTTACTGCACCTGGGTCAGTTAAGTAAGAACCAACAACCTCTCCATTTTTCTTAGTTTTTACCGCAGTATTATTGATTAATGCTCCATCAGTATCAGTTGCAGTGGCAAAACGTGTTACAAGCTCTAAAGAGTCGTTTTCTGTTTTTGGCAATCTATCATCAAGACCAGAAACTCGACCTGTTACTTTAATTTTTGCTGGTGTAGCAGTTTCAGAATTAATCGCTGTTACAGTATATCCAAATTCATTATCTTGTTTTTCTGGGTTCCCATCAATATTATTTAAGGCAATATTTCCACCTTTTTTAAGTGAAGCTGATTTAATTTTTCCAGAATCATCATTAAAGGTAATATCAACGTCTGCATCTTCACCAGTATAAAGATAAACTTCTTTTTTGTTTGGAGCTGGATCTGAATACGGAATCTCTACTGTTGGTGCTACGTTTTCACGTGCTGGAGTTGCTACTTTAGGATCACTTGCTACTGATGTGTTACCTGCCGCATCTGTTGCTTTGGCTGTTACATTACCTGCTGGAATATCAACTTTTGGAGTAATCGTTGCTTTTCCATTTGCTCCTGCAGTTGCTTCACCAATCTTGTTGTTGTTTTTATCGTAAAGGGCTACGGTTGAACCTTTTTCTGCAGTTACTTCAACTGGTGTCTTAGTTCCTGCTTTACCTGTTAGATCTGTATTCACTACTGGTTTCGCTGGAGCTGTTGTATCTGTCGCAACTTTAGCATCACTTGGTTTTGATTCATTACCTGCTGCATCAGTTGCTTTGGCTGTTACAGGACCTGCTGGAATATCAACTTTTGGAGTAAT
>NZ_WIJK01000004.1 GCF_009496285.1 Streptococcus mitis
ACTTTATTTAGATAAAATTATTAGAATGAAGTGTGATGCAGAAAAAGATGAAATAAATTTTAGACTGGTAGAATATTTTTCTGTTTTGATAAATCAAATTATTAGTTATAATCATTTAAAACGAAGCCAGTCCTATCGTGAAAACTTTTTAAATTTTCATTTAGCATTAGTTGCAGATAGACGTAATATAAAATTACAATATCAATCAATCCGTGATAAATTTAATTTTTTTATCCAACCTCAGACTATTACTGATGATTTGAAATTTTATCAAGTTAAAGATGAAGGTATAGAATGGATAGAAATATGGCATCTTTTGTTTATTTTTAATGTATATTTTGACTACTTAAAAACTACGAAGGATGATATCGATGATATATATATCAAGCAAATGCATGATATTCTTGAAAAATGTTACGACGCATTATTAAAAATTAATGAAAAGGAAGAATACAATCATTATAGTGATTGGGTGTTTGAAGAATGGAAAGAACTTCTACATACTGTAAGGAATTTAATAGACACTCCTTTATATAATGAAAATATCCAATCGAGATGGAATGATTTTTGGAGAAAAAATAAAGGTTTATGT
This sequence comes from Streptococcus mitis, assembly GCF_009496285.1. GTDB lineage: Bacteria > Bacillota > Bacilli > Lactobacillales > Streptococcaceae > Streptococcus > Streptococcus mitis_BP. The sequence continues at coordinate 593 of NZ_WIJK01000004.1, forward strand.
ACAAAAGTAGCCGAGGCAGTAGGTTACATTTCCTATTTTGAAATATACGAAGATGACATTTCAATAAAATATAAATTAATACCAGAGAAAGTTTGGGAGGATTTGAAAAAAATTGTAAAATCTGGAAAAGAGCTAGAATCGCTACAGAGATTTGAGAATTTTCTGTACGAATTACAAGATATTAATGAAGATTTTACAAAGATTTCATTAATTGTGGACTGTATTTCCAAAATTAAAATACCAGATGTTCTCAATTCTATTCATGTGAGGTGGGTAGGTTTAAGTTCTGGAGAGTTAGGATTATTAAAATCTTTTGCTAATCTGTATTCAGCAAAAATCAATCTACAAGGAAAAACATTTCCAGGAGTAGCTACAACAAATTATGTATTACTTTTCGACGAAATTGATCTTGGATTACATCCAGAATGGCAACGCAAGTGGATAAGTAGAGCTTTACCAATCATCGAAAAAATCTTCCATGATAAACACTTACAAGTAATTATCACAACACATTCACCAATTTTTTTATCAGATATTTACAAAGAAAACATCTTATTTCTTACGAGAGATAATAATGAAGAGACAAATGATAGACTGTTTGAAAAAACATTCGGTCAGAATATATATACACTTTTTAAAGATTCTTTTTTTCTACAAGATGTAATGGGAGAATATGCCTATAATACAATTAAAGATACAATAGAATACTTGAGTTTTAAAGTTAATTCAAATTCTTCCTATAGTCGTGAGGAAAATTTGTATAATTATTCTGATGAAATCATAAATGAGAAAATTGCCAAAAAAGTAATCGATTCTGTAGGTGAACCAATCATTGCAAACCAACTTAAAGAATTATTTTATAGAGCATTCCCAAATAAAAATGATGAGAGCATTGAAATCCGAAATCGAATTGCTCAACTTCAAAAAAAACTCGAACAACTTGAGGGGGAACGTTCTCAATGATGCATTTGAAATTACCAAATTATCCACAAGAATTTGTTGATGCCTATATCAAATTTATGATCAGTAAATACATAGATAGTGTTGTATCGAGGTATTTTGTAAGAATCATAAAAAATAATTTTAGAGAAGATTTAGAGGCTACTTTTGGTTATTGCGGTCCCACTTTGATAAAAAGTTTAATTAGAGAATATTGTTCTCAAGAAGATTATTTCAATGAAATTAATAACTTTCCTAATCAGCAAGATACTGAGTTTAAGAAGTTTGTATCTGGGAAAATTGGAACTAAAAATAAATTTATTATGCAAAAAATACGAAATTCTCATTTTAATGATTACAAGAGAGAGCTATGGTATAATAATTTGATTACAAAGTTTGAACAATTAATGAATAGAAGAAGTCAGAAGATTAAAAATTTGGTTGAGGAAATAGAAGGTAGACAATTTTCTTCGTTTGCTGAGTACTTTGAAATATTAATTTTATTAGAACCTCAACGTATGGAAGCATATATTAACAATCACTCAAATAATGATAGTGGAAATGATTTTAAAAAGATAAAAGATCTGTATAATTTATCTGAGCAAATTACTATAATGGGTAACTCTGAAAAAATAAATTGCTTTATGATTCAAAATTTTATCGATTCGGATAGTAGAGGATTACTGGTTTGTCCCTATTGCAATCGTAATTATATCAATACTCGGGATAGATCGCTTGGTGCAGAGATGGATCATTTCTATAATAAAGATACATTTCCGATGTTTTCAATTTCATTATATAATTTTATACCAAGTTGTAGTACTTGTAATCGTATCAAAGGTACAAAGACATTAAAAATCAACCCATATCTTAGAAATGATACACAAAAAGTAAAATTTGATCTAATCACGGATTTAGATGGTTATAGAATTGAGATAAAACAAGACCAAGATGGTAATCTACATACTTTAGCAGAAACAGAAGATTTGAAAAATGATTTAATTGATATCCTAAAATTAGATGAAGCCTATAAAGTTCATAAAATTGAAGTTAGGGAGATGCTGGATAGAGAAAAAGAATACAACGAAAAATATAGAGAAGATTTAAAAAATATGTTTTTAGGAGAGGAAATTGAGATTGATAAAAAAATTGACGCTCTTATTTATGGTGATATAATATTCACATCTGAGGATGATCTTATTAATAAATCATTAGGAAAATTTAGAAAAGATGTTTATGAAAAAATAAAAGGGTGGAGAGGAACAAACTAAGTTACAAAAATTAGATTATTGTAATAACTAATTTGAACTAAGATAAACTATTACTTAGTTACTTGTTAATTACAATTGTTAACATGAGATGAATAATTTCATTTCTGAAATCAGGAAAAAGCTTAATTTGAAGAGAAAATCTAATAATTTTTTCATAATAAAACGCATAATATCAAGTGTTTACAAACATTGATACTATGCGTTTTTTAATGCAGAGATTTACTGGATTCTTTCCTTGTGGTGAGTTTTAGTCAAGCATCTTTTTCAATCCTAAGTCTAAATGAAAAATCCATTATAAAAAGCTGCATGAAGATGCAGCTACACTATAGCAACGGAAGACATGGGATTCGAACCCACGCACGCTTTCACACGCCTACCGCGTTTCCAACACGGCCTCTTAAGCCTCTTGAGTAATCTTCCAATACTTACTAAAATAGTTTATCATAAAGGGAATTATCTTGCAAATAAAATTCAAACAATTGGCAAAATGATAGAAAATGGAAGAAAGTGACAAAAAGTGCTTGACTTTGATTTTTTTTGTGGTAGAATGATTATTGTAATCGTTAACAGGAGGTGAATAAGTGCTAAAAACCGAGAGAAAAAAATTAATTTTAGAGGAGCTGGGCAAACATAAAGTCGTTTCTCTAGAGAAATTAGTAGGTTTGTTAGACACGTCAGAATCAACGGTTAGACGAGATTTAGATGAATTGGAATCGGAAAATAAACTTCGCCGAGTTCATGGAGGAGCAGAGTTGCCACACTCCTTGCAAGAAGAAGAAACCATTCAAGAAAAATCTGTCAAAAACCTTCAAGAGAAAAAATTGATTGCGCAAAAGGCAGCTTCCCTCATCAAAGAAAAAGATGTTATCTTTGTGGATGCAGGAAGTACAACAGCCTTTCTCATTAAGGAATTGGAGCGAAAAGACATTACTGTTGTAACCAACTCCATTCACCATGCGGTACAATTAGTGGATAAGCAAATTCCAACTGTGATTATCGGTGGTGGCGTAAAGATGACAACGGATGCCAGCATCGGTGGTGTCGCGCTTAATCAGATTAACCAATTACACTTTGATCGTGCCTTTATCGGAATGAATGGGGTGGATGATGGTTATTATACAACTCCAGATATGGAGGAGGGAGCTGTCAAGCGTGCTATCTTAGAAAATGCCAAACAAACTTATATTTTGGCGGATTCGTCTAAGGTTGGTCAGTCTTGTTTCGCTAAGGTAGCCCCTATAAAACGAGCTATTGTCATTACAAGTAAGGGTCACGAACTCTTGCCAGCTATCAAAGAGAAAACGGAGGTTATCGAAGTATGATTTATACAGTCACGCTCAATCCATCTATTGACTATATTGTCCGTCTGGATAAAGTGGAAGTTGGTAGTGTTAATCGTATGGATAGTGATGATAAGTTTGCTGGTGGTAAGGGAATCAATGTTAGTCGTGTCTTGAAACGATTGGATATTCCAAATACAGCGACTGGATTTATCGGAGGTTTTACTGGTAAATTTATCACAGATACTTTAGCTGAGGAGCAAATTGAAACGCGATTTGTCCAAGTAGCAGAAGATACGCGTATCAACGTCAAGATTAAAGCGGATCAAGAAACTGAAATCAACGGAACTGGTCCTACTGTTGAGCCAGAACAGCTTGAAGAGCTAAAAGATATTCTTTCAAGTCTAACAGCAGAAGATACAGTGGTATTTGCTGGTTCGAGTGCAAAAAACCTAGGCAATGTTATCTATAAGGATTTGATTGCCTTGACTCGTCAGACAGGTGCTCAAGTGGTCTGTGACTTTGAAGGTCAGACCTTGATTGATAGTTTGGATTATCAACCACTTTTAGTCAAACCAAATAATCATGAACTTGGAGCTATCTTTGGAGTCAAGCTCGAAAGTTTAGATGAGATTGAAAAATACGCTCGAGAGTTGCTGGCTAAAGGTGCTCAAAACGTTATCATCTCTATGGCTGGTGACGGTGCCCTTCTGGTAACATCAGAGGGAGCCTACTTTGCTAAACCGATCAAGGGAACAGTGAAAAACTCAGTTGGTGCTGGTGACTCTATGGTTGCTGGATTTACTGGTGAGTTTGTCAAATCAAAAGACGCAGTAGAAGCCTTCAAGTGGGGAGTGGCTTGTGGAACAGCAACTACCTTCTCTGATGACTTGGCGACTGCAGCATTTATAAAAGAAACTTATGAAAAAGTTGAGGTAGAAAAAAGATGAAAATTCAGGATTTATTGAGAAAAGATGTCATGTTGCTCGATTTACAAGCAACTGAAAAAACAGCAGCTATCGAAGAAATGATTCATAGCTTGGTAGAACACGGATACGTGACAGATTTTGAAACTTTTAAAGAAGGAATCTTGGCGCGTGAAGCTTTGACTTCTACAGGTTTGGGTGACGGTATCGCTATGCCACACAGCAAAAATGCTGCTGTAAAGGAAGCAACAGTTCTCTTCGCTAAGTCAAACAAGGGTGTTGACTACGAAAGTTTAGATGGACAACCAACTGACCTCTTCTTTATGATTGCTGCTCCAGAAGGTGCCAATGATACTCACTTGGCTGCCTTGGCAGAATTGTCTCAATACTTAATGAAAGACGGTTTTGCTGATAAACTTCGTCAAGTAACATCAGCTGATCAAGTTATTGAACTCTTTGATCAAGCATCAGAAAAAGCTGAGGAACCAGTTCAAACACCTGCAAATGGTTCTGATGACTTTATCGTTGCTGTAACTGCTTGTACAACAGGAATTGCCCACACTTATATGGCTCAAGAAGCTCTTCAAAAAGTGGCTGCTGAAATGGGTGTTGGTATCAAGGTTGAAACTAATGGTGCCAGCGGTGTTGGTAACCAATTGACAGCAGAAGATATTCGCAAGGCTAAAGCTGTTATTATTGCTGCAGATAAAGCAGTTGAGATGGATCGTTTTGATGGTAAACCATTGGTAAATCGTCCAGTTGCAGATGGTATTCGTAAGACAGAAGAGTTGATCAACTTGGCTCTTTCTGGAAATGCTGAAGTTTATCATGCTGCTAACGGAGCACAAGCTTCAACAGCATCTAACGAAAAACAAAGTGTCGGTGGTGCCTTCTACAAACACTTGATGAGTGGTGTATCTCAAATGTTGCCATTCGTTATCGGTGGTGGTATCATGATTGCCCTAGCCTTCTTGATTGATGGTGCTATGGGTGTGCCAAATGATAGCCTTGGAAATCTTGGTTCTTACCATGAACTCGCTTCTATGTTCATGAAAATTGGTGGTGCAGCCTTCGGTTTGATGCTTCCAGTATTTGCTGGATATGTTGCTTACTCTATCGCAGAAAAACCTGGCTTGGTAGCCGGTTTCGTAGCTGGTGCTATCGCCAAAGAAGGTTTTGCTTTTGGTAAAATCCCTTACGCTCAAGGTGGTGAAGCAACTTCAGCCCTTGCAGGTGTCTCATCTGGTTTCCTAGGTGCCCTTGTTGGTGGATTTATCGCAGGTGCTTTGGTTCTTGCTATCAAGAAATACGTTAAAGTTCCTCGTTCACTTGAAGGTGCTAAATCAATCCTTCTCTTGCCACTTCTTGGAACAGTCTTGACAGGATTTGTCATGCTTGCTGTTAACATCCCAATGGCAGCAATCAACACTGCTATGAACGACTTCCTTGGCGGTCTTGGAGGCGGATCAGCTGTCCTCCTTGGTATCGTTCTTGGAGGTATGATGGCTGTCGATATGGGTGGACCTGTCAATAAAGCAGCTTATGTTTTTGGTACTGGTACTCTTGCAGCAACAGTGTCAACAGGTGGTTCAGTAGCGATGGCAGCGGTTATGGCTGGCGGAATGGTTCCACCACTTGCAATCTTTGTCGCAACACTTCTCTTCAAAGATAAATTTACTAAAGAAGAACGCAACTCAGGTTTGACTAACATCGTTATGGGCTTGTCATTCATCACTGAAGGTGCGATTCCATTTGGTGCAGCTGACCCAGCTCGTGCTATCCCAAGCTTTATCCTTGGTTCAGCAGTGGCAGGTGGACTTGTTGGTCTTGCAGGTATCAAACTCATGGCACCTCACGGAGGAATCTTCGTTATCGCCCTTACAACAAATGCCCTTCTTTACCTTGTCTTTGTCTTGATTGGAGCACTTGTTAGTGGTGTCGTTTACGGTTATCTTCGTAAACCATTAGAAAAATAATTACAAATACATTCAAATGACTGAACACGAAAGTGGGCAGTCATTTTTTGATTTCTCTAGATGTTTCTGAAATATGGTATAATAGAAGAATGGCAAACAAGAATACAAGTAAAACAAGACGGAGACCGTCAAAAGCTGAATTAGAAAGAAAGCAAGCTATCCAAAGGATGTTAATTTCTTTAGTCATAGCTTTTTGCTTAATGTTCGCTGCTCTGAGATTAGGAGCAGTTGGACTCACGCTCTATAACCTTATTCGATTACTAGTAGGAAGTCTGGCCTATCTGGTCATTTTTGTCGTTCTAGTCTATCTTTTTTTCTTCAAATGGATTCGGAAGCAAGAAGGTCTGATCTCAGGTTTTCTTTGCATTTTTTCAGGCTTATTGCTGATTTTTGAAGCTTATCTAGTATGGAAATATGGCATCGAGCAGTCTGTCTTAAAGGGAACTTTAGCCCAAGTTTTGACAGATTTGACAGGTTTTCGTGTGACTAGCTTTGCTGGAGGAGGGCTTCTAGGTGTTGCTCTTTATATTCCAGTCGCCTTTCTCTTTTCAAATATTGGTACTTACTTTATCGGAGCTATCTTAATCTTGATCGGTGCTCTTCTAGTTAGTCCCTGGTCTGTCTATGATGTCGCTGATTTCCTTGGAGCACGTTTTGCCCTTTGGATGGAGCGACGCGAGCAGAAGAAACAGGAACGTTTTATCAAACGAGAAGAAGAAAAAGCTCGTAAGGAAGCAGAGGAACAGGAAAGACTAGAAAAAGAACAAGCAGAGCAAGCCTTATTGGATATACCTCCTGTTGATATGGAAACTGGCGAGATTTTAGAAGCTCCTCCTGTTCACTTTGATGATTTACCACCCCTTCCAGAGGAAGAATGGATAGAACCTGAAATTATTCTCCCTCAAGCAGACTATGATCTTCCTAGTGAAGTTGATTTTCCAGAGGAAGATGAGTTCTTAGAGGATGAAGATGTTGAGGTAGATTTTTCTGCTAAAAAAGCTTTGGAATACAAACTTCCAAGCTTGCAACTCTTTGCACCCGATAAGCCAAAAGACCAGTCCAAGGAAAAGAAAATCGTTCGCGAGAATATCAAGATTTTGGAAGAAACCTTTGCAAGTTTTGGTATCAAGGTAACGGTTGAACGCGCTGAAATTGGCCCATCAGTAACCAAGTACGAAGTCAAGCCAGCAGTTGGTGTTCGTGTCAATCGTATTTCCAATCTAGCAGACGACTTGGCTCTGGCCTTGGCTGCTAAAGATGTCCGTATCGAAGCTCCAATTCCAGGGAAATCCTTAGTCGGGATTGAAGTGCCTAACTCAGAGATTGCGACAGTCTCCTTCCGAGAGCTCTGGGAACAATCGCAAACTAAACCTGAAAATCTGCTAGAAATTCCCCTTGGGAAAGCAGTTAACGGAACAGCTCGTAGTTTTGACCTAGCCAAAATGCCTCACTTGCTAGTGGCTGGTTCGACAGGTTCTGGTAAATCTGTTGCAGTCAATGGTATCATTGCAAGTATTCTCATGAAGGCGCGTCCAGACCAAGTCAAGTTTATGATGGTGGATCCGAAGATGGTTGAGTTGTCAGTCTATAATGATATTCCACACCTTTTGATTCCAGTTGTGACCAATCCTCGTAAGGCCAGCAAGGCCCTTCAAAAAGTCGTGGATGAGATGGAAAATCGTTATGAACTCTTTGCAAAAATTGGCGTTCGTAATATTGCTGGTTTTAATGCTAAGGTGGAGGAGTTCAACGCTCAATCTGAGTATAAACAAGTACCTCTTCCTTTGATCGTTGTGATTGTCGATGAGTTAGCTGACCTCATGATGGTAGCTAGCAAGGAAGTAGAAGATGCTATTATCCGTCTTGGGCAGAAGGCGCGTGCAGCTGGTATTCATATGATCCTTGCTACGCAGCGTCCTTCAGTGGATGTTATCTCTGGTCTGATTAAGGCCAATGTACCGTCTCGTGTGGCCTTTGCTGTATCTTCAGGAACGGATTCTCGAACTATATTGGATGAAAATGGTGCTGAGAAACTATTGGGTCGAGGAGACATGCTCTTTAAACCAATCGATGAAAACCATCCTGTTCGTCTGCAAGGTTCCTTTATCTCGGATGATGATGTTGAGCGTATTGTTAGTTTTATTAAGGCTCAAGCAGATGCTGATTATGATGAAAGCTTTGATCCTGGAGAGGTTTCTGAGACAGATGGTGAGTCTAGCACAGGAGATGAAGGTGGAGATCCGCTATTTGAAGAAGCTAAGGCTCTGGTCATTGAAACTCAAAAAGCAAGTGCTTCCATGATTCAGCGTCGATTATCAGTTGGTTTTAACCGAGCAACTCGCTTGATGGAAGAATTAGAGATGGCTGGAGTTATCGGACCTGCAGAAGGAACGAAGCCGCGAAAGGTTTTATAACAATAAAAAACGTAAAAAACGTAAAAAAAGTATAAAAATGCATGGAAACTTTATTAAAAAGTTAGTCAAAATTGGTCTAACTTTTTAGATAGAGTTTCTTTTTTAATAGCGATTTCTTTAGAAATAAGGCCATCTGAAAATCGTTTCAGACTTGCCCAATAATTGGATTTTACTTTTACTAATTTTACCTATTAAACTATTGATTTTTCAAACTGTTTTTGATATATTAAATTGGTATAGAAAAAATTATATGTTTATCCAGAAGTGTTTAAAAATTGAGGAGGATATTTTTTTAAAACAAAATGCAAACGCTTACTTGGTAAACTGAAAGGAACAAAAAAACCGATGGATAAAGGATTATTTGAAAAACGTTGCAAATATAGTATTCGGAAATTTTCATTAGGAGTTGCTTCTGTCATGATTGGTGCAGCTTTCTTTGGAACTAGCACTGTTCTCGCAGATTCTGCACAAACAGGTTCAACAGCGAATATGCCAGCTGATTTGGCGGCAGCTCTTGCCAATGCTAAAGAGGATGATGGGCATGACTTTGAAGCACCAAAACCTGGTGAAGATCAGGGTTCTCCTGAAGTAACTGAAGGACCAAAGACTGAAGAAGAATTGCTGGCAAAAGAAAAAGAAACTGCAACTGCAACAAGCTCAGCAGCTTCAGATACTCTTCCTGAAGAACTACGTGGAAAACTTGATAAGGCTGAAGAAAATGGCCGCACTGCCTCAAAAGAAGAACTAGAAAAAGAAGATAAAAGCTTAGTCCCAGAAGATGTTGCTAAAACAAAAAATGGGGTATTAAACTACGGTGCGACTGTCGAAATTAAAAGTGCTGCAGGGCTTGGTAGTGGTATCGTTATCGGGGAAAATCTCGTTTTGTCTGTTTCTCATAACTTTATCAAAGATGTTCCAGATGGCAATAATCGTAAAGTAGCTGATAATGTTGAAAGTGATGACGATGTTTATACAGTTTCTTACAAAGGGGCACCGGACGTCAAATTCAGTAAGAATGATGTGAAACACTGGGATCGTGAAGGTTTCCTAAAAGGTTATAAAAATGACTTAGCCATTGTCAAACTTCGCAGTCCACTTGCAAATGCTCCAGTTGAAGTTTTGGATAAACCATCTACAATTAAGGTGGGAGATAAGGTGCATGTTTTTGGTTATCCAAAAGGCGAGCTCGATCCGATTTTGAATACCACTGTTGAAGCTATTAACAATCACGGAGAAGGTGTTCGTGGCATTAGCTATCAAGGAAGTGAACCTGGTGCCAGCGGTGGTGGAATTTTCGATGAAAATGGGAAATTGATTGGTATTCATCAAAATGGTGTATCTGGTAAACGTAGTGGAGGTATTCTCTTCTCACCTGCTCAGCTAGAGTGGATTCAAAACTACATCAAGGGTATTGAAACAACGAAACCAGCTGGTCTAGATGCTTTGGATAAGCAAGTAGAAGATAAAGAAGAAAAACCAAAAGAGGATAAACCTAAGGAAGATAAGCCAAAAGAAGAAACACCAGCAGAAAATAAACCTGCTGAAAACAAGCCAGCTGAAAATAAACCAGCTGAGAATAAACCGACTGAATCAAAAGAAGTTACTCCAGAATGGAAAACAGTTGAAAATAAAGACCAACAGGGAACAGTAACAATCCGTGAAGAAAATGGAGTTCGTTACAACCAACTAGCTTCAACTGCTCAAAATGACAATGGTAAGAAACCAGCCTTGTTTGAAAAAGATGGTTTGACAGTCGATGCTAATGGAAATGCTACAGTTGATTTGACCTTTAAAGAAGAATCTGAAACAGGTAAATCACGCTTTGGTGTCTTCATGAAATTCAAAGACACTGATAACAACGTTTTTGTAGGTTACGACCAAGGTGGATGGTTCTGGGAATACAAGTCAAATGGAAGTGGACTTTGGTACCAAGGTGGACGTGTTGCAGCACCAGTAAATGGTTCTGTCAACCACTTGACGATCAGCCTCAAATCAGATGGACAACTTAACGCAACAAACAATGATGTCAAACTTTTTGACACACTTACCTTACCATCTGCTGTAAATGACAAGCTCAAAGATGAGAAGAAAATCGTTCTTAAGGCTGGAAGCTATAGCAGTGAGAGAACCATTGTCAATGTCAAAACGGATGACCAAGAAGGCGTGAAAAACGACCAAGAGGCTGCTGAAAAAGAAAAGGGCGACACCGTAGACGATAGCAAAGTCAAATATGACACGATCGAATCTACAGTATTGAAAGCAGTCATCGACCAAGCCTTCCCACGTATTAAAGAGTACGTCCTAAATGGCAACAAGCTTCCAGGTCAAGTGCAACCGATTAATCAAGTTGTGATTAACAAGCACGCTGTGACTCCTGAAATTACCTATAAGAAGGTCAATGCAACGACTGCTGAGTATGAAATGAAACTCCGTGATGCGGAGAACCTCATCAATGCAGATATGACCGTTCGTTTGCAAGTGGTGGACAATCAACTTCACTTTGATGTAACTAAGATTGTCAACCATAACCAAGTAACACCAGGACAGAAGATTGATGATGAACGCAAACTACTTTCTTCAATCAGCTTCCTAGGAAATGCCTTGGTATCTGTATCAAGCGACCAAGCAGGAGCTAAGTTTGATGGGGCAACCATGTCAAACAACACTCACGTAAGTGGTGACGACCATATCGAAGTAACAAATCCAATGAAAGATTTGGCAAAAGGTTACATGTATGGATTTGTTTCAACAGACAAGCTTGCAGCAGGTGTATGGAGCAACTCACAAAATAGCTATGGTGGTGGTTCTTACGACTGGACACGTTTGACAGCTTATAAGAATACGATTGGCAATGCTAACTACGTGGAAATTCATAGTTCTGAATGGCAATGGGAAAAAGCCCACAACGGAGTTGTCTTCCCAGCATACACTCAAGAACTTCCAAGTGCAAAAGTTGTCATCACGGAAGATGCCAATGCTGACCATAAGGTTGACTGGCAAGATGGTGCGATTGCTTACCGCAGTATCATGAACAACCCTCAAGGTTGGGAAAAAGTTAAAGACATTACAGCTTACCGTATCGCTATGAACTTTGGTTCACAAGCGCAAAACCCATTCCTCATGACCTTGGATGGTATCAAGAAGATCAACCTCCACACCGATGGTCTTGGTCAAGGTGTACTTCTTAAGGGATACGGAAGTGAAGGTCATGACTCTGGACACTTGAACTATGCTGATATTGGTAAACGTATTGGTGGTGTCGAAGACTTCAAGGCTTTGATTGAGAAAGCGAAGAAATATGGAGCTCATCTAGGTATTCACGTTAACGCTTCTGAAACTTATCCTGAGTCTAAATACTTTAACGAAAATATTCTTCGTAAGAATCCAGATGGAAGCTACAGCTATGGTTGGAACTGGCTTGACCAAGGTATTAATATCGATGCAGCTTATGACTTGGCTCATGGACGTTTAGCGCGTTGGGAAGAATTGAAGAAAGAATTAGGTGAAGGCCTAGATTTCATCTATGTCGACGTTTGGGGTAACGGCCAATCAGGTGACAACGGTGCTTGGGCAACTCACGTTCTTGCAAAAGAAATCAACAAACAGGGTTGGCGTTTTGCAATTGAGTGGGGCCATGGTGGTGAGTATGATTCTACCTTCCAACACTGGGCAGCTGACTTAACCTACGGTGGCTATACAAATAAAGGTATTAATAGTGCCATTACTCGCTTTATCCGTAACCACCAAAAAGATTCTTGGGTTGGTGACTACAGAAGTTATGGTGGTGCAGCTGACTACCCACTTCTAGGCGGTTATAGCATGAAGGACTTCGAAGGATGGCAAGGACGTAGTGATTATAACGGTTATGTAACAAACTTGTTTGCTCATGACGTTATGACTAAGTACTTCCAACACTTCACAGTAAGCAAATGGGAAGATGGCAAACCAGTAACCATGACTGACAATGGTAGTACCTATAAATGGACTCCAGAAATGAAAGTCGAATTGGTTGATGCTGCAAATAACAAGGTTGTGGTAACTCGTAAATCCAATGATGTCAACAGTCCACAATATCGTGAACGTACAGTAACGCTCAACGGACGTGTCATCCAAGACGGTTCAGCTTACTTGACTCCTTGGAACTGGGATGCAAATGGTAACAAGCTTGAAAGTGACAAGGAAAAAATGTACTACTTCAATACTGAAGCAGGTGCAACAACTTGGACACTTCCTAGCGACTGGGCAAATGGTAAGGTTTACCTTTATAAACTAACTGACCAAGGTAAGACTGAGGAAAAAGAAGTTGCCGTGAAAGACGGTAAGATTACCCTTGATCTGACTGCAAATCAGCCATATGTTCTCTATCGTTCTAAACAAACAAATCCAGAAATGTCATGGAGTGAAGGAATGCACATCTATGACCAAGGATTTAACAGTGAATCTTTGGATCATTGGAAGATTTCAGGAGATGCTTCTAAGGCTGAAATCGTGAAGTCTCAAGGTGCAAACCAAATGCTCCGTATCCAAGGCAATAAAGAAAAAGTTAGTCTCACTCAAAAATTGACTGGCTTGAAGCCAAATACTAAATACGCAGTGTATGTCGGTGTCGACAACCGTAGTAATGCTAAAGCAAGTATTACTGTTAATACTGGTGAAAAAGAAGTAACCAACTACACTAACAAGTCACTAGCACTTAACTATGTAAAAGCCTATGCTCACAATACTCGTCGAAGCAATGCAACGGTTGATAACACAAGTTACTTCCAAAATATGTATGCTTTCTTCACAACAGGTTCAGATGTATCAAATGTCACCTTGACCTTGAGTCGTGAAGCAGGCGATGAAGCAACTTACTTCGATGAAATTCGTACCTTTGAAAATGAATCAAATATGTACGGTGACGGTCACGACACTGCAACAGGCGTTTTCAAACAAGACTTTGAAAATGTCGGTCAAGGTATCTTCCCATTTGTTATCGGTGGTATCGAAGGTGTTGAAGATAACCGTACTCACTTGTCTGAAAAACATGGACCATACACACAACGTGATTGGAATGGCAAGAAAGTTGATGATGTTATCGAAGGAAATTGGTCACTCAAGACAAATGGTCTCGTAAGTCGTCGTAACTTGGTTTACCAAACAATTCCACAAAACTTCCGCTTTGAAGCAGGCAAGACCTATCGTATTACATTTGACTATGAAGCTGGATCTGACAATACTTACGCCTTTGTAGTCGGTAAGGGAGAATTCCAATATGGTCAAACGAGCAATATGGAAGTGCATGAATTGCCAAATACTTGGACAGATTCTAAGAAAGCGAAACGTGCAACCTTCCTAGTAACAGGTGCAGAAACTGGCGATACATGGGTAGGTATCTACTCTACAGGTAATGCAAGTAACACTCGCGGAGACTCTGGTGGTAATGCTAACTTCCGTGGCTACAATGACTTCATCATGGACAGACTTCAAATCGAAGAAATTGTCTTGACTGGTAAGATGATGACAGAAAATGCTGTCAAGAACTATCTTCCAACTGTTGCTATGACCAACTACACCAAAGAAACAATGGATGCTTTGAAAGAAGCAGTCTTCAACCTCAGCCAAGCAGACGATGATATCAGTGTAGAAGAAGCTAAGTCTGAAATTGCTAAGGTCAATGCTCTTAAAGACGCTTTAGTGATGAAGAAAACAGCTCTTGTAGCAGATGACTTTGCAAGTCTTACAGCTCCTGCTCAGGCTCAAGAAGGTCTTGAAAATGCCTTTGATGGCAACGTGTCAAGTTTATGGCATACATCATGGAGCGGAGGAGATGTTGGCAAACCAGCAACCATGGTCTTGAAGGAACCAACTGAAATCACAGGCTTCCGTTATGTTCCACGTGGTTCAGGTTCAAATGGTAACTTGAGAGATGTTACTCTTGTAGTAACGGATGAAACAGGTAAGGAACATACCTTCAATGCAACCAATTGGGCTGATAACAATAAGCCAAAAGATATCGATTTTGGCAAGACTATCAAAGCTAAGAAGATTGTCCTAACAGGAACAAGAACTTACGGAGATGGTGGCAATAGATATCAATCTGCTGCAGAATTGATTTTCGCTCGTCCACAAGTTGCTGAAACTGGTCTTGATACTACAGCTTATGAAGCAGCCTTGGCTAAAGCTCAAAAATTGACTGATAAGAGCAATCAAGAGGAAGTAGCAAGTGTTGTTGCCAGCATGAAATTTGCAACAGATAATCATCTTTTGACAAATAGAATCCTTGAATTCTTTGCAGATTATCTCGACCAATTGAAAGACCAAACACCTACCCCAACTCCAGATCCAGAACCTAAACCTGAAACTCCAACTTCAAGCAAGGGAGATGAATCAGCCCCAGTTGTTGACCTTCCAGAATTCACAGGTGGTGTAAATGGTGTTGAAGCCGCAATCCATGAAGTTCCAGAGTACACAGAACCAATCGGTACAGCAGGTGATGAATCAGCCCCAGTTGTAGAGGTTCCGGAATACACTGGTGTTCTTGGTACAGCAGGTGATGAATCAGCCCCAGTTGTAGAGCTTCCAGAATACACTGGCGTTCTTGGCACAGCAGGCGATGAATCAGCC
Source organism: Streptococcus mitis (assembly GCF_009496285.1). Classification (GTDB taxonomy): domain Bacteria; phylum Bacillota; class Bacilli; order Lactobacillales; family Streptococcaceae; genus Streptococcus; species Streptococcus mitis_BP. The sequence continues at coordinate 16,005 of NZ_WIJK01000004.1, forward strand.
CCAGTTGTAGAGGTTCCAGAATACACTGGCGTTCTTGGCACAGCAGGCAATGAATCAGCCCCAGTTGTAGAGGTTCCAGAATACACTGGCGTTCTTGGCACAGCAGGCGATGAAGCAGCGCCAGTTGTAGAACTTCCAGAGTATACAGGAGTAGTTGGAACGGCAGGAGAAGAAGTAGCTGTAAACGAAGTTCCAGAATTCAAGGGTGGAGTTAACGCAGCAGAAGCAGCTGTGAGCCAAGCACCAGAATTCACAGGTGGTGTAAATGGTGCCGAATCCGCAATTCATGAAGTACCAGAGTTTACCGGAGGTGTGAATGGAAGTGATGGCGCAATCCATGAAATTCCAGAATACAAAGGCCAAATTGGTACAGTAGGTAACCAACCTGCGCCTGTAGTGGAAAAACCAGAGTATCGAGAAGATTCAAAACTTTCAGTAGAGAATAAAGATACATCTAAAGAGGTGAATTCAAATGCTCTTCCAAATACGGGTGAAGATAATTCTGAAACAGCTCTCTTCATCGCTAGTGTCAGCATGGCAGTTTCAGCAGCACTCTTAGCTGTCAAAAGAAAAGAAGATTAAAATACAAAAAAGTTTTCAATAAAAGAGAGCTTAGACTCCACAATCATTGTCGTGGAGAAAAAGAAAACCCAGAGAGGACCCTCTAGGTCCTCTCTTTTTCTAAAGGGGAATGAGAACGCTTACCACTTGTGAGCGTATGAAAGGAAACAGGAAAAAATGGGAAAACATTTTTTTGAGAAACGGTGTCATTACAGTATACGTAAATTTACAATCGGCGCAGCTTCTGTTATGATTGGTGCTAGTATCTTTGGAGCTAGTGTGGTTCAGGCTGCTGAAACAGAAGGACCTTCAGAGACAGAAGGTACGGTAACACAGGCTCAGCCTCTGGATAAACTGCCAGCAGATATAGCAGCAGCTATTGAAAAAGCAGAAGCGAGTGCTGGAACTGTAGATGATCAACCTGCAGCGTCAGAAACTGGAGCAACTGCAGCTGAAACAACTACTCCAAAACCAACTGAAACTCCTGCTCCTAAGGAAGAAGTGGCTTCAAAACCAGCTACAAATCCTAAAGAGGAAGCAGTTTCTGAGGCGAAACCAGTTGCAAGTCCTGCGATTAAAGATGTAGTAGATACACCAGATGTCAATCATCTAGAAAAGGCGACTGCAACAGCTTCAAACCATGAAGCCAACACACCATTTACAGCAGAAAAGGCAATCGACGGAAAACCTGATACTCGTTGGGCAACTGACCAAAACGTTGAGAAACCAACAATCGAATTTACACTTGAGAAGACAACAGTGATTAAGCATGTTGAGATTGATTGGGACCGCCGTCTTCGTGGTGAACAAAATGATCCAAATATCAAGTCATGGAACCTCTATTACGCTGGTCAGGATGATGTGAATGGTTCAGGAGTTAAAGAATGGAAGTTGGCTTATCAAAGAACAGGGAATCCTCTTCTTGATGAAAAAATTGACTTGAAAGAAGCTATCCAAGCCAAATACCTTAAACTTGAAATCACAGATTACCAAGCTGGTACAATGAACTGGAAAAATGTTGGGATTCAAGAAATTCGTGCCTACTCAAACATTCCAGACGCTAGCAAACCAACAGATATTCGTCAAGTTACAGACCTAACTGTTGCTGAAAACGGTAAGTCACTTGTTTTACCGAGCTTGCCAGGAAAAGTTAGCTTGATTGGTAGCAACAAACAGGGTGTTGTTGACCTAAATAACAAGATCTACAAACCCTTAACAGATCAAACTGTCAAGGTAATGGTCCAACAAGTCAAGGATACTCATACCTTCACAAAAGAATTTGAAGTCCTTATTAAAGGATTACATGCAGACGAAGGCGTTGGCACTAAACCAGCAGTTGCTCCAGCAGTTCAACAATGGTATGGAACTGAAGGCAAAACTTCTATTACAGCTGATACCGTGATTTCAGTTGGCGATTCTGGATTTGGTCAAGAAGCTAAATTCTATCAGACTGACCTTGAAAGTCGTGGGCTAGAAATCGCTACAGGTGATCAAACAGCTCAAAAACGGATTGAATTTAAGAAAGTTGTAGATAAAGGCTATGGCAAAGAAGGCTATGGTATCACCATTAAAGATGGAGTTATCACAGTAGAAGCGGCGACCAACGCAGGAGCCTTTTACGCAACTCGTACTCTCCTTCAGATGGGAGAAAAGGATTTGCAAAACGGAGAAATCCGTGACTTCCCAAGCTTCAGTCACCGTGGCTTTATGCTAGATACAGGTCGTAAGTTTATTCCTTATGATACGCTTGTAGACATCATGCTCAACATGGCCTACTACAAGATGAACGATCTTCAGTTGCACTTGAATGACAACTATATCTTCCTAAAAGACCACTTGGCTGGTAAGAATCTTTCTCAAGATGAAGAACTGGATTATGTTCTTAAAAATGCCAAGACAGGCTTCCGTGTAGAGACTGATGTTGTCGGTGAAAATGGTGAAAAATTAACATCAGACGAGCATTACACTAAGGAAGAAATGCAACAGATCATCAAGTTAGCAAAAGCCTTGCATATCAACCTTGTTCCTGAAATTGACACACCAGGTCACGCTCTTTCATTTGTTAAGGTTAGACCTGATCTTATGTATAAAGGCAGTCTTAGTGACTATAGAGGTAAACACAATGTAGAACGTGTGGCTATGTTGGACTTGGACAACAAGTATGAAGAAACGCTTGCTTTTGTTAAATCAGTCTATGATAAATTGTTGGATGGAGAAAATGCACCACTTCATGGTGTCTCAACAGTTCATATCGGAACTGATGAGTACTACGGCAGTAGAGAAAGCTATCGTCGCTATGTCAATGATATGATTCAGTACATCAAAGGTAAGGGCTTAACACCACGTATTTGGGGTTCCCTCAGTGCCAAACAAGGAACTACACCTGTAGATTGGAAAGATGTAGAAGTTGATATCTGGAGTATCGGATGGCAACGTCCAGCTGATGCTATTGCTCAAGGTGCTAAGATTATCAATATCACAGATATTCCAACCTATAGTGTTCCTAGTGGAAGCAATAGTCAAGGTGGTTACGGAGACTATGCAAGTTATGAACGCCAATACAATAGTTGGACTCCAAATGACTTTACAACGGGTGGAGGACCTCGATTAGAAGCATCTAATCCAAATATCCTTGGTGGTGGTCATGCAGTATGGAATGATAATATTGACCTCCATGAAACTGGACTCACTTCTTACGATATCTTTAAACGTTTCTTCAAGAGTATGCAAACAACTGCAGAACGTACTTGGGGATCTGATCGTGCAGGCAAGACTTTTGCAGAGCGTACCTTGCCAACAAGTGTTTATGCACCACAATCTAATCCTGATAAGACAGTATTCGAAAGCGACTTGTTCAAGATCAATCCAGAAACCATCAAAGATTATCTTGCTAAGAAAGTACAGAAGACTGAAGCAGGTTTGAACTTCGAAAAAGATAGCACTATCGAAGGACTTGTTGGTGATGTCGGTCCAAGTCATGTCTTGAAATTGGATGTTACTGTAACTGGTGATGGGCAACAAACCTTCTCAACTAGCGGAGACAACCAACTTTATCTTGCGGATAAGGATGGCTACCTCGCTTATAAATTTGAACAATTCCATATCCAATTTAACAAAAAACTTGAAAAGAACAAACGTTATCAAATTTCTGTCGTAACCAAACCTCAAGTGACTGAAGTTTATGTAGATGGCGAAAAAGTTGAACGTATTGCAAATCCAGCTTACCCTCGCTTTGCTCATAATAGTTTGGTTCTACCTCTTGAAACAATCGGTGGCTTCAAAGGAATCTTGCATAGTGCTGAGTTGTCAAATGAACCATTCGTAAATCCACGTTTGATTCCAAATGATAAATTTACAGTTTCTGCAACAAGTCAGGAATTGCCAGGAACCAATACTGAAGGTCCAGTAGAAAAAGCTTTCGACAATGATCCGAATACTTTCTGGCATTCAAAATGGTTTGGAGATCAGGCTCCATTCACTGTTGCAATGAACTTGAAAGCAGCAGAAAAAGTAAATGGTCTGACCTACCTTCCACGCCCAGGTGGAGGCAATGGTGTCGTAACATCTTATGAAATCTATGCTCAAAAAGATGGTCAGATGGTTAAAGTTGCTTCTGGAACTTGGGAAAATAATGCCAAAGAAAAGACAGTTAACTTTGAGGCTATTGAAACAGATAAGATAGAGTTTAAAGTTCTAGAAGGTGTGCGTGGATTTGGTAGTGCAGCAGAGATTCAACTTCTTAAGCCACTTTCTGATAGCAAACCAGAAGAGCCAGTTACTCCAGAAGAGCCAGTTACTCCAGAAAAACCTGTCACTCCAGAAAAACCTGTCACTCCAGAAAAACCTAAAGTTGAAGAAGTAAGCGATGGTACAACTGAACTTGCTGATAGCTTTGTAGCTAGCAAACCAGCTAGTGACGACGTAGTTGCTGCAGCAGCACAAAGTCAAGACTATCTCAAGAAAGAATATAAGGTATTCCCAACACCACAAAAAGTAACTTATGGTGAAGGCGTTACGAAACTCCATAAACAAGTAAATCTTGTTATGGGCGATCAGTTAGATATCTATACTCGTAACCGCTTGAAGAGTGTTCTACAAGATCATCAAATTTCATACACAAGCAGCCAAACACCTGTAGCAGGTGCAACAAATATCTACCTTGGTGTTCATGGACAAAATTCACAGGCTGAAAAAGAAGTGTCAGGAATTTCTCAAGGATTATTTGACAAGATTGATGCCTATGCCTTGTCAATCAAAGGCAACACAATCTCTATCGTCGGTAAAGATACAGATGCTGTCTTCTACGGTTTGACTACTCTTAAACACATGCTTAATGAAAGTGAAGCTCCTGTCTTACGTAACGTAACAGTTGAAGACTTTGCTGAAATTAAGAACCGTGGCTTTATCGAAGGTTACTATGGAAACCCTTGGACCAATGCTGATCGTGCTGAGTTGATGCGCTATGGTGGTGACTTGAAGTTGACTCAATACTTCTTTGCACCAAAAGATGATCCATACCACAACAAGAAATGGCGTGAACTTTATCCAGAAGAAAAATTAGCTGAAATTCGTGAATTGGCGCGTGTCGGAAACCAAAACAAGACTCGTTATGTGTGGACCATCCACCCATTCATGAACAACCGTATTCGTTTTGGCAACGATGCTGACTACCAAAAAGACCTTGAAACCATTAAGGCTAAGTTCACTCAATTGATGGATGTCGGTGTCCGTGAGTTCGGTATTCTAGCCGATGATGCTCCAAGTCCAGTTGGTGGCTACAATAGCTACAACCGCTTGATGAAGGACATGACAGATTGGTTGACTGAAAAACAAGCAACTTATGTTGGTCTTCGTAAGGAAATGATTTTTGTCCCAGGTCAATATTGGGGGAATGGTCGTGAAGATGAGTTGAAATCACTCAACGAAAATCTTCCAACTTCAACTTCTATGACCCTTACTGGTGGTAAGATTTGGGGTGAAGTGTCTGAAAGCTTCCTCTCTAACCTTAAGAATAACCTGACTGCAGGTGGTAAGACCTACCGTCCAGTTTCTCTATGGGTAAACTGGCCTGTTACAGATAACTCTAAACAACACTTGATTTTGGGTGGCGGTGAGAAATTCCTTCATCCGAATGTAGACCCTAGTCTCCTATCAGGTATCATGTTGAACCCAATGCAACAATCTGAGCCTTCTAAGATTGCCCTCTTCTCTGCAGCTCAGTATGCATGGAAACAATGGAAGTCTGAAGAAGAAGCTAAGAAAGTAAATGACATCGCCTTCAACTTTGTTGAAAACGGTAAGTTTACAGATAGCGAAGCATCAGTTGCCTTCCGTGAGCTTGGTAAACATATGATCAACCAAAACATGGATGGTCGTGTCGTGAAGTTGGAAGAATCTGTTGAACTTGCACCGAAATTGGCGACCTTCATGTCTAAGTTGAAAGCTGGTCAAGATGTTAGTGTAGAGCGTGCAGAATTGCGTGCAGAATTTGCAAAACTAAAAGCTGCAGCTCAACTTTATAAAGCATCTGGTGATGAAAAGATGCGTGCTCAAATCCACTATTGGTTGGATAATACTATTGATCAAATGGACGCCTTGAGTGCTCTTCTTGATGGTACAGAAGCTATTGAAAAGAACGATTCTGCAAAACTTTGGGATAGTTACTATAAGGGCTTGAAACTCTACGAACAATCACAAACTTATACCTTCCACTATGTAGACCATGATGAAAGAGCTGAGTTGGGTGTTCAACATATCCGTCCATTCTTGCTTGGCCTTCGTGAAATCCTTGCAACAGAAGTCCAAAAAGCCTTGCATCCTGACCAAGTGATTAGTACCTTTATCACTAACCGTACAGGTGTCGAAGGTGGACTTGCTGAAGTAACTGACGGAGATTTAGGAACACATGCCCTTATCAAGTCACCAAACAGCATCCAAACTGGTGACTACATTGGCTTGAAATTTAATAAAGCTGTTCCAATTCAAAACTTGACCTTTGCAATGGGAACTCAAGCAAATCCTCGTGATACCTTTAACAACGCTAAGGTTGAGTATCTCAATGAAAATGATGAGTGGGTAACCCTTTCAGAACCAAGCTACACTGGTAATGAGCCTCTGCTTAAATTTGAAAACCTCAACATCAACGCTAAAGCTGTTCGCATGATTGCGACTTCAGATCGTGGAAACACTTGGTTTGCGGTAAGAGAAATTGCTGTTAACCGCCCTGTAGAAGTTACTCGTGCTAAACAGTCAGCTACTGTGACTATCAGTCCAAATCTTATGTACAAGTACAACACAACAGTTGGACAGATTACAGATGGACGTGATAATACTGAAGCCATGCTGGCAAATGCTGATAGAACAGACACAACTCCAGTCAATGGTTGGGTACAACTTGACTTGGGTGAAGTCAAACCTGTGACCAAGGTTCGTCTGGTTCAAGGAGCAGGAGATAAATTGGCAGAAGGTGTTCTTGAATATTCTGCAGATGGTAGCTCATGGCAAGAATTGGATCGCTTGACTGGTGAACAAACCAAAGAAATCGAAACTCCAATTTCAGCTCGCTACGTTCGTGTTCGCAATACTAAGAACATCAACCTATGGTGGCGTATCGCTGACTTCTCAGTTGAAACACGTGCAGGCAATAGCGAATTGACTGATACAAACGTTGAAAGCTTGAAGTCAACTCCAGTTTATGACAGCCTAGGCCGTTATGACCTGCAAATTCCAAGCGGAACTAAGCTTCCAGCTAATAGTTACTTGGGTATGAAACTTGATCGTCTACACCAAGCTGAAAGCATTCAAGCACTTGGTACAGAAAATCCATCTCTTAACTTGGAATACTCTCCAAATGCCCAAGAATGGTATCCAGCTGATCAAGTGACTGATAAGTCCTTGGTACGTTATGTTCGTCTAGTTAATAAGACTGATCAAGAACAAGCAGTGACAGCAACATCTCTACTTGTTCAGACAAAAGAAGTTCAACCAACGACACTTGATTCTACATCAATGGGAATTCACCCAACATACGGCCGAAATGATGTTCGCAAAATCAAGAATTTGGATCAGTTGTTCGATGGTGTTTACAATAACTTTGTAGAGTTTTCTGATTATGCTCGTAAAGATGGTCATATTACCTTGAAACTTGGTAGCGAGCGTGACATTAAGAAGATTAGAGCTTACATCCAAGACGGCACTCAAAACTATCTCCGTGATGGTAAGATTCAAGTTAGTCAAGATGGTAAGACTTGGACAGATGTTGTAACAGTTGGTGACGGTGTTGCTAATGAAACACGTGATGATTCCTTGACAGATGGCTGGACACACGATTCTAAGATGCCAGGAAATCGCTATATCGAGGGTGAACTTTCAAGTCCAGTTAAAGCCAACTACCTCCGTGTTCTATTTACAGCAGACTATGATGCTCGTTTTGTAGGCTTCACTGAGTTGGTTATCAATGATGGTGAATTCGTGAAACCAATCAATGACCCAACTGTTGAAGGAAACAGCGGTGAAAGCCAAGGAAACCTATACACAAACCTTGTGGATGGCAAAGTATTGACAAGCTACAAGGCTGAGAAAGAACAAGGTGAGCTTGTCTACCACTTGTCAGAACCAACAGACGCAAATCATATCCGACTTGTTTCAAGTCTTCCACAAGGAGTGAAAGCTCGTGTGCTTGCTCGTACTCTGAAAGAGGATAAAGCAGATGCTTGGTCAGAACTAGGTGAGATTACCTCAAGCTTCCAAACATTTGCTGTCAGAGATAAGTCTCCATTATTGGATGTCAAACTTGTTTGGGAAGGTGGCAAACCAGAGTTCTACGAAATGACTACATTCCACCAAGAACTTCCGGAAGAACCAGAGAAACCAGCTCCAACTACAAGTAAGGGTGATGAAGCAGCACCAATAGTAGAAGTTCCAGAATTTACCGGTGGCGTAAATGGTGTCGAAGCAGCTGTTCATGAAGTTCCAGAGTACACTGAAGCTATTGGCACAGCAGGTGATGAGCCAGCACCAGTAGTAGAAGTCCCAGAATTCACAGGTGGCGTAAATGGTGTCGAAGCAGCTGTTCATGAAGCTCCAGAATACACTGAAGCTATTGGCACAGTAGGTGATGAAGCAGCACCAGTAGTAGAAGTCCCAGAATTCAAGGGTGGCGTTAACGCAGTCGAAGCAGCTGTTCATGAAGCTCCAGAATACACTGAAGCTATTGGCACAGCAGGTGATGAGGCAGCACCAGTAGTAGAAGTCCCAGAATTCACAGGTGGCGTAAATGGTGTCGAAGCAGCTGTTCAAGAAGTCCCAGAATTCAAGGGTGGCGTTAACGCAGTCGAAGCAGCTGTTCATGAAGTTCCAGAATACACAGGAGCTATTGGTACAGTAGGCGATGAAGCAGCACCAGTAGTGGAAATCCCAGAATACACAGGTGGTGTGAATGGAGCAGAAGCAACTGTTCATGAAGTCCCTGAGTTCACTGGTGGCGTTCCTGGTGGAGAAGGGACTACTCACCAAGTTCCAGCATACACAGGTGGTGTCAATGGATCAGAAGGAGCTATCCATGAGGTTCCAGAATACAAAGATGAGCAGTCTCTTGTAGCTCTTACTATGTCACAAGATAAGACCTACCAAGCACCTGCAAGTCATCCATACAAACTCCCAGAGACAGGCACTAAAGAAAATGCTGGCCTTGCAGCCGTAGGTGTTGTAGGAGCACTTCTTGGTATGTTTGCAATAGGCAAGAAAAAAGACGACGAATAAGATGATGTAAAAGCATCTAATACTCAATGAAAATCAAAGAGCAAACTAGGAAACTAGCCGCAGGCTGTACTTGAGTACGCAAGGCGACGTTGACGCGGTTTGAAGAGATTTTCGAAGAGTATAAGTCATAGAGATTGGATCAAGAGACTAATCTCGAATATAAAAAGCGGACAAAACTAGTTTTCTGATAAACAGAATCTGGTCTTGTTCGCTTTTTCTTAAAGTGATGAAGCTGATGTCCATTGAAGTTCCTTGGATAAAACATTTCGAACTCCTAACGAAGTCCTTAAGTCGCAAGCCAATTTCTACCATTTAGGATGTTTTGATGACAATTTAAGAAAGAGCAATCTTTTCCTAGAAATAAATGCTAAACTATAATTGTTCCTAAACATGATTTAGTAGATCGGTGGTCTGGTTCAACCCTAAAAGAATAGAGCTGATCTTACAAGTTAATCATGAAGAGTATTATTAGATTGGATTTAGAGGTAGCTAGTAGAAAAAAGTAAATCTGAAATTTGATGCTCTTATGTGAGCAAGACTAAGAAGTTAATTCTATTCATTCATTCATTCATTTATTTGTAAAAAGCTTTGGGGAGTATCTATGAAATTTAATAAATATGCCTATCCCTTAGCGCAAGCCTGCTTGGGTTTGTATTTATTCGCTAATGGAGGTAGTTTGATCAATTTAGATATTGGGGTCATCCTTGTGTTATTATCCCTGATTGAGGGAGTAGAAATCTATAAAGAAGAAAGAAAGCATAGATAAGCATCGTTAGTAAGTGGAGATGCTGGAGTTCAGGAAAGAAGAGGTAGTGGTTTGCAAAAGTTGAAAAATAGTTTAAAATTTGTAGGAATGATCTTACTGATTATAAATGTAAATACATTTCCCATGAGAATGTTGGCTCTCGAAGATTCTAGTTCTCTGCCCTTAAAGTGGACGACTAGTATTGGGTATTTGGTACTGGCTACTTTCTTGCTAGTTGCTGTTTGGCGACAATACAAAAAGAAAATTCTGAATCAGCAGAAGGTTTTCAAGTTCACATGGAAGGATTTTGGAATAGCCCTTTTATTTTATGTGGCTACTCGACTAGTAGCGATTGTAGGTACCCTCCTGATCCAAGTGGTTACTGGAAATCCAACATCCGCTAACGATGCTGCCTTGCTGGCTACAAGCGAGCAGGTTACTCGTGTTTTTCCTCTATTTTTCATCGCCTTTCATTTTGCAATTGGTATATTTGCTCCAATCATGGAAGAATTAGTATTTAGAGGATTCTTCAGCCACTATTTTTTTAAAGAAGATCAAAAGTGGTTGAAATTGCTAATAAGTTCTGCGATTTTTGGCTATCTGCATATGTTTTATCCGATAGAGTTTGTAACTTATTTTTTACTGGGAGTGATATTTTACTTAGCCTATGCTCGTAGAGGGAATATCCTTGATTCCATAGCTGTTCATTTGCTAAATAACGGAGTTCTAGTACTGGTATCTATTTTAAACTATCTATTTTTAGTTTTTAGCTAATACTCTTCGAAAATCTCTTCAAACCACGTCAGCGTCGCCTTGCCGTATATTTGTTACTGACTTCGTCAGTTCTATCCACAACCTCAAAACAGTGTTTTGAGCAACCTGCGGCTAGCTTCCTAGTTTGCTCTTTGATTTTCATTGAGTATAAAATATATTCAAAAAATGATTGGTTTAAAGGCTGATCATTTTTCTGTTGCAAAGATCAACTTTTGCTGATAAATGCTGGAGACAGCAATAAAAAAACCAGCGATTCAATCACTGGCTGTTAGATCGTTCTTTTAGGAAGCTCCATTAGTAGTAGACGTTTTTGTATCTGTTGTTTGAGTGCTAGAAGAAGGAACAGTCGGTTGTTCTTTTTTACTGCTAGTATCTTCTTTCTTATCTTCTACACTACTACTAGATTGTGTTGTCGTCTCTTCTTGTGTGTTGTCCTTTGTAGAAGTATTGTCCTTGTTTGGAGTAGTGTTCTCTTTAGGGGATTCCTTTTGAATCTCTTTTATGACAGTTGTCTGGGTTGTCGTAGTTTCTTTTTTAGAGTTATTATTATTGTTGTTGTTATTCATAGCATTCATGATGGTGATGCTTGCAGTAATCAGCCCCAGAATACTACCGATAGTAGCAATCGTTTTTTGAAAAACAGTAAATCCTTTTTTGATGTGTTCCGTTTTGGGTTTTGATGTTCTACGATAATTAGACATAATATCTCTCCTTTACTAAAATTCATTATACCGAAAATCTTTAAAAAAAACTTAAATGAACCTGAACTGCCTTTCTTGTCGCCTGAACTGTTTCGTGATACAATAGAAGGAGTGATTTTAGAAAGCGTGAGAAACCATGATTTACTTTGATAATTCGGCAACTACAAAGCCCTATCCAGAAGCACTTGAAACCTATATGCAGGTGTCTGCAAAAATTATTGGTAACCCATCTAGTCTCCATCGTTTGGGGGAGCAGGCAACACGAATCTTAGATGCTTCTCGTCAACAGATTGCAGATTTAATTGGTAAGAAAAGCGAAGAAATCTACTTTACATCTGGTGGCACTGAAGGAGATAACTGGGTTATCAAAGGGGTTGCGTTTGAAAAAGCTCAGTTTGGTAAACACATTATTGTGTCTGAGATTGAACACCCAGCGGTTAAGGAGTCTGCTCTTTGGCTGAAAAGTCAAGGTTTTGAAGTGGATTTTGCGCCAGTAGATGAAAAAGGTTTTGTAGATGTAGATGCCTTAGCAAATTTGCTTCGAGCTGATACGACCTTAGTTTCTATCATGGCTGTTAACAATGAAATTGGTTCAATCCAACCTATTGAAGCTATCTCAGAACTTTTAGCAGATAAGCCGACTATCTCCTTCCATGTTGATGCGGTTCAAGCCTTGGCTAAGATTCCGACAGAAAAGTATTTGACAGACCGAGTGGACTTTGCGACTTTCTCGAGTCACAAGTTTCACGGCGTTCGTGGTGTTGGATTTGTCTATATCAAGTCAGGTAAGAAGATTATGCCACTATTAACTGGTGGTGGACAAGAGAGTGATTATCGTTCAACTACTGAGAATGTAGCAGGTATTGCAGCAACCGCCAAGGCTCTACGTTTGTCTATGGAAAAACTTGATTTGTTTACGAACAAAACAAGTCAGATGAAGGAAGTCATCCGTCAAGCCCTTCTAGAATATCCAGATATTTTTGTCTTCTCAGATGAGGAAGACTTTGCACCTCATATTCTGACCTTTGGGATTAAGGGGGTTCGTGGTGAAGTCATCGTTCATGCTTTTGAAGACTATGATATTTTCATTTCTACAACGTCAGCTTGCTCGTCCAAGGCTGGGAAACCTGCTGGGACCCTGATTGCTATGGGCATTGATAAGGATAAAGCCCAGTCAGCAGTTCGTCTCAGTCTAGACCTAGAAAATGATATGAGTCAAGTTGAGCAATTTTTGACTAAACTAAAATTAATCTACAATCAAACTAAAAAAGTAAGATAGGAGTATTCATGCAGTATTCAGAAATTATGATTCGCTATGGTGAGCTTTCAACCAAGGGTAAAAATCGTATGCGTTTCATCAATAAACTACGTAATAATATCTCAGATGTCTTGTCCATCTATCCTCAAGTCAAAGTGACAGCAGACCGCGATCGTGCCCATGCTTATCTAAATGGTGCAGACTACACAGCAGTTGCCGAGTCACTCAAGCAAGTTTTCGGGATTCAAAACTTTTCTCCAGTATATAAGGTTGAAAAATCTGTAGAAGTTCTGAAGTCTGCTGTTCAAGAGATTATGAAGGACATCTACAAGGAAGGGATGACCTTTAAAATCTCAAGTAAGCGTAGCGACCACAACTTTGAACTCGATAGTCGTGAACTCAATCAAACGCTTGGTGGAGCAGTTTTTGAAGCTATTCCAAATGTGCAGGCACAAATGAAAAATCCTGACATTAACCTTCAGGTGGAGATTCGTGAAGAAGCAGCCTACCTTTCATATGAAACCATTCGTGGTGCAGGTGGTTTACCAGTTGGAACTTCTGGTAAAGGTATGCTCATGTTGTCAGGTGGGATTGACTCACCTGTTGCTGGTTATCTAGCTCTAAAACGTGGTGTAGATATTGAGGCTGTTCACTTTGCTAGCCCTCCTTACACAAGTCCAGGTGCCCTCAAGAAAGCGCAAGATTTGACCCGTAAATTGACCAAATTCGGTGGTAATATCCAGTTTATCGAAGTGCCATTCACGGAGATTCAAGAGGAAATCAAGGCTAAAGCTCCAGAAGCCTATCTGATGACACTGACTCGTCGCTTTATGATGCGGATTACTGACCGTGTCCGTGAGGTACGAAATGGCTTGGTCATCATCAATGGGGAAAGCCTTGGTCAGGTAGCAAGCCAAACTCTTGAAAGTATGCAGGCTATCAACGCGGTGACCAATACCCCAATTATCCGTCCAGTTGTGACTATGGATAAGCTAGAAATCATTGACATTGCACAAGAAATTGATACCTTTGAAATTTCTATTCAGCCATTTGAAGACTGTTGTACGATTTTTGCACCCGATCGTCCGAAGACAAATCCTAAGATTAAGAATGCTGAGCAGTATGAAGCGCGTATGGATGTCGAAGGTTTGGTTGAACGTGCAGTAGCAGGAATTATGATTACTGAAATTACGCCTCAAGCTGAGAAGGATGCAGTCGATGAGTTGATCGATGATCTCCTTTAATCAGAAAAACCAGAGGAAAAGATAAAATAAGTAAAAAAAGTTAGTTTATTGTCCTAAATTTGGACGGAAACTGACTTTTTTTCTATTTTTATGATATAATTAGATAAAATTTTGAATATAGAGAGTTTTCTGACAATGAATCAATCATATTTTTACCTGAAAATGCGAGAGCATAAATTAGTGGTTCCCTACACAGGTAAGGAGCGCCGGGTTCGTGTTCTCCTCCCAAAAAACTATGAAAAAGACACGGATAGAAGTTATCCTGTGGTGTATTTCCATGATGGACAAAATGTCTTTTATAGTAAGGAATCTTACGTTGGACATTCCTGGAAGATTATTCCTGCTATCAAGCGAAATCCAGATATCAGCCGTATGATTGTTGTGGCTATTGACAATGATGGTCTTGGTCGAATGAATGAGTATGCAGCTTGGAAATTCCAAGAGTCTAATATTCCTGGTCAACAATTTGGTGGTAAGGGAGTCGAGTACGCAGAATTTGTCATGGAAGTGGTTAAGCCTTTTATCGATGAAAACTATCGGACAAAAGCAGACCGTAAACACACTGCAATGATAGGCTCTTCACTTGGTGGCAATATTACCCAGTTTATCGGCTTGGAGTATCAAGATCAGATTGGGTGCTTGGGAGTTTTCTCATCAGCTAACTGGCTCCACCAAGAGGCCTTTGATCGCTATATGGAGCGTAAAAAACTCTTACCTGACCAACGAATTTTTATCTATGTTGGAACGGAAGAAGCTGATGATACAGACAAGACCCTCATGGCTGGCAATATTAAGCAGGCCTATATCGACTCTTCCCTTCGCTATTATCATGATTTGATAGCGGGAGGAGTGCAGTTGGAAAATCTCTCACTCAAGGTTCAGGCTGGAGCCATTCACCATGAAGTGCCATGGTCAGAAAATCTTCCAGCTTGCCTACGCTTTTTTGCAGAAAATTGGTAATTAGTATAAAGGAGACAGGATATGCATATTGAACATCTTAGTCACTGGAGTGGTCATCTTAACCGTGAAATGTATGTTAATCGTTACGGACACGCAGGTATCCCAGTGGTTGTCTTTGCTTCCTCAGGTGGTAGCCACAATGAATACTATGATTTTGGCATGATTGATGCATGTGCATCCTTTATCGAGGAAGGTCGAGTGCAATTCTTTACCCTTTCAAGTGTCGATAGTGAGAGTTGGCTAGCAACATGGAAAAATGGTCATGACCAAGCTGAAATGCACCGTGCTTATGAGCGATACGTGATTGAAGAAGCCATTCCTTTTATCAAGCACAAAACAGGCTGGTTTGACGGTATGATGACAACAGGATGCTCTATGGGAGCCTATCACGCTTTGAATTTCTTCCTCCAACATCCAGACGTCTTTACAAGGGTAATTGCCCTCAGTGGTGTCTATGATGCTCGTTTCTTTGTTGGTGATTACTACAATGATGATGCCATCTATCAAAATTCACCAGTAGATTATATCTGGAATCAAAATGATGGTTGGTTTATTGACCGTTACCGTCAGGCTGAGATTGTGATTTGTACTGGCTTAGGTGCTTGGGAGCATGATGGCCTGCCTTCTTACTACAAGTTAAAAGAAGCCTTTGACCAAAAACAAATTCCTGCCTGGTTTGCAGAATGGGGGCACGATGTTGCCCATGATTGGGATTGGTGGCGCAAACAAATGCCATATTTCCTCGGTCATATGAGTCTATAAAAGGAGTCGCTTATGAATTATCTTGTAATTTCACCCTATTACCCACAAAATTTCCAACAGTTTAGTATTGAACTAGCCAATAAAGGAATCACTGTTCTAGGGATTGGGCAAGAACCCTATGAACAACTAGATGAGCCATTGCGCAATAGCTTGACTGAGTATTTCCGTGTTGATAATCTTGAAAATATTGATGAAGTTAAACGTGCAGTTGCCTTTCTCTTTTATAAGCATGGTCCAATTGACCGTATCGAATCTCACAATGAATACTGGCTAGAGTTGGATGCTGCTCTTCGTGAACAATTTAATGTCTTTGGTACCAAACCAGACGATCTCAAAAAGACCAAGTTCAAGTCTGAAATGAAGAAACTCTTCAAAAAAGCTGGAGTTCCAGTGGTTCCAGGTGCTGTCATTGAAACAGAAGCAGATGTTGACAAAGCTGTGAAAGAAATTGGCCTTCCGATGATTGCCAAACCTGACAATGGAGTGGGAGCGGCAGCAACCTTCAAGCTTGAAACAGAAGAGGATATCCATCATTTCAAGGCAGAGTGGGACCATTCAACCGTTTATTTCTTTGAAAAATTTGTTACCTCTAGTGAAATCTGTACCTTCGATGGTTTGGTAGATAGAGATGGGAATATCGTCTTTTCTACGACCTTTGACTACGCACACACACCTCTCGATCTTATGATTTACAAGATGGACAATTCTTATTATGTTCTTAAAGATATGGATCCAAAATTGCGTAAATATGGTGAGGCTATCGTCAAAGAATTTGGCATGAAGGAACGTTTCTTCCACATTGAGTTCTTCCGTGAGGGTGATGACTATATCGCTATCGAATACAATAACCGTCCAGCGGGTGGCTTCACCATTGATGTCTATAACTATGCCCATTCTTTTGATTTGTATAAGGGCTATGCAGCGATCGTTGCGGGTGAACCATTCCCAGATTCTCAATTCGATCCTCTATACTGCTTGGCAACATCTCGTCGCGCTAATGCCAACTATGTTTATTCAGAAGAAGACTTGCTTGCCAAATATGGTCAACAGTTCAAGGTCAAGAAAATCATGCCTGCAGCCTTTGCTGAATTGCAAGGAGACTTTCTCTATATGCTAACGACATCAAGTCGTGAAGAAATGGATCAGATGATTAAGGACTTTGGTCAGCGTCAAGAATAATCAAAATTTTGACTTAACAAACTCTCTTTGTTAGGTCTTTTTTGTAGACTTGAAATAAAAGCGTTTTCCCACAGGATTCTTTTAGAAAATCTGTTGCTAAAAGGCTTAAAAATTGATAGAATAGGGATTGTCTAAAAAATATTAAGGAGAATCTATCAATGGATTTCGCATGGGCAGTCAAATATGCCACTGAATTTTTGGGAACAGCCATCTTGATTATCTTGGGAAATGGTGCAGTTGCCAACGTTGAACTTAAAGGTACGAAAGGTCACCAAAGTGGCTGGCTCGTTATCGCTGTTGGTTACGGTATGGGGGTTATGATCCCTGCCTTGATGTTTGGTAATGTTTCTGGTAACCACATCAACCCAGCCTTCACTCTTGGTCTAGCAGTTAGCGGACTTTTCCCTTGGGCACAAGTAGCACCATACATCGTTGCACAAGTCTTGGGAGCAATCTTCGGACAGGCTTTGGTCGTTGCAACTCACCGTCCATACTACTTGAAGACAGAAAATCCAAACAACATCTTGGGAACTTTCTCAACAATTTCAAGTATCGACCACGGAACAAAAGAATCACGCTTCGCAGCAACAGTTAACGGTTTTATCAACGAGTTCGTTGGTTCATTCGTTCTCTTCTTTGCAGCACTTGGTTTGACAAAGAACTTCTTTGGAGCTGAAGTCCTACAATACATGAAACAAATGGCAACTCAAGCAGGTCAAAATGTTGACTTCTCTGATTTGGCAATTAAAGCTCAAGTAGCACCTCATACAGCTTCAGGGCTTTCTGTTGCTCACTTGGCACTTGGTTTCCTAGTAATGGCTTTGGTTACTTCACTTGGAGGACCTACAGGACCTGGTTTGAACCCAGCTCGTGACTTTGGACCACGTCTTCTTCATGCCTTCCTTCCAAAATCAATCCTTGGTCAACACAAGGGTGATTCAAAATGGTGGTATGCTTGGGTACCAGTAGTTGCACCGATTGCAGCTGGTATTGCAGCAGTAGCGCTTTTCAAATTGCTTTACCTATAATCACTCAAAACTGGGAAGACCCAGTTTTTTTCTTGTCTACGAAAGTCGAGTTTTTAGATAGAGATTCTTAAATCGTCAGACTTTTTTCATTTTAAAACTAAAAGTGAAAATGTGGCGAAAATATGGTAAAATAGAGTACTAAGTAAACGTTAAAAAGGAATATTATGCGTAAAGAGATTGCACCCGAATTATATAATTACAATAAATTCCCTGGTCCTGAATTTCATCTATCTGGAGATAAAGTCGAAGCTGAAGGGTTTACCTTTACTTTGGTTGAAAATAGCAAGGATGCTTTTGATGCAACAGCTTTTACTCAACGCTTTTCAGAAGTATTAACCAAGTTTGATTATATTGTTGGAGACTGGAGTAATGAGCAGTTGCGCTTACGTGGTTTCTACAAGAATGAACGAGCTGAAGAATCTTTAGAAAAAATCAGCCGTTTGCAAGATTACCTACTTGAGTATTGTAGCTATGGTTGTGCCTATTTTGTCTTAGAAAACCAAGTGCCTAAGCGGGCGTCCTTTGACCAAAAAATGCGCAAAAAAGAGGAAGAAAAAGATTCTCGAAAAGGAAAGAAACCTTCTCAAAACAAGAAAAGAAATCATACAGATAAAAGAAATAGACGACGTTCAAAAGAACAAAAATCCCAGAAAGAAGACAAGGGGCAGCGTCATTTCGTCATTCGTCAGAAGTGAGTAGAAAATAAGGAGAAAACATGAAACCGTCGATTTATAGTTTAACCCGCCAAGGGATGCAAGAATGGGCACTTGAACAGGGAGAAAAAAAATTCCGTGCAGATCAAATCTGGGAATGGCTCTACCGTAAACGTGTTCAGTCTTTTGAGGAAATGACTAACTTGTCAAAGGATTTGATTGCCAAACTCAACGATCAGTTTGTGGTAAATCCTTTGAAACAACGCATCGTGCAAGAGTCAGCCGATGGTACTGTGAAGTACCTCTTTGAGTTGCCAGACGGTATGTTGATTGAGACGGTACTGATGCGTCAACACTATGGTTTGTCAGTCTGTGTAACCACGCAGGTAGGCTGCAATATCGGTTGTACCTTCTGTGCATCAGGCTTGATCAAGAAGCAACGTGACCTCAATAACGGTGAAATCGTTGCTCAGATTATGTTGGTTCAAAAGTATTTTGACGAACGTGGACAAGATGAACGTGTTAGTCATATCGTTGTTATGGGTATTGGAGAACCTTTTGATAACTACAATAATGTCTTGAACTTTATCCGTACCATCAATGATGATAAGGGAATGGCAATCGGTGCTCGTCATATCACCGTATCAACTTCTGGCTTGGCTCACAAGATTCGTGAGTTTGCCAATGAAGGAGTACAGGTTAACCTTGCTGTTTCTCTTCATGCTCCAAACAATGAACTGCGTTCAAGCATTATGAAGATTAACCGTGCCTTTCCGATTGAAAAACTCTTTGCAGCTATCGAGTACTACATCGAAACAACCAACCGCCGTGTAACTTTTGAGTATATCATGCTAAATGAAGTCAATGACGGAGTCGAACAAGCACTTGAGTTGGCTGAATTGCTTAAAAACATCAAGAAATTGTCTTATGTCAATTTGATTCCTTACAACCCAGTTAGTGAGCATGACCAGTATAGCCGAAGCCCTAAAGAGCGCGTAATGGCTTTCTATGACACGCTCAAGAAAAAAGGTGTCAACTGTGTTGTTCGTCAGGAACATGGTACTGATATCGATGCCGCTTGTGGACAATTGCGTTCAAATACCATGAAGCGTGATCGCCAAAAAGCAGTAGCTGAAGTAAATCCATAAGATGAGTCGAAAAACATTACTAAGCTTGGGAGTGCTTTTATACAGTCTTTGTATCGTTTGTTTTTGTTTTACTCCCCAGCCTCAACTTCCTACAGGAGTGGAAACTCCAGGTATTCAAACTTTTGGACGCCTGGTTTTTCTTTTGACGCCTTTTAACTCCCTTTGGAAACTGGGTGAAGTAACCAGCTTTCTGCAGCTATTCTGGATATTTTTGCAAAACGCCTTAAATATCCTTTTACTCTTCCCACTGATTTTCCAGCTTCTCTATCTCATCCCCAGTCTAAGAAATACTAAGAAAGTGATATTGGTTAGCTTTTTATTGAGCTTGGGAATTGAATGCACGCAACTAGTTTTAGACTTTTTCTTGGACTTTAATCGGGTCTTTGAGATTGATGATTTGTGGACCAATACCTTGGGTGGCTACCTAGCTTGGCTCCTCTATAAACTACTACATAAACACAAGATAAGGAATTAAAATGAGTATCTTAGAAGTTAAAAATTTGAGTCACGGTTTTGGTGACCGTGCGATTTTTGAAGACGTGTCCTTCCGCCTCCTCAAAGGTGAACATATCGGCTTAGTTGGTGCCAATGGTGAAGGAAAATCAACCTTTATGAGCATTGTAACTGGTAAAATGTTACCTGATGAAGGTAAGGTGGAATGGTCTAAATATGTGACTGCAGGCTACCTTGACCAGCACGCTGTGTTAAAAGAAGGCCAAACCGTGCGTGATGTCCTTCGTACTGCTTTTGATGAGTTATTTAAGGCAGAAGCACGTATCAATGAACTCTACATGGAAATGGCAGAAGAGGGAGCTGATATTGATGCATTGATGGAAGAAGTTGGCGAACTCCAAGACCGTTTGGAAAGTCGTGATTTCTATACATTAGATGCTAAGATTGACGAAGTAGCGCGTGCCCTTGGTGTCATGGATTATGGTATGGATACAGACGTAACAGCCTTGTCAGGTGGACAAAGAACCAAGGTGCTTTTGGCCAAACTTCTTCTTGAAAAGCCAGATATCTTGTTGCTTGACGAGCCAACTAACTATTTGGATGCTGAGCATATTGACTGGCTCAAGCGTTATCTGCAGAATTATGAGAATGCCTTTGTCCTTATTTCGCACGATATTCCATTCCTCAACGATGTGATCAATATCGTATATCACGTTGAAAATCAACAGTTGACTCGTTATTCTGGAGATTACTACCAGTTCCAAGAAGTCTATGCCATGAAGAAATCGCAGCTGGAAGCAGCCTATGAGCGTCAACAGAAAGAAATTGCGGATCTCAAGGATTTCGTAGCCCGTAATAAGGCGCGTGTTGCAACACGAAACATGGCCATGTCTCGCCAGAAGAAATTGGATAAGATGGATATCATCGAACTCCAAAGCGAGAAACCAAAGCCTTCCTTTGATTTTAAACCAGCTCGTACACCTGGACGCTTTATCTTCCAAGCTAAGGACTTGCAGATTGGTTACGACCGCCCACTTACAAAACCATTAAATCTTACCTTTGAACGCAATCAGAAGGTCGCCATTATTGGTGCCAATGGTATCGGTAAAACAACCCTCTTGAAGTCTCTTTTGGGCATTATCCCCCCAATTGCTGGAGAAGTTGAACGTGGTGACTATCTAGAACTTGGTTACTTTGAACAAGAAGTGGAAGGTGGCAATCGTCAGACACCTTTAGAAGCAGTTTGGAATGCCTTTCCAGCTCTCAACCAAGCAGAAGTCCGTGCAGCCCTTGCCCGCTGTGGTTTGACAACCAAGCATATCGAAAGCCAGATTCAAGTTCTATCAGGTGGAGAACAAGCTAAGGTTCGTTTCTGTCTCTTGATGAATCGTGAAAACAACGTTTTGGTGCTGGACGAGCCAACCAACCACTTGGATGTGGATGCTAAGGATGAACTCAAACGTGCTCTAAAAGAGTATAAGGGTTCTATCCTTATGGTCTGCCACGAACCAGACTTCTATGAAGGCTGGATGGACCAAATCTGGGATTTTAACAACTTAACTTAAAATGAGAGTAAAAGAAATACAGTACCAAGATTGGATACTGTATTTTTTTGGTTTTTAAGATTTAAAATCGTAGTCCTTAACAATTTCGATACTGTCGATAGTGATAGCAGTAGTTGGTTTGTCTTTTTCGTCTTTCTCAGCCTTGGCAATCTTGTCAACAACTTCCATACCGTCGATCACTTGACCAAAGACAGGGTGTTTTCCGTCTAGACTAGGGTTGCCCCCTTCTTTATAGGCTTCGATAATTTTCTTTGGATAGCTACTTGTAGGCAGTTTGGCAGAAATGTCTGTCGTATTTTGGTTGATGAAGAACTGGCTACCATTGGAATTTGGTTGGCCAGTATTAGCCATGGAGAGAGAACCACGGATATTATAGAGATATGGAGAGATTTCGCTCTTGAAACCAGTTCCTTGATCTTTTGTTTTGTCCTTATCGTGCCAGATAGATTCACCACCTGTACCATCTCCTTTTGGATCACCAGTCTGAACCATAAAGCCATCAATCACTCGGTGGAAGGTAACGCCATTGTAGTAGCCTTCCTTAGCATGAGTTAGGAAATTTTCAACCGCAAGAGGGGTTAGCTTTGGAAAGAGTTTGATGCGGATATCTCCTTGACTGGTGTGGAGAATAACTTCAGCCTCGTCTTCAGCAACTTCTTTAGATAGTTGTGGGAAATTGGCATTTTCATTTGTCAAGGCGTCTTTAAGATCCTTGGCAGATTGGGCAGCTGCTTTGGAACTTTCTTCGGCAGCCAAGCTAGAATCTACATAGTCATCCCCTCGAAGACTACGTTGGATACTGCTACATCCAGCAAGGGCAAAAGTTGAGATTAATAGAAGTGTTGCTATTTTTTTCATGGTAATCCTTTCAAAAATCATTTCTACCATTGTACCCTAATTGAAAGTGGATTTCAAATATTAGTAGTTTACAGAAATAGTTTAGATAATAGTTGGGATTTCATCATCATCTTGAAAATCTTCAACTTCTTTTTCCCCAGTAAATGGTTTCTGAAAAGAACTTAGTATAAAACGGGCAATTGGTCCAACAATTAGGAAATTTAGAGGAAGAGCTGCAATAAAGTTTACAGTCCAGGCACTTAGATAGGTCTTGGGTGTGATAGCAATGCCATTGTAAAAAAGTCCATAGAAGGACATGAAAGTGACCATGAGAACTGCCATTCCTCCAGAAATTGTAATGATTTTCTGCCAGCGTTTATGATGATCCTTGAGGATACGAAATGCAATTGACTTAACGATTGGTCCAACAAGGATGACATCCAATAAAAAGGCTGTGACAAAACCAGGAATGTAACCAAGGGCTAAATGATGTAGTGAAAGTTGACCAACAATAAAAAGATTCCAAATAGACATACCGAGTACCATCATGGAACACATTAGTGTTGTAAATAAAAGAGCTTCTTTAAAATTTCTAGGCATTATAGTCTCCATTTCTTTTTGATTAGAAATCAGTCTATCATAAAAATTTTTTTCTCGTAAGTGAATTGATTAGATTTTTTTAAGAAACTGTTTTCAAAAAAAATCAACCAGTCTTGGTTGATTAAAGATTCTTTTTAGGATGGCGGTCAATGATTGTCTGATGGTCCTTGAGAGCCTGTTCTCCTTTTGGAGTTAGTTTATAACCACGAATTGAAAAGAGACTAGCTAATTCCTCTTCTGAAAAATGTTCATGAAGGGCTTGGTCCAGGTCGCCAGCCTTCATTTTAGAAAGTCCAGTAACTCCTTCTTCAGGAGATTCTTTTTCATGGTGCTATTTAGATGGTCAAGCGAGTCAAAAGCAGTTTCGACAAGAGCATAGCCTTTTTCAACAAGCGTTTCTAAATGTTTTGGGGCATCAATGCCATATGTGTATTCAAAATACTTAGGAAACCAAGTTTCTGTAGTAAAGGTACCAAACTGAATTCGCCAGAGGAGGATAATATCTCCTGCCAGGAGATTGTCTTCTAGTAGTTCCATATTTCGTTTTGGGACAGGCTTGGGATTTAGTAGCCAAGCCTCTATATCACGATCAGGAGAGATATAAGGTTTGACTTGATGGTCTTTGTAAATATTCTCTAGACTAGTATTCATAAAGTTTCTCTTTCTAATTTATACCTACTAGTCTAACAAATTTCTAAAAAATTTAAAAATTTTAAAGTCTGTCAAGTTTTTTTCTTGACACCTCTTAGAAATCTGCTATAATAGAACATGTGCTAAATGGCTCAGCTATTTCACCAAACTAAAAAAATAAAAGAAAAGAGATATTAAAAATGGCAGTAAAAATCCGTTTGACTCGTATGGGTTCTAAGAAAAAACCTTTCTACCGTATTAACGTAGCAGATTCACGTTCACCACGTGACGGACGTTTCATCGAAACAGTTGGAACTTACAACCCACTTGTTGCTGAAAACCAAGTAACTTTGAAAGAAGACCGCGTTCTTGCATGGTTGGCTGATGGAGCTCAACCTTCAGATACAGTACGCAACATCCTTTCAAAAGAAGGTGTATTGAAAAAATTCCACGATTCTAAATTCTCTAAATAATTCTAAAGTAGGTTGACAGATGGATACGATTGAAAATCTCATTATTGCAATTGTGAAACCTTTGATTTCACAACCAGATGCCTTAACTATCAAGATTGAAGATACACCAGAATTTTTGGAGTATCATTTGGATCTTGATCAAAGTGATGTGGGTCGTGTAATCGGTCGTAAGGGTCGCACTATTTCTGCGATAAGAACGATTGTCTACTCTGTCCCAACTGAAGACAAAAAAGTAAGAATCGTTATTGACGAAAAATAAGAAAAGCGGGACGGATGTCTCGCTTTTTTGCTAGGAGCAGGATATGAAGGATTTAACAGTTAGACAATTACAAGCCTATTTGCTAGAACATTACCAGCAATCTAGAACAGAAGAAGGGCTCTTTATAAAACTAGTTGAAGAAGTTGGTGAAGTAGCCGAGGTTTTAAATGGACGTTCTGGACGAAAAGAGGGAGTTCAGGACTCAAATGAGGAACTTGCTAAAGAACTTGCTGATATTATTCATTATACGGTTGCAATCGCAGCTATCAACGATATTGATCTAACCAAGACCATTTTTGAAAAAGATAAGAAAGCTGCCATCAAGTATCACCATGAACGAGATTTGGAAGGATATTTGAAAGGAGATTTGAGAAATAATGGACACTGATTATTTTCTAAAAATAGATTGGGCAATGTATATTGATTGGTTATTGCGAATTGTACAGATTTTGACGTTTATCGGTGTAATTTTAAAAATTAGTTTCCAGAATAAAGCATATATCAATAATATTGAAATTCAGGCAATTAAACCAATCGAATTTGATTCCTTACATACAAGATTTCATCATATTTATGAGTTTAAACATGATGAAAATGATAAACATTATCACCATTTGATTTTTTATCCAAAGGAAGTTGATATTGAAATTGTAGAATTTTATTCTTTAGTCTATGATTCAAAAAGTAATCGATTAGTTGTTAACGATAAACTGCATACAGTTAAAAATTTAAAGAATTATACATGTCTATTGATTCATACAAATTTACCTGAGAATATACCTAGTTTAAGGATGAAATGGAAGACAAGTCAGGGTCAAATCGGGGAGTATACATTTTATAGTAATATGTATAACGGGAATATAAATATTTCTTCTTTCAAATATAAATTAACATTAAAGAGGAAACTACTAGCACTTTTGGGATTATAGCTGATTCTTCTCCAACTTGTGAAAATCCCTGGAACGTGATAAAATAAAGGGAGAAATGTACACAGGAGATCAAATGAACTATTTTAACGTTGGAAAAATCGTCAATACACAAGGTTTACAAGGTGAGATGAGAGTCTTATCTGTGACGGATTTTTCGGAAGAACGCTTTAAAAAAGGTGCAGAGCTTGCCTTATTTGATGAGAAGGATCAATTTGTTAGAACAGTGACTATCGCACGTCACCGCAAGCATAAAAACTTTGATATCATCAAATTTAAGGATATGTATCACATCAATGATATCGAAAAATACAAGGGCCACAGTTTGAAGGTTGCAGAAGAAAACCTGAATGACCTGGACGAGGGTGAGTTTTATTATCACGAAATTATCGGCTTAGAGGTCTACGAGGATGACAACTTGATTGGAACCATTAAGGAAATCCTTCAACCAGGTGCCAATGATGTCTGGGTAGTTAAGCGCAAGGGAAAACGGGATCTGCTTTTACCATATATCCCACCAGTTGTCCTCAATGTTGATATTCCAAATAAGCGTGTGGATGTAGAACTCTTAGAAGGGTTAGACGATGAAGATTGATATTTTAACCCTCTTTCCAGAGATGTTCTCGCCTCTAGAACATTCCATCGTTGGGAAAGCTCGTGAGAAGGGACTTCTTGACATCCAGTATCACAATTTTCGTGAATATGCGGAGAAGGCCCGTCATGTGGATGATGAGCCATATGGCGGGGGTCAAGGGATGTTGCTACGTGCTCAGCCAATCTTTGATGCCTTTGATGCTATTCAAAAGAAAAATCCGCGCGTGATTCTTTTGGATCCTGCTGGTAAGCAGTTTGACCAGGCTTATGCTGAAGATTTAGCACAAGAAGAGGAACTCATCTTTATTTGTGGACACTATGAGGGCTATGATGAACGCATTAAGACCTTGGTAACAGATGAGATTTCCCTGGGTGATTATGTGCTAACTGGTGGAGAACTGGCAGCAATGACCATGATTGATGCGACGGTTCGCTTGATACCAGAAGTAATTGGGAAGGAAACCAGTCACCAAGATGATAGCTTTTCATCGGGCCTTCTTGAATATCCTCAATACACAAGACCTTATGATTTTCGTGGAATGTTAGTTCCAGAGGTGCTTATGAGTGGGCATCATGAGAAGATTCGTCAATGGCGTCTCTATGAAAGTCTCAAAAAAACTTATGAGCGTAGACCAGATTTGTTGGAACATTACGAATTAACAGCAGAAGAAGCCAAAATGTTAGCAGACATTAAAGAAAATATAAATTAAAAGGAGAAGCCTATGCAAGTCATTAAACGTGATGGACAAGTTGCCGACTTTGATCCAGATAAAATCTATCAAGCCATTCTCAAAGCTGCTCAAACAGTTTATGTTTTGACCGATGATTTACGTCAAAATCTAGCTCAAGTAACTAAAAAAGTTGTCTTGGATCTAGAAGAAGCAAAAGTGGAGCGTGCCACTATCAGCATGATTCAATCAATGGTTGAGCATCGCTTGCTTGGCGCAGGCTACATTACCATCGCTGAACACTATATCTCTTACCGTTTGCAACGTGATTTAGAGAGAAGTGGTTACGGAGAACACATTGCTGTTCACCTTCATTTTGAACAAATTCGTTAATAGAAAAGAGTGAGATGAAGTAAACTCATCTCACTCTTTCTTAAATCGATTTTTTTGGGCTGTTTGGACAGTTGAGGGAACAAAACTCACTTTCTGAATATCTGGGATTCGAATAATGCGGGTCACATTTTTTGCAAAATTTTTAACGATAATTTGCTGGCGGTCCGTATCATATTTGATGATATCCCCTGTAAAACTTGTATCTGAAAAAATAATGTGGACAGCAGTTTTTTTTAGGAGGGCCTCTTTAATGGCACTTGTCAGGGAGTCGGCTTTGGAATGATCTGGTTCTTCTCGCCCGTCGAGAAAGCTTTGGAACTTTTGTTGAATGTAGTTAAATAAATCTTTCATCGGAGCCTCCCTTCTCTTTACCATTATATACAATTTAAAAAAAATCTACAAGATTTTACGAATAATCAAGTGAAGACAATCAAAAGGAGAATACAATGGCAGAATTTACATTTGAAATCGAAGAACACTTACTCACACTCTCAGAGAATGAAAAAGGTTGGACCAAGGAAATCAATCGTGTCAGCTTTAATGGAGCACCAGCAAAGTTTGACATTCGTGCTTGGAGTCCAGACCACACTAAGATGGGGAAAGGAATCACCCTCTCAAACGAAGAGTTTCAAGTGATGGTCGATGCCTTCAAAAATCAATAAGCAATCATATAAAAACAGACGAAAGGAGGTTGGGAGAAAATTCCCGACCTCCTTTCTTTATTGACTCTTTGTCAACTGTAGTGGGTTGATGAAAAGTTATAACCTGGAGAGGACCAACTTGGTTCTCTCCTTTTTTATGTTCAAAGCAATGAGGATTCTAGTTTTAAAGTTTTCAAAGTTCCGGAAGCCAAAAGCATTGCGCTTGATGACCTTAATGAGGTTATTAGTAGCCTCTAGTTTCGCGTTTGAGTAGGGCAGTTCCAGTGCGTTCATGATTTTGTCCTTATCTTTCAAAAAGGTCTTAAAAACAGTTTGAAAAATAGGATTTACACAAGAAAACGTTTCTTCAATCAGTTCAAAGAAATGGTCTGTTTGTTTCTCTTGGAAATGAAACAGTAATAGTTGATAGAGTTCATAGTGTTCTCTAAGTTCTTGAGAGTATGCAAGGAGCTTTTCGAGAATCTCTTTATTGGTCAAGTGTGAGCGAAAAGTCGGACGATAAAATCGTTTATCGCTGAGTTTACGGCTATCCTGTTGAATGAGTTTCCAGTAACGTTTTAGTGCCTTATATTCGTGCGATTTACGATCAAAACGATTCATGACTTGGATGCGAAGACGATTCATAGCTCGACTGAGATGTTGGACAATGTGAAAACGATCCAGAACGATTTTAGCGTTAGGAAAAAGTTTTCTGGCAATATCGTAGTAGGGGCTAAACATATCCATGGTAATGACTTTCACGCGACTTCTCACCTGACTAGAATAACGAAAAAAATGATTGCGAATAGTCACTTGAGTTCGTCCATTCAGGATAGTTACGATCTTTCTGGAATCAAAATCCTGTGCAATGAAACTCATCAACCCTTTCTTGAAGCTGTATTCATCCCAAGACATGTGAGTTGGAAGGAAAGATAAATCTGTCTTGAATTTGAATGAATGACAGTCGAAGTAGAGACAGATAGACTTTCTGCGATAGCCGTCATAGGGACTTTCTCGATTAATTTTTGAGTGATTTTCTGGTTGACGATGGTCGGGATTTGGTGATTCTTTTTGACTAAGGAAGTCTCTGATACAGCCATTTTTCTGCAGACTTTACAACGAAAACGACGTTTTCTCAATCGAATGAGTGTCTTATATCCTGCACATTCGAGGTAGGGAATTTTAGATTCTTTCTGGAAGTCATATTTAGTCATTTGCCCTAGGCAGTGATGACACTTAGGAGCAGGATAATCTAGTTTAGCAATGACTTCTTTATGAGTTCCAGCATCAAGATAATCCAAGATTTTGATGTTCTTGTCTTTAATTCCGAGTAAGTTTGTGATAAAATTTAATTGTTCCATAAGATTCTTTCTAATGATGGTTTGGTCACTTTTCATTATAGGTCTTATGGGACTTTTTTCTACAATAAAATAGGCTCCATAATTCCTATGGTGGTTTTACCCACTACAGAAATTATAGAGCCTCTTTATTTATGTGAGAAGTAGGGTTGACTACTAAGTCGTTGAAGGAGTGGTCGTCCGATAAAACTAATGGCAATAATTTTTGCAAGATCAGGAATGATAAAGGGAAGCACACCGACAGCGAGAGCCTTGTCAATAGGCATACCAGCAAGGAAGTGGAGGCTGAGAATACCACCGACAAAGACAAGGGAATCCCCTAAGAGATTGGCTAGGAAAATACGTAGAACACTGCTATTCGTATGAGTCAGATAGGAAGCAAGCCCAGCATAGACAAGGTCAAACCATAGATAACCAGCACTTGGCCCAATTAAAACGTGAAAACCAGCTCCGCCGCTAGCAAAGACAGGAAGTCCAATAGCCCCCAGTAAGAGATAGAGTCCAACAGAGAGAACGGCTTCCCTAGGTCGAAAAACAGTAGCGATGAGTCCGATAGCAAAATTTTGAAGAGTAAATGGAACAGGTCCAATTGGGATACTGATTTGGGCTAATACTGCAATCAGAGCAGCTCCAATAGCAGGAATAGCGTAAATGTGTGCTTTTTTCATAATAGTTAACCTCTTTTTTAATTTATAGTAACTATTATACTGGAAGGTAGATGATTGTCAACGTGTTTTAAAAATAAAGGTTACAAATCTGTAATGGCCGATTTAGAGAGAGCCGGAGGACAAGAGATTTTTCAAAACACAGGTAAATCTTATCAGTAATAAAAAGATGAG
Source organism: Streptococcus mitis (assembly GCF_009496285.1). GTDB lineage: Bacteria > Bacillota > Bacilli > Lactobacillales > Streptococcaceae > Streptococcus > Streptococcus mitis_BP. The sequence goes on from NZ_WIJK01000004.1 coordinate 46,014, forward strand.
CCTTATGGAAGTTGGCTATCATATAGTGCAAACACTTAGGAATCCTGATGGGATGCTATTTTTAAGTGTTTTATAATTTGCTCTAGTAAAAGAAAAAGATTGAAGAAAATAGTCCAAAATAGGCTTTTTCTTCAATCTGAGTGACCGTGATGGTCTCTTTTTGTATTAACGCATAGTCACAAATTCTTCTGAACCTGTAGGATGGATAGCGACTGTAGCATCAAAGTCTGCTTTTGTAGCGCCCATCTTGATAGCAACTGCGAAGCCTTGAATCATTTCATCGACGCCGTAGCCGATACCATGAAGGCCAACGACCTTTTCGTCCGCACCAGCTGTAACGAGCTTGAAGCGTGCTTCTTGACGGTGACTAGTAACTGCTGAATACATAGAAGCAAATTTTGAAGTATAAACTTTAATGTTTTCTTGTCCATACTCTTTGATGGCTTCTTCCTCAGTCAGGCCGACTGTTCCGATAGCTGGGTGTGAGAAGACAACAGTTGGAATAGTCGTGTAGTCCATTTTTGCATTGGTTTTTCCATTGAAAAGTCTTTCAGAGAGTGTACGCCCAGCTTTGATAGCGACAGGAGTCAGTTCCTTTTCGCCTGTGACATCTCCAAGAGCGTAGATACCTTCAACGACAGTATTTTGGTATTCATCAACCTGGATAAAGCCGCGTTCATTGAGGGTAACGCCTGCCTTTTCTAGCTGGAGTCCTTCAACGTTTGGACGGCGGCCAGTTGCCCAGATAACTTGACTGGCAGTATGAGTACTACCATCTTCGAAATGAATGGTAGTGCCTTGTTCAGTTTTTTCAAGTTTAGCAGGAACCTTATGGGTGTGGAGGTTTAATCCAGTATTTTCCATTTCCTGAACCAAGCTCTCAACAATATAGCTATCAAATCCACGGAGCGGACGATCACGACGGACAAATAAATCTGTCTGTACACCAAGGGTATGGAGCACGCCAGCTAATTCGACAGCAATATAACCAGCACCTAGAATAGCTACCGATTCAGGCAACTCTTCCCAGGCAAAGACATCATCAGAACTACCACCTAGTTCAGCACCAGGAATGTCAGGAATATGTGGATGTGCTCCGGTCGCAATCACAATGTGCTTAGCGTGAATCAACTCGCCATTAACGCTGACTGTATGAGCATCTACGAATTCAGCACGTCCTTCAATCAAATCAACTCCGTTACGCTTAAAGCTACCATCGTAAGACGAGCGAGCACGGTCAATGTAGGCTTCACGATTCTGACGAAGCGTAGCATAATCAAATTCATTCCCAGTACTTATAAAACCATAGTCAGGTCCATATTTGTGGATACTCTCTGCGATTTGGGCTCCATACCACATAATTTTCTTGGGCACACAACCCATATTAACGCAGGTTCCTCCTAGTTTGTTTTCTTCAATAACTGCAGCTTTAGCACCGTGTTCACCAGCACGATTCATAGTAGCAATACCTCCGCTACCTCCTCCGATGGCGATAATGTCATATTCTCTCATAGAAAGCTCCTTTAGTTGTTTTCTAGTCATATTCTATCTTTTTTTGGGAGGCAATGCAAAAATCTGCTACGCTTAAAAATTTCAAGAAAATGCTTGCAAAAATAAAAAAGAAAGTGTATTATATAACTAATACAACAACAAAAGATTTTGCAAATGTTTTTGGATAATGAGAAATAAATTGTCCATTTTTAGGATATGTGCTATAATCTTAACATATATATTTATAAAAGGGGTATTGCTATGAAAAGAAAGTCAAAAGCTAAGAAATGGCCTTTATTTACTGCTATTGGAGTGGCGTCAGTTCTTGTAGTGGGTGCAGCTACTGTTCTTCTGTTAAGACAACCAAATCAAGCTGCAGCAAAAGATGAAACTGCTAAGATAGTCCTTGCCAAAGAGGGGTCTGTGGCATCTTCAGTTCTTTTATCAGGTACAGTAACTGCTCAAAAAGAACAATATGTTTATTTTGATGGCAGCAAGGGAGACTTGGATGAGGTTCTAGTTTCAGTTGGTGATAAGGTAAGCGAGGGCCAGGCCTTAGTCAAGTATAGTAGTACAGAAGCCCAGACTGCCTATGATGCTGCAAGCCGTGCTGTAGCTAAAGCTGACCGTCATATCAATGAATTAAACGATGCACGTAATACCGCCGCAGCAACACCAAGTCTTCCTCAAGCAGGTCTAGAAGGAGCAACTGGACAAGCACCAGCTCAGTCATCCGGTTCTGCCACCGCTGCTATTGATTCTCAAATCAGCGATGCACGCGATGTGCGTGCAGATGCAGAAGCGCAACTCGAAAAAGCTCAAGCCCAGTTGAATGCTGCTACGGTATTGAGTACGGTGGAGGGAACAGTTGTTGAAGTGAATCGGAATGTTTCAAAATCTCTAACAGGAAATAGTCAAGTTTTGGTTCATATCGTAAGTAACGATAACTTGCAGGTCAAGGGAGAGCTTTCTGAGTACAATCTTGCCAATCTATCTGTAGGCCAAGAAGTCACTTTCACTTCCAAGGTTTACCCGGATAAAACTTGGAATGGTAAGATTAGCTATATTTCAAATTATCCAAAGAACAGTAGCGAAGCAAGTAGTAGCTTAGCTGGTTCAAACTCAGGATCTAAGTACCCATATACGGTCGATGTAACTAGTGAAATTGGCGATTTGAAGCAAGGATTTACTGTTAGTGTTGAAGTCAAGAATAAGAGCAAGGCCTTGATCGTTCCAATTTCGAGTGTAGTGATGGAAGAAGACAAAAACTATGTTTGGATTCTTGATGAAAATCAAAAGGCCAAAAAAGTTGAAGTTGGATTGGGCAATGCGGACGCAGAAAACCAAGAAATCACATCTGGTTTGACAGATGGAGCAAAAGTCATCAGTAATCCGACAGCTTCCTTGCAAGAAGGAAAAGAGGTGAAGACTGATGAAGCAACTAATTAGCCTCAAAAATATCTGCCGTAGCTATCGAAATGGTGACCAAGAACTTCAAGTCCTTAAAAACATTAACCTAGAAGTTCAAGAGGGAGAATTTGTAGCTATCATGGGACCATCCGGTTCAGGTAAGTCAACCCTCATGAACACTATTGGGATGTTGGATACTCCTACAAGTGGTCAGTATTTTCTAGATGGCAAAGAAGTAGCTGGTCTGGGTGAAAAACAATTAGCCAAGGTTCGAAATCAAGAAATCGGATTTGTATTTCAGCAATTCTTTCTCTTGTCTAAAATGAATGCCCTCCAAAATGTCGAACTTCCCTTGATTTATGCGGGGGTTCCTGCTTCAAAACGTCGCAAATTAGCAGAAGAGTATTTGGAAAAGGTTGAACTGACTGAACGTAGCCATCATTTACCTTCGGAGTTGTCTGGGGGGCAGAAACAAAGGGTGGCCATAGCGCGTGCACTCGTTAACAATCCTTCTATCATCTTAGCTGATGAACCAACAGGAGCTCTGGATACCAAAACGGGTAATCAGATCATGCAACTCTTAGTTGAATTAAACAAAGAAGGAAAAACCATCATTATGGTAACGCATGAGCCTGAAATTGCCGCCTACGCCAAGCGTCAAATCGTCATCCGCGATGGTGTCATTTCATCTGATAGTGGCCAAGTAGAAAAGGAGGAGAACTAAGATGCAGAATCTGAAATTTGCCTTTTCATCCATTATGGCCCACAAGATGCGTTCCTTCCTGACCATGATTGGTATTATCATCGGTGTTTCCTCCGTTGTCGTTATCATGGCTTTGGGAGACTCCATGTCTCGTCAGGTCAATAAAAATATGACCAAGTCCCAGAAAGACATCCATGTCTTTTTCTCACCTACCAAGAGTAAGGATGGTTCCTTTACACAAAGACAATCTGCATTGACCTTGTCTGGTGGTCAAGAAGAAAATTTTGTTGAACCCCCAAAACCTCAAGAAGCATGGGTCAAGGAAGCTGCTAAGCTCAAGGGAGTGGATAGCTACTATGTGACCAACTCAGCCAATGTAACCTTGACTTATAAGGATAAAAAGGTCGAACACGCTAACATGACGGGTGGGAATGTCACCTATATGGATGCGGTCGAAAATGAAATCATTGCAGGTCGTGGCCTTAGAGCGCAAGATTATAAAGATTTTGCAAGTGTGATCATTTTAGATGAAGAGCTTGCCAATAGCCTTTTTGGTTCAGCACAAGAAGCTCTCAACCAAATTGTTGAAGTAAATGAAATCAGTTACCGTGTTATTGGTGTTTATGCAAGTAAGGAAGCTAAGGCTGCGAAAACATTTGGTGTCGGAGGACTACCAATCACGACCAATATTTCCTTAGCAGCTAATTTTAACACAGATGAGATTTCAAATATTGTCTTCCGTGTCAATGATACTAGCTTAACCCAGACTTTAGGACCAGAGTTGGCAAGAAGAATGACAGAGATTGCAGGTCTTCAACAAGGGGAATATCAAGTTGCAGATGCGTCTGCTGCCTTCCAAGAAGTTCAACAACTCTTTGGCTTCATAACAACGATTATTAGTGCCATTGCGGGGATTTCCCTTTTTGTCGGTGGTACTGGTGTTATGAACATTATGCTTGTTTCAGTGACAGAGCGTACTCGCGAGATTGGTCTACGAAAAGCACTGGGAGCTACACGGGCTAATATTCTGGTTCAGTTTTTGATTGAATCCATGATTTTAACCTTATTAGGTGGGGTTATCGGCCTTGTGCTGGCTGCAGGAGTGACTATGCTTGCAGGTGTCCTTCTTCAAAACATGATTGCAGGAATCGAAGTTGGCGTATCCATCCCAATCGCTCTCTTTAGTTTAGCGGTCTCAGCTGGTATCGGTATGATATTTGGTGTTTTACCAGCCAACAAAGCCTCTAAGCTTGATCCAATCGAAGCTCTTCGCTATGAATAATTTAAAAGATAAAAAACGAGATAGACATTTGTCTGTCTTGTTTTTGTATGGATTTCCTTATCGAAAATCATCAAAATATGATATAATGAAGTGTTAGAAAAACAGGTTTCATTTGCCTGGAAAGGAAAAATTATGTCTGAAAAGAATTTTTATATTACAACACCGATTTACTATCCATCTGGTAAACTTCATATCGGTTCTGCCTACACAACTATCGCATGTGATGTCCTAGCTCGTTACAAACGCCTGATGGGCTACGATGTCTTTTATCTGACTGGTCTTGATGAGCATGGCCAAAAGATTCAACAAAAAGCAGAAGAAGCTGGGATTACACCACAAGCCTATGTTGATGGTATGGCAGTTGGAGTTAAAGAACTCTGGCAATTACTCGATATCTCATATGATAAATTTATCCGTACAACTGATGATTACCATGAAAAAGTAGTAGCACAAGTTTTTGAACGCTTGCTTGCTCAAGATGACATCTACTTAGGTGAATACTCAGGTTGGTATTCAGTTTCAGATGAGGAATTCTTTACAGAAAGTCAGCTTGCGGAAGTTTTCCGTGATGAAGCTGGAAATGTGACGGGTGGTATCGCTCCATCAGGTCACGAGGTTGAATGGGTTTCAGAAGAATCTTACTTCCTTCGCCTCAGCAAATACCAAGACCGCTTGGTCGAATTTTTCAAATCACATCCTGACTTCATCACTCCAGATGGTCGCCTTAATGAAATGCTGCGTAACTTTATCGAGCCAGGTTTGGAAGACTTAGCAGTTTCTCGTACAACCTTTACATGGGGAGTGCCTGTCCCATCAAATCCTAAACACGTTGTCTACGTTTGGATCGATGCCCTTCTTAACTATGCGACAGCTCTTGGTTACGGTCAAGATGAACATGGCAACTTTGATAAGTTCTGGAATGGAACAGTCTTCCATATGGTTGGAAAAGACATCCTTCGTTTCCACTCCATCTACTGGCCAATCCTTCTTATGATGTTGGATGTTAAATTACCTGACCGCTTGATTGCTCACGGTTGGTTTGTCATGAAAGATGGCAAGATGTCTAAGTCTAAAGGGAATGTCGTTTATCCTGAAATGTTGGTAGAGCGCTATGGCCTCGATCCACTTCGTTACTACCTCATGCGTAGCCTTCCAGTTGGTTCAGACGGAACCTTCACTCCAGAGGACTATGTAGGGCGTATCAACTATGAATTGGCAAACGATCTTGGAAACCTCCTCAACCGTACTGTTTCAATGATTAACAAGTACTTTGATGGTCAAATCCCTGCCTATGTAGAAGGTGTAACAGACTTTGACAATGAACTTGCTCAAGTGGCAGAACAATCAATTGCTGACTACAATGCCTATATGGAAGCAGTTGACTATCCACGTGCGCTTGAAGCAGTCTGGACTCTTATATCACGTACCAACAAATACATCGATGAGACAGCTCCATGGGTACTGGCCAAGGATGAAGCGCATCGTGACCAATTGGCCAGTGTTATGAGTCACTTGGCAGCCAGCCTTCGTGTCGTAGCCCACTTGATTGAGCCGTTTATGATGGAAACCAGTCGTGCAGTCTTGACTCAACTTGGTCTCGCAGAAGTTTCTAGCCTTGAAAACTTGAGTTTAGCTGATTTCCCTGCAGGAGTAACAGTAGTTGCTAAAGGAACACCAATTTTCCCACGTCTCGATATGGAAGAAGAAATCGCCTATATCAAGGAACAAATGGAAGGTAACAAGCCAGCCGTCGAAAAAGAATGGAATCCAGATGAAGTCGAACTCAAACTAAACAAGGAAGAAATCAAGTTTGAAGACTTTGACAAGGTTGAAATCCGTGTCGCAGAAGTCAAAGAAGTGTCTAAAGTGGAAGGTTCTGATAAGTTGCTTCAATTCCGCCTTGATGCTGGTGACGGTGAAGACCGTCAAATCCTTTCTGGTATTGCGAAATACTATCCAAACGAACAAGAATTGGTCGGCAAGAAAGTCCAAATCGTTGCCAACCTCAAACCACGTAAAATGATGAAAAAATATGTCAGCCAAGGGATGATTCTCTCAGCTGAACATGATGGCAAATTAACCCTTCTCACAGTTGATCCGTCTGTACCAAACGGAAGTGTGATTGGATAAGATCTAAAAGGACCAGTTTAAGCTGGTTCTTTTCTTTTGTATGACGATAGTTGATAAAAGAGGCATTCTGCTTTATAATGAAGAAAAACGGAGGAAGTTGCCATGAAATACATTACATTTGGTCAAGAGAAAAGAGAACTATCCGAAATCGTTCTAGGAATGATGCGAATCAGTGACAAGTCGGTCAAAGAAGTTGAGGAGCTGGTTGAAACAGCCTTATCTGTTGGAATCAATGCCTTTGACTTGGCAGATATCTATGGTCGTGGTCGGTGCGAAGAATTACTGGGTCAAGTCTTAAAACATCGCCCTGACTTGCGTGAGAAGATGTGGATCCAGTCCAAGTGTGGCATTCGCATAGAAGAATTTACCTATTTTGATTTTTCAAAAGATTATATTTTAGAGTCAGTTGATGGGATTCTACAACGATTGCAGGTTGATTACCTAGATAGCTTGCTTCTCCATCGTCCAGATGCCTTGATGGAAGCAGATCAAGTAGCAGAGGCCTTTGAAATCCTGCACAAGTCTGGTAAGGTTCGAGACTTCGGTGTGTCCAATCAAAATCCCATGATGATGGAATTACTGAAGAGAGAAGTCAAACAACCTCTAACGATCAATCAGTTACAGCTAAGTGCAGCTTTCACGCCTGGTTTTGACGCTGGTTTCCATGTCAATATGGAAGGTGACAAGGCAGCTGTGCGTGATGGTAGCGTATTTGAATACTGCAAACTAAATGATATGGTTATTCAGGCTTGGTCAGTCTTGCAGTTTGGTTATTTCAAAGGTAATTTTGTTGGCAATGAACAATTCCAACAACTAAATCAAGTTCTAAATCGACTAGCTTTAAAATACGGTGTGAGCCCATCAGCCATTGCTATCGCTTGGGTGTTACGCTACCCAGCTAAGATGCAGGCCATTGTTGGCACAACCAATCCAAAACATTTGCTAGAAGCTAGCCAAGCAAGTAACTTGACTCTAACACGAAAAGAATGGTATGAGATTTACCTAGCAGCGGGGAATGATTTGCCGTAGAAACTAAAACGAAATCCTATCAAGAGCGAGATCGGTTCTCGCTCTTTTTATCTTTGTTTAAAACTCTATATAATTGTTTGAAAATGCAAACTATATATGGTAAAATTGTATAAAATAACAATATAATAAACATTTTAATAAAATAGGGGCATTTGAAATGAAAAGAATAGTTTTGACTTCTGTTGTTTTACTTTCATTACTGACATCTGTTGGCTGCTCGAAACATAAGGAAGAGGTGAAAGTAGCTGAACCTGTAACGACTGAACAGACTACGCAGGATAATACAAAGTTATACAAGGAAGCTGGCTTACTTACTTTTAAAAATGAAAAGCAGCTAGAACTCGGGGAACTTGATTCAAAATCCCGTGCAACTTATGCTCACATTCAGCTAAAAGATAGTGATGAGCCTAAAGAAAAGAGGGAAGCTAAATTAACCTTTGATCCAGTTGGATGGCATAACTATAAATTTTACTACGGAGATGGTTCTAAAGAGGCTTGGCTGATGAATCGCGGTCATTTAGTTGGTTATCAATTTAGTGGACTTAACGATGAAGGCCGCAATCTAGTTCCTATGACAGCCTGGTTAAATACAGGTGCCTTTACTGGAACGGATGACAAAAATCAAAGTAGCATGCTCTATTATGAAAATGGACTTGATTCATGGCTTGCAAATCATCCAAACTATTACCTTGACTATAAGGTGACAGCTGTCTATAAGGATAATGAATTGATTCCGAGACAGATTATCTTACAGTACGTAGGAATTGATCAGGATGGAAATTTGCTTGAAATTAAATTAGGTAGTAGCAAGGAAAAAATTGATAAGTATTCCGTAACCCATGTCGCCTTGGATAACGTTTCAGCCAATGCTGAAATAAATTATGCAGATGGTACTGCAAAGAATACGGTCAAGTCAGCTGAAGAACGCGCTGCAGAGCTTAAGGCAGCCGAGGAAAAGGCCAAGAAAGAGGCTGAAGAAAAAGAAGCACAAGAAAAAGCTAAAAAAGAAGCAGAAGAGAAGGCTAAAGAAGAGCAGAAACAGCAGGAAACTGAAGCACCAGCACCAGAAGAAGAATCACAAAGTAGTAATACAGGTGGCTACTTTAGAGATAGAAATGGAAGATGGCATCGACCAAATGGAAAGTTTGCCTCTAAAAAGGAAATTAGAGATGCTGGATTGCAATGGTGATAGTTTTCTCAAGTTTATATAAATCAGAATAATCACAGTCAAAAAGCCGTTGGAAAACGGTTTTTTGTTATAATTAAATTAAGATTCATAGATAACAAAGGAGAAAAACATGACATTTGAAGAAATTTTGCCTGGACTAAAGGCTAAGAAAAAATATGTACGTACTGGCTGGGGTGGAGCTGAAAACTATGTCCAACTTTTTGACACTATCGAGCAAAACGGGGTCGCTCTTGAAGTGACACCCTATTTCCTCATCAACGTATCTGGAGAAGGGGAAGGTTTTTCCATGTGGAGTCCGACACCATGTGATGTCCTAGCGACGGATTGGGTTGAAGTCCATGACTAAACGTGTCTTAGTTACGGGCGTTAGTTCAGGGATTGGTCTGGCTCAAGCTCGACTCTTTTTAGAGAATGGTTATCAAGTTTTTGGTGTGGATCAGGGTGAAAAGCCTGCCTTACAAGGTGACTTTCACTTTCTACAACGTGATTTAACACTTGACTTAGGACCTATTTTTGATTGGTGCCCTCGAGTCGATATTCTTTGTAATACGGCAGGTGTTTTGGATGACTACAAGCCCTTACTAGAACAATCCGCCCAAGAAATTCAAGAGATTTTTGAAATCAATTACGTAACTCCAGTAGAGTTGACCCGCTATTATTTGACACACATGCTGGAACATAAACATGGGATTATCATCAATATGTGCTCCATCGCTTCAAATCTAGCAGGCGGTGGTGGTCACGCCTATACCTCTTCTAAACACGCCTTGGCTGGATTTACCAAGCAATTAGCTTTGGACTATGCAGAAGCAGGTATCCAGGTCTTTGGGATTGCTCCTGGTGCAGTCAAAACTGGTATGACCGCAGCAGACTTTGAACCAGGTGGTCTGGCAGACTGGGTAGCAAGTGAAACACCTATCAAACGCTGGATTGAGCCAGGTGAAGTTGCTGAAGTTAGCCTCTTTTTAGCAAGTGGAAAAGCGAGTGCCATGCATGGACAAATCCTGACTATTGATGGTGGTTGGAGCTTGAAGTAGCATAGTTGCTATTCTATAAATATGTGGAGGTAAGCTATGAAAAGAGATGAGTTTGGATTTGTCTTGCCCAATCTCTACTATCAGTTTTTATCGGACTGGAAAGAGATTGACACCTATGAAATTGGAGATACAGGTATCTGTTTGTATGCCAAGGAGGATCTAGAGGAGCGTAATGAAACTTATCAGATTGAGGAAGTAGAGCCAGATTACTTTATGATTGGACAGGAAGGAGATTTGGCCTACTTTATCAAGAAAAATGCTGACGATTGCATTTATGAAAATGACTTGGGTGCTTTAGGCTCCTTAGAAATGCAAAAAATTGCTGCAAACGTCTATGACTTTATTGATAAGAGTTTAGAGGAAGAGTTGTAAAACTGGGAGGGAGAAATCATGTTTAGAGTGATAGATGCAGATTCACCGATTTCAAAAGAAGATTTTTTACAATTTGAGGAGATTCTTGGGAAGAAATTGCCAAAAACTATGTTGGGCTTTTATCTCAAGTATAACGGTGGTCAGCCCCAAGTAAGGGGTGTTCACGATGACCGTCATTTATTTCCTTTCAATTCCTTTAATTCAATAGGGGAGATGAGGAAGTCTCTTACATGTTTTGACGATGAGGTTGTGCCTGAAGGATTTAAAGCAACAGACCTTCTCCATTTCGCCTATGATCCTGGATCTGGCAACTATGCTCTTTCTCTAAGGGCAGAGGATTATGGCAAGGTTTACTTCTATGTTCTAGAAGAAAAAGCAGTGATGTATGGTCAATGGCCATCTTTTGAGAATTTTTTGAATTCCTTTGTTGAAGAATGAGACAAAAAAGGAGAAGGGATGCGGAAATACCAAGAACTTTCACTAGAGCAGATAATTGAGCAGATGCGCGTGGACGAGTCTTCTTCAGATGATTTTTGTCTCTATGGCAAGGAGGATGGAGAGCTAGCACTAGATAGGCTCTATTGGGTATCAGATTATCCGGATGTCGTAGAAGACCGTGATGTCTACCCGACGGATGTAGCGAAGCAAGATCTCCAGCTAGTCTACTATGGAGAGCAGTTGTTTGATGTCCTCTCGGTTGCACTTGAGGAAAAGCCAGATGCAAGTTGTAAAGACTTGGTCGAGGCTTTGAATTATTATCAGGAGCATGATAGTTTTATGCCCTTTGAACCCTAGTTACAAAGCTAGAATGTTGCAGTTCCATTGACAATATAAAAAGGAGTTAAGAAATGATTAATTACGAAAACATAAATGAAAAAATTTCCCCTTTTAACTTGCTTGTATATGATGAGGATCCTCAAAATGTTCGCGGATCGCTTATTTATTACCCTGATGGAGAATTCAGACAGGAAGTATTTGACACTCGAGAAGAGGAGGGATTTGAAGGAAATGGCTACGATTGGGCATCCTTGGCTTTGGTATTTTTGGAGGAAAAAATGCCGGAATTAAGCGATGCTATCGACTTTGATCCTGAAGGAAGTATGTTTTGTGCCTATTCTTCCAAGGTAGACGCCTTGTCTAGATTTGCTCTTGGCTTTAAAGAGTTTTGCGATGATATTGAAGCTATGAAAGACTTGTTCAGTCGAGCGGAGCTGGATTAATTGACTAAAATAGTTTTAAATTTTTGGGAAGATAGAAGAAAATAGAAAGGAATTCAGATGAAGCTACCAGAAGTAATTGAGCTAGTGGAAAATCATCCAGACCTACATCTCTATATAGATAAAATTTTAAAAAAGCATAAGAAGACCCAAGCTAGCTATCTCGAATCGCTGAATCATCTGACCTATTTACTTTATCTGGATGGTCAAGAGGAAATAGCTAAGGAATTATTAGATAGGATCATACAAGTTCCATTTGAAGGGAATTATAACACTTGGACCTTTGTTGATAGCTCTCTGATTTTATTGGCCTATCTGGAAAGAGAAAAAGAAAATCAGGTATTCGTCTATAAAAAACTTCTTTTATCCCCGTTAGAACAAGGGGAGGAATCTACTCAAAAAATAAGAAGGAGAGTTCATCAGAGATTTTTGAATGGCGACAGCTTGGAGCAAAAGCTTGCAAAAATCGAGCAAGCTCCAAGTCCTGAATCAGAAATGGAACACCGTTTGCTATACTTGACAGATTTATTGAAAATTCACCTCTTTATTACTGAGTCAACTTGTGAAGAGACAAATATCCAAGCAAAAATCGAAGAGAATATAGAGATACTAAAGAAGTATATCAAGGAGAATGAAATCTTTAGCCTCTTTCCATTTAAGGGATGATATAAGTTTTCAATCTTGGATTGTTAGAAAGAGTGGAAAATGGAAATCAAAAATCACTTTGGTGTATACGGAGTCTGTCTTCAAGACAGGAAATTACTTTGCATTGAGAAAATGAGAGGGCCTTATCAGCATCGTTTTGATTTACCGGGTGGTAGTCAGGAAATCGGTGAGGGGTTGACAGAAACCCTCAAGAGAGAAGTTTTGGAAGAGACGGGCTATACGCTTATCCGTTATTGCAATCCTAGGATTTATGATGTACTGGTTCAAGAAGAAGGGCAAGACTTCGCAGTACATCATATCATGGCCTTTTATGATATCGTACTTGATTTAGAACGTTCTCAAAAATCCCTTCCTCATGAAGTTCTTGATGGAAGTAACGATTCAGCAAATGCAATTTGGCTTCCTATCGAGCAGATTACCGAAGAAAATGCCTCACCCTTAGTATTGAAGGTGAAGGCGGAGTTACAAGGATTTCCTGAATTAGAACTGACAAGATATAGAAATTGGAAGGTAAAGATGGGGGATAATGGAACTATTTAAAACATGGAAGAAAAATATGGTTCTCTATGGTCTTAAATCTCAAATTGGAACTGTATACCGAAACAGTGATGGGACAACAAGTTTTTATGATATTGGGAATTTTCTATACCTAGCAGGGGAGTTGAATTCCAGATTTTGGGAAGATTTTGTTAGGCAATATGGTTTAGATTATAAGATTATTATATCAGAAGACACTAAGTGGCAAGATTTTCTGCATCGGCAAGTTGGGTTAATTTCTTTTACTCGCTATTCTTTTAAGGATAAGGCAAATTTTCAAGTTGAATTTCTAATGATCTAGTTAGTCATATAGAGGAAGGTTACAATATTGTACCTATTGATAATCGTATTTATAACTGCCTTTCTGAGGAAGAATGGTCACAAGATTTAAAGGGAGATTTTGAGTCCTATCAGGATTTTTCTTTAAAAGGTGGATTTGGCTTTGTGGTTCTTAAAAATAAAGAACTGATTGCTGGGATTTCCTCAGGGTTAGTTTACCGTGGAGCAGTTGAAGTGGAAGTTGCAACTAGACCAAACGAACAAGGAAATGGATTTGCTAAAAAGCTTGGTGCTGCAATGATTCTAGAGAGTTTAAATAGAGATATGTTTCCTCTTTGGGATGCTCATAACGAGGCTTCCAAAAAAGTAGCAGAATTTTTAGGATATGAGTTAGTTGAACCTTATGAAGCTTTTGAACTAGATGAAAGCGTCATATAATGATATCTGATATTGTATCTTTTAAGACGAGGTGAATGGACATGCAAAATCAACTGGCTCTTAGTGGAGAACAAATTGTTGAAAAAGTTTATCCTCAACTATTTCACCATATCGGTATGATTCGTGGGGAATACTTGTTGAGAGAAATAAACCAAAACATACTATTACCAAATTGTCAGCAATTTGTAAAAGATTATCTAGACACTATTTGCCATTTATACTCAGATGAAGAGGTCTGGTATCGCTTTTCAGAGTTAACAAATGCAGAAGCAAATAGTCTAGACGGGACTAAAGAGTATTTTGACGAACGCCACCCATTATTTGGATATAGAGGTACTAGGCGTTTACTGGCATGTCCAGATGAATTTCAGGCTGAGGCACATGTCGTTACAGAAGTTTATCAAACTAATCCCAATCTGTCTGTTATTTTTCCTTTTGTCAATGATGCTGAACAGTTAAAACAAGCTATTAGAGTATTGCGTCAGCATGGTTTCACTGGAAAAATTGGAACAATGATTGAATTACCGTCAGCTTATTTTGACTTGGACAGGATACTGGAAACTGGTATTTCAAAGATTGTAATTGGAATGAATGATTTGACTTCATTTATTTTTGCCACTGTGAGAAATAGTCAATGGCACGATATGGAAAGTCCAATAATGTTAGAAATGCTGAGACAGATGCAGGATAAAGCAAGGACGAAAAAGATAGATTTCGCCGTGGCAGGCTATCTGAATCCTTCTTTCATACAAAAAATGAATCAGATGGGGATTGAGTGCATTATCCACTACAGTTCTATTCCGGAGATTTTTAATTTAGAGATTGACCATCCAGATCATCTCAAACGTGTAAAAGAAGAAAGTAAAAAAATACAAAGGAGCAACCCATGACACCGCAAGAAATGTGGAATACCTACAAGAAAATCAATCCCTTGATCGGAGATGAAATCGACGCCTGGGCTTTTGGAGTGGAAGCCGATCTCTTGGCAGACTTGGTTTTAAAAGGTGAAAAGACGGCAACCGCCTCAGCTTACGACCTTTACGCAGTAGAGGACGAACTCCTTCCCCAAGAAGGGACCTTTGATGTTATTTTAGACAGTAAGGATCAAGCTATCTGCATTATTGAAATTACAAAGGTTTCCGTTCAGCCTTTCCATCAGGTTTCAGCCGACCATGCCCACAAGGAAGGTGAGGGAGACAAATCTTTAGCCTATTGGGTCAGGTTCATGAAGATTTTTTCAAAGACTGGTTAGGAGAAGCAGGTCTGGATTTTACACCTGACAGCAAGATTGTTTTGGAAGAATTTCGCAAGGTCTACCCTCTCTAGACTGCTAGTAGGAAGAAAGTTTTGGAAATCACTGTCCAAAGCTTTTTTCTGACTTAAAATATGATAAAATAGGTATGTTTGAACTAGAGCATTTGCTCAGAAATATAGAATAGGAGAAAATGATGCAAGCAGTAGAACATTATATTAAACAATTTGTTCCTGAACATTATGATTTATTTTTAGACTTGAGTCGTGAGACTAAGACGTTTTCAGGAAAAGTAACCATTACTGGTCAAGCTAAAAGTGACCGAATTTCCCTTCACCAAAAGGACTTAGAAATCGCTTCTGTAGAAGTAGCAGGTCAAGCTCGCCCATTCACAGTTGATAACGAAAACGAAGCCCTTCATATCGAACTTGCAGAAGCAGGTTCAGTTGATTTGGTCATCGCTTTTTCAGGGAAAATCACAGACAACATGACAGGAATCTACCCATCTTACTACACAGTTGATGGAGTTAAGAAGGAAGTCTTGTCTACTCAGTTTGAGAGCCACTTTGCTCGCGAAGCCTTCCCGTGTGTGGATGAGCCAGAAGCAAAAGCAACCTTTGACTTAGCACTTCGTTTTGACCAAGCTGAAGGTGAACTTGCCTTGTCTAACATGCCAGAAATTGACGTTGAAAACCGCAAAGAGTCAGGTATCTGGAAATTTGAAACAACTCCACGTATGTCTTCTTACTTGCTAGCTTTCGTTGCTGGTGATTTGCAAGGGGTAACTGCTAAAACTAAAAATGGTACTTTGGTAGGTGTTTACTCAACCAAGGCCCATCCACTTTCAAACCTTGATTTCTCACTAGATATTGCTGTTCGCTCAATCGAGTTTTACGAAGACTACTATGGAGTTAAGTACCCAATTCCTCAATCTCTTCACATCGCCCTTCCTGACTTCTCAGCTGGTGCTATGGAAAACTGGGGACTTGTGACATACCGTGAAGTTTACTTGGTTGTTGATGAAAACTCAACCTTTGCTAGCCGTCAACAGGTAGCACTCGTCATTGCCCACGAGCTTGCTCACCAATGGTTCGGTAACCTTGTGACTATGAAGTGGTGGGATGACCTCTGGCTCAATGAAAGCTTCGCGAACATGATGGAATACGTCTGTGTGGATGCCATCGAGCCAAGTTGGAATATCTTTGAAGACTTCCAAACAAGTGGAGTGCCAGCCGCTCTTAAACGTGATGCGACAGATGGCGTTCAATCTGTCCACGTTGAAGTTAGCCACCCAGATGAAATCAATACGCTCTTCGATGGTGCTATCGTTTATGCCAAAGGAAGCCGTCTCATGCACATGCTTCGCCGTTGGTTAGGAGATGCTGATTTTGCTAAAGGTTTGCATGCTTACTTTGAAAAACACCAATACGGAAATACCATTGGCCGTGATCTTTGGAATGCACTTGGACAAGCATCTGGTCGTGATGTAGCAGCCTTCATGGATTCTTGGTTGGAGCAACCTGGTTATCCAGTCCTTACTGCCACAGTTGAAAATGATGTTTTGAAGATTTCACAAAAACAATTCTTCATCGGTGAACATGAAGACAAGAATCGTCTCTGGGTAGTGCCACTTAACAGTAACTGGAAAGGCTTGCCAGATACTCTCGAAACTGAGAGCATCGAAATTCCAGGTTATGCAGCTCTTCTTGCTGAAAACAAAACAGCTCTTCGTCTTAACACTGAAAATACTGCCCACTACATTACGGACTATCAAGGCGAATTGTTAGATGCTGTTCTTGCTGACTTAGAGACACTTGATAACACAAGTAAGCTTCAAATCGTCCAAGAACGTCGTTTACTAGCTGAAGCAGGACACATTTCTTATGCAGACTTGCTTCCAGTAGTGGATCAATTAGCACAAGAAGAATCTTATCTCGTTGTTTCAGCAGTTTCACAAGTTATCGGAGCGCTTGATCGCTTTATCGATGAAGGAACTGAGACAGAAAAAGCCTTTAAAGCCCTTATTGCTAAACTGGCTCGTTACAACTATGATCGTCTTGGCTTTGAAGCTAAAGAGGGTGAATCTGATGAAGATGAATTGGTTCGTCAATTGACAATTTCCATGATGATTCGTTCAAATGACGAGGAAGCCAGTCAAGTTGCTAGCCAAATTTTCGAAGCCCACAAGGATAATCTTTCAGGACTTCCAGCAGCTATTCGTTCACAAGTTCTCATCAATGAAATGAAACACCATGAGACTAAGGAATTGGTCGCAACTTATCTCGATCTTTATACTCATGCCACAGATGCCGCCTTTAAACGCCAATTGGCAGCTGCTCTTGCCTACAGTACAGATACGGATAATATCCAAACCTTGATTGCTTCTTGGAAGGATAAATTTGTGGTGAAACCTCAAGATTTGTCTGCATGGTATTATCAGTTCTTAGGTCATAAGGCAACTCAGGAACCAGTTTGGGCTTGGGCGCGTGAAAACTGGGATTGGATTAAGGCTGCTCTTGGTGGAGATATGAGCTTTGATAGCTTTGTTATTCTGCCTGCCCATGTATTTAAGACAGAGCAACGCTTGACAGAATACAAGGCCTTCTTTGAGCCACAACTTTCTGACCTTGCCCTTAGCCGTAACATCGGTATGGGAATCAAGGAAATCGCAGCACGCGTTGAATTGATCAAGCGTGAAAAAGCAGCAGTTGAAGCAGTTGTAGCTCAATATAGCAAAGCTTAAAAGATTCTAGTCTAAATAGATGACAAAAACTCAACTTTCTCTTGGAAAAACAAGGGAAGTTGAGTTTTTTTTAAGATATTTTTGCTATAATAGGTATAATAAGGAGGAATTTTTGATGATCAAAATTCTATTAGTGGAAGATGACCTAGGCCTGTCAAATTCAGTCTTTGATTTCTTGGATGATTTTGCAGATGTCATGCAGGTTTTTGATGGAGAAGAAGGTCTTTATGAGGCTGAAAGTGGTGTTTATGATTTGATTCTATTGGACTTGATGTTGCCTGAAAAAAATGGGTTCCAAGTTTTAAAAGAATTGCGTGAAAAAGGCATTTCGACTCCTGTTCTGATCATGACAGCCAAGGAAAGTCTAGATGATAAGGGACACGGATTTGAGCTTGGGGCAGATGATTATCTGACAAAACCATTTTATCTAGAAGAACTCAAGATGCGTATTCAGGCCCTGCTTAAACGTTCTGGTAAGTTCAATGAAAATACCCTTTCCTATGGTGATTTGACTGTCAATCTCTCTACCAATGAGGTTAAAGTCAATGATACTGTTGTTGAACTATTAGGTAAAGAATTTGATCTTTTGGTTTATTTCCTCCAAAACCAAAATGTAATCTTGCCAAAAACACAAATTTTTGACCGTTTGTGGGGATTTGACAGTGACACAACCATCTCCGTGGTAGAAGTCTATGTATCAAAAGTTCGTAAGAAATTAAAGGGCTCAGTCTTTGCTGAAAACCTCCAAACCTTGCGTAGTGTTGGGTATATTTTAAAACATGTTTAAAAAAATTAAAAAGAATTGGTATGAGGAGGATTTTAGTTACTTTATTCGTAACTTTGGAGTATTTACTCTGATTTTCTCCGCTATGACTTTGATTATCTTGCAGGTTATGCACTCGAGTCTTTATACCTCAGTTGATGAGAAGCTCTTGTCACTCAGTGCTAATCCTCAGGATGTTATCCAGTTGGCTGTCAACCGTGCAACAGAAGATGTAAAAGATTTGAATAGTGAATCGGTAGGGCCGCCTTCAAATAGCAAACCTACAGTCAGTTCTAATACGGAAGTAATTTTATTGGACTCTAGTTTAAATCAACTAGTAGCTGGAAATCGCTTTTTAGGTCTTGATAGGGTTACATTTAATAAAAAGGATTTGAATCACATTAGACAGCTTCATGTCCAGAATAGTTACGGGCAGGATGAGATTTATCGAGTGATTCTGACTGAGATGAATATTGAATCTGTCTCGACCAATATTAAGTATGCAGCTGTTTTGATTAATACCAGTCAGCTAGAGCAAATCAGTCAAAATCATGAGCAGTTAATCGTAGTAGTCATGGCCAGCTTCTGGATTTTATCACTCATAGCTAGTCTTTATCTTGCTCGAGTTAGTGTCAAACCCTTGCTTGAAAGTATGCAGAAGCAGCAGAGTTTTGTCGAAAATGCCAGTCATGAGCTACGTACTCCACTTGCTGTTCTCCAAAATCGTCTAGAAACTCTTTTTCGAAAGCCGGAAGCTACTATTATGGAATCTAGCGAGAGTATTGCTTCTAGTTTAGAAGAAGTTCGGAACATGCGCTTTTTAACAACCAATCTCCTAAATTTAGCCCGTCGTGATGATGGTATCAATCCTGAACTAGGAGAGGTACAGCCAGACTTCTTTAACACAACCTTTACCAACTATGAGATGATCGCATCTGAAAATAACCGCGTTTTTCATTTTGAAAATCGTATTCATCGGACCATCATAACAGACAAGCTTCTTCTTAAGCAACTGATGACTATCTTGTTTGACAATGCTGTCAAGTACACAGAAGAAGAAGGAGGTATTCATTTTGTCATTGCTACGACGGAGCGTAATCTCTATTTGTCAGTAGCTGATGATGGAATTGGTATTTCTGCAGCAGATAAAAAGAAAATTTTTGATCGCTTTTATCGAGTTGACAAAGCTCGTACTCGCCAAAAAGGTGGCTTTGGGCTAGGTTTATCCTTAGCAAAGCAGATTGTCGATGCCTTAAAAGGAACCATTAGTGTTAAGGATAACAAACCACATGGTACGATTTTTGAAGTAAAAATCGCCATCCAAACACCATCCAAGCGTAAAAATAAATAAAAAAAGGCTGTGACTTAGAAAGCGGTAGACCAAGTATCGCTTTTCTAGTCGCAGCCTTTTAGCTATCCTATAAAAAATAGGTCGGGATAAAAATCCCGACCTTTTGAATCTAATAAAATTTCTTCTTAATCATTGAGCGTTGAAAGTTTGATGCCGCTAAACTCAAGGCAATTGCTAGGCTAAAAGCCAGAACTGTATTAAACTTGAGGGCTAAAAAGATAAAGCTAAACAAGGCTAAAAAGACGCAAAAACAAGCAATGTTTACAAAGAAAAGAACTTCCTTCAAACTAGCAACGGAAGTTGTTTCTGGAACATAGTCTTGGTATAGCGTTGTTTGAGTTTCCTCTTCTTCAAACTCATACGATTGATATTTTCTTACGGGCATGATTCTCTCCTTAACAGTACTCTTTCATTTTACCATTTTTCAAGAAAAAAATTATTACAGTAAGGTTACAAAAAGAATAAAGTCTGTTTTCAAATGATGAAACAAATTTCTTGACACTCTTACCCAAAGGTGATAGGATGAGTAAACCGTTTAAACTTTATTATTTTTCTCTTATTTCAACGAGGGGAAATTTGATGGTTAAAACGAATAAAAATCATACACAGATGCAAATAAATTCAATTTTGAAGTAAGGACAGGATTCTTTTAAATTGATTCTAGTTGTTCATGACGAGATAGTTTTCTATCTTTAGTGCTATGGTGAAGAGGAGATTTGTTCCCTCGACAACAGAATACTTAAAGGAGATTGGCATGTATCTTGCTATCAAAGAAATTTTACAGAATAAACTGCGATACAGTTTAATTCTAACAACCATTTTTCTCATTGCTTTTATGGTCTTTTTTATGACCAGTTTGGCTCTTGGGCTTGTTCGAAATAACAGGGCTGCTATTGATAATTGGCAAGCAACAGGAGTTGTGCTATCCGATTATGCAAATGATAATTTGACTGCATCCTTTATACCAGAAAAAGACTACAAAGATAAAGTGTCTGGGGATGCTGTTCCCCTAAGCTACATGTTTGCGGTGACAAACCTTGTTAATAGTAGTGACAAGATGAATGTCTCTATTTTTGGTCAAGAGTGGGACAGTTTTATCTCGCCAACCTTGATTGAAGGGCGTTACCCAGAAAATGACCAAGAAGTGGTAGTGGATCAGTCTTTTGAAAATTACGGCATCAAACTCGGGGACGCTATTCAACTCAACGGAAGTGAGACAAGTTTTAAGATTGTAGGTTTGACCAGAGAAAATAAATTTTTCACGGAACCTGTTATCTTTACAAGTTTAACAACGTATTGGAATTTACAAGGAACAACAAAAGCTAATCGATCTATCTCTGCACTGGTATTACAAAATGATGTAGAAGTGACTGGCGATGGTTTGAAGCAGATTTCTATTCAAAAAATGATTTCGAAAATTCCTGGCTATACCCCTCAAGTCAATGTATTCTCAGGAATGATTCTATCTTTGATTGTCATTACAGGTCTGATTGTAGGAATTTTTATCTACATCATTACTATTCAAAAATTAGGCCTCTATGGCATTATGCGAGCGCAAGGGATTCAGATAAAATCCATCGTATGGTCCCTTTTCTGTCAGATTTTTCTTCTATCTGGTTTGGGTATTGGATTGGCTTTATTAGCTATTTGGGCTGTCATTTTAGTCTTACCTGCAACATTCTTTTTCTACCCTAGTTGGTTGGCATACTTTGTGTTAAGCCTGGTCATTTGCTTGATGGCACTACTAGGTGGCGTCATTTCGCTTCCGCGTCTACTTAAAGTAGATCCAATTACAGCCATTGCAGAATGATAAGGAGAATGATATGACGACATTAATTGAGATGATTCAAGTGACAAAAACTTATGGCGAAGGCAATATGAAAGTTACAGCTCTCCATGAGACCAATTTTCAGCTAAACGCTGGGGAGTTTGTAGCGATTGTGGGGCCTTCTGGATCAGGTAAAACAACCTTTTTGACCACCTTAGGACAGTTGCAGGAGCCTTCAGGTGGGAAGATTTTAGTAAAGGGAACAGAAACGGGTAATTTGACTGAAAAAGAGAAAACAGATCTTCGGTTTAAGGAATTTGGTTTTATATTACAGGCTTCAAATCTGATTCCCTTTTTAACTGTTAAGGAGCAATTAGATTTAATTGACCGTTTGGATAAAAAGAAATCAGAAAAAAGTAACCGACAAGAGTTATTTAGTTTGTTGGATTTGGAAAAGGTTCAAAATCACTACCCCAAAGCTCTCTCTGGTGGAGAACGCCAACGAGCAGCAATTGCCAGAGCTCTTTATAACAATCCCAGTATCGTACTTGCTGACGAACCGACAGCCAGTCTTGATACCCAAAGAGCTTACCAAGTGACGGATATGCTGGCTTCAATTGCACATGAGCAAGGCAGGGGAGTTGTCATGATTACACATGATACTCGCTTACTAGATAAGGTTGACCGTATTTATGTGATGAATGACGGACGACTTGTTGAAAAGACACAAGCATAAAACGAAAAAGTGAACTGTTATTGATGCAGTTCACTTTTTTAATTTTTAAGTCATAAGACCCACTTTTCTATATAGCTGATTTTGCAGAAATGTGGTATAATTTTCTCTATGGAAAAGATTATTATTACAGTAACTGCTGAAAGTATTGAACAAGTAAAACAGCTACTTGAAGCTGGTGTCGACCGCATTTATGTCGGTGAGAAAGATTTTGGTCTTCGTTTGCCAACTACCTTTAGTCATGAAGAATTGCGTGAAATCGCAAAAATTGTTCATGATGCCGGTAAGGAATTGATCGTTGCGGTCAATGCTCTTATGCACCAAGATATGATGGACCGTATCAAGCCCTTCTTGGACTTTTTAGAAGAAATCAAAACGGACTATATCACAGTTGGGGACGCAGGTGTCTTTTATGTTGTCAATCGCGATGGTTATTCTTTTAAAACCATATATGATGCCTCAACCATGGTAACTAGCAGCCGTCAGATTAATTTCTGGGGACAAAAAGCAGGAGCGTCAGAAGCAGTTTTGGCGCGTGAAATCCCGTCTGCTGAACTTTTCAAAATGCCTGAAATTTTAGAAATTCCAGCAGAAGTTTTGGTTTATGGTGCTAGTGTTATCCACCATTCTAAGCGTCCACTCTTGCAAAACTACTATAATTTCACACAGATTGATGATGAAAAATCTCGTCAACGTGACTTGTTCTTAGCAGAGCCTAGTGATCCAGATAGCCATTACTCAATTTTTGAAGACAATCATGGAACTCACATTTTTGCCAATAACGACCTTGATTTGATGACCAAATTGCCAGAGTTGGTAGAGCATGGTTTCACTCATTGGAAACTAGAGGGACTTTATACTCCAGGGCAAGATTTTGTTGAGATTGCAAAACTCTTCATCCAAGCCCGTAGCTTGATTCAAGAGGGAAGCTTTACGCATGACCAAGCCTTCTTGTTGGACGAGCAAGTCCGTAAACTCCATCCCAAAAATCGTTTCCTTGACACAGGATTTTATGACTACGATCCTGACATGGTTAAATAAGAATCAGAAACCCGAAATAAAATGTTCGGGTTTTTCTAGTGCAAGGATGAATTTAAAGCGTATTCATGTTATAATAAAAGTAGCTTTTTGTTTGGAGGTGTTTAAGTGGAAAATCTGAAAAAAATAGCAGGCATCAAGGCTGCTGAGTTCGTAACCGACGGAATGGTTGTAGGACTTGGAACAGGCTCGACTGCCTATTATTTCGTAGAGGAGATCGGACGTAGAATTAAAGAAGAAGGACTTCAAATTACAGCCGTAACGACCTCGAGTGTAACGACAAAACAGGCACAAGGATTGAATATCCCACTTAAGTCGATTGACGAGGTGGATGAGGTTGATGTGACTGTTGATGGAGCTGATGAGGTAGATCGCCAGTTTAATGGTATCAAAGGAGGCGGTGGTGCGCTTCTAATGGAAAAAGTAGTTGCGACACCAACCAAACAGTATATCTGGGTGGTAGATGAGAGCAAAATGGTTGAGAAACTGGGCGCTTTCAAACTACCTGTCGAAGTTGTCCAATACGGAGCAGAACAGGTTTTCCGTCGTTTTGAAAAAGCTGGTTACAAGCCAAGTTTTCGTGAAAAAGATGGCCAACGCTTTGTGACGGATATGAAAAATTTCATCATTGATCTTGATTTAGGTGTTATTGAAGATCCGATTGCTTTTGGTCATCAACTGGATCTTCAGGTCGGTATTGTTGAGCACGGTTTATTTAATCAAATGGTTGATAAAGTGATTGTAGCAGGGCAAGCTGGCGTTCAGGTTTTAACTTCAACAAAAGGGAAATAAAGGAGGCAAACGATGTCAAAATTTAAACGTATTCACTTGGTAGTACTCGATTCTGTAGGAATCGGTGCAGCACCAGATGCTAATAACTTTGTCAATGCAGGGGTTCCAGATGGAGCTTCTGATACACTAGGCCATATTTCAAAATCAGTTGGTTTGCATGTTCCTAACATGGCTAAGATTGGTCTTGGGAATATTGAACGTGAAACAGCCCTTAAAACGGTTCCAGTAGAGGAAAATCCTAGCGGTTACTACACTAAACTTGAGGAAGTGTCATTAGGTAAAGACACAATGACCGGTCACTGGGAAATCATGGGGCTAAATATTACTGAGCCTTTCGATACTTTCTGGAATGGATTCCCAGAAGAAATCCTTACAAAGATTGAAGAATTTTCAGGTCGCAAGGTCATTCGTGAAGCAAACAAACCTTACTCAGGAACTGCTGTTATCGATGACTTTGGACCACGCCAAATGGAAACTGGCGAGTTGATTATCTATACATCAGCTGACCCAGTTCTTCAAATCGCAGCCCACGAAGACATTATTCCTTTGGATGAATTGTACCGTATTTGCGAATACGCTCGTTCTATTACCCTTGAGCGCCCAGCTCTTCTAGGACGTATCATTGCCCGTCCATACGTTGGAGAGCCAGGAAACTTTACACGTACTGCCAATCGTCGTGACTTGGCTGTTTCACCATTTGCGCCAACTGTTTTGGACAAATTGAATGAAGCTGGCATTGATACTTATGCGGTTGGTAAGATTAACGATATCTTTAACGGTGCTGGTATCAACAATGACATGGGCCACAATAAATCAAACAGCCATGGTATTGATAATTTGATTAAAGCAATGAAATCTGAGGATTTCAAAGAAGGCTTCTCATTCACAAACTTGGTCGACTTTGATGCTCTTTATGGACACCGTCGTGATCCACACGGTTACCGTGATTGCTTGCATGAGTTTGATGAGCGCTTGCCAGAAATTATGGCAGCAATGAGAGAAGATGATCTTCTTTTGATTACTGCTGACCATGGGAACGATCCAACCTATGCGGGTACTGACCATACTCGTGAATACATTCCACTTTTGGCCTACAGCCCATCACTAAAAGGAAATGGACACTTACCAATTGGTCATTTTGCTGATATTTCGGCAACAATCGCTGATAACTTTGGCGTTGATAAGGCTATGATTGGTGAAAGTTTCTTAGATAAATTGGTTTAAGATGACTCGCTTTGCATTACTGGTTAGAGGGATCAATGTCGGTGGGAAACATAAGGTGGTTATGGCCCAACTGCGTCAAGAATTGACAGAGTTGGGATTAGAAAATGTTGAAATCTACATCAATAGTGGCAATATTTTCTTTGATACTAGCATGACTAGAACTCAGTTGGTTGAGAGGTTACAGGATTTCTTTAAAGAACAATATCCATTTATCCAACATTTTTCCTTGTTAAGTCAAGAAGATTACGAAGAGGAGCTTAGAAACCTTCCCGATTGGTGGAACCATGAGATGGCTCGAAAGGATGTCCTCTTTTACACTGAGGGCTTGGATAGGAAATTCGTAGAAGAGAAGTTGCTCGCTTTGAAGCTAGGAGAAGAAGTGCTCCATTTTGGCAAAGTAGCTGTTTTCTGGGGCAAATTGTCAGAGGAGACCTACGCTAAAACAGCCTATCACAAACAACTACTAAAGTTACCTTTCTATCGTAATATTACTATTCGAAATGCAAAAACCTTTGACAAAATCGGTCATTTTTTAAAACAATAAGAAGGAGATAGATAATGACATTATTAGCAAAAATCAATGAAACAGCTGCTTTCTTGAAAGAAAAGGGAGTTGAAGCGCCGGAGTTCGGCTTGATTCTTGGTTCAGGACTTGGAGAATTAGCTGAAGAAATCGACAATCCAGTTGTTGTAGACTACGTTGACATTCCAAACTGGGGACGTTCGACTGTTGTTGGACACGCTGGAAAATTGGTGTACGGTGAACTTGCAGGACGTAAAGTCTTAGCCCTTCAAGGACGTTTCCATTTCTATGAAGGAAATCCGCTTGAAGTCGTGACTTTCCCAGTTCGTGTCATGAAAGTTTTGGGCTGTGAAGGTGTGATTGTAACCAACGCTGCTGGAGGTATCGGCTTTGGTCCTGGTACTTTGATGGCTATCACTGACCACATCAATATGACAGGCCAAAACCCTCTAATCGGTGAAAACTTGGATGACTTCGGTCCACGATTCCCAGACATGTCAAAAGCCTACACTCCAGAATATCGTGCTACAGCTCATGCAGTTGCTGAAAAGCTTGGTGTTAAACTTGATGACGGTGTTTATATCGGTGTAACTGGTCCAACTTATGAAACTCCAGCTGAAATCCGTGCTTATAAGACACTTGGTGCAGACGCTGTCGGAATGTCAACCGTTCCTGAAGTTATCGTTGCAGCACACTCTGGCTTGAAGGTTCTTGGTATTTCATGTATTACCAACTTTGCTGCTGGTTTCCAAGAAGAACTCAACCACGAAGAAGTGGTAGAAGTGACCGAACGTGTCAAAGGCGACTTTAAAGGCTTGCTGAAAGCGATTCTTGCAGAATTGTAAAAGGATTAATTGATGTCAAATTTGATGAATAATCCATTATTTCGTATCATTCGTGGAGTTTTTATAGTTGCTCTCCTAACTTTTATTTGGTTGATTATATTTTCTGCCATAGACACAAGTGGTAGTGAAATAGACTATGAACCCTTTCAAGGAGCATCTATCGTATTTGCAGTTTTAAGCTATATTGTAATAGTGTTTATATTACAGTACCATAAAGTTGTTACCTTAAAAGAGTTAATTAAATCTTCATACAGTGCAATTGAAATTAAAGAAGAGTACGTGGAAAAGTTAATTGTACAACTTCGTGAATTGACAGATAAGATTGTTGACCATGAGTTAAAAATGTCTGTTAGGAAAAATGTTTCAGAATTGTTAGAAGAAAAAAAGTCTGTCAACAATTTTACTAACGACGAAAATAAAGCCAATCATTCAGAATCTAAGCGTAAATTTTATGGTGAATCTGGAAATTCTTCTAAACACGAATACTCAACTAAAGTAGAGGAAACGAAGAATAAAATTATAGAAGAAATTGAAAGAGATACGAGTGTTACCGCTGATCAAAGTATAAAGGATCTGATTGCTGAGATCAAAGAGTCAGAAGTGCTAGTTGCTAATCAAAAATTATACTATAATGAAACGGTCTCGCAATACAACAAAGCAATTTACACTTTGCCATTTGCCTTTTTAAGAATAACTTTAGGTCATTCAGAAAAAAACTATTTATAATATTTAACAAAATCGCTCAGACTAAACTATAGTCAAACAATGTAAAATAAAGAAAGGATGGGTTAACTGTATTCGCTGAACTGAATACGGGCGGAGAACTGTGTAAAAAAGATAAACTGTCTAGCATTTACAATGCGTCGCCAGTTTCCTATTTTTACTTTGTTCTCTGTCGCCTGTCTTGTATATCAAAAAAGAAAGGTAGAGCGTGTGTTCAGATTTGAACACGAGCGGAAAGCTCGGAAAATAGATAATCTGACTGTGAAATCAGGATTTCTCGTCAGATTCCTAATTTTCAGTCGCTTTCTGGTCGCTCTTTGTATCATAAACTATGTCTATCCATATTGCTGCTAAGCAGGGTGAAATTGCTGATAAAATTCTTCTTCCTGGAGATCCTCTTCGTGCGAAATTTATCGCTGAGAACTTTTTAGAAGATGCTGTTTGCTTTAACGAAGTCCGTAACATGTTTGGTTACACTGGGACTTACAAGGGCCATCGTGTATCTGTCATGGGAACAGGGATGGGAATGCCATCAATCTCCATCTATGCGCGTGAATTGATTGTCGATTACGGTGTGAAAAAATTGATCCGTGTCGGAACTGCTGGTTCTTTGAATGAGGATGTTCATGTTCGTGAATTAGTTTTGGCACAAGCAGCTGCAACCAACTCAAACATCATCCGCAATGACTGGCCTCAATATGATTTTCCACAAATCTCTAGCTTTGATTTACTTGATAAAGCCTATCATATTGCCAAAGATCTTGGTATGACCACTCACGTTGGTAATGTCTTGTCTTCAGATGTTTTCTACTCAAACTACTTTGAAAAAAATATCGAACTTGGTAAATGGGGAGTCAAGGCTGTAGAAATGGAAGCAGCTGCGCTGTACTATCTTGCTGCCCAACACCATGTTGATGCTCTTGCTATCATGACTATTTCAGATAGTTTGGTTAATCCAGATGAAGATACAACTGCAGAAGAGCGCCAAAATACTTTCACAGATATGATGAAAGTTGGTCTAGAAACCTTGATTGCAGACTAAAGTTAGATTCCATTCATGTGATTACTCTTGTTCTCAAAATGATAAGCATGTTCATTGCTTCAATCCTATAAATAGATGAGAATAAGGACTTTGAAGAAAGTCAAATTATGTCAAAGGACCTAGACTAGTCAGTTTAATATCTTAATCATAATCAAATAAAGTTGGAAGCCAAGTTGACAAGAAGTCAAGGCTTTCAACTTTTTTAGAACAAAAAACTTAAGGAGGGGTGAAATGGATAAGATTGAACAATTACAGAAACTGATAGATAAAAGTCAAAGAATTGTCTTTTTCGGTGGTGCAGGGGTTTCAACAGAGTCTAATATTCCTGATTTTCGAAGTTCTGATGGTGTTTATAGTCTTAAGTTGGGGAGCCATTTTACTGCCGAGCAACTGGTTTCACGCACCATGTTTGAACGCTATCCAGAGGATTTTTTTGATTTCTACAAAAAGTATCTCGTCTATCCAGATGCCAAGCCAAATTTAGCACATATTTATCTAGCATTTTTGGAAAAGACTGGTAAATTAAAGGCGATTGTGACGCAAAATATCGATAGTCTCCATGAAATGGCGGGTTCTGAAAAAGTTTTGAAACTGCATGGTAGTGCAGATCGTAATTACTGTTTGGGCTGTCATCGCTTTTATGATTTGAATGCATTTTTGGCACTTGAAGGTCCAGTTCCCCACTGCTTAGATTGTGGCAAGGTAGTCAAACCTAATGTAACCCTTTATGAGGAATCACTAGATATGGACGTATTTAGTCGAGCAGCTCGAGCCATTCAGCAAGCAGATTTATTGATCATTGGTGGAACTTCTTTAGTCGTTTATCCTGCAGCTAGCCTAATCAATTATTTTTCAGGGTCAAATCTTGTCGTTATCAACAAGTCCAGCACTCCTCAAGATAGCCAAGCTGATTTAGTTATCGAAGGTAATATCGGAGAAGTTTTTTTGTATTACGAACTCAGAAACTATGAACAAGATTCTCTTCATTTCTAGGGGAATATTATAGTGGATTGAAATAAGATGTGAACAGAGAGATTAGAAAAGTCAAACTAATTTCTAGAAATATTTTTAGCAGTTGTAGTGTACTGTTCTAAATTCAATCTACTATATTGTTGATTTATAAATTGCTCGAGTTATTTTTAATTGTTGAATAAAAGGAAAAAAGGAAGATTTTCTGGATGAAAATCTTCCTTTTTTAGTCAATAAGTACATGCTGATTTTAATGAAATGCTACTATATTGTTTACTTTTTTAAAGATCGCAAAAAAGAATCAATCTCTGCTTGAGAATGGAGAATACGCATCTTTTCTGGGTAAGTATTGTTTAAGTATTGGTATCTATCTTTAGCATTTTTTGTTCGTCCATCCCAGAGAATCCAACGGATAAATTCCCAGTTGAATTGCTCGGGACATCCTGCAGCCATACTTTCTCTGACTTTTCCTCTATATTTTAAATAGCGCTTAAAGGCTCTTAGCAAACAAGTCCAAGCCGAGAAATTTAAAAAGATGATCTGGTCAGCTTGCTCCATTCTTTCCTCATAGCAACACCAAGAGTAGTTGCCATCAATGACCCAATTTTTGTTTTTGGATAAAAAGTCCTTCATTTCCTTAAGCATCCAGTCACGGTCACTGTCTACCCAGCCTGGCTGAAATTGAAGTGTGTCCATGTGAAGTTTTGGGATGGAGTAGTGCTTAGATAGTTTTTCAGCAAGAGTAGATTTACCTGATCCTGAATATCCGATAATGGCTATTTTCATAATGACCTCCAGAAAATGTGCACAAAAAAAGCTCCGAAGAGCTCATTTTGTATGCAGTTAAAGATTAACCAAGTTTAGCTGCAAGACGTGCTTTATCACGGCTTGCTTTGTTTTTGTGGATCAAACCTTTAGTTTCTGCTTTATCGATAGCTGAGCTGGCAGCACGGTAAAGTTCTTCAGATGGGTTTGCTTCAAAAGCTTTGATAGCAGTACGCATAGCTGATTTTTGAGCTGAGTTCTTTTCGTTTTGTTTAACGTTCAATTCAGCGCGTTTGATAGCTGATTTAATGTTTGCCAATGTTCTTACCTCCATTTTTACTAACTATACCATTATATCTGAAAACTTACGTTTTGACAAGGGAAAATTATTTTTTTAAGTAAATTTCATCAATTTCGTGATTTTTAGATTTATGGAGAATGACCTCGGCACGATTTCGTGTCGGTTCAATGTAATTCTGGAGATTGGTGAGGTTGATACTGGTCCAAACTTGGTGAGCAAAATCCTTGACTTCACTAAGAGGAAGTTGAGTGAAACGGTAGTAATAGCTACTTGGATCATCTTGAGCAAAGCTAAGGAGTTTTAAGAATCGATCCAAATACCAACTTTCAATGTCTTCGACAGCGGCATCAACATAGATTGAAAAATCAAAGAAATCAGTAATATAGAGACGATCATTATGAGGGTTTTGGAAAACATTGATTCCCTCAACAATGACAAAATCAGCAGCTTCTACTCGTTGTTTTTGACCCGGCACTATATCATAAATTTCATGGGAATAAACAGGTATATCAACATCCTGACCATTTTTGAGTTGGTCTAGAAAATTAAGCAAAGCTTCCATATCGTAGCTCTCAGGAAAACCTTTACGATTAAGGATATCTTGCTCAATTAAGACAC
Organism: Streptococcus mitis; assembly: GCF_009496285.1. Lineage (GTDB taxonomy): Bacteria > Bacillota > Bacilli > Lactobacillales > Streptococcaceae > Streptococcus > Streptococcus mitis_BP. Next base: position 77,244 of record NZ_WIJK01000004.1, read on the forward strand.
TATTTGAGTATAAAAACCCATCTGTAGTAACTAGTTCAACACTTGCTCCAGGAACGATACGGGACAGCAAAATTTGCAAGAGCCGACTAGTAGTTGACTTACCTACGGCAACACTTCCTGAAACTCCAATAATAAAGGGCTGTTTTTTGCTCTCTCTTTGTAGGAAAATGCCTTTTGAGAAGGCAAGGTCTTCTTTGGAACGTTTGTAAATCTGAATCAGATGTGCTAGTGGCAGATAGATATCTGTAACGTCTTGAAGGCTAATCTGGTCATTGAAACTCTTAATAGAATCTAACTCTTCCTCGGTCAAGGGAGGAGTTGTTTTGCGATGCAAGGATTGCCAAGTTTCGCGGTTTATCCTTTCAAAATGTAAAAATTCGTTGGTCATTTGTTTTCCCCTAGATATTTTGTCTATCATACCATAAAAAGCTAAAAAAATAAAGCGGTTTCTTGAATGTGATAAGTCAGTAGTATATACTATAAGTAGATAGAGAATGAACAATTTATTGATGAAGTAGGAGCTGCTTTCTCCTGATTTTATCAGCTAATAAAGGGGGCTTTTTAGTTCACAACTCATAGGAGGTGTACTATGAAAATCTTAAAAAATTACATATTGGAACTCTGTTTTATTTTAAGTTTTGCTTTACCTTTTATAAAAGGAGTCAATGTGGATAATGGTAGACGTTTTGTGGAAATTTATTACGGTTTTACATTTTTAATGGATTATGCCATTGTAACAACTATTTTCATTTGTTCACTCCTCATTGCATGGTTGTTAAGGAAAGGTTGGACAAAATTCCTTGCTGCTGGTAGTTATCTATTTTTGATTTTGTGGATTGCTACAGAGGGTTATTTATTCCGCATGTCAATAGAAGATTTGATACGACTGTGGACAAGTTTGGAAATCCTGACACAAACTTATCAGTTGGGCTTTTATCTAAACATCTTATTGGGAATCCTGTTGATAATTAAGTATTTGAAGGTAAAGCAATAGTAATCATAATGCATCTGATTATAGACAATAAATTTGTTGTTTTATCCTGACTGTGATACCTAGTAGCTCCCAATGACTTGTCATTCGTTTCCAATAATTGATAGAGATTGAGAAAAAGCGCTTTCTTTGTTAAAGTATAAGGGGGAAAACCTATAAAGGAGGTACTAAGATGAAAGCTGGATTAAGAGAAAAGACGCTGGTTTTGTCCAGCCTATTTGTAGTTGTTTTATGGTTATCACCAAACTGGGTGAATTTCTCCTTTACGATAGGAACTCAGAGCTATAACTGGACCACTTTTGTTTTGTTTATCTTATTACCCCTCATAGGTCTTGGCTACCTTGTGCTAGCTTTCTTTAAACGAAAGTGTTGGCTCTTCTTTTTTGGTCTTGCTTGCATTTTTGCTTTTCCGATTACCATGGCAGTTGGGAGCTTTTTACTAGGTCCCTAATGTTAATCCGAATTTATATTATTTTTGAGAAAATACAATGTGATTAAAGGGCTTGATACCTTTGTAAACGATTTACAATTTAAGTCAAATTATGGTAAAATAGTGTCATGAGTAAAATGTATTATGCAGAAAATCCAGATGCAGCCCATGATGTTCATGAGCTTAGAGTTGAGCTACTTGGGCAAAAGATGACCTTTTTGACAGATGCGGGTGTCTTTAGTAAAAAAATGATTGACTTTGGAAGTCAGTTATTACTAAGATGTCTAGATGTCGAAAAAGATGAAAAAATTCTTGATGTTGGTTGTGGCTATGGTCCGATAGGCTTGTCTTTGGTTAAGGCTTATGGTGTCCAAGCAACGATGGTGGATATCAATAATCGTGCTTTGGATTTAGCCCAGCAAAATGCAGTAAAAAACAAGGTTCAAGCGACTATCTTCCAGTCTAATATTTATGAGCAGGTGGAAGGGCAATTTGACCATGTCATTTCCAATCCACCTATACGTGCAGGTAAGCAAGTAGTCCACGAAATCATCGAGAAAAGTATAGACTTTTTAGTAGATGGTGGAGATTTGACGATCGTCATCCAGAAAAAACAAGGAGCTCCTAGTGCCAAAAGTAAGATGGAAGAAGTTTTTGGCAATTGTGAGGTTGTAAAGAAAGATAAGGGATATTATATCCTTAGAAGTGTGAAAGAATGAGAGCAGTAGATCTAATCCAGAAAAAAAGAGACGGCCAAGAACTAAGCTCCAGTGAGATCCAATGGCTGATTGAAGGTTATGTATCTGGAATCGTCCCTGACTACCAGATGGCGGCTTTTGCTATGGCAGTATATTTTCAGGGAATGACTATCGATGAGATTTTTGACTTAACTATGAACATGGTGAAGACAGGTCAAGAATTTGATTTATCAGCTATTGAGGGAATAAAGGTTGATAAACACTCTACTGGTGGAGTGGGAGATAAGGTTACCTTAATTTTAGCACCCTTGGTAGCTAGTTTTGATGTTCCAGTGGCTAAGATGAGTGGTCGAGGTCTGGGTCATACTGGTGGGACCATTGATAAGCTAGAATCCATCAAAGGTTTTCAGATTGAACGAAGTCAGGATGAATTTATCAAACAAGTTCAAGAGATTGGGGTCTCAGTTATTGGCCAGTCTGATCAACTGGTTAAGGCTGATAAATTGCTCTATGCCCTTCGTGATGTGACGGCAACGGTTGATACTATTCCCTTGATTGCTAGCTCAGTCATGAGTAAAAAGATTGCAGCTGGAGCTGACGCCATCTTACTTGACGTTACTGTTGGTGAAGGTGCCTTCATGAAAACAGTGGACGAGGCCCGTGAATTGGCTCAAACTATGGTAAATCTTGGTAAAGCTGTAGGTCGCAAGACAGTAGCAGTCATTACGGACATGAGTCAACCCTTGGGACGTGCCATTGGAAACCGCTTGGAAATCCTAGAAGCACTAGAAATTCTTCAAGGTAAGGGACGTGAAGATATTAGTCATTTTATCTGCGAGTTAGCCCAGATTATGCTATCTTTAGCAAATGTTGAAAAAACAGTCGAGGAAGTAAGGGAACATCTTGAAAATGGTAAGGCACTCCAGAAATTCGAAGAGATGGTTGTAGCTCAGGGTGGAGATTTAGAAGACCTCTATCGTCCAGTAAAAGTTGACCATATAGTTGATATTCCTGCTCAAGAAGACGGACTTATCGCAGAACTTCCAGCCATGGAGTTTGGTCTTTTTGCCATGAGATTGGGTGCTGGTCGTGCAGTGAAAACAGACGCCCTTGACTATGAGACAGGGATTGTTTTTGAGAAGAAAGTTGGAGACTTTGTCAGAAAGGGTGAAATTGTTGCAAAAGTATATACAAATGGCAAAATTTCTCCGGAACTAGTTACAGATTTCCAAAAATATGTTAAAATTAAAATAAGTGATGAAGTGATAAAATCGCGTGAAATTATCGAAATCATCTCCTAATTTAAGGAAAAACCGAAATGAAATTAAATAAATACATTGATCATACGCTTTTAAAACAAGATGCAACAGTGGAACAAATTGATCGTTTGTTATCTGAAGCCAAAGATTATGATTTTGCCAGTGTTTGTGTCAATCCGTGCTGGGTTGCTCATGCCAAATCTGGTCTAGAAAATACTGATGTCAAGGTTTGTACGGTTGTAGGTTTCCCTCTTGGAGCCACAACATCTGCTGTTAAAGCCTTCGAAACCAAAGAAGCTATCCAAAATGGTGCTGATGAGATTGATATGGTTATCAATGTCGGAGCACTCAAGTCTGGGAATGCTGATTTAGTTGAGTCAGATATTCGAGCAGTTGTTGAAGCAAGTGGAGACAAACTGGTTAAGGTTATTATTGAGGCTTGTTTGTTAACGGATGAAGAAAAAGTTCTGGCTTGCCAACTTGCTCAAAAAGCTGGTGCAGACTTTGTCAAGACTTCTACAGGTTTCTCAACAGGTGGAGCAACTTTGCCAGATGTTCAATTAATGCGCCAGACAGTTGGACCTGATATGGGGGTTAAGGCTGCTGGAGGCGCACGTTCTTATGCAGATGCAGTAGCCTTTGTTGAAGCTGGAGCTACTCGTATTGGAACATCTTCTGGTGTAGCAATCTTAAAAGGAGAGTTAGCAGATGGCGACTACTGAGTTGATTGATTTAGCGATTGAAACTAGTAAAAAAGCTTACGTTCCCTACTCACATTTTCCGATTGGCGCTGTTTTGGTAGCCGAGGACGGAAGTATCTATACAGGGGTTAACATTGAAAATGCTAGCTATCCCTTGACTAACTGTGGCGAAAGGACAGCTATCTTTAAGGCAGTTTCTGAAGGACAACGAGAGTTTTCAGAATTGATTGTTTATGGGGAAACTGAGAAACCTATTTCGCCTTGCGGTGCTTGCCGACAGGTTATGGTCGAATTTTTTAAACCAGATCTAAAGGTGACTCTAGTCGCCAAAGATAAAACGACGGTCGAGATGACGGTCGGGGAATTACTTCCATACTCATTTACAGACTTGCAATAGTCTGTGTCACTCTCTGAGTGACAAGGTCCTTGTGACCAATCAATCCATACTTGCAACTTCGTTGCGCATCTTATTTAGGAGGTTCAGTAATGAACAAGAAACAATGGCTAGGCCTTGGTCTAGTTGCAGTAGCAGCATTTGGACTTGCTGCATGTGGTAATCGCTCTTCTCGTAACGCAGCATCTTCATCTTCTGATTTGAAGACTAAAGCAGCTATCGTTACAGATACTGGTGGTGTTGATGATAAATCATTCAACCAATCAGCTTGGGAAGGTCTTCAAGCTTGGGGTAAAGAGCACAATCTTGCAAAAGATAAAGGCTACACATACTTCCAATCAACAAGTGAAGCTGACTACGCTAACAACTTGAACCAAGCAGCAGGAAGCTACAACTTGATTTATGGTGTTGGTTTTGCCCTTCACAATGCGGTTGAAGAAGCAGCGAAAGAACATGCAGACTTGAACTATGTTTTGATTGATGATGTGATTAAAGATCAAAAGAACGTAGCAAGTGTAACATTTGCTGATAATGAAGCAGCTTACCTTGCAGGTGTAGCAGCAGCTAAAACTACTAAAACAAAACAAGTTGGTTTTGTAGGTGGTATGGAATCTGAAGTTATTTCTCGTTTCGCAGCTGGTTTCAAAGCTGGTGTTGAGTCAGTTGACCCATCTATCAAAGTACAAGTAGACTACGCTGGTTCATTTGGTGATGCCGCTAAAGGTAAAACAATCGCTGCAGCTCAATACGCTGCAGGTGCAGACGTAATCTACCAAGCAGCTGGTGGTACTGGTGCAGGTGTCTTCTCAGAAGCTAAATCTTTGAATGAAAGCAAAAACGAAGGCGAAAAAGTTTGGGTTATCGGTGTAGACCGTGACCAAGTTGAAGAAGGTAAATATACTTCTAAAGATGGTAAAGAATCAAACTTCGTACTTGCTTCTACTTTGAAACAAGTCGGAACAACAGTTCAAGATATTGCAAACAAAACTGAAAAAGGTGAATTCCCTGGCGGTCAAGTGATCGTTTACTCATTGAAGGATAAAGGGGTTGATCTAGTAACAACTAACCTTTCTGAAGAAGGTAAAAAAGCTGTTGAAGATGCAAAAGCTAAAATCCTTGATGGAAGTGTAAAAGTTCCTGAAAAATAATGGATGAAAGTCATTTCTTAGGGGAGCGGCCTGTGGCCGCTTCTTTAAGAATTGAGACAAATTGTTTTGTCTCAATAGAGCTTGCTAAGTTTCTTTAGCAGGTTTTATTGAAACAAAATAAAACTCTGAAAGGAAGAGCACATGGCACACGAAAATGTCATTGAGATGCGTGAAATTACCAAAGTTTTTGGTGAATTTGTCGCTAACGACAAGATTAACCTTGAACTTCGTAAAGGTGAAATTCATGCACTTTTAGGAGAAAATGGAGCTGGTAAGTCCACTCTTATGAACATGCTTGCAGGGCTTCTAGAACCAACTAGTGGTGAAATTGTGGTTAACGGTCAAGTTGTAAAACTAGACTCGCCATCAAAAGCAGCTAGCCTAGGAATTGGGATGGTTCACCAGCACTTTATGTTGGTAGAGGCTTTCACTGTTGCTGAAAATATCATTTTGGGAAGCGAATTAACCAAAAATGGAGTTCTAGATATTGCTCGAGCAAGTCGAGAAATTCTTGAATTATCAGAGCGTTATGGACTAGCTGTAGATCCTTCTGCCAAAGTAGCAGATATCTCTGTTGGGGCTCAACAACGTGTTGAAATTTTGAAGACACTTTATCGTGGTGCCGATATTCTCATCTTTGACGAACCGACTGCTGTTTTAACGCCATCAGAAATCGATGAGTTGATGGCTATCATGAAGAACTTGGTCAAAGAAGGCAAATCAATTATCTTGATTACTCACAAGTTGGATGAAATTCGTGCGGTTTCTGACCGCGTTACAGTTATCCGTCGTGGGAAATCAATCGAAACAGTTGAAATTGCGGGTGCGACTAACGCTGACTTGGCTGAGATGATGGTGGGACGTTCTGTCTCCTTCAAAACTGAGAAGCAAGCACCACAACCTAAAGAAGTCGTTCTTTCCATCAAAGACTTGCTTGTTCATGAAAACCGTGGCGTTCCTGCTGTTAAAAATCTTTCACTCGATGTTCGAGCTGGTGAGATTGTCGGAATTGCCGGTATTGATGGAAATGGTCAGTCTGAATTGATCCAAGCTATCACAGGACTTCGTAAGATTGAGTCTGGTAGTGTGGAATTGAAAGGCCAGTCCATTGTAGGATTGCATCCACGTCAAATTACTGAACTGAGCGTTGGTCACGTTCCGGAAGACCGTCACCGTGATGGTTTGGTCTTGGAAATGATGATTTCTGAAAATATCGCTCTTCAAACCTACTATAAAGAACCTCTTAGCAAGAAGGGAATTTTAAATTATACGAATATCCTTGACTATGCGAAAAAGTTAATGCAGGAGTTTGATGTTCGTGCTGCTAGTGAGATTGTTCCAGCTTCTGCCCTTTCTGGAGGAAATCAACAAAAAGCAATCATCGCTCGGGAGATTGATCGAAATCCGGATCTCCTCATCGTTAGCCAACCAACTCGTGGTTTGGACGTCGGTGCCATTGAGTACATTCACAAACGCTTGATTCAAGAACGTGATAATGGGAAAGCTGTCCTTGTAGTCAGCTTTGAACTAGATGAGATTCTAAATGTCTCAGATAGAATCGCTGTTATCCATGATGGTAAGATTCAAGGGATTGTAACGCCAGAAACCACCAACAAGCAAGAACTTGGTGTCTTGATGGCTGGTGGTGAATTGGAAAAAGGAGAAGAGTGATGTCTAAAAAATTACAACAAATTTCGGTTCCCTTGATTTCTGTTATCCTTGGAATCTTGCTTGGAGCCATCGTCATGTGGATTTTTGGCTATGATGCTATTTGGGGTTATGAAGAGTTGTTCTACACAGCCTTTGGTAGTGTTCGTGGAATCGGTGAAATTTTCCGTGCAATGGGGCCATTAGTCTTGATTGCTCTTGGATTTGCAGTTGCGAGTCGTGCTGGCTTCTTTAACGTTGGTCTTCCAGGACAAGCACTCGCTGGTTGGGTTATGAGTGGCTGGTTCGCTCTTTCAAATCCAGATTTACCACGTCCATTGTTGATTCTTGCGACAGTTGTCATTGCGTTGGTGGCTGGAGGAATCGTTGGTGCCATTCCTGGTATTTTAAGAGCCTATCTGGGAACATCTGAAGTCATCGTAACCATCATGATGAACTACATTGTTCTTTATGTGGGAAATGCCTTTATCCACCACTTCCCTAAAGAAATCATGCAAAGTACAGACTCATCTATCCGAGTAAGTGCAAACGCAACTTATCAAACACCTTGGCTTGCTGAGTTAACTGGAAACTCTCGTATGAATATTGGGATTTTCTTTGCCATCATTGCAGTTGCAGTTATCTGGTTCTTGCTTAAGAAGACAACTCTCGGTTTTGAAATCCGTGCAGTTGGTCTCAATCCAAATGCTTCTGAGTATGCAGGTATTTCAGCTAAACGCACCATTATTCTATCAATGATTATCTCAGGGGCTCTTGCAGGTCTAGGTGGAGCGGTAGAAGGTCTTGGTACCTTCCAGAACGTTTATGTCCAAGGTTCATCATTGGCAATCGGATTTAATGGTATGGCGGTCAGTCTACTTGCTGCAAACTCACCAATTGGAATTCTTTTTGCAGCCTTCTTGTTCGGAGTGCTTCAAGTTGGAGCCCCTGGTATGAATGCTGCTCAAGTACCATCTGAGCTTGTAAGTATCGTTACAGCCTCAATTATCTTCTTTGTCAGCGTTCACTACATCATCGAACGCTTTGTCAAACCAAGAAAACAACTTAAAGGAGGTAAATAAGGATGTCGATTACAACAATGCTAACCCTTATGGTTTCTTCAATGTTGATTTACTCAGCACCACTTATTTTCACAAGTATCGGAGGCGTTTTCTCTGAACGTGGTGGAGTTGTTAACGTTGGACTTGAAGGAATCATGGTCATGGGTGCCTTCTCTGGAGTTGTTTTTAACCTTGAATTTGCACAAGATTTGGGAGCATTAACTCCTTGGTTGGCTCTTCTAGTTGGTGGATTAGTCGGAGCTATCTTTTCACTGATTCACGCAGTAGCTACAGTTCATTTTCGTGCTGACCATGTTGTCAGTGGTACCGTACTTAACTTGATGGCTCCAGCCTTGGCAGTCTTCTTGGTGAAGGTGCTTTATAACAAGGGACAAACGGATAACTTAACGCAAACATTTGGACGTTTTGATTTCCCTATTTTGGCTAATATCCCAGTTATCGGAGATATCTTCTTCAAGTCAACAAGTTTACTTGGTTACCTAGCAATTGCCTTCTCATTCTTAGCATGGTTTGTCCTCTTTAAAACTCGCTTTGGACTTCGCCTCCGTTCAGTAGGTGAACATCCACAAGCAGCAGATACTTTGGGGATTAATGTCTACAAGATGAGATATCTTGGAGTTGTGATTTCAGGTTTCCTTGGAGGAATCGGTGGAGCTATCTACGCTCAGTCAATTTCCGTTAACTTCTCAGTTACAACCATCGTTGGGCCTGGATTTATCGCACTTGCTGCTATGATCTTCGGTAAATGGAATCCTGTTGGTGCTATGCTTTCAAGTCTCTTCTTCGGACTATCACAAAGTTTAGCAGTAATCGGTTCTCAACTTCCTTTCTTGCAAGGAGTTCCAGCCGTTTACTTGCAAATTGCACCATATCTTTTGACCATTGTCGTACTAGCAGCCTTCTTTGGTAAAGCTGTTGCACCGAAAGCAGATGGTATCAACTATATCAAATCTAAATAAACAAAAAAGCGTCGGTTTGAACTGACGCTTTATTTTTTAGGTTTTTGATGGGTAAGATTTAGTCCCCAAGGAACTAGGTTCTCAGTTTTGTTTTGAATACGATTGATGTTATCCTTATGGCGAATGATAATTAAGCTTGCGAGGGCTAGGATAATCACTACAAATAATATATCGTAACTTGGCAGTAGGAAACCGATAAGCGGAAAGAGAATCACCCCAAGTACAGCAGCAAGGGCAGCAGTAACACTAGAGAGAGAAATCATACTGCCTAGATAAAGAGTGCCGAAGAAGACAACTGCTAGATAGAGGCAAAATAGAGGAGCAAATCCGAAAATGACTCCAGCACTAGTTGCGACAGCTTTTCCTCCTTTAAAGCTTGCAAATACTGGGAAGGTATGCCCAATCACAACTAAAAGGCCAAAGACTAGAGGTGAAACACCTTGAACATGAAATATAAGTGGGAGTAAGGTTGCGATGGTTCCTTTGAAAAAGTCAATCACGAAGGTTGCCATACCCGCTTTCTTACCTAAAATACGAAAGGTATTGGTCGTTCCAGTATTACCAGAACCATGTTCTCTTAGATTAATCTTAAAGAAGATTTGCCCGATCCACAGTCCTGAAGGGATAGAACCCAATAAATAAGCTAAAATTAATAATACTATTGTCATCATGCTTCTATTATACCATGAAATAGGAGAGAAACGGAAAGGAATCTCTTCTCAAATTGTGACATCTGATTCTTTATGTAAGTAGAAAATTTTTCTCATGAACACTATTGTTCGGAAATCAAGGTTAAAGTTTTAAAAATTCATGAAAGTTTCTGAAATTCTTTGATTTTGTGTTTATTTATGCTATAATGAGAACAATTATTTTTAGGAGGTGGAATATGTCTTACTTATTTGAGATATTACCAAGTTTATTGAGCGGTGCGACAATGACCTTACAAGTTTTTGCACTGGTCTTACTTTTTTCAATCCCTTTAGGCATTTTGGTTGCTTTTTGCTTACAGGTGCATTGGAAACCCCTCCATTACATGATTGACATCTATATCTGGGTGATGCGTGGAACACCCTTACTCCTACAGTTGATTTTTATCTACTATGTTCTCCCAAGTATCGGAATTCGACTAGATCGTGTGCCAGCAGCAATTATTGCCTTCACGCTTAATTATGCGGCCTACTTTGCAGAAATATTCCGTGGAGGGATTGCAACCATTCCTCAAGGGCAATATGAGGCAGCTAAGGTTTTGAAATTCAAACCTATCGATACCGTCCGCTATATTATCTTGCCACAAGTGACCAAGATTGTTTTGCCAAGTGTATTTAACGAAGTTATGAGTCTGGTTAAGGATACTTCACTGGTCTATGCGCTCGGTATTTCTGATCTGATTCTAGCTAGTCGTACTGCAGCCAATCGTGATGCCAGCTTGATTCCAATGTTTCTAGCAGGAGCTATCTATCTTCTCATGATTGGTATTGTTACGATTATAGCTAAGAAACTTGAGAAGAAGTTCAGCTACTATAGATAGGAGGTTATCCATGTTAGAGTTAAGAAATATCAGCAAAAAATTTGGAAAAAAAGAAATTTTATCCAATTTCAGTTTAACAATTCCTGAAAAGCAGATTTTGGCCATCGTTGGACCTTCTGGTGGTGGGAAGACAACCTTGCTTAGAATGTTAGCTGGACTTGAAACCATTGATTCAGGTGAGATTTTTTATAATGGAGAATCCCTACCTTTGGATGAACTTGAAAAGCGTCACTTATTAGGTTTTGTTTTTCAAGATTTTCAGCTTTTTCCTCACTTATCCGTTATGGAGAACTTGATTTTGTCACCCATCAAAACTATGGGGCTGTCTGAAGCAGATGCCAAGAAGAAGGCAACCGACTTACTCGCTCGTCTGGGGCTCGAAGCTCACGCAGATGCTTATCCATACTCATTATCTGGTGGTCAAAAGCAACGTGTTGCCTTAGCACGCGCTATGATGATAGATCCTGAAGTGATTGGTTATGACGAACCAACTTCAGCCCTTGACCCAGAGTTGCGTCTCGAGGTTGAAAAACTGATTCTACAAAATCGGGAACTAGGCATGACTCAGATTGTGGTAACCCACGATCTCCAGTTTGCAGAAAATATTGCAGATCAGATTCTCAAAGTAGAGCCTAAGTAGGAGGTGTCTATGAATCGAAAGAAAATCACACTTGTTTTGGTATTCTTACTTGCTTTTTTCCTAGTAGGATGCACACAAAAAGCTAGTGATCCCAAAGTTGATAATTGGGACAAGTACCAAAAACAAGGCGCGATAACCATTGGATTTGACAATACCTTTGTTCCCATGGGGTTTGAAGAAAAAAATGGTCAGTATGCTGGATTTGATATTGATTTAGCCCAAGCTGTTTCTGAGAAACTTGGTTTCAAGGTACAGTTTCAACCCATTGATTGGGATATGAAGGAAACCGAACTTCAAAACGGGACCATTGATGCAATCTGGAATGGATATTCGGCGACTGATGAACGCCGTGAGAAAGTAGCTTTTACCATTCCTTATATGGAGAATCAGCAGGTTCTCGTTTCTAAAAAATCGCAAAATATCCAATCAGTGTCTGATATGACAGGCAAGGTTTTGGGAGCCCAAGCAGGTTCCTCTGGTTATATAGATTTTGAAGCTCAACCGGAACTCTTAAAAAATATTGTAAAAGATAAGAAGGCAAACCAATATCAAAGTTTTACAGAAGCCTTGATTGACCTGCAAAATGATCGGATTGATGCTCTTTTAATTGACCGTGTTTATGCCAACTATTATCTTAAAACGGAAGGAATCTTGGACCAATATGAGATTTTTCCAGCCGGTTTTGAGAGTGAGTCATTTGCGGTCGGAGTAAGACCAGCGGATAAGACCTTATTAGCCAATTTGAATGAGGCTTTTGTGGAACTCTATCAAGAAGGAAAATTCCAAGAAATTAGCCAAAAATGGTTTGGTGAAGATATTGCAACAAGTCAAGTTAAAGGAAAAGAAAACTGAGACTCTCGTCTTGGTTTCTTTTTTTAGGGCGGGAATGAGTGATTTTTTTACTAAATAGGACTTGTGAATAGGCTTTTAACTTGAAAATTTTGCAAAATCCTTAGAAAACCTGTAAAATAGAAAAGATGAACAAATAGGAGGTTCCTTGTGTCAAAAAAGGAAATCAATATTAACAATTATAATGATGACGCCATTCAGGTGCTAGAAGGGTTGGATGCAGTCCGTAAACGTCCAGGGATGTATATCGGATCGACTGACGGTGCTGGGCTACATCACCTTGTTTGGGAAATTGTCGATAATGCAGTCGATGAAGCCTTATCTGGATTTGGTGATCGCATTGATGTAACGATTAATAAAGATGGAAGTTTAACGGTTCAAGACCACGGACGTGGGATGCCGACTGGGATGCACGCTATGGGGATTCCAACGGTTGAGGTCATCTTTACCATTCTCCACGCTGGAGGAAAATTCGGTCAAGGTGGTTACAAGACTTCTGGCGGTCTCCACGGGGTTGGTTCTTCTGTTGTGAATGCCCTCTCTAGCTGGCTCGAAGTAGAAATCACTCGTGATGGTGCAGTCTACAAGCAACGCTTTGAAAATGGTGGGAAGCCAGTAACCACTCTTGAAAAGGTTGGAACGGCACCTAAGTCTAAAACAGGTACCAAAGTGACCTTTATGCCGGATGCTAGTATCTTTTCTACGACAGACTTCAAGTACAATACCATTTCAGAGCGTCTCAATGAGTCAGCCTTTCTCTTGAAAAATGTAACCTTGTCATTAACGGACAAACGAACAGATGAAGCAATTGAATTCCATTATGAGAATGGGGTACAAGACTTTGTTTCTTACCTCAATGAAGACAAGGAAACCTTGACGCCAGTCCTTTACTTTGAAGGCGAAGATAATGGTTTCCAAGTAGAAGTAGCCCTCCAATATAATGATGGATTTTCAGATAACATCTTGTCCTTTGTTAATAACGTTCGTACTAAAGACGGTGGAACGCATGAGACAGGACTTAAGTCTGCTATTACCAAGGTTATGAATGACTATGCACGTAAGACAGGTCTTCTCAAAGAAAAAGATAAAAATCTTGAAGGGTCAGATTATCGTGAAGGATTGGCAGCTGTACTTTCTATCCTAGTTCCTGAAGAACATTTGCAGTTTGAAGGACAGACTAAGGATAAACTAGGAAGTCCACTTGCTCGTCCAGTTGTGGATGGGATTGTGGCAGATAAGTTGACCTTCTTCCTTATGGAAAACGGTGAGTTAGCTTCAAATCTGATTCGTAAGGCAATCAAGGCGCGTGATGCTCGTGAAGCAGCACGTAAGGCGCGTGATGAGAGTCGTAATGGTAAGAAAAATAAGAAAGATAAGGGATTGCTTTCTGGGAAATTAACCCCAGCCCAGTCTAAAAATCCAGCTAAGAATGAACTCTACCTAGTCGAGGGTGACTCTGCCGGTGGTTCTGCTAAGCAAGGCCGTGACCGTAAGTTCCAAGCTATCTTGCCTCTTCGTGGTAAGGTTATCAATACAGCCAAGGCTAAGATGGCAGATATCCTCAAAAATGAAGAAATCAATACCATGATTTATACCATCGGTGCAGGTGTTGGAGCAGACTTTTCTCTTGAAGATGCTAACTATGATAAGATCATTATCATGACCGATGCGGACACCGATGGTGCCCACATTCAAACCCTCCTCTTAACCTTCTTTTATCGCTATATGCGTCCACTAGTCGAGGCAGGACATGTCTATATCGCCCTTCCGCCTCTTTACAAGATGTCCAAAGGTAAAGGCAAGAAGGAAGAAGTGGCTTATGCTTGGACAGACGGAGAACTGGAAGAACTCCGTAAGCAGTTTGGTAAAGGCGCTACACTTCAACGCTATAAAGGTCTTGGTGAGATGAATGCGGACCAACTCTGGGAAACAACCATGAACCCAGAAACTCGTACCCTCATCCGTGTTACGATTGAAGACCTAGCACGCGCAGAACGTCGCGTCAATGTCCTCATGGGTGACAAGGTCGAACCACGCCGTAAGTGGATTGAGGATAATGTCAAGTTTACGCTGGAAGAGAGTGGGGAGATGGTGTTTTAGGGAGAAAAATATATGGATAAACAAAAATTGATATCTTTTTTCTTTGATTTTACTGGAATGGATTTGGACAAGCTTTTAGAGGGGCTGGGAATAGATGAAAAACTTGAACGCCGAAAAATTCAAAATGTAGTAAATGATTTTGAAAAATATATATTCGAGAGACATGGCGAAAATCCGAGTTATGATGGTATATCCAAAGTCTGGAAGGAAAATCAAGTTTTTGAAGAGCTTATAAAAATTCGGTATACATTGAATAGTGAATATAAGGGTTATGAAGAATTTAAAAATCATCTCAAAACAATGATTGGTAGCCAAGACTTTGATATTGTTCTGTTTTTTGAATTGATGGATGAATTGAACAAACTCTTGATTGAAGAAGTTAAAAAAGCGTCTAATTTTACAATAGCTGACATTGCTACTATGAATCATCTGATAGAAGCTAATCAAGTTGTGAATTCTAACTCTCAAAATAAAGAAGTAAGTGGAGGAGGAGAAAATCAAAATTTTGATAATAAACAAGTAGAAGTTAATTCTAAAGATAAACCAATCCCCCATTTAGCTTCCTCAATTTTCTTTGATAATAGATTTTATGAATCTTTTCCAGATTGTGATAATAAGAACTTTAAAGTATATAATGACCAAAAAGTAATAATTGATCGTTTAACAAATTTCTTTGAAGATTTCAATTATTTAGAAGTTTCACCTATCCGGAAGGTCAGAGGATCCTCTTATGAAGATATATCCAGATTACAATTTGAAGACGGAAAAATACTTATGAGAATAGCTAATTCAACGTTATCTTATGAACTAAAAATCAACAGATTGGTGGCTTTTAATTCTCCAGGGTATTGGAATAAGTTTATTATGATTGAGGTTGATGGAGATGTTCCGGCAAAGATAAGAGGGGATGCAGATGATTGCGAATCGAATAGTATTGCTAAAGACTACGCTTATTCTGATGGTGATTATTATTCTATAACAAGTTATAATACTAAAAGATTTACTGAAAACGGTATGCTACAAACAATCGATGGAGAATTAAATGTAAGAACAAGATTTTTGAAGAAGCATAATTTTTTCATAGTGCCACGCTTTCACCCATTAGCTTGTGACCAAGATTGTTATTATAAAGCAGAAGAAAGTCTTGATGAGTTGCTTTCGTGTTGTGATGAAATGGCGGAACTGATTTTCTTAAAAGTTTCTAATTTATTGAAAACAACGAAAAGAACCTATAATGACTCCAGGGAAGATAGATATGTATATTGTTATAGATAATGTCGTATAATGCGTAATCTTCTTCATGTGATTTTATTGTTCCTAATTTTTCTCATGTTTTTAATGACTAACAAGTTATTGTATCGAGAGAAAATACTTCTTTATGATTACTAACTTAGTAAATCAACTAATTGTTAGTGATTATTTAATATTTAGATCGGTTTATAGTACAAGGTGAAAAATTTTAATAGCTAGGTGAAAAAAGTTATAAAGCTCATATCAAAAATAGGTTTAGAATTTGATAATGAAAGAATCTAGTAGATAGCCTACTTTATAGACATGTTTTTTACAACACTCAAAAAATAATAACTAATAAGGTATTAAAATGAGAACAGAAACAGAAATGCTTGACCTGATTTTACAAATAGCTAAAAAGTTACAGGTTGATGCTGTGGCTCTGTCTGGCTCAAGAACAGAGGATCAAGCTCCAAAAGATGAATTTCAAGACTATGATATTGTCTATATTGTAGAGAATCTGGACGAGTTGATTTCAGATTTATCTTGGATAGACCAGTTTGGTACGTGTAACATTGAGCAACATAATATCCTAGGTAACCGTCGTCTCTACCTCATGCTCTTTGAAGATGGTAACCGTATTGATTTGACTCTATGTCCTAAAGTGCATATCAAGGAGTGGGTAGAAAGCGAAGCGGATTTCACGGTGCTAGAGGACACTAAGGGCTTGTTTGCGCCATATTCTTCAAATCCTCAGCGTTACTGGACAAGTCCAGCTACTGAGAAGGATTTTAAAAAAGCCTGCAATGAATTTTGGTGGGTTTCTGCCTATGTAGTCAAGGGCATTTGTCGCAATCAAGTCATTTATGCAACGGATCATCTCTACAATATTTGCCAGCAAGAACTCTTGAAAATCTTAGCTTGGCAGGTAGCAAGTGATAGAGGAGTAGTCGACATCGGTAAGAACTACAAGTACCTCTTTAACTACTTGCCTGCTGAGAAGGAGAAGGAATTCTCTGCTCTTCTTGATTTCTCAAGTTTAGATAAAATCACTCAGTCTTTATTAGCAACCATGGAATTTTTCCACCAAGAAGCTCAATATCTTGCTAACAAGATGGGCTTTGAATACGATAGGGAAGTAGCTGAGAAGATGATTAAGTATGCTGAGGAAAAACTTCTAAATCACTAAGAAAATAAAGAACATAATTCATAACTTTAAACTACAGAAAGGATAGTTTAGTTATATAAAGTAACTGAAATTCTTTTCTATAAAATCTACTCTACATTCTTTGAAAGGAGTTGAACACGCCCTAAATGCTGTGTGAAAAAGATAAATTCTCTTGAGAGCGTCGCTCGCTTTAAGAATTTCCTATTTTCACTTTGCATTTTACGGGCTTTGT
This sequence comes from Streptococcus mitis, assembly GCF_009496285.1. Lineage (GTDB taxonomy): Bacteria > Bacillota > Bacilli > Lactobacillales > Streptococcaceae > Streptococcus > Streptococcus mitis_BP. The sequence goes on from NZ_WIJK01000004.1 coordinate 94,300, forward strand.
ATCCTATATGAGTAACATTCAAAACATGTCCCTGGAGGACATCATGGGAGAGCGCTTTGGTCGCTACTCCAAATACATCATTCAAGACCGGGCTTTGCCAGATATTCGTGATGGATTGAAGCCGGTTCAACGTCGTATTCTTTATTCAATGAATAAAGATGGTAATACCTTTGACAAGAGCTACCGTAAGTCGGCTAAGTCTGTCGGGAACATCATGGGTAATTTCCACCCACACGGGGATTCTTCTATCTATGATGCCATGGTCCGTATGTCTCAGGATTGGAAAAACCGTGAGATTCTGGTTGAAATGCACGGGAATAACGGTTCCATGGACGGAGATCCACCTGCGGCTATGCGTTATACTGAGGCACGTTTGTCTGAGATTGCAGGATATCTCCTTCAAGATATCGAGAAAAAGACAGTTCCCTTTGCTTGGAACTTTGACGATACCGAGAAAGAGCCAACTGTCTTACCAGCAGCCTTTCCAAACCTTTTAGTCAATGGTTCAACTGGGATTTCAGCTGGTTATGCCACAGATATTCCGCCGCATAATTTGGCTGAGGTCATTGATGCTACGGTTTATATGATTGACCATCCGACTGCCAAGGTTGATAAGTTGATGGAATTCTTGCCTGGGCCGGATTTCCCTACAGGTGCGATTATCCAAGGCCGTGATGAAATCAAAAAGGCCTATGAAACTGGTAAAGGGCGCGTGGTTGTTCGTTCCAAAACGGAAATTGAGAAGCTTAAAGGTGGTAAGGAACAAATCGTTATCACTGAGATTCCCTATGAGATTAATAAGGCTAACTTAGTCAAGAAAATCGATGAAGTTCGTGTCAATAACAAGGTGGCAGGTATCGCTGAGGTTCGTGATGAGTCTGACCGTGATGGTCTTCGCATCGCTATTGAACTTAAGAAAGATGCGAATACCGAGCTTGTTCTTAACTATCTTTTCAAGTATACTGACCTACAAATCAACTACAATTTCAATATGGTTGCGATTGACAATTTCACCCCTCGTCAGGTTGGGATTGTACCAATCTTGTCTAGCTATATTGCCCACCGTCGTGAAGTGATTTTGGCGCGTTCTCGCTTTGACAAGGAAAAGGCTGAAAAACGTCTCCATATCGTGGAAGGTTTGATTCGTGTCATCTCTATCCTGGATGAAGTTATTGCCCTTATCCGTGCTTCTGAGAACAAGGCTGACGCTAAGGAAAACCTCAAGGTCAGCTATGATTTTACAGAAGAACAGGCTGAGGCCATTGTTACCTTGCAATTGTATCGTTTGACCAATACAGACGTTGTTGTCTTGCAAGAAGAAGAAGCAGAACTCCGTGAAAAGATTGCCATGCTTGCAGCTATCATCGGTGATGAACGAACTATGTACAATCTCATGAAAAAAGAGCTTCGTGAGGTCAAGAAGAAATTTGCGACACCTCGATTGAGTACTTTAGAAGATACAGCTAAAGTCATTGAGATTGATACAGCAAGTCTGATTGCTGAAGAAGATACTTATGTCAGCGTGACTAGGGCAGGTTATATCAAGCGTACTAGCCCTCGTTCCTTTGCAGCTTCAACCTTAGAAGAAATTGGTAAACGGGATGATGACCGATTGCTATTCGTTCAAAATGTGAAAACTACCCAGCATCTTTTAATCTTTACAACGCTTGGGAATGTCATTTATCGACCAGTCCATGAGTTGGCAGATATTCGTTGGAAGGATATCGGAGAGCATTTGAGCCAGTCTATTACAAACTTTGAAACCAATGAAGAAGTGCTCTATGTAGAAGTTGTGGATCAATTTGATGATGCGACAACTTATTTTGCAGCAACACGACTTGGACAAATCAAACGGGTAGAACGCAAAGAATTCTCTCCATGGAGAACCTATCGTTCTAAATCTGTCAAGTACGCTAAGTTGAAAAATGATACTGACCAGATTGTAGCAGTAGCTCCGATTAAATTGGATGATGTTCTGTTGATCAGTCGAAACGGTTATGCCCTCCGCTTTAACATCGAAGAAGTGCCAGTTATTGGTGCCAAAGCTGCAGGTGTCAAAGCCATGAACTTGAAAGCAGATGATGTGATACAAGCAGCCTTTATCTGCAATACTTCATCTTTCTATCTTTTGACGCAACGTGGAAGCTTGAAACGTGTTTCAACAGAGGAAATTCCAGCAACCAGTCGTGCCAATCGTGGCCTTCAAGTCTTGAGAGAATTAAAGAGTAAACCCCATCGCGTATTCTTGGCTGGAGCGGTCTCAGAACAAGGATTTGTTGGAGATCTCTTTAGTACAGAAGTAGAAGATGGAGAACAAACACTTGTGATTCAATCAAATAATGGAACGATTTACGAATCAATCCTACAAGATTTGAATCTATCAGAACGTACAAGCAATGGAAGCTTTATCTCAGATAGCATTTCTGATGAAGAAGTTTTTGATGCTTATCTCAAAGAAATCTTTAAAGAAGACAAAGAAAATTAAAAATCGGTCCTAGTGACTGATTTTTTATAAGTAAAATTTTCAGAAAATTACAAATAATACTTGAATTTTTAGGAGAATAGTGTAGAATAGAACACAGAGCTTGATTAGAATAAAGGAGATTGTCATGACAGTTACGATCGATTGGGAAAATCTCGGTTTTTCCTATATGAAACTACCTTATCGTTATATCGCTAATTTTAAAAATGGACAATGGTCTCAAGGAGAATTAACAGAAGATGCAACCTTGCATATTTCAGAATCATCTCCAAGCCTTCACTATGGACAACAAGCATTTGAAGGATTGAAAGCCTATCGTACAAAGGATGGCAGTATTCAACTCTTCCGTCCAGATGAAAACGCTAAACGTCTGCAACGTACCTGTGATCGTCTCTTGATGCCACAAGTTCCAACAGAAATGTTTGTAGAGGCTTGTAAAGCCGTTGTTCGTGCTAATGAGGAATATGTACCACCTTATGGAACTGGTGGAACCCTTTATCTTCGTCCACTCTTGATTGGTGTTGGAGATATCATTGGGGTAAAACCAGCTGAGGAGTATATTTTTACCATCTTTGCGATGCCAGTTGGAAATTACTTTAAGGGTGGATTGGTTCCAACAAACTTCTTGATTCAAGATGAGTATGACCGTGCTGCACCAAATGGAACAGGGGCTGCCAAGGTCGGTGGGAACTATGCAGCTAGTCTTTTGCCAGGAAAAATGGCTAAATCCCGTCATTTCTCAGATGTTATTTATCTAGACCCATCAACCCATACTAAGATTGAAGAAGTTGGTTCAGCAAACTTCTTTGGAATTACAGCTGATAATGAGTTTGTAACCCCACTGAGTCCATCAATCTTGCCATCGATTACCAAGTACTCATTGCTTTACTTGGCAGAGCATCGTTTGGGCTTGAAGCCTGTTGAGGGAGATGTACCAATTGATAGTCTGGATCGATTTGTAGAAGCAGGTGCCTGCGGTACTGCGGCAGTTATCTCACCAATTGGAGGAATCCAACATGGTGATGACTTCCACGTTTTCTACAGTGAAACAGAGGTTGGTCCAGTGACTCGTAAACTATATGATGAATTGACAGGTATTCAATTTGGTGACATTGAAGCACCAGAAGGTTGGATTGTAAAAGTAGATTAAAAATTATTAAAGGAGATCTTTATGAAAACGAAAAAGTGGATGTTAACAGCAGGAGTGGTCCTGAGTACAGCAGTCCTTCTTGTAGCTTGTGGTAAAGCTGACAAGGAAGCAGATGCGCCTACAACTTTCTCTTATGTCTATGGAGTAGACCCATCATCTTTGGACTACAGTATCGCAACTCGTACTTCAACAACTGATATCATCGGTAACGTTGTTGATGGTTTGTTGGAAAACGATGAATATGGGAATTTGATTCCTTCCCTCGCTGAGGATTGGAGTGTCTCACAAGACGGTTTGACTTATACTTATAAACTTCGTAAAGGGGTTAAATGGTACACGTCAGAAGGTGAAGAATACGCTGAAGTAACTGCGCATGATTTTGTTACAGGGTTGAAACACGTAGCTGATGGCAAATCAGACGGTGTCACTCTTATTCAAAACTCAATTAAGGGCTTGAATGAATATATGACTGGTGAGACGAACGACTTCTCAACAGTTGGAGTTAAGGCAGTGGATGATTATACTGTTGAGTACACTCTAAACGCACCTGAAACTTTCTGGAATTCAAAAGTAACTTCAGCAACTATGTTGCCAGTAAATGAAGAATTCCTCAAAGCTTCTGGTAAAAATTATGGAACGGTCAGTCCAGCTGGTATTCTTTATAACGGTCCATATATTTTGAAGACATTGACTTCAAAATCTTTAATCGAATATGAAAAGAATCCAAATTATTGGGATAAAGAGAAGGTTAAAATCGAGAAAGTTAAATTAACTTACTATGATGGATCAGACCAAGAATCCTTGATCCGTAGCTTCTCTTCGGGTGTTTACACAACAGCTCGCCTCTTCCCAAGTAGCTCAAACTTTGCTTCTACTTTGGAGCAATACGGGGATAAAATTACATATAGTCCACAGGATTCAACTAGTTACTACTTTACCTTTAACGTAAACCGTCAATCTTTCAATAAGACAGCGAAAACAAGTGAAGAACAGAAAACTTCTACAAAAGAAGCGATGTTGAACAAGGACTTCCGTCAAGCCATCAACTTTGCCTTCAACCGTCATTCTTATGCTGCCCAGCTTAACGGTGAAGATGGTGCAGATAAGATTATTCGTAATAGCTTAGTACCAGACAATTTCGTTCAATCTGGTGGTAAAAACTTTGGTGATATTGCTCAAAAAGAATTGGTCAACTATGGAGACCAATGGAAAGGTGTTGAGCTTGTAGACGGAAAAGATACCATCTACAATCCTGACAAAGCCAAAGCTTCATTTGAAAAAGCTAAGAAAGAATTGGAAGCAAAAGGTGTAACCTTCCCAATTCACTTGGATGTCCCAGTTGAACAGACAGATACCATTGCCGTTCAACAAAGCAATTCCTTCAAGCAATCAATCGAGTCAACTCTTGGTTCTGAAAATGTCGTGATCGATGTTCTTCAGATGACTGATAACGAGAAGGAAAGCATTACATCTCAAGCGCGTGTTCCTGCTCAAAAAGACTATGACTTGAACAGTACTGGATGGGCTCCAAGCTATCAAGACCCAGCAAGTTATCTCAATATTATGGATCCTAAGACTGGTTCCGCTATGAAACACCTTGGTATTACTAAAGGAAAAGACAAGGAAGTAGTAGCTCAACTAGGTTTGGACGAATATAAGAAACTCTTGGATGATGCAGTTTCTGAGAAAAATGACTTAGATAAGAGATATGAAAAATATGCTAAAGCTCAAGCTTGGCTTACTGATAGTTCTCTCTTGATGCCAACAGCTTCATCAGGTGGTTCACCAGTTGTCAGCAATGTCGTTCCATTCTCTAAACCATACTCACAAGTAGGTATTAAGGGTGATCCATACATCTTCAAGGGAATGAAATTGCAAAAAGAGATTGTAACTGCTAAAGAATATCAAGCAGCTCTTGAAAAATGGCAAAAAGAAAAATTGGAATCAAACAATAAATACCAAAAAGAATTAGAAAGTCATGTCAAATAAAACAGACTAGTACTTTTGGAATAAAGGGGCCTATATGGAATGGATTAAACTAATAGGGATATTTATCATTGTGATTGGTTTTGTCTATAAATTAGATACCATTGCAACGGTAGTCTTAGCTAGTTTAGTTACAGCTCTAGTTTCTGGAGTTTCTCTTGTTGAGTTCTTGGAAATTTTGGGAAAAGAATTTAGTAATCAACGAGTTCTGACGATTTTTATGGTAACCTTGCCACTAGTAGGTTTATCTGAAACTTTTGGCCTCAAGCAACGTTCGATTGACTTGATTCAAAAGATAAAGGGACTAACAGTTGGAAGTTTTTATACAGTGTATTTCTTTTTTCGGGAACTCGATGGTTTCTTTGCCATTCGTCTAGGAGGACATTCGCAGTTTGTAAGGCCTTTGGTTGAACCCATGGGACAAGCAGCAGCAGAGTCACAATTAGGTAGAAAATTAACGGAGCAGGAGAGCGAAGCGCTAAAAGCGCGTGCAGCAGCAAATGATAATTTCGCAAATTTCTTTGCTCAAAACACTTTCGTTGGTGCAGGTGGTGTCCTCTTGATAGGGGGCACACTGGACCAATTAGGTTACGAAAGTAATTATGCAGGAATTGCTTCAGCTTCGCTTATAGTTGCAGGAATTGCCCTATTTATAGTTGGGATTTACAATTACCTGTTTGATAGAAAACTGCTAGCAAATAAGGTTAGTAAAGGGAAAGAAGAATGACCAATCTAGCAAGACAGTTATTAGAGTTGACCTATATTGTGATTGGTTGTCAATTCCTTCACACGGCCTATTGTAGCTATAAAGACAAAACAAACCCAGTTCGATGTGGAACGGCTGGGTTTTGGGCTTTATTGGGCATCAGTTTTATCGGTGGTTCCTATCTACCTTCTGTCTGTATTGGAGTTATCGTAGTGCTATTAGCCCTGCTAACTCTCTTTAAACAGGTTCGTATCGGCACCTTACCGTCTCTGGATGAAGTCAAGGCAAATATTGAAGCTAAACGACTAAAGAATAAAATTTTTATTCCAGTCATGTTAATGGCTTTGATTGCTTTGGTATTAGCAAAAATGATCCCTGAGTTTAGTAAGATTGCTATCAGTCTTGCTGCATTTTTCGCAACCATCTCTCTTTTATTGATTACTAAGAGTTCTCCTAGAAGTTTGTTAGCAGAAAACAATCGCATGGTGCAACAAGTTTCAACCAGTGGGATTGTGCCTCAACTTTTAGGTGCTTTAGGGGCAATATTTACCGTAGCAGGAGTTGGAGACCTGATTTCTCACTTGATAAGTGGTTTAGTTCCATCGGGCAGTCGTTTTATGGGTGTGGTAGCTTATGTCCTTGGGATGGTTCTATTCTCCATGATAATGGGTAACGCCTTTGCTGCCTTTACTGTTATTACTGCTGGAATTGGTGTTCCCTTTGTATTTGCCTTGGGAGCTGATCCAATCGTGGCAGGTGCTCTTGCTATGACAGCAGGTTGTTGTGGAACTTTATTAAGCCCAATGGCTGCCAATTTCAATACCTTACCTGTAGTACTTTTGGATATGAAAGATCCAAATGGCGTTATCAAAGCGCAAGTAGGAGTAGCTATTATCATGATTATCATACATGTATTTTTGATGTACTTTTTGGCATTTTAGCAAAGGAAATAAAATGAAAATATTAGTTACAGGTTTTGATCCTTTTGGTGGTGAAAAGGTTAATCCAGCCTTGGAAGCTGTTAAATTATTACCGAAAGAAATCCATGGGGCTGAGGTTTATTGGGCAGAAATCCCAACGGTCTTTTATAAATCAGCAGAGATTTTAGAAACAGAAATTGAACGATATCAGCCAGATGTAGTGTTCTGCATCGGCCAGGCAGGTGGAAGAGCGAGTCTAACACCTGAGAGAGTCGCTATCAATCAAGATGATGCTAGAATTCCAGATAACCAAGGAAATCAGCCGATAGACACACCTATTCGACTAGATGGAGAAGCTGCCTATTTTAGCACACTCCCTATTAAAGCAATGGTACAAGCTGTAAAAGAGGAAGGGCTACCAGCTACAGTGTCCAATACAGCAGGAACCTTTGTTTGTAATCATTTGATGTACCAGGCTCTCTATTTAGCAGATAAAAAGTTTCCACATATGAGAGCAGGTTTTATGCATATTCCTTATATGACAGAACAGGTGATCAATAAACCTAATACAGCATCTATGAGTTTACCTGATATCGTCAGAGGTATCGAAGCTGCGATTGGTGCTATCGTAGATTATAAAGATAAGGACATAAAATTAGTGGGTGGGGCAACCCACTAACAATGAATCTTCCCTAGATTAAAAAATAAAATTTTGTCACAAAAACTCTTTATCAAGGTTGTCTTGATAAAGAGTCAGATTGAAGACAAAGTCCTTGGAAGTCAAGTTTCTAAGGGCTTTTCTTTGTGTAAAGTCGTATAATAGAGGTAAGAAGAGTTGTGAGGTAATCCCTATGTTTCACAAAGAAAAACCTGATTATAA
>NZ_WIJK01000050.1 GCF_009496285.1 Streptococcus mitis
TTATAATCAGGTTTTTCTTTGTGAAACATAGGGAACACCTCACAACTTTTCTTACCTCTATTATACGACTTTACACAAAGAAAAGCCCTTAGAAACTGGACTTCCAAGGACTTTGTCTTCAATCTGAGAGGACTTTAGATCCTCTTTTTCTATGTGGATAATTATGATAAAATGTAGTCATTAACTACAAACTATAAGAGAAGTCAATAGTTTTATCGTGCCCTTACCAGATACCGTCTCTTTTATGAAGTTTTAGCTCCCTTAGTTGAAAAAGAAGCAGAAATTGAGGAAATATATGCGTATTTGGCCAAGTTTAGTGAAGATACACTAGACAAAGATCAACAAATAGCACTTGAGATATAAGAAAAACGCTGACAAATATTTTTGAACGCGGTAAAATGAAGTTAAGAAATTACAAAATGAGACTAGATTATGGTCAAAACGATAGAAGAAATACGTTATCAACTAGAAGAATGGGTGGCACAAGGTTTTACAAGTTCAGAGGATAGTTCTGACTACCAAGATTTAAAGGAACAGTATGAAGATGAACTCCTTGATGTTAGTTTTTCAAAACGAGAAATAATCAGTCAATTAGAGGTCATCATCACAACCCGTGATAATGGCTTTCCAGACTTAGAGGAGGTTACAAAAGAAGAATATCTTGATTTAGCTAGTTAATTAGACGAAATCGACAAGGAACAAACTGATTATTACCGTAAGCACTTATCCTAGAAAGATATTCAAGTTGTTGTAACTAATTCTACAAAGTCTTTTGATCATTGCAGTAATTGAACTGATATTGCTTGTCCTTTATCAAATTGCGAAAGTTTCAGGTGCCTTGTTTCAAATCAGATTTATCATATATATTAGGTATAATCATTATTAATTAGAAAAAAGAAGGGGTGTTTTGCTTGTTTGAAAAATTAATTCTATATTCTCCAATAATTATTTTTGTATTGTCCTATATTCTAAGATTTTTTGGGCGACTTAGGTTTACAATCTTTATAGATGAATTAATTTCAGGTGATAAAATCAAATATTTTTCTCATATATTATTTTTCTCAATCGTGAGTTATATTTATTGGTTATGTTATCAATATAAAATTTCATTATTTAATCTTGAAAGTGATGATTTAGATATAGCATCCGTATTTTCTGTAGTCTTAGCTATATGGTCGTGTTACGGAGTTTATGTTGGATTTTTACAATTTATGGTTGGTTATGACAATAAAGAAAAAGGGACTTACTTAGGCTATCAAAAAATGGATTTTTTAACAGACAGCAATGTTTGGTATCATTTAACAAATAGTTGGGAGTTCATTGGTTCTTTGTTGCTATCAATTATTATTCCTCTTATAGTTAAATTTAATGCATCTGCAGGTATTCATTATCAATATATTTGGCAGGCTATAATTGGTTTCCTATTGATTTTGTTTATCTTTCTTTTGAAATTTAGCTTAAAAGTGGCTAAAACAACTATATTTATCAACAAAAATACTGATGGAAGATTGAAAGAATTCATAGAATCGGATATTGAAAATAGATACCACAGATATTTTAATAGATTACTCAAGCAAAAATTTTCCCATGGAGCTAGAAAGAGTTATTTTAAGCAAGTTAGAGTGGATCTATCTAAGATTGACAATGCTAAAGATAAAAGCACATTTTTAGAATTTATTTATTGTAATATTTCTAGTGAAGAAATTATTGGAATTTTAAAGGAATTTGAGGTGGGAGATATTTTCAATTATAAGTGCTTTATAAAAG
>NZ_WIJK01000051.1 GCF_009496285.1 Streptococcus mitis
ATATTTAGCAAAAAGACGGTCATTCTGATTTTCCATAATTAAATCTGAAATTATTTTATTTTTTTTGTCATATATATCCTCTATGTTCTTTGTTATCGAATCAGCTCCTAGGTCAGAATACTTCAATCGTTTTTTGATTAGTTCAAGTAAGATAGGATCATCAACAAATCTTGACTGAGCATACAAATTTGAAATCTTTGCTTGGTTTATAGATTGAATTAATAGATAAATTGACTCATTATCAAACCCAATTAACTTTGATATTTCTTTTTCAACTTTTGAAAAATGGGCTATATTGTTCATCTTACATTTAAAATAAGAACTGCTAGCTAATGAAAGAATTTCATTAAAGGAATGACTGGGATAAATTACCTCCACCCCTTCAAAAATTTCACGTTGATTATCAACTCCAAGTTCGTAAAAAACTCTGCTTCTCTTTCTGGAAACTTGAGCCCTAATCCTATCATAGGGAGAATAAGTTGATAAAATAATTTTTTTTATTTTCCCTTCAACATTTAATTCACATTTAATATCTTTGCGAGTATACTCTTTCGAATAGTAACTCAAAATAGCTTCAAATAGCGTACTTTTTCCTGAACCATTATTTCCTAATATCAAGCTATAAGTATTACTTTCATGATTTGAACTATCATTAAATTCTATATTCAAATCTTTATTAAAAAAATTGCAACTAATGTTTTTAACTCTCATTATCTTTTCCTTTAATTCAAATTATTTTAAACCAAATGCAATATCTTTATGAATACATTCAGCAAATGAAGAAATTCTTTGATCACAAATATTCCTAATAGGTGCATTTTATATAACTTTAAGTAGTACTCTAACTATACCAAACATCATCTTCCATCTTCAACACATAAATTCTTTTTTCTAGCACTAGCTTATGAAGTAGATTTTGCCCATGATCTTTATTATCAAAAGTTTCTCCATAGTGATTGATAAGTTTATAAACTCTTTCAACTTGTTCTTTTTTATGGGAGCGACAATCGAAGTCGTCATAATAAAACTTTAGTACTATATCAGAATTATATATATTAAAGGCATCGAATATTGAAACGAAATAAGAGTAATCGGCTTTACCTAATGAATGTCAGTAAAATTTAATGATGTCTATAGAATTATCATAAATTTTTAAAGGTTCTTGTGGGAGTTCGGACATAATACGGAATGTTTTAGTGAACTCCATAAATTCTTGATAGTCATGATGATCTATTCCTAAAATTATATTATCTAATAATGTTCCATGAACATTATTACCTCCTCTGGAGTTAAAGAAGTCAGTACTATTAGGGAGATGAGTATAATTAAATGACAGGATGAAGTTACAATATTCATCAGTATTATAAACTCCAGATTTTATTAATTTGTCTATAAATTTTTGAGATTTAATATTATAAGTTACTTCGGGGAAGTTTTTAATTTCATTTGTGAGGTAGCCTTTAAAACCTGATTCAAAATTTTTAACTTGATCCATCATCAGATCCATCAGTTTTTTTTGAAAAATATGATCAGGTTCTTGGCAAAATTCTAAAAGGGAATCTGGAAATATAAG
>NZ_WIJK01000052.1 GCF_009496285.1 Streptococcus mitis
TCAGAACGAAGACAAACGTTATTTTTGGCGTTTGTCTTTTTCTTTTTTCAAAAATAGTTTGTCTCATCATCTGATATTCCATTCAAAAATCTGTATTTGAGAAAAATAAAAAGGGACATACCCTATCCATTTCACTAATTTTTTGATATTTAAACACGCCAAAGTAAGCCCAACCTGATCCTGCATTTTGGACTTTCCTTTCTCTCTAGTGTATCTCAAATTATGGTACTCCTTAGCCGTCCCAAAGAGTCGTTCAATTGTTTCTTTGCGCTTCTTATAGAGCTCTTTCATTTCTCTTTGGTGGCGAATTTCCTCACAAAATTCAAGGGCATCTTTCCAGACATGTCTCGTTACTACTTTTTGAAAATTCTTGCTTTGGGTACAAACGGATAATAAAGGACAGGCAACACATACTTTTGGATTACTCTTATACTCACGGTAGCCTTCTCGAGTGGTCGTGCGATAGTTTAGTACTTGATTTTCTGGACAGACATAACAATCATGGCTTGCATCATAAACAAAATTACTAGGTCTTAAGTTTCCCTTTACTCCCTTTGGACGAGTATAAGGAAAGACAGGGATGATGTTACGTTCTAATAAATAATGGGCAATAGCTGGTGTCTTGTAACCTGAATCCGCAATAATATAGTGTGGGGAGAAAGGCTCTAACTTTGAAAATAGGGCAGGGAAGGCCTGACTATCATGAACATTTCCTGCTTCAACCGTATAAGCTAAGGCCCAACCATGCTTATCACAAGCAACTTGAGCAGAATAGGCAAATACTTCCTTGTGTTCGCCCTTGTGAAACCAACCACACTCGGGATCTGTTGTTGAGATCTTCTTTTCCTTGGCCTCACTTTCTTTTGCGGGCTTTAAGGACTTTTTTTCGTGTTTTTTCCTATCTAAATCAATCTCAACTGCCAATTGTTCACTCATAAATTTAGCTTGTTGGTCTACCATTTCCTTACGATACTTGTGACTATTAGCCGCCGCTTTGATATGGGTACCATCCACAAATATTTCAGAAGGATCAATTAAGCCAGCATACAAAGCTTGGCTGAGAACTTGGGAAAAAATCTCAGAAATGAGTTCTTTATCTTGAAAACGACGGCTGTAATTCTTTCCATAGGTAGTAAAATGAGGGACCTTATCATCTAAAGTTAGTCCAAGAAACCAACGATAGGCCACATTTACTTCAATATCTTTCATGGTTTGGCGCATGGAACGAATGCCATAAAAACATTTAATCAAAGGAATTTTGACTAGCATGACGGGATCAAGACTAGGACGACCATTATCTGGGCTATAGGTATTTTCTACCAAATCATAAATAAAGTCAAAATCAACCTTTGAATCTACTTGTCGAAGAAAGTGATCTTTGGGGACCAATTCGTCTATTGTATAGAAACCATATTGCTTACGGTTATAATCAGGTTTTTCTTTGTGAAACATAGGGAACACCTCACAACTTTTCTTACCTCTATTATACGACTTTACACAAAGAAAAGCCCTTAGAAACTGGACTTCCAAGGACTTTGTCTTCAATCTGA
>NZ_WIJK01000053.1 GCF_009496285.1 Streptococcus mitis
GGCTCTATAATATTTGTAGTGGTTAAATCCCCTATAGATATTATGGAGCCTATTTTGTTGTAGAAAAAAAGTCCCATATGACCTATAATGAAAAGCGACAAAACAACTCATTAGAAAGATTCATATGGAACAATTACATTTTATCACAAAACTCCTTGATATTAAAGACCCAAACATCAAGATTGTAGATATCATCAATATGGATACTCACAAAGAAATCAGCGCTAAACTGGATTATGAGGCTCCATCTTGCCCTGAGTGCGGATGTCAAATGAAGAAATATGACTTCCAAAAACCGTCGAAAATTCCTTATCTTGAAACAACTGGTATGCCTACTAGAATCCTCCTTAGAAAGCGTCGATTCAAGTGCTATCATTGCTCGAAAATGATGGTCGCTGAGACTTCTATCGTCAAGAAGAATCATCAAATTCCTCGTATTATCAACCAAAAAATTGCGCAAAAGTTAATTGAAAAGACTTCTATGACTGATATTGCCCATCAGCTATCCATTTCAACTTCAACTGTCATTCGTAAACTCAATGACTTTCACTTTAAGCATGATTTTTCTCGTCTTCCAGAGATTATGTCTTGGGACGAGTACGCCTTTACTAAGGGAAAGATGAGCTTTATTGCACAAGATTTTGATAATCTCAACATCATCACTGTTCTTGAAGGCAGAACACAAGCTATCATCCGCAATCACTTTCTTCGCTACGATAGAGCGGTTCGCTGTCAGGTGAAAATCATTACTATGGATATGTTTAGTCCTTACTATAACTTGGCTAAACAGCTTTTTCCTTATGCTAAAATCGTTCTAGATCGTTTTCACATTGTGCAACATCTTAGCCGTGCTATGAGTCGTGTCCGTGTTCAAATCATGAATCAATTTGATAGAAAATCCCATGAATACAAAGCTATCAAGCGCTACTGGAAGCTCATTCAACAGGATAGTCGTAAACTAAGTGATAAACGTTTTTATCGCCCTACTTTTCGCATGCACTTAACAAATAAGGAGATTCTAGACAAGCTTTTGAGCTATTCAGAAGACTTGAGACACCACTATAATCTCTATCAGCTCTTGCTTTTTCACTTTCAGAACAAGGAGCCAGACAAATTTTTCGGACTCATTGAGGACAATCTTAAACAGGTTCATCCTCTTTTTCAGACTGTCTTTAAGACATTTCTCAAGGACAAAGAGAAAATTGTCAACGCCCTTCAACTACCCTATTCCAACGCCAAATTGGAAGCGACCAATAATCTCGTTAAACTTATCAAACGAAATGCCTTTGGATTTCGGAACTTTGACAACTTTAAGAAACGAATTTTCATCGCTCTGAATATAAAAATGAAGAGGACATCAATTGTCCTCTCCAGATGTTAGTTTTTATTCAACCCACTACAGTTGACAATGAGCC
>NZ_WIJK01000054.1 GCF_009496285.1 Streptococcus mitis
CTGATGTGTTACCTGCGTCATCTGTCGCTGTTACAGATACTGTTTTACCTTCTTCCAAACCGCTAACTGGAACACTGAAGTTACCATCTTGGTCAGCTGTTGCTGTTGCTTTGGTTCCGTTTGGAAGGGTTACTTCTACTGTTGAACCTGCTTCGGCTGTACCTGTTACAGCAGTATCACCTGCTTTAACTGGGTTCACAACTGGAGCTGCTGGAGCTGTCTTATCATCGGCTTTCGCTACGGTTGCTGTTGTCGCATCTGATGTGTTACCTGCGTCATCTGTCGCTGTTACAGATACTGTTTTACCTTCTTCCAAACCGCTAACTGGAACACTGAAGTTACCATCTTGGTCAGCTGTTGCTGTTGCTTTGGTTCCGTTTGGAAGAGTGACTTCTACTGTTGAACCTGCTTCGGCTGTACCTGTTACAGCAGTATCACCTGCTTTAACTGGGTTCACAACTGGTGCTGCTGGTGCTGTCTTATCATCGGCTTTCGCTACAGTTGCAGTTGTCGCATCTGATGTGTTACCTGCGTCATCTGTCGCTGTTACAGATACTGTTTTACCTTCTTCCAAACCGCTAACTGGAACACTAAAGTTGCCATCTTGATCAGCTGTTGCTGAGGCTTTAGTGCCATCTGGAAGGGTTACTTCAACTGTTGAACCTGCTTCGGCTGTACCGGTTACTGCTGTGTCACCTGCTTTAACTGGGTTCACAACTGGGGCATCTGGTGCTGTCTTATCATCAGCTTTCGCTACAGTTGCTGTAGTTGGAGTTGATGTATTGTTTGAAGCGTCTTTCGCTGTAACAGAGACTGTTTGACCTTCTTCCAAACCGCTGACTGGAACGCTGAAGTTGCCATCTTGGTCAGCTGTTGCTGAGGCTTTAGTGCCATCTGGAAGGGTTACTTCAACTGTTGAACCTGCTTCGGCTGTACCGGTTACTGCTGTGTCACCAGCCTTAACTGGGTTCACAACTGGGGCATCTGGTGCTGTCTTATCATCAGCTTCCTTAACAGTCTTATCGCCTGTTAGGGTTGCTGTTGTTCCATCTGGGAACGTTACAGTTGCTGATCCATCGTTTCCTACTTCAACCTTAGTTGCTGTTGGGTTAGCGTCTTCTACTGCTTTCTTAACGGCATCTTTTTCTGGTTGAGTTAAGGCTGATGTGTTTTGAACTGGTGTCTTAGCTGCTGGTTCTTGAACGCCCTTAGAATCTGCT
>NZ_WIJK01000055.1 GCF_009496285.1 Streptococcus mitis
TATCACCTGGTGTAGTTGTGTCTACTGGTGTCTTGAACTCTACTGTTGTGCCCTTAGGAAGATCTCCGACATTACCGATTGAATCTTTAGCAGATGGTTTATCTCCTGGTTTAACAGTTTGATCTTTACCTGTTGGAGTGTTCTTGTCTGCGTCAGATGTCTTCTCTGGATCTTTTACAGTTACTTTAACTGGTACTTCATCCTTAGATCCATCTGGGTATGTCACAACGACTGTAGCGTCTTTGTCACCTGGGGTAGTTGTGTCTACTGGTGTCTTGAACTCTACTGTTGTTCCTTCTGGAAGATCACCTACATTACCGATTGAATCTTTGGCAGATGGTTTATCTCCTGGTTTAACAGTTTGATCTTTCGCTGTTGGAGTGTTCTTGTCTGCATCAGATGTCTTCTCTGGATCTTTTACAGTTACTTTAACTGGTACTTCATCCTTAGATCCATCTGGGTATGTCACAACGACTGTAGCGTCTTTGTCACCTGGGGTAGTTGTGTCTACTGGTGTCTTGAACTCTACTGTTGTTCCTTCTGGAAGATCACCTACATTGCCGATTGAATCTTTGGCAGATGGTTTATCTCCTGGTTTAACAGTTTGATCTTTCGCTGTTGGAGTGTTGTTGTCTGCATCAGATGTCTTCTCTGGATCTTTTACAGTTACTTTAACTGGTACTTCATCCTTAGATCCATCTGGGTATGTTACAACGACTGTAGCGTCTTTGTCACCTGGGGTAGTTGTGTCTACTGGTGTCTTGAACTCTACTGTTGTTCCTTCTGGAAGATCACCTACATTACCGATTGAATCTTTAGCAGATGGTTTATCTCCTGGTTTAACAGTTTGATCTTTCGCTACTGGAGTGTTCTTATCTGCATCTGTTGGTTTTGAACTTGGGTCTGTAACAGTTACTTTAACTGGAACTTCTTCCTTAGAACCATCTGGGTAAGTTACAACTGCTGTCGCAGGTTTTTCACCTGGTGTTGTTGTATCTACTGGATCCTTGAAGGCTACTGTTGTACCCTTAGGAAGATCTTTCAAGTTACCGATTGAATCTTCTGCTTTTGGTTCAGTTCCTTTATCTACAGTTTGAGCTTTTGGTGTTGGCTCGTTCTTATCTGCATCTGTTGGTTTT
>NZ_WIJK01000056.1 GCF_009496285.1 Streptococcus mitis
AGTTACTGGTGTTTCTGGTGTTACCTTAGCTGGAGTTTCTACTGGAACTTCAACTGCTGGTTGACCTGGTTCTGTAATCTTACCTGTACCTGGTACTTTACCGTCTGGTAATTCACTGTTTGGTACTGTACCTTTACCGTCTTCACCGATTGTGACTGTGATTGGGTTACCATCTTTACCTGGGATTTCTACCTTAGTTCCTGGTGGGTATGTTGAGCCATCTGGTTTCTTAGGTGTTACTGTAACGTCACCTGTCTTAGGATCTTGTTCAACATCTAGTGTTGGTGTCTTACAAGCTGGTGTTGTTACATCTACTGGTTGTGATGGTTTTTTATTAGGTTCGGTTACTGTTCCTGTACCTGGGACATCTTTCTTAGGAAGCTTGTCATTTGGTACTTCACCTGATCCATTGTCACCGATTGTTACTGTGATTGTTGTTCCATCTTCACCTGGAATTTCTACCTTAGTTCCTGGTGGGTATGTTGAACCATCTGGTTTCTTAGGCGTTACAATCGCATCACCATTTGGTTTGCGTGTGATTTCAATCTCGCTTGGTGTTTCAGTTGTTGGTGTTTCTGGTGTTACCTTAGCTGGAGTTTCTACTGGAACTTCAACTGTTGGTTTACCTGGTTCAGTAATCTTAGCTGTACCTGGAACTTTACCGTCTGGTAGGTCACTGTTTGGTACTTTACCTTTACCGTCTTCATCGATTGTAACGATGATTGGGTTTCCATCTTTACCTGGGATTTCTACCTTAGTTCCTGGTGGGTATGTTGAGCCATCTGGTTTCTTAGGTGTTACTGTAACGTCACCTGTATTAGGATCTTGTTCAACATCTACTGTTGGAGTCTTACGAGCTGGTGTTGTTACATCTACTGGTTGTGATGGTTTCTTGTTAGGTTCGGTTACTTTACCTGTACCTGGGACATCTTTCTTAGGAAGTTTGTCATTTGGTACTTTACCTTTACCATCTTGACCGATTTCAACAGTGATTGGACCATCTTCACCTGGGATTTCTACCTTAGTTCCTGGTGGAT
>NZ_WIJK01000057.1 GCF_009496285.1 Streptococcus mitis
TCCGTCATTGTTAACTTTAACATCTGTCGCAGTTGGGTTAGCTTTCTTAACTTCTTCAGCTACTTTAGCTTTTTCTGCATCTGTCAAGTTGTTAGGATCTACTACTGGAGTAAGAGCTGGTACTTTAGCTCCATTTGCTTCAGACTCTTTAACTGTCTTCACTGGTGTTAATGTCGCCACTGATCCATCTGGGTAAGTTACAGATACTGATCCGTCATTGTTAACTTTAACATCTGTCGCAGTTGGGTTAGCTTTCTTAACTTCTTCAGCTACTTTAGCTTTTTCTGCATCTGTCAAGTTGTTAGGATCTACTACTGGAGTAAGAGCTGGTACTTTAACATTATCCGCATCCTTACCATCACCTTTACCAACTGTTTTCTCTGTTGGAGTTGATGTATTGCCTGATGCATCTTTTGCTACGGCAGTCACTTTATCACCAGCTTTCAAGCCCATAACTGGAAGATAGAAGAGACCAGCTTCATTTGTAGTAACAGTAACTGTTTCACTATTTGGAAGAGTGATTTCAACGATTGTTCCTGGTTCTGCTGTTCCTGAAACAGCTTTATCACCTTCTTTAACATCGTTCACAACTGGGGCTGCTGGTGCTGTCTTATCATCGGCTTTCGCTACGGTTACTGTTGTCGCATCTGATGTGTTACCTGCGTCATCTGTCGCTGTTACTGAGACTGTCTTACCTTCTTCCAAACCGCTAACTGGAACACTGAAGTTGCCATCTTGGTCAGCTTTAGCTGATACTTTATCACCATTTGGAAGAGTGACTTCGACGGTTGAACCTGCTTCAGCTGTACCTGTTACTGCTGTGTCACCTGCTTTAACTGGGTTCACAACTGGGGCTGCTGGAGCTGTCTTATCATCGGCTTTCGCTACGGTTGCTGTTGTCGCATCTGATGTGTTACCTGCGTCATCTGTCGCTGTTACAGATACTGTTTTACCTTCTTCCAAACCGCTAACTGGAACACTGAAGTTACCATCTTGGTCAGCTGTTGCTGTTGCTTTGGTTCCGTTTGGAAG
>NZ_WIJK01000058.1 GCF_009496285.1 Streptococcus mitis
TCAGAACGAAGACAAACGTCATTTTTGGTGTTTGTCTTTTTCTGTTTTCAAAAATATTTTGTCTCATCATCTGATATTCCATTCAAAAATCGAATTTAGAACAAAATAAAAAGGGATATTCTCTATCCACTTCACTAATTTTTTGATATTTAAACACGCCAAAGTAAGCCCAACCTGATCCTCCATTTTGGACTTTCCTTTCTCTCTAGTGTATCTCAAATTATGGTACTCCTTAGCCGTCCCAAAGAGTCGTTCAATTGTTTCTTTGCGCTTCTTATAGAGCTCTTTCATTTCTCTTTGGTGACGAATCTCCTCACAAAATTCAAGGGCATCTTTCCAGACATGTCTCGTTACTACTTTTTGATGATTTTGGCTTTGGGTACAAACGGATAATAAAGGACAGGCAACACATACTTTGGGATTACTCTTATACTCACGGTAGCCTTCTCGAGTGGTAGTGCGATAGCTTAATACTTGATTCTCTGGACAAATATAAGAGTCATGACTTGCATCATAAACAAAATTACTAGGCCTTAAGTTCCCCTTTACTCCCTTTGGACGAGTATAAGGGAAGACAGGAATGATATTACGTTCTAATAAATAATGAGCAATAGTTGGGGTTTTGTAGCCTGAATCCGCAATAATATAGCGTGGGGAGAAAGGCTCTAACTTTGAAAATAAGGCAGGGAAAGCCTGACTGTCATGAACATTTCCTGCTTCAACCGTATAAGCTAAGGCCCAACCATGCTTATCGCAAGCAACTTGAGCAGAATAGGCAAATACTTCCTTGTGTTCGCCCTTGTGAAACCAACCACACTCGGGATCTGTTGTTGAGATCTTCTTTTCCTTTGCCTCACTTTCTTTTGCGGGCTTTAAGGACTTTTTTGCGTGTTTTTTCCGATCTAAATCAATCTCAACTGCCAATTGTTCACTCATAAATTTAGCTTGTTGCTCTACCATTTCCTTACGATACTTGTGACTATTAGCCGCTGCTTTGATATGGGTACCATCCACAAATATTTCAGAA
>NZ_WIJK01000059.1 GCF_009496285.1 Streptococcus mitis
AAAGTGTCTGGGACAAAATAGTTCTCAGCCACAAAAAAGCTAGAGGTTCCCAATTGTGGAATTCTAGCTTTTTAATTTTGAGTCATTCTCTTATTGTATTTTAGGAGGTTATTGGCCATGAGCACCAATCCCATGTCAATTCTCACTTGACGCTTGCCTCTTAAGTTACATCTCTTGTAACCCAAACAAGCCTTTATCTGCCCAAAGACAGGTTCCACATCAATCTTGCGTTGAGCGAAAATCTGTCTACCTTCGGGAGATAAAAGCGCCTTGCATTCTTTAATTTTTAAGTGCTGATAGCGCTCGTTAATATACAGTCCCTTTTGAGGGGCTGATTCAGGTTCATCAGCGTTGTAAACCTTGATTTCCTGTTGAAAGTTCGTCTGTGTTTTCTGATGTTTGATATGATGAAAACGATAGCACCAGCCATCAGGATGCGTGTAGCTATCCTCCTTGTCATTGTAGTGCCAATTCGCTAAGTTCCTATCCGACTGTTTATACCCTTTCTTCTGTTCCTTATCAAACATGGCATATTTAATCAGATGGTTCACACCCTTTTCGTCTAAACGAAGGAGGTTTTCTTCACTTCCATATCCAGCGTCTGCGACAACTGTCTTTACGTTATGCGGATAAGTTTCAAGTAAGGGAAGAAGAGTCTTGGTGTCTGTTGGATTTGAGAAGATATCATAGTGAAGAACAAATTGGTTTTCAGTAGCGATTTGAAGATTATAAGCAGCCTTGAGTTGGCCATTTTTCATATGGTCTTCCTTCATCCGCATAAAAGTGGCATCTGGATCTGTTTTGGAAAAGCTGTTACGCCCTTCAAAAGTTTCTTGATAGTTCTCATATTTTTCAGCACGTATTGAAAAATCCTC
>NZ_WIJK01000005.1 GCF_009496285.1 Streptococcus mitis
TTATAATCAGGTTTTTCTTTGTGAAACATAGGGATTACCTCACAACTCTTCTTACCTCTATTATACGACTTTACACAAAGAAAAGCCCTTAGAAACTTGACTTCCAAGGACTTTGTCTTCAATCTGAGAGTGGTTTTCCACTCTTTTTACTTTTTCTCGAAAAGAGAAATTGGACTCTGGCAAGACTTGTGATATAATATAGAGAGCAAAAAGGCAGACGCCTAGAGACTTTATAGGAGAAGATATGTCAAAAGATATTCGTGTGCGTTATGCACCAAGTCCAACAGGACTATTACACATCGGTAATGCCCGTACAGCATTGTTTAACTATTTGTATGCACGCCACCATGGTGGAACTTTTATTATCCGTATCGAAGATACTGACCGCAAACGTCATGTCGAAGACGGAGAACGTTCACAGCTTGAAAACCTTCGTTGGTTAGGCATGGACTGGGATGAAAGTCCAGAAACTCATGAAAACTACCGCCAGTCTGAGCGTTTGGAACTCTATCAAAAATATATCGACCAACTCTTAGCTGAAGGAAAAGCCTACAAGTCTTATGTGACAGAAGAAGAGTTGGGAGCAGAACGTGAACGCCAAGAAGCAGCTGGTGAAACACCTCGTTACATTAACGAATACCTTGGTATGAGCGAGGAAGAAAAAGCAGCTTATGTTGCAGAACGTGAAGCAGCAGGAATCATCCCAACGGTTCGTTTGGCAGTTAATGAGTCTGGTATCTACAAATGGCATGATATGGTCAAAGGTGATATCGAATTTGAAGGTGGCAATATCGGTGGGGACTGGGTTATCCAAAAGAAAGATGGCTACCCAACTTACAACTTTGCCGTTGTGATCGATGACCACGATATGCAAATTTCTCACGTTATCCGTGGAGATGACCACATTGCTAATACACCAAAACAACTTATGGTTTATGAGGCTCTTGGTTGGGAAGCTCCAGAGTTCGGTCACATGACCTTGATTATCAACTCTGAGACTGGTAAGAAGTTGTCTAAACGTGATACCAATACTCTTCAGTTCATCGAAGACTACCGTAAGAAGGGCTACCTGCCAGAAGCAGTCTTTAACTTTATCGCTCTTCTTGGTTGGAACCCTGGTGGGGAAGACGAAATCTTCTCTCGCGAAGAACTGATCAAACTTTTTGATGAAAACCGCCTTAGCAAGTCTCCAGCAGCTTTCGACCAAAAGAAAATGGACTGGATGAGCAATGAGTATATCAAGAATACGGATCTTGCGACCATCTTTGAAATGGCCAAACCATTCCTCGAAGCAGCAGGACGCTTGACAGATAAGGCTGAAAAATTGGTGGAACTCTACAAACCACAAATGAAGTCAGTTGACGAAATCGTTCCATTGACAGACCTTTTCTTCTCAGACTTCCCGGAATTGACAGAAGCTGAGCGAGAAGTGATGGCTGGTGAAACTGTTCCGACTGTACTTGAGGCCTTTAAGGCGAAACTTGAGTCTATGTCAGACGACGAGTTTGTGGTGGAAAACATCTTCCCACAAATCAAAGCGGTCCAAAAGGAAACAGGTATCAAAGGGAAGAACCTCTTCATGCCAATCCGTATCGCTGTTTCAGGTGAGATGCATGGGCCAGAACTACCAGAAACCATCTACTTGCTTGGCCGCGAAAAATCAATCCAACATATCGAAAAAATGTTGGCAGAGATTGCAAAATAAGCTAAGTTTCGACTACTTTTAATTATAGTAATTGTAGAACTTAGTTCAGAGAGAATCACATGGTTCTCTCTTTTTTATTGCCAAAGCAGAATCATATTCAATTAATACTCTTCGAAAATCTCTTCAAACCACGTCAGCTTTATCTGCAACCTCAAAGCCATGCTTTGAGCAACCTGCGGCTAGCTTCCTAGTTTGCTCTTTGATTTTCATTGAGTATAAATTTTTAAGTGACGCTTTAAAAAGAGTTCTTTTTATATGTACTTATTTGAAAATGCAAAAGTTTTAGTGTATAATACTAAGTGACAGGGCAAGGGAAAGAAGTCAGTGATATGGTAAAATTCTTTACAAACAGACTCGAATTAGCCCAGACATCGTCTATGTTGTTTGTTGAGTCGACTTATTTTTTCTTTGCGTTTTGCTGGACACAGGAAGAAATTCATGAGTTCATGCAACTATCACCCATAACGATGCCTTCGTTTTCGATTCGAAGTTTATATGCGAGACTTTAGATTTAGACGTATATCTTACTAGAGGTGCATATTTTTCTCTTTCTTCTCCCAAAAATAGAAAGAAATCGACCTTGCTCTGTTCACCTTGCGTTAAGCAAGGTTTTTTTGTGGAATAGTACTAGGCGATTTACGATTTTTCTATCAAGTGGTATAATATTAACTATCCTGATGAATTGAGGAACTCAAATGAAAGAATTTAACAAATCAATCAAATTAGAGCATGTGGCTTATGACATCCGTGGTCCAGTCCTTGAGGAAGCCATGCGTATGCGAGCAAATGGAGAAAAAATCCTCCGTTTGAATACAGGGAACCCAGCTGAGTTTGGCTTTACCGCACCAGATGAGGTCATCCATGATTTGATTATGAATGCGCGTGATAGTGAAGGTTATTCAGATTCAAAAGGTATCTTTTCAGCCCGTAAAGCAATTATGCAATATTGCCAATTGAAAAAATTCCCTAATGTAGGCATCGATGATATCTACCTTGGAAATGGTGTGAGTGAGTTGATTGTCATGTCCATGCAAGGTCTCTTGGACAATGGCGATGAAGTCTTGGTTCCAATGCCTGACTACCCACTTTGGACAGCTGCAGTTAGCTTGGCTGGAGGAAATGCCGTTCACTACGTCTGTGATGAAGAAGCTGAATGGTATCCTGACTTAGATGATATCAAGTCTAAGATTAGTTCAAATACTAAGGCTATCGTTTTAATCAATCCAAATAATCCAACGGGAGCCCTCTATCCTAAAGAACTCTTACTAGATATCATTGAGATTGCTCGTCAAAATGACTTGATTATTTTTGCGGATGAAATCTACGACCGTATGGTTATGGATGGCAATGTCCACACACCAGTAGCTAGTTTGGCTCCAGACCTTTTCTGTGTCAGCATGAATGGTTTGTCTAAATCTCACCGTATCGCTGGTTTCCGTGTAGGTTGGATGGTCTTGTCTGGACCTAAACATCACGTGAAAGGTTACATTGAAGGTCTCAACATGCTTTCAAACATGCGCCTTTGTTCCAACGTCTTGGCTCAACAGGTTGTTCAAACTTCACTAGGTGGTCACCAATCGGTGGACGAATTGCTCTTGCCAGGTGGTCGTATCTACGAGCAAAGAAACTTCATTTATAATGCCATTCAAGATATCCCAGGTTTGTCTGCGGTTAAACCTAAAGCGGGTCTTTATATCTTCCCTAAAATTGACCGCAATATGTACCGTATCGATGATGATGAACAGTTTGTCCTTGATTTCTTGAAGCAAGAAAAGGTGCTTTTAGTACATGGACGAGGCTTTAACTGGAAAGAACCAGATCACTTCCGTATTGTTTATCTGCCGCGCGTCGATGAGTTAGCTCAAATTCAAGAAAAGATGACCCGTTTCTTGAAGCAGTATCGTAGATAAGAACGAACTAGGTTTCGAGTACAATCAGCAAATTTTATCTCAGAGAAATCAAATGTTTTGATGATTTTAACATTGTTTCTCTGAGTTTTTTCATGTTTTAAAAAAATGTATTGATTATCTGCAATATCCTGAGAAGTTTGAATTTGTTAATTTAGATAATGAAGTATCTGCGATTGAACTTCTTTAATGTTGTGCATATAAATAAAAATGAGCAAGAGTGTAAAATTGAATGGGATAGGGTAGACGAATAAAATGTTAACTACGAAAAAGATTATTGCAGAATTTGATAAAAGTTCTAATGATATTAAATTCCTTGAATTTAACAAAAAACTAACGGATAGTATAGAAAGACCACAAGAACTGAAGTTTATCTTAGAACATTTTTCTTATGTAACTGTGAATGGTTATTTAAAAATTTTGGGGAATGATTCAGAGAATGGCTTCAGTTACTGTAATGAATTGTTTTCAAAATGTTATAATTCGAATCGTTGTTTGATAGCTTATGATATCTTGTGTGGTCTATTTGCAATAAATATTGAAAAATTAAATGCAATAGAATATTTCGCTCCCGATACATTAGAATGGGAGGATTTGGAGATAGATTATAAGGACTTTTTGTATTGGGTGACGACAAATCAGTTAGACACATTTTATCAAGAACTGATAGTACCAGATTTGTTCACATTAGATTTATCGCTTGAATCAAATGAAGTTGTTTTGACCTATCCTTTTATTTGGTCAATGGAGTACACTCCATCAGGTGCAGATAGAAAAATAGTTCCCTTTAAAGAATTGTTAGAAATGAATGCTGATTTTTATAGACAGTTAAGGATGTGATAAATAAAGGGTACAATGCATGAAAAAGATATTTGAAATTAGTACATACAGTAAAATAGTATTAAATGGGAAATAATCATTAATGTAAACTGTTATTATTAAAGGCTTCCAAAGCAAAAAGCTTTTTTGTATAAATGTGTATTACGAATGTGTGACTGATAGACAAACATTAAAATATATGATAAACAAAAATAGAAAAAAATTAAAAGGAGAATCCTTATGTCAGTAATTTCATCAGTGGTCCTCACATATTGCTTGACAAAAGAAAAAGGCAAATAATGTAGATAACAAATCTCACAATGAAATGAGGTCGGGCAAAAAGTCTTTAAAATAAAAGTATATTATCAGGTGTTTAAAAACCTTGATTTAACAAGATTATTGAATTTTAAAATTTCGATGTATTGCAATAAAAATTAACTGAAAAACTACATTTTTTGTGAAATAAATTAGATGTTCGGATATATAGAAAACGCTCTAGTCATATTGTCTAGAGCGTTTTTGTGTTGTTTTAAAATTTATTAAAGCACATATTCGTGAGCATATAATTTGAGTGCGCTCTCATATTTTGATATACTATATTCAACCCAGATATATTGAGGTTATGAAAGGAGGCGCATATTATGTTGTGGTCCATTATTGTAGGAGGCTTTATCGGCCTTGCAGCAGGGGCAATCACTAAAAAAGGTGGCTCAATGGGAGTAATTGCTAATATATTTGCTGGTTTAATCGGTTCATCAGTAGGTCAATCACTCCATCAGTAGGTCAATCACTCCTTGGCACTTGGGGACCATCACTAGCTGGTATGGCTATCATCCCATCTATTGTTGGTGCAGTGATTGTAGTTTCTGTGGTATCGTTCTTTTTGGGTAAAAAAGGTTAATGTTTTACTCGAAAGCAGACTATAGTTTTTAATTTATAATGACGGGTAAAGCTATGGTTTGTTGCACTAATTGAAAGGATTTTATATGTCAAAATCAAAGAAAATATTATTGTTTATTTTCTGTATTTTAATCTTGACAATTTTCCTTCCTATTTTGATAGATTACCACCAGGTTAGTGATTTAGGAATTCAATTGACTAGCTGGCGACAGACATCATTTGAATATTATCTCGCTAGATATGTATTTTGGGGGCTTCTAGGCCTGTCTATCTTAGTTTTATTATGGATGTTAGTAATCCTGTTTTATCCTAGACAATATCTGGAAATAAAACTTGGAACTAAAGACGATAAATTAAAACTAAAAAATTCAGCTATTGAAGGGTTTGTTCGATGTTTATTGGATGAACACAAGATGGTCAAAAATCCCAAAATTCAGGTACATACTCGGAAAAAGAAATGTTTCGTTTATGTAGAAGGTACAGTTGTTCTTTCAGATAACATTGCTAACAAATTTGAAGTAGTTCAAAACGAAATTACTCAAGGATTGAAAGAATTCTTTGGTATTGATCGAGAGGTTAAACTGGAAGTTTCAGTGAAAGAATATGACCCTCAAAAAGCAGCTAAGAAAATTGTTAGTCGTGTAAAGTAAGGAAGTAAAAAATGGAATGGTTTAAAAAATATCAATACCCAATTCTATGTGGTGTAGTAGGTATTATTCTAGCTTGCTTCATCCTATCCTTTGGTTTCTTTAAAACGATGTTTGTTTTAATTTGTGGAGCTTTAGGAATTTGGTTGGGATACTATGTACAGAAGAATTATTTAAATAAATAAAGGAGTTTCATATGTCAAACGTAGAAAAAAATGTAACTGAAAAACAAGATGTTGTTTCTAAAGATGTTCGAGGAGAATTAACTTACGAAGATAAAGTTATTCAAAAAATTATTGGTCTTTCACTAGATAAAGTCCCAGGACTATTACATGTTGACGGCGGATTCTTCTCAAATCTTACAGAAAAAATTGTTAACACTAACGATGTAACACACGGTGTTAACGTTGAAGTTGGTAAAGAACAAGTAGCAGTTGACTTGAACGTTATCGTAGAGTACAGAAAAAACGTTCCAACTCTATACAAGGAAATCAAAGACGTTATCGTATCAGAAGTTGCGAAAATGACTGATCTAGAAGTAGTTGAAGTTAACGTTAATGTTGTTGACATCAAAACTAAAGAACAACATGAAGCAGACTCAGTTAGCCTTCAAGATCGTGTAACTGACGTGGCAGAATCAACAGGCGAGTTCGCGTCAGAACAATTGTCTAGAGTGAAATCTGGTATCGGTTCAGGTGTCGCAGCAGCACAAGAAAAACTTGGCGAAGGTGCTGAATTCGTTCAAGAAAAAGTTGGCGAAGGCGTTGAAACTGTTAAAGACGCTACAGCCAAAGCAGAACCACGTGTTCACTAATTACTAATTTAGAAAAAAATAAAAGGAGGACATACTTATGTCTACAGAAGAAAAATTAACTCAAGCAGCAGGATCTGTTAAAGAAGGCGTTGGCAAATTGATCGGCGATAAAGAACTTGAAAACGAAGGAGCTGCTGAAAAAGTTGTTTCTAAAGTTAAAGAAGTTGCTGAAGATGCAAAAGATGCTGTAGAAGGTGTCGTTGAAGGTGTAAAAAACATGCTTCATAAAGATGAAGAAAAATAATTAGATCATATCACCTTTTTAATTCTCTTTACTGCACCCCGCATAAACGGGGTGTTTTTGTTATTCGTTTTTATCAATGCACGTTTTATAGAGAAAAAAGAATACAGGACAAACAAATTCCTGTATTCTTAAAATAACTTAGAACAGATATGATAATGAAACGAATAATAAGATTATAGTGCAAATTATTTTTACGATTTTTACATATTGTTGTTTGAACAATTTATCAGAGAAAAGACTCAATCCAAGCACAATAAAAAACAAAGTAGTTCTTAAAATAAAAATAGTCATGGTCCATACTCCTTTCGTTATTTTGTTAATCCAGTAAATAAGTTGAATAGTAAGTATTTAATCTGCAAATATGTTTATCTTTTCCGAAAACTCCTTTGGTCATTAATCGGTATCTCTATCTATATTTATTATGGCACAAATAACATTATTAAACAATTATATTTATCCTTTATAAACTAACATTTGACCATTTGACAAGGATGGAGACCTGCTCCGAACTTGCTTCTAAAAGGTAGTAAATTCAACTCTCACCACCTTTTCTCTCCTCTTCTTTTTTGAGAGCGCTTGAAATATGTTATAATAGTTCTAGATTATTTTTTTGGAGGCAAACCGTGGGAAATTTTATTGAGCTAGTCTTTCATCGTTTCTTTTTGGGGATGATAGCTACAGCTTATTTTTGGTTATTGACATTAGCGGGAGGTGTGGTTTTTGGTATAGCGCCAGCTAGTGCGACTATCATGAGTTTATTTGCGGAACACGGCTATTCTTACCGTGCCTATGGTTTTAAAGAGGCTTGGACTCTCTACAAAAGCAATTTTATCAAAAGCAATCTGAGCTTTTATACCTTTTTGGGACTTGACTTGATCTTGATTTATGGTTTGTATCTCATGATCCAATTGCCGCATCAGACCATTATCCATTTGGCAGCAACATTTTTAAATATCTTTTTGGTAGCCTTGGTATTTTTGGCTTATACAGTTTCTCTAAAATTGCAAGTTTATTTTGACTTATCCTATCAAAATACCTTAAAGCTTGCCTTTATCGGAATTTTTATGAGCTTGTCAGCAGTGGCTAAAGTTCTTCTTGGTAGCGTCTTGTTAGCCATTATTGGGTTCTATATGCCAGCCCTTATCATTTTTGTAGGGATTGGTATGTGGCATTTCTTTATTAGTGATTTATTGGAACCTGTTTATGAAAGCATTCATGAAAAATTGGCGTCCAAATAGAATGAAACAATTTTGGCTTCATTCACTCCTTCGAACCTATACTTGGGTGATGATTGTCATCATTGCTAGTTTTGCCCTGTTGATTTCCTATGTGAACTGGGATAGTCAAGAAAAAGAAGCAAGACAGGTTTCCCAGCGGGTTTTGACTCGGACAGTGAGTGAGGTTGAGTATTATTATCGAGAATCAGCGCGTTCAGCCCAAAGTTTAGTAGATAATCAAGCGCGAATCGAGGGAATTTATAAGTATTTTAGCCTCAGTACACCAGATTATTTCTACTGGCAACTGGAGCGTAAAGCATCACCCTATATATCTGTATCCATTTATGAAAATATCGATGACCTCTATGTGCGCAATGATTTTGTAACAGGCGTAGCCATCGTTTTACAGGATTCGACAGAAGTTTATGTCTCCAAAAGAGACAATCGTAGTGGCTATAAACTACCTGCTGAAGGTTTCAAGCCAGAAGCTAATAGTTTTGCCATCCCAGTATCGGACCCAGTATCAGATCTACCTTTAGGTGTTATCTACATTTCTGTGATTTCTGATGTTTTTTATAAGGCTATTGACAATACCAGAGGAACCATTCCTATCGCTGTGACCATTACCTCTCCTTTTGAAACGGATATGTTTCATCTAGGTGAAAAAAATGATCGTGAAAATTGGTTGCTTGCTGTAACATCGCATGGCTATCAGGTTCAAGTAGCTGTTCCTAGAGATTATGTACTTAGTGGCAGTATGGCTAGTTCAGGCATCATCCTTGCCCTCAGTGCCCTCTTTATCGTCATTTTATATGCGACTTTGAAGAAGACATTCTCCAAGTATCAAGCGCAAGTTGTTGACCTAGTGGAGACAATCCATGATATTGCGCAGGGAGAACAAGGCAAAAGAATTGATCTTAAGAAGAAAGATCAGGAGTTGCTTTTAATTGCGGAAACGACAAATGATATGTTGGACCGACTGGAGAGAAATATCCACGATATTTACCAGCTGGAGCTTAGTCAAAAAGATGCCAATATGCGGGCATTACAAGCTCAAATTAATCCGCATTTTATGTACAATACCCTCGAATTTTTACGAATGTACGCAGTCATGGCAGATCAGAACGAATTGGCAGATATTATCTACGAATTCAGTAGTCTCTTGCGCAACAACATCTCTGATGAACGAGAAACGACGCTCAAGCAAGAAGTAGAGTTTTGTCGCAAATATAGCTATCTCTGTATGGTTCGCTATCCCAAGTCAATCGCCTATGGCTTTAAAATTGATCCCAAGTTAAAAGAAATGCGGATTCCAAAATTCACCCTCCAGCCCTTGGTGGAGAATTATTTTGCCCATGGAGTTGATCACAGAAGAACGGATAATGTTATCAGTATAAAGGCTTTGAAACAAGAGGGCTATGTCGAAATTTTAGTGGTGGATAATGGTCGTGGGATGTCTGCCGAAAAATTAGCAGAAATTCAAACTAAATTAGCCCAAAGAACGTTTGAACACACAGTGGATTATAGTGGAAAACGACAGTCCATTGGAATCGTCAATGTTCATGAGCGCTTTGTTCTCTATTTTGGGGATCGCTATAACATTAGTGTGGAATCAATGGAACACCAAGGTGTTCGTTATCGAATTACTATTCAGGATGAGGAGAAAGGATAAAGATGTATAAAGTACTATTAGTGGACGACGAGTACATGATTACCGAAGGTCTCAAGCGTTTGATTCCTTTTGAAAAATGGGATATGGAAGTCGTCGCTACAGCCAATCATGCTGACGACGCTCTTGACTATGTCCGAGAACATCCTGTGGATATTGTGATATCTGATGTCAACATGCCTGACAAAACAGGACTTGAAATGATTCAGGAAATGAAGGACTTGTTGCCAGATGCTTATTATATCCTACTATCGGGCTATCAAGAATTTGACTACGTCAAAAAAGCTATGAATCTCAGCGTGGTTGATTATCTGGTTAAACCAGTCGATAAGGTCGAGCTGGGACATTTACTTGAAAAAATCGTCACTCAACTTCGTGAGAAGGTTCAAGAGCCAGAAATCTTGAGTCAGCAACTGGATGAGGAAGCCTTTCTTGCTTATCTCACACAAAAAGAAAACTGGTGGATTGGGCTTTCAAAAGAAAAACAAGGGGATTTTGTCATTCCCTACTATGTTCTAGGTCAGGACTGGCAAATCGTCCTTGCAGATCAGGAATTTGAGGGTTTGCTAGTCATGCCTTTTGAAGCTCCTTATCAAATCAACTTTGAAAAGTGGAAGCGTGATGTTGAAAAGTCTCTCTTTTATGGTTCGGTCAATTTAGATCAGTCTGAAAGTCTCTTTTCTTACTACGAACCCATCTATCGGGTGATTATTCAAGGAAATCTCCAGCAAATTATTGATGAATTGACCTTGCTTGAGAAGATTGTCCTTGAAAACACACCGAGAGTATCTATCACAAAGCAGCTCTTTACCCAGTTTGTCATGGATGTCTTCCATCTTTTTGAACATTTGAAAGCAGACGATATGACAGATATTGTCAAGAACATTCATGCTATAACAACTTTTGAGGATTTAGTCGCTTATACCAAGGAAACCTTGACATCCTTCTTCGGCCAATATCGAATGAATGAAAATGTGGTCAGTGTACTTGAAGTTATTGGTAGAGATTACCAAAAAGAGCTTTCTCTTAAGGATATCAGTAAGGATCTCTTTATCAATCCTGTTTATTTGGGGCAGTTGATCAAGAAGGAAACCAATTCCACCTTTGCAGAGCTTCTCAATAAGCAACGTATCAAGGCCGCTCAGCAGCTCTTGTTATCCACCAATGATAGTATCGAGGATATCTGCTATACGGTTGGATACAGTAATGTAGGGTATTTCTATAAGGTCTTTCGAAAACTGTGTGGGAAGTCTCCTAAAGCCTACCGTAAACAGGTGGAAGCCAACTTGTAACAGTTGTTTTCCCTCGTAAAATATGCTATAATAATTAAAAAAATTATGAGGAGGTTACTTTTATGAAAAAGAAACCAATCTATCTTTGGGTGTTGCTGATTTTATCAGCCTTACTCTCAGCAATATCGCTATTTGGGCTCATCTCTCCAGTACCTACTGCAGAAAGTATGGGTAATATTGAGTCGTCAGGTGTAGATGCTACTTATGCTAAGGAGCTCGTTGATTACACTATTAAGGTATCGGAGCATGGTCATTCAATTTTCAACATGATTTTAGTTGTCTTATCAGCTATTTTAGTTGTTGTTGCTTTGGTCTTCCTCGTTCGTAAAAACATCCAGTTGGCCAATTATACCTATATCGGCTATGTCTTTCTAGCTATCCTTGGTTCTATCTACAACTTTGTAGGAGTCCAAGATGCACTTTCACTTTTTACAGACCCTAACGTCCGTATGGGAGCTGAACTAGGTGCTAAAGGTTATGCGATTTTTGGGATTGTACTCAATGTTATCTTCCTAGCAATCGTCTTCTATAAGATGTGGCGTCAGCAGAAAGAATTAACAGAAACTCAAGAAGAGGAAGAACTTGCCTAAGAGTTGACAAAGCATAACTATCAAGATACAATCTTGGTAGTTATTTTTTATGATTCAAAAAAAGGAGGAGAAAATGAAAAAAATTTCCTTAGTCTATATCAGTCTGAGCGGAAATACGGAGAGTTTCGTTACACGTCTGAAGGCCTACCTGTTAGAACAGTATGAGAACATTGAAGTAGAAAAAATTCATATTAAAGATTTGGTCAAGGAAGGGGAAGACTTCTTTGAAATGACCAACCCATATGTGGCTTTCCTACCGACTTATCTAGAAGGTGGCAATGGTGTTGATAATGGTGATGTGGAGATTTTGACCACTTCAGTAGGTGATTTTATCGCATACGGTGACAATGCCAGCAAGTGTTTTGGCGTTGTAGGATCCGGTAATCGTAACTTTAACAACCAATACTGTTTGACGGCTAAACAATACAGCCAACGCTTTGGTTTTCCTGTTCTAGCTGACTTTGAGATGCGTGGAATGCTGGGAGATATTAAAAAGGTTGCAGGGATTATTGCAGAACTCTATGAATTAGAAGCTTTGTAAGAGGCCAGATTTTCTGAGGAAGAGTTTTATTCTATGGATAAAGGATTTACTTCAAAAGGGAACAATCGAAATGAGTAAACTACAGAGATCATTTTTAAAGTATATAAAACGCAAACCAAGCTTCAAGGATATTATGCTATGCAGTGCTTTGCTACTATTAGCGATTGCTCTGCTACTGTTCTCTGAGAAAATTTTTGATGAAGATGCAGCACCATTTGGAACCATGGTATCCTTAGGGATTGTTATCCTGGTAGAAATCTTAGCTGTCAGAAATAAATAAAAAGACTCGAGAAATGGTATCTCGAGTTTTTTTCTTATCTGCGGATTTCGTCAACGATTTCTTTTGAAATGGGAATTCCTAAACGGTAACCTTTGTTGATGTAGTCGATGACATCATTGATGTTTTCTATCGTTTGGATTTTCTCTTTGATAGTTGCACGAAAAGATTCATCCTTTAACAGTTGTTCTTGTAGAAGTCTTTGTAGTTTTTCCTTTTCGTATTTGTTGATGAGAAAAAGAGCGACAAGACTGATAACAACTAAAATATAAGCATATTGGCTCATAAAGTCTCTCCCTAAGTGATAAAGAAGTTAATAGCAAGAGAAAAGCGAAAAAGATTTTTCGCTTTTCAAGAAATGACAATATAGAAATTAGGCAAGTGATCGCTAATCTAAAATAGTAGATGTAATGCCCTCCGCCCCTAGTACCAAATAAAAGTCCGTAGAAGTTTAGGATTGGTTGCTTAGAACGCTCTGCAATTCAGTAACTTTAAGATTACGACATTCATTCAACCAAATCGATATTATTTGGTTAGGTGAATTAGTGAAGCGTTTAGGCAATTCGCCATAGTTACGACGTCATGTTCTCTAAATCGATTATATTTAGAGAACATGACTAGTGAAGCAGTTAGCTAGTCCGCATAAAAGCGGCTAGCATCCAACAATTAGGAACTTTAGTTCCAATAACTTTAAGATTACGACGTTTTAGGACATAAATCGATCATATTTATGTCTTAAAACTAGTGAAACGTCTAGCCAAAGTCCGTATAGGATTTGGTCTTAGTTACTTAGATTGCTTTGCAATGAAGTAATTAAAAGATTACGACATGAGCCTAACCAAGTCGATATTATTTGGTTTGGTGAATTAGTGAAGCGTTTAGGCAATTCGCCATATAGCGATTGCCGTCAAGAGACTAGGGACTTTCGTTCCAGTCTCTTGTAACGAATCACATCTTCTCTGGTGCTTCTACGCCGAGCAGACGAAGTGCTTCTTTGAGAACAACTGCAGTTGCGTAACTGAGGGCTAGACGGCTGTCGCGTTCTGGGCTTTCATCTAAGATACGTGTATGTGCATAATATTTGTTAAAGGCTTGAGCCAGGCTAATTGCAAATTTAGCAATGATAGAAGGTTCAAAGTTATCCGCTGCACGGTTGATAATACGTGGGAAGTCTTGGATGAGTTTAATGATTTCCCAGCTTTCAGCATCATTCAAGCTATAGTTGCCAGCTGTTTCTGGTTTGAAATCTGCTTTGCGTAAGATAGATTGGATACGAGCGTAGGCATATTGAACATAAGGTCCAGTTTCACCTTCGAAGGATACCATGGCTTCTAGGTCGAAGTCATATCCATTTGTACGGTCAGTTTTAAGGTCATAGAATTTAATGGCTCCAACTCCAACAGCATGAGCAACCTGATCTTTATTTTCCAGTTCAGGATTTTTAGCCTCGATTTGGGCCTTGGCACGACTAATAGCCTCTGCAACAGTAGGTTCTAGCAAGATAACATTCCCTTTACGAGTAGAGAGTTTCTTGCCTTCTTTTGTTACCAATCCAAAAGGAACATGGACAATATCTTGACTCCAATCGTAACCCATCTCTTGCAAGACAGCCTTGAGTTGTTTAAAGTGAGCAGATTGTTCTTGACCAACGACATAGATAGATTTAGCAAATTGATATTCGTTTTTACGGTAAAGGGCAGCGGCCAAGTCACGTGTGATGTAGAGAGTTGCACCGTCAGATTTCTTGATAAGAGCTGGGTGTTCAATTCCATATTTTTCAAGATTAACAACTTGGGCACCTTCTGATTCGACCAAAAGTCCTTTTTCAGAAAGGATATCTACAACTGCATCCATCTTGTCATTGTAGAAGGCTTCCCCGTTGTAGCTGTCGAATTCAACCTTCAATTCATTGTAAAGGCGGTTAAATTCCACCAAACTTTCATCACGGAACCATTGCCAAAGTGCGAGAGCCTCCTCATCTCCATTTTCAAGTTTACGGAACCATTCGCGTGCTTCTTCATCCAAGCTAGGGTCATTTTCAGCTTCAGCATTGATGCGAACGTAGAGTTTAAGAAGTTCATCAATCGGATGAGCTTTTACAGCTTCTTCGTCGCCCCATTTTTTGTAGGCAACGATCAGCATCCCAAACTGTTTACCCCAGTCTCCCAAATGGTTGACCTTGACCGTTTGATAACCGATTTTTTGGAAAATATGTGACAAGCTATCTCCGATAACAGTTGAGCGCAGGTGACCAATAGAGAATGGCTTAGCAATATTGGGACTAGACATGTCGATAACAACATTTTCTTGTTTACCAATATTTTGGTCAGCATAGTGTTCTTTTTCAGTGATAACAGCTTGTAATACTTGAGCAGAAATGGCATTTTTATCAAGGAAGAAGTTAACATAAGGTCCAGTAGCGACGACTTTTTCAAATGCTTGGCTATTGATTTTTTCAGCGATATCTGCCGCGATCATTTGTGGAGCTTTTCTCTCAACTTTTGCTAGAGTAAAGGCAGGAAAGGCGATGTCTCCCATATCAGAGTTTTTGGGTTGTTCTAGTAAATTTAAAATAGCCTCTTGATCCAGGCTGTCAATGACGCTAGCCAATTCGCTAGCAATCAATTGTTTTGTATTCATTATAAACTCCTTTGGACTTTTCTTCTATTTTATCACAATTTTGAGGAATGATAAGAATTTTTTTGAAATATTCGGTTTTTTTGGTATAATGTTCTTATTAAATAGTTGAAAATGTTATAAATATTCACTCGAGAGGATGTTATGAGAAAAAGAGAACGCCATCAGTTAATCAAACAAATGATCACTGAGGAAAAATTAGGGACTCAAAAAGAGATCCAGGATCGGTTGGAAGCACGCAATGTTTTTGTGACGCAAACGACATTGTCGCGTGATCTTCGCGAACTGGGCTTGACCAAGGTTAAGAAAAATGATAAGGTCTACTACGTACTAGCAAATGAGACAGAGAAGATTGACCTGGTTGAGTTTTTGTCCCATCATTTGGAAGGTGTAGCAAGAGCTGAGTTTACCTTAGTTTTGCACACTAAATTGGGTGAAGCTGCAGTTTTAGCCAATGTTGTCGATGCCAACAAGGATGAATGGATTTTGGGAACAGTTGCGGGTGCCAATACTCTCTTGGTAATTTGCCGAGATCAGCATGTTGCTAAACTCATGGAAGATCGTTTGTTAGATTTGATGAAGGATAGATAAGGTCTTGGGAGTCTCTCTCAAGACTATTTTTAACAAGGAGAGAATGGATGACGACAGAAAAATTATCACCAGGCATGCAACAGTATGTGGATATCAAAAAACAATTTCCAGATGCTTTTTTGCTCTTTCGTATGGGTGATTTTTATGAGTTATTTTACGAAGATGCAGTCAATGCTGCCCAGATACTAGAAATTTCACTAACCAGTCGCAATAAAAATGCTGACAATCCTATTCCCATGGCTGGAGTTCCCTATCACTCTGCTCAACAGTATATTGATGTCCTAGTTGATCGTGGCTACAAGGTTGCCATTGCTGAGCAGATGGAGGATCCTAAGCAGGCAGTA
Organism: Streptococcus mitis; assembly: GCF_009496285.1. Lineage (GTDB taxonomy): Bacteria > Bacillota > Bacilli > Lactobacillales > Streptococcaceae > Streptococcus > Streptococcus mitis_BP. Next base: position 16,195 of record NZ_WIJK01000005.1, read on the forward strand.
GGGGTTGTTAAGCGTGAGGTTGTGCAGGTGATTACACCAGGTACAGTCGTTGATAGTAGTAAACCCGATAGCCAAAACAACTTTTTGGTGGCTATCGACCGTGACGGTCAGCAATTTGGTTTGGCCTATATGGATCTGGTGACGGGTGATTTTTATGTGACAGGTTTATTAGATTTTACCCTGGTCTGTGGTGAAATCCGAAATCTTAAGGCAAGAGAAGTTGTCATCGGCTATGCCTTAACTGAAGAGGAAGAACAGATTCTCAGACGTCAAATGAATTTGGTACTTTCCTATGAGCAAGAATCATTTGAAGACATCCATCTACTGGATCCACGTTTGGTACCTGTTGAACAGGCTGCTAGCAGTAAGCTTCTCCAGTATGTCCATCGGACTCAGATGAGAGAGTTGAATCACTTAAAACCTGTTATTCGTTATGAAATTAAAGATTTCTTGCAGATGGATTTTGCGACCAAGGCTAGTTTAGATCTAGTAGAAAATGCTCGTTCTGGCAAGAAACAAGGGAGTCTTTTCTGGTTGTTAGATGAAACCAAGACTGCTATGGGGATGCGACTCCTACGTTCTTGGATCCACCGTCCCTTGATTGACAAGGATCGTATCCTTGAACGTCAGGAGGTTGTACAGGTCTTTCTGGATTATTTCTTTGAGCGTAGTGATTTGACAGAAAGCCTCAAGGGAGTCTACGATATCGAGCGTCTAGCCAGTCGAGTCTCTTTTGGGAAAAGCAATCCTAAGGACCTTTTGCAATTAGCGACTACCTTGGCCAGTGTTCCAAGGATTCGCGCAATTTTAGAAGGAATGGAGCAACCAGCGCTTGCCTATCTGATTGAACAACTAGATGCTATTCCTGAGTTGGAAAGTCTTATTAGCGCAGCTATTGCTCCAGAGGCTCCTCATGTAATTACAGAAGGTGGCATTATTCGGACGGGCTTTGATGAAACCTTGGACAAGTATCGTCGGGTGCTTAGAGAAGGAACTAGCTGGATTGCTGAAATTGAAGCCAAGGAAAGAGAAAGTTCTGGCATCAGCACGCTCAAGATTGATTACAATAAAAAGGATGGCTACTATTTCCATGTGACCAACTCGCAGCTCGGTAATGTTCCAGCCCACTTTTTCCGTAAGGCTACGCTAAAAAACTCTGAACGTTTTGGGACAGAGGAGTTGGCTCGTATCGAGGGAGAAATGTTAGAGGCGCGTGAAAAATCAGCCAACCTAGAGTACGAAATTTTTATGCGGATCCGTGAGGAGGTTAGCAAGTATATCCAGCGTTTGCAGGTTCTAGCCCAAGGAATTGCGACGGTTGATGTTTTGCAAAGTCTGGCGGTTGTAGCTGAAACCCAGCATTTGATTCGACCTGAGTTCGGTGACGACTCACAAATCGATATCCAGAAAGGGCGTCATGCTGTTGTTGAAAAGGTCATGGGAGCCCAAACCTATATTCCCAACAGCATCCAAATGGATGAAGATACTAGCATCCAACTGATTACAGGGCCTAACATGAGCGGGAAGTCAACCTATATGCGCCAATTAGCAATGACAGCGGTCATGGCTCAGATGGGTTCTTATGTACCGGCAGAACGTGCTCACTTGCCTATCTTTGATGCGATTTTTACCCGTATCGGTGCAGCAGATGACTTGGTGTCAGGTCAGTCAACCTTTATGGTCGAGATGATGGAAGCCAATAATGCCATTGCACATGCGACTGAGAATTCTCTCATTCTCTTTGATGAGCTTGGACGCGGAACGGCAACTTATGATGGCATGGCCTTGGCCCAAGCGATTATCGAGTATATCCATGAACATATCGGAGCCAAGACTCTCTTTGCGACTCATTACCATGAATTGACTAGTTTGGAGACTAGTCTGGGACATCTGGTTAACGTTCACGTGGCTACGCTTGAGCAAAATGGACAGGTTACCTTCCTTCACAAGATCGAAGCCGGACCAGCTGATAAATCATACGGTATTCACGTAGCTAAGATTGCAGGTTTACCGGCAGACTTGCTGAAAAGAGCAGATGAAATTTTAACGCAATTAGAGAGTCAAGGTCAGGAAAGTCCTGCTCCAATGAAACAAACACATGCAGTTTCTGAACAAATTTCCCTATTTGACTCGGCGGAAGAAAATCCTATTCTAGCAGAATTGGCTAAAGTAGATGTGTACAATATGACACCGATGCAGGCCATGAATCTCTTGTTAGAATGGAAACAAAAATTATAAGCAAAAACCCACTCCGTTTTGTGAGTGGGTTTTTAGGTATTATTTTTTATGAGCCAATAGTTGATTGATGTGTGCAACTTTTTTAGATTCTCTCTTGTAGAGAACAATCCAGATGATGAGGTAGACGATTGCAAACTCTGGGATGAGTTGAAGGATGAAAGTCCAGTGAAGTGGGAACCATCCTGCTAGGATTGCTAGAGGTACAAAACCTAGCAACATAAGGAAGAAGTGAGTGACAGTCGCACGAAGAAGGCTCCAATCTTGAGCAAATAGACGACCGCCAAAACTAAAGAGGACTCCAATCGCTGCCCAGATAAGCAGACAGTAAAGTAAGACGAGTGATCCATGCACCTGATGTTGGGTCATGAATTGACCAATCAAAGAGTTGGGGCTGAGAGGTGCGTAGTTGCTTGGTGAGTAGATAAAAGAAAAGATAATAGATAGGATGAGGCCGATGAGGATACCAGTTGTGGCATCGTGGAAAATTTGTTTTTTCATAGTTCTAATTTCTCCTTAATGGTTTTGAGGTAACGGCGAGATGAGTAGGTGAAACTGTCGTTTTTAAGATAGATTTCAATCAAGCCGTTAGAGGTTAGTTTAAGATGACTGATAGCGTCGATGTTGACAATTTCCGATTGGGAAATTTGGATAAAGGAAGCAGGTAGAATTTCACTTGCTTGGTAAAGACGAATGTCGAGCGCATAGGTTTGGCTATCCGTTTCAGCTAAGACTTTGCGATTTTCAATATATATACGTTGAATCTTACTAATCTGAATCAAGTAGACCTGGTCTTGGAATTTTCCTTTAAGCGTTTCTTTTTGATCCAGGGATTGGACAAAGTCTTGGACTTTTTGAACTCGAGTAGACAAGGTTGACGCTTCGATTATGATTTGTTCTTCGGTGTATTGCTGATCAATATCAAGTCTGAGTTTCATAATTTCTCCTTTATAAATTTGTAATAGAGATCTCTTGCTTACAAATCTATTAAACACCATTTTGTTGACAATTACAAGAAGGTTTGTCTATGTGGTCGGTTGAAGAGCCTATCTGGCAGGTGACCGTTTTCATAGAATTTTTAGAGTAAGGAAGTCAAAAAATAAGAAGAAATATATTGACAAAAATAGACAAAACGTGGTACAATAATAGACGGTACTTTTTACTTTTGGTCTCTCAAGAGTGTACAGGGACGTGCTGACAAATGTTGCAAAAGTACACACAGATGATAACTGTCACCAAGTGTATCATCACCAAAAATAAAAAAACACAGGAGAATGTAGATGCCTACAATTAACCAATTGGTTCGCAAACCGCGTAAATCAAAAGTAGAAAAATCTAAATCACCAGCTTTGAACGTTGGTTATAACAGTCATAAAAAAGTTCAAACAAACGTTTCTTCACCACAAAAACGTGGTGTTGCAACTCGTGTTGGAACAATGACACCTAAAAAACCTAACTCTGCCCTTCGTAAATTTGCTCGTGTACGTTTGAGCAACCTTATCGAAGTTACTGCCTACATCCCAGGTATCGGACACAACTTGCAAGAGCACAGTGTGGTGCTTCTTCGCGGTGGACGTGTAAAAGACCTTCCAGGGGTACGTTACCATATCGTCCGTGGTGCACTTGATACTGCAGGTGTTAACGATCGTAAACAAGGCCGTTCTAAATACGGTACTAAACGTCCGAAAAAAGCATAAGGAAAGGGGATAAAGAGAAATGAGTCGTAAAAATAGAGCTCCAAAACGTGACGTATTGCCAGATCCGCTTTACAATTCACAATTAGTTACTCGTCTTATCAACCGCGTTATGCTTGACGGTAAACGTGGTACAGCTGCTTCAATCGTTTACGGTGCTTTTGAACAAATCAAAGAAGTTACTGGTAACGATGCACTTGAAGTATTTGAAACAGCTATGGAAAACATCATGCCTGTACTTGAAGTACGTGCACGTCGTGTCGGTGGTTCTAACTACCAAGTCCCAGTTGAAGTTCGTCCAGAACGTCGTACAACACTTGGACTTCGTTGGTTGGTAACAATCGCTCGCCTTCGTGGTGAACACACAATGCAAGACCGTCTTGCAAAAGAAATCTTGGATGCTGCTAACAACACTGGTGCAGCAGTTAAGAAACGTGAAGACACTCACCGTATGGCTGAAGCTAACCGTGCCTTCGCACACTTCCGTTGGTAATATAGGATGCGAAAGCGTTAAGAAAGTCCCAGAGAAAATAGGGAATCGAAGCAGGTTGCGATTGCAACCAATGAGATTCATCTTTTTCTCCAGACTTTTAGCTTGAGCTCAACTAGATTATGATACCAAAAGCGGCAAAGGCCCAAGGCAAAAATAGGAAACTGATGCAGTGTTCCGTGAACACAAAGCAGTTTATCTTTTTTGCACCGGGCCTCGCTCGGGTTCAAATCAGTTAACTTGAGCTTTTAGCCCGGGTTCAATTTAGCTCGGTCAGCTCTTAGCTATAACTCAACTTACCATTCCGCAAGTTGAAACCAACAATAACAAGATAAACATTGAGAACGGGTAGGTCCTGCCTATCCGTTTTTATTAAATCGTGTTATAATAGAATAGAAATAAAAAAATATAGGAGAAACAAACCTCATGGCACGCGAATTTTCACTTGAAAAAACTCGTAATATCGGTATCATGGCTCACGTCGATGCTGGTAAAACAACTACAACTGAGCGTATCCTTTACTACACTGGTAAAATCCACAAAATCGGTGAAACTCACGAAGGTGCGTCACAAATGGACTGGATGGAGCAAGAGCAAGAACGTGGTATCACTATCACATCTGCTGCGACAACAGCTCAATGGAACAACCACCGCGTAAACATCATCGACACACCAGGACACGTGGACTTCACTATCGAAGTACAACGTTCTCTTCGTGTATTGGACGGTGCGGTTACAGTTCTTGACTCACAATCAGGTGTTGAGCCTCAAACTGAAACAGTTTGGCGTCAAGCAACTGAGTACGGAGTTCCACGTATCGTATTTGCCAACAAAATGGACAAAATCGGTGCTGACTTCCTTTACTCAGTAAGCACACTTCACGATCGTCTTCAAGCTAACGCACACCCAATTCAATTGCCAATCGGTTCTGAAGATGACTTCCGTGGTATCATCGACTTGATCAAGATGAAAGCTGAAATCTATACGAACGACCTTGGTACAGATATCCTTGAAGAAGACATTCCGGCTGAATACCTTGAGCAAGCTCAAGAATACCGTGAAAAATTGATCGAAGCAGTTGCTGAAACTGACGAAGAATTGATGATGAAATACCTCGAAGGTGAAGAAATCACTAACGAAGAATTGAAAGCTGGTATCCGTAAAGCGACTATCAACGTTGAATTCTTCCCAGTATTGTGTGGTTCTGCCTTCAAGAACAAAGGTGTTCAATTGATGCTTGATGCGGTTATCGACTACCTTCCAAGCCCACTTGACATCCCAGCGATCAAAGGTATCAACCCAGATACAGATGAAGAAGAAACTCGTCCTGCATCTGATGAAGAGCCATTTGCAGCTCTTGCCTTCAAGATCATGACTGACCCATTCGTAGGTCGTTTGACATTCTTCCGTGTTTACTCAGGTGTTCTTCAATCAGGTTCTTACGTATTGAACACTTCTAAAGGTAAACGTGAACGTATCGGACGTATCCTTCAAATGCACGCTAACAGCCGTCAAGAAATCGACACTGTTTACTCAGGTGATATTGCTGCTGCCGTTGGTTTGAAAGACACTACAACTGGTGACTCATTGACAGATGAAAAAGCTAAAATTATCCTTGAGTCAATCAACGTTCCAGAACCAGTTATCCAATTGATGGTTGAGCCTAAATCTAAAGCAGACCAAGACAAGATGGGTATCGCCCTTCAAAAATTGGCTGAAGAAGATCCAACATTCCGCGTTGAAACTAACGTTGAAACTGGTGAAACAGTTATCTCTGGTATGGGTGAGCTTCACCTTGACGTCCTTGTTGACCGTATGCGTCGTGAGTTCAAAGTTGAAGCGAACGTAGGTGCTCCTCAAGTATCTTACCGTGAAACATTCCGCGCTTCTACTCAAGCACGTGGATTCTTCAAACGTCAGTCTGGTGGTAAAGGTCAGTTCGGTGATGTATGGATTGAATTTACTCCAAACGAAGAAGGAAAAGGATTCGAATTCGAAAACGCAATCGTCGGTGGTGTGGTTCCTCGTGAATTTATCCCAGCGGTTGAAAAAGGTTTGGTAGAATCTATGGCTAACGGTGTTCTTGCTGGTTACCCAATGGTTGACGTTAAAGCTAAGCTTTACGATGGTTCATACCACGATGTCGACTCATCTGAAACTGCCTTCAAGATCGCTGCATCTCTTGCACTTAAAGAAGCTGCTAAGACTGCACAACCAGCTATCCTTGAACCAATGATGCTTGTAACAATCACTGTTCCAGAAGAAAACCTTGGTGATGTTATGGGTCACGTAACTGCTCGTCGTGGACGTGTAGATGGTATGGAAGCACACGGTAACAGCCAAATCGTTCGTGCTTACGTTCCACTTGCTGAAATGTTCGGTTACGCAACAGTTCTTCGTTCTGCATCACAAGGACGTGGTACATTCATGATGGTATTCGACCACTACGAAGATGTACCTAAGTCAGTACAAGAAGAAATCATTAAGAAAAACAAAGGTGAAGAATAATTCACCGTCACTTTTAAAGAAGTCACTTTGTGGCTTCTTTTTCTGTTTGGTAGAAATAGGTAAAAGTGCCTCAAATATGGTAAAATAGAAGGAGTATATTGTGAGGAAAATGGATGTCAACCACTTTTGAAATTTTAATGAATCAGTTGGGAATACCCGCTGAAATGAGAAATCATGAGGCCTTCTCTCAGGCTGAAATAGAACAAGTTATTGTTCATAAACGAAGCAAAGTTTGGGAGTTTCATTTTGTTTTTGAAAATATCTTGCCTTTTGAACTTTTTCTAGAGTTGAAAAGAGGCTTGAAAGAAGAATTCTCAAAAACGGGAAATCAGGCTAGTTTTGAGATAAAAACGCGAAATCAGGAATTTTCTATAGAACTTTTACAAGCCTACTATCGAGAGGCTTTTTCGGATGGTCCTTGTGCTAGTCAAGGTTTTCGTTCTATATATCAGAATTTTCAGGTTCGCTTTGAAAATGACCAGTTAATCATTGAAGCTTCTGAAGCCGCAGATACTGAGCATTTTAGAAAAAATCATCTGCCAAATCTTAGCAAACAGCTGGAACTTTTTGGCTTTCCTAAATTATCCTGCAGTTTAGAAAAAAATGAAGAACTCACGAGGGAAGAGCAAGAGGCCTTTCAGACGGAAAATCAAATGATTATCCAAGCTGCTAATGAAGAAACACTTCGGGCTATGGAACAATTGGAACAGATGGCTCCTCCTCCTCCAGCTGAGGATAAACCTGTCTTTGATTTCCAAGCCAAGAAAGCAGCTGCTAAGCCTAAACTTGATAAGGCAGAGATTACTCCTATGATCGAGGTCAATACTGAAGAAAATAGATTGGTTTTTGAAGGAGTTGTCTTTGATGTTGAGCATAAGGTGACTAGAACAGGTCGTGTCTTGATTAACTTCAAGATGACGGACTATACTTCCAGTTTCTCTATGCAAAAATGGGTCAAGAATGAAGAAGAAGCTCAGAAGTTTGACATGATCAAGAAAAACTCTTGGCTCCGTGTTCGAGGAAATGTCGAGGTAAATAATTTCACGCGAGACTTGACCATGAATGTACAGGATGTTCAGGAAGTCGTTCACTATGAGCGTAAAGACTTGATGCCAGAGGGAGAGCGTCGTGTTGAGTTCCATGCCCATACAAATATGTCGACCATGGATGCTCTACCTGAAGTTGAAGAACTCGTTGCGAAAGCAGCTAAATGGGGTCATAAAGCGGTAGCAATCACGGACCACGGAAATGTTCAATCCTTCCCTCATGGCTATAAGGCTGCTAAGAAAGCAGGCATCCAGCTGATCTATGGGATGGAAGCTAATATCGTTGAAGACCGTGTACCTATCGTCTATAATGAAGTTGAGATGGATTTGTCTGAAGCAACCTATGTAGTCTTTGACGTGGAAACGACTGGACTTTCAGCTATCTATAATGACTTGATTCAGGTCGCAGCTTCTAAGATGTATAAGGGCAATATCGTAGCTGAATTTGATGAATTTATCAATCCTGGTCACCCCTTATCAGCCTTTACTACTGAATTGACAGGAATTACGGATGAGCATGTGAAAAATGCCAAACCCTTGGTTCAAGTTCTGAAAGAATTCCAAGAGTTTTGTAAGGATACCGTTCTTGTAGCCCACAATGCAACCTTTGACGTTGGCTTTATGAATGCCAACTATGAACGTCATGGCCTGCCAAAAATCACTCAACCTGTTATTGATACGTTAGAATTCGCAAGAAATCTCTATCCTGAATATAAACGTCATGGTCTAGGGCCTTTGACTAAGCGTTTTGGAGTTGCCCTAGAACACCATCACATGGCCAACTATGATGCGGAAGCAACTGGCCGTCTGCTTTTCATCTTTATCAAAGAAGTAGCAGAAAAGTATGGTGTGACAGATTTGGCACGATTAAACCTTGATTTAATCAGTCCAAATTCTTATAAAAAAGCTCGCGTCAAGCATGCAACTATCTATGTAAAAAATCAAGTAGGCTTGAAAAATATCTTTAAGCTGGTTTCTCTCTCAAATACCCAGTATTTTGAAGGAGTTCCACGGATTCCACGTACAGTACTAGATGCCCATCGAGAAGGTTTAATCTTGGGTTCTGCTTGTACAGAAGGGGAAGTCTTTGATGCAGTCGTATCACAAGGTGTTGATGCAGCGGTCGAAGTTGCTAAATACTATGACTTTATCGAGGTGATGCCTCCAGCTATCTATGCACCTCTGATTGCCAAAGAGCAGGTCAAGGACATGGAGGAACTCCAGACCATAATCAAGAGCCTGATAGAGGTTGGAGATCGCCTTGGGAAACCCGTTCTTGCGACAGGAAATGTCCACTATCTCGAACCCGAGGATGAAATTTATCGAGAAATCATTGTCCGCAGTCTGGGTCAGGGAGCAATGATTAACCGAACGATCGGTCACGGAGAAGCTGCCCAACCAGCTCCGCTACCAAAGGCACATTTTAGAACGACTAATGAAATGTTGGATGAATTTGCCTTTCTAGGAGAAGATTTGGCTCGCAAAATCGTCATTGAAAATACCAATGCCCTAGCAGAAATCTTTGAACCTGTGGAGGTTGTAAAGGGTGATTTGTACACGCCTTTCATTGACAAAGCCGAAGAAACAGTTGCTGAATTAACCTATAAAAAAGCCTTTGAAATCTATGGAAATCCACTCCCAGATATCGTTGATTTGCGGATTGAAAAGGAATTGACCTCTATCTTGGGGAATGGATTTGCCGTGATTTATCTGGCTTCACAGATGCTAGTGCACCGTTCCAACGAACGGGGTTACTTGGTTGGTTCCCGTGGGTCTGTTGGATCTAGTTTCGTTGCAACCATGATTGGGATTACCGAGGTCAATCCTCTCTCTCCTCACTATGTCTGTGGTCAGTGTCAGTACAGTGAGTTTATCACGGATGGTTCCTACGGTTCAGGTTTTGATATGCCAAATAAAGACTGTCCAAACTGTGGCAATAAGCTTAGCAAGAATGGACAGGACATTCCTTTCGAGACCTTCCTTGGTTTTGACGGGGATAAGGTTCCCGATATCGATTTGAACTTCTCAGGTGAAGATCAACCGAGCGCCCACTTGGATGTTCGTGATATCTTTGGGGAAGAATACGCCTTCCGTGCAGGAACGGTAGGTACTGTGGCTGCTAAAACAGCCTATGGATTTGTCAAAGGTTACGAGCGTGACTATGGCAAGTTCTACCGTGAAGCCGAAGTAGAGCGCCTAGCCCAAGGAGCTGCAGGTGTTAAACGGACGACCGGTCAGCACCCAGGGGGAATCGTTGTTATTCCAAACTATATGGATGTCTATGACTTTACACCAGTACAGTATCCTGCAGATGATGTAACTGCTGAATGGCAGACCACTCACTTTAACTTCCACGATATCGATGAGAACGTCCTCAAGCTCGATGTTCTTGGTCATGATGATCCGACCATGATTAGGAAGCTGCAAGACTTATCAGGCATTGATCCAAATGATATTCCGATGGACGACCCAGGTGTCATGGCCCTCTTCTCGGGTACAGATATCCTGGGAGTGACGCCTGATCAAATCGGGACTTCAACTGGTATGCTTGGAATTCCAGAGTTTGGCACTAACTTTGTTCGAGGAATGGTGGATGAAACCCATCCGACGACCTTTGCGGAGTTGCTTCAGCTTTCTGGTCTGTCTCACGGTACCGACGTTTGGTTGGGAAATGCCCAAGACTTGATTAAGGCTGGAATTGCGGACTTATCAACTGTTATCGGATGTCGGGATGACATCATGGTTTACCTCATGCACGCTGGTCTAGATCCAAAGATGGCCTTTACCATCATGGAGCGTGTACGTAAGGGATTGTGGCTTAAAATCTCAGAAGAAGAGCGTAACGGTTATATCGAAGCTATGAAGGCCAATAATGTGCCTGAGTGGTATATCGAATCTTGTGGAAAAATCAAGTACATGTTCCCTAAAGCCCATGCAGCAGCCTACGTTATGATGGCCCTTCGTGTAGCCTACTTCAAGGTTCACCACCCGATTTATTACTACTGTGCTTACTTCTCCATCCGCGCTAAGGCCTTTGATATCAAGACCATGGGAGCGGGCTTGGATGCTATCAAGCGAAGAATGGAAGAAATAGCTGAAAAACGCAAGAACAATGAAGCTTCCAACGTAGAAATTGACCTCTACACAACACTTGAAATTGTCAATGAGATGTGGGAACGTGGTTTTAAATTTGGCAAGTTAGACCTCTATCGTAGTGATGCGACTGAATTCATCATCGATGGAGACACCCTCATCCCACCGTTTGTCGCTATGGATGGGCTAGGCGAGAACGTTGCCAAGCAATTGGTGCGCGCTCGAAAAGAAGGAGAATTCCTCTCTAAAACTGAACTCCGCAAGCGTGGTGGACTTTCCTCAACTTTAGTTGAAAAGATGGATGAAATGGGAATTCTCGGCAATATGCCAGAGGACAACCAGCTCAGTTTGTTTGATGATTTGTTTTAATTTAAAGTCAACTTGTTCAAATAAGCCGACTAAGTTTCATCTAATTAAGACTTAACAGTAAAACTAGTAGAGATGATTTTTTATGATTTTCATTTCTACTGGTTTTTAGATATGATAGAATATAAGTAAGTTTTTATCCAAAGACTAAAACTTTAGGAAGCTATATATTGAAATTATCAAAAATGATTGCTATAAATTACTAATAATGATACTCTCAAACAAGAGTAAGCTTAATGGAAGTAGTGTTTGCTATACCTTAATAACTTTTCGATATGGAATGGAGATAAGTATGATTTTAGGTGAAACTTATAGGAAAATAAGAGAAGAAAAGGGGATTTCTATTTCTTCATTAGCAGGTGCTGAAATTTCAAAATCTCAAATATCTAGATTTGAATTAGGAGAAACAGAGATTTCTGTCTTTAAGTTATTGTATCTTCTTGAAAGAATAGGAGTAACACTAGAAGAATTTCTGCTTATCTGTAATCATTATCAACCTTCGGATTTTAATACCTTAATAGCTTCTGTTAAACAGGCCGCATATAATGAAGATGCTCAAGCATTACTAGATATGGTAGAGAAAGAAATAGAACTTTTTCATGAGACAAATTCTCATTACCATAAATTAAATGCTATTTTCATCGAAAGTATTGTTTCGGGAATGGATAAGAATCATCAATTGAGTCGTCAAGACGCCTCTTATCTTACAAACTATTTATTTTCCGTTGAAAACTGGGGTTATTACGAAACGCTCATCCTTGGAAATTGCTGTCGTGTTCTATCTCCAGATTTATTATTTAGATATGCCAAAGAGGCGCTCAAAAAAGGGAAGTTGTATAGTCCTATACCTAGAAATAGACAATCTCTCATTCAACTACTTCTCAATTCTTTGATTATAATGATTGAGAACGACTTATATGAGGAATCTTTATTTTTAAAACAGGCTACGAAGAATATATTAGCGGATTCCACAGATTTTTTTGAACAAACTATTTTGCTATATTTAGATGGATATTTGGAACTGAAATTCTATCATAATCAAAAATCACTTTTAAAAATCGAAGAAGCTTTAAAAATTTTCGAACTCTTCAATAAAACAATCTACAAAAATTACAAACAATACTTTGAGAAACACATCATTCATTTAGTAGACTAGGCCATTTATCTATAAGGTAATAACGTGATCAAACTCTTCCAATATTTTTGGACTTTGATCATGAGTAATGACAATAACAATTGCATCTCTAATGGATAGAATGTAGTCCATCATTGCTTTGGCTTTTATTGGATCAAGGTTGCTTGTAGGTTCATCAAATATATATACAGAATATGTTTTGACTAAAAACCTAGCTAAATCAATTCGTTGTTTTTCCCCTTCTGAAATAGTTTGATTTGATTGAGATAGATTCTTATTAAGAAATTCCTCATTAAAGCCTAAGGCTTTTCTTAATTTTTCAGTTAAATGAAGGTTTCTAGCCAATTTGATATTCTCTAGAATATTGCCTTCAATCAGAAAGTCATTTTTTTGCACAAACGCAATATCTTTATATAACTCCTCTGAGGGAATATCAATATTCTGTTTTCCGTTGATTTTTATTTCTCCATCATAAAGATTTTTTGGATAATAATTTAGTATTAATTTTACTAAAGTTGTTTTCCCAGTTCCTGAAGCACCGATAATCGCATAGCGCTTGCCTTTTTTAAATTCATAGGAAAAATGATCAAATAATATTCTATTTTCAATTTCATAATATAATTGGCTAATAGAAATGGTCGAAATATTATCACAATTAATTGTAGTTGTTTTATGAAAAATTTCATGATTCGTCTCATATAGATTTTCTTGGATATTATCAATAATGGACTTACAACTGTTGATTAAATTTTTATTGTAAAGAATAGATTGTAAAGGAGCAAAGACACCGTTTAATAATTGAATACTTGCTACGAGTAATCCAATAGTCAGTAAGTTATTTCTTACAAAAAAGATACCAGCAACCATACAGGATAGTTGAGAGCAAAAACTTAGTAAGGTTCCAGTAGTTGAAGCTATGTCTTTTAAAAATTGATAAGTTTTTCTGGACTCTTCAAATTCTAAACTGATTCCCTGAATTTTTTCTTGAATCCAGCTTTGAACATTTAATAACTTAATTTGTTCAAAATCATCAATAAAGTTTGTCATTTTTGATAAATAGTGATTATTTTGTAGGGAATAATTATTAGTTGCTTTAGTCATTAACTTTCCAGGAATTTGAGATAGAAAAATCGTTATACTAGACAATAAAAGAAAGACTAATGCTAATCGCCATTCTATATAAATAATAGCAACCACACTCATGATAAGGCTCCCTAAATTTGCGATTAGAGAGATTCTAGGAATCAATAAATTTTCTTGAATAAGGTCACTGTTTTTGGTGATATTATTTAAGAAATCTGAATGGTTACGGTTGTCAATTTGGTTAAATTCACGCGATAAATAATGTAATAAGAGACGCCTTTTTAGATCTAAAATAACTTTTTTTACATATTGGTTTTTAAGATAGGAATAGGAAGAAGAAATCAAGAACCACAGTAAAATCGAACTTACACAAATAGTGATATGAAAGAGTAATCCACTATTTGAATTAGATATACTATCAAGTATTCTTCCTAATTGCAGAGAGAAGAGTGTCATTAAAAGAGCACTTGTCAGACTTAATAAAATAAGCAAGAAATATAGTAATTTATATTGTTTCGTAATCTGGTTCATATTTTTCACCTCTTAATCTATGATAGCAACATTATATTCTAAAACTAAAACTCAGGCTGAGATCTCCCATATTTGGGACATTAATTTTATTTCTTTACTATATTTTAGCTTATAGCTATCCATTGTATATCCAATGAGTTTACATTAGCCGTCTTTTTTGTTAAAATAATAAATAGAAAGAAGGTGAGAATATGCCAAAGACGAGTATGAGCATCCGTCTGGATAGTGAGGTTAAGGAGCAGGCCCAACAGGTTTTTAATCATTTAGGAATGGATATGACAACAGCTATCAATATTTTCCTTCGTCAGGCAATTCAATATCAGGGTTTGCCTTTTGATGTTAGGCTTGATGAGAATCGGAAATTGCTCCAAGTACTAACGGATTTAGACCAAAATCGTAATATGAGTCAGTCTTTTGAATCAGTCTCAGACTTGATGGAGGACTTGCGTGCTTAAGATTCGTTACCATAAACAGTTTAAAAAAGATTTTAAGTTGGCTATGAAGCGTGGGTTGAAGGCAGAATTATTAGAAGAAGTATTGAATTTTTTAGTTCAAGAAAAAGAACTTCCTGCTAGATACCGCGATCATCAATTGACGACCTCCAAACATTTTAAAGGGGTTCGTGAGTGTCATATCCAATCAGATTGGCTTTTGGTCTATAAAATAGACAAGTCGGAATTGATTTTAAACTTGCTGAGGACAGGAAGTCATAGTGATTTATTTTAATGAATTTTAAGGGGGTTCTCATGAAACTAAGAATTTTTGCGGAAGATAAACCGGCTGAGAAGGTGTTTGAGTACCAATTTGAACTTGCTGATCAGACAATTCTTCTATCGACAGCACTCTTGTCAGGTGCTATTGCTTTGGCAGGATTATTTTCTGCTTTGAAAGAAAAATAAAAATAGAAAAGAGAAAACAGAATGGTTTTACCAAATTTTAAAGAAAATCTAGAAAAATATGCGAAGTTGTTGGTTGCAAACGGTGTGAATGTGCAACCTGGTCATACCTTGGCTCTCTCAATCGATGTGGAGCAACGTGAGTTGGCTCACTTAATCGTTAAAGAGGCTTATGCACTTGGTGCACACGAAGTTATCGTTCAATGGGCAGATGACTTTGTGAATCGTGAGAAATTCCTTCACGCGCCACTAGAGCGTTTGGACAATGTACCAGAATACAAGATTGCTGAGATGAATTACCTTCTTGAAAACAAAGCAAGTCGTCTCGGTGTTCGTTCTTCTGACCCAGGTGCCTTGAACGGAGTTGATGCAGAAAAACTTTCAGCTTCCGCCAAAGCTATGGGAATTGCCATGAAACCAATGCGTATCGCAACTCAATCCAACAAGGTTAGTTGGACTGTTGCTGCTGCAGCTGGACTCGAGTGGGCTAAGAAGGTCTTTCCAAATGCAGCGAGCGACGAAGAAGCAGTGGATCTCCTTTGGGACCAAATCTTCAAGACTTGCCGTATCTACGAAGAAGACCCAGTTAAGGCTTGGGAAGAACATGCAGCTATCTTGAAGAGCAAGGCAGAGATGCTCAACAAAGAACAATTCTCAGCCCTTCACTACACAGCACCTGGAACTGATTTGACACTTGGCTTGCCGAAGAACCACGTTTGGGAATCAGCCGGTGCTATCAATGCTCAAGGCGAAGGTTTCTTGCCAAATATGCCAACAGAAGAGGTCTTTACAGCCCCTGATTTCCGTCGCGCAGATGGTTATGTAACGTCTACAAAACCTCTTAGCTACAATGGAAATATCATCGAAGGCATCAAAGTGACCTTTGAAAATGGTCAAATCGTTGATATCACAGCTGAAAAGGGTGATCAAGTAATGAAGGACCTCGTCTTTAAGAATGCTGGTGCGCGTGCCTTGGGTGAATGTGCCTTGGTACCAGATCCAAGTCCAATTTCTCAGTCAGGTATTACCTTCTTTAACACCCTTTTCGATGAAAATGCTTCTAACCACTTGGCTATTGGTGCAGCCTATGCAACGAGCGTTGTTGGTGGAGCTGAGATGATCGAAGAAGAGCTTGAAGCTGCAGGACTTAACCGTTCAGATGTTCACGTTGACTTTATGATTGGTTCGAACCAAATGGATATCGATGGTATCCGTGAGGATGGAACACGCGTACCACTCTTCCGCAATGGAGATTGGGCAATTTAAGGAGAAACTATGCTTGGAAGTATGTTTGTCGGGCTTTTAATCGGACTACTAGCAGGAGCTATCACCAATCGTGGAGAACGAATGGGATGCTTCGGTAAAATGTTTCTCGGCTGGATTGGTGCCTTTTTAGGACAATTACTCTTTGGTTCTTGGGGGCCAAGCCTAAGCGGTACAGCCATTATCCCATCAGTTCTTGGGGCCATGATTTTACTAGCCATCTTCTGGGAAAGAGGAAGCTAAGTTTCGCTTTAGAAGGCAGATTAACTCTAAAGAATAAGAGAGAGGCTAGGACAAAAGTCCTAGCCTCTCAATTGTCTTTGGATTGTCGATCAAGACGCAGTGGTTGAGTGGCCTCTACTACGCTGATTTCATCAGCTTTTACAGCCCTACTCAACTGTGCGGAGGTGGGACGACGAAATCGAATTCTAACGAATTACCGATTTCTGTCCCACTCTCTCTTTTTAGGTCGCTAGATAAAGTCCTTTGAAAGCACTCATCTAAGCTTAGCCACAGAGCTTTCAGTGACTGGTTCTTTTTATATTGCGTCAAGTATGGTACAATAAAAGCATGAGAATTCAACAATTACACTATATTATCAAAATTGTAGAGACTGGTTCGATGAATGAGGCTGCCAAGCAACTCTTCATTACGCAGCCCAGTCTATCAAATGCAGTTCGTGACCTAGAAAATGAGATGGGGATTGAGATTTTTATCCGAAATCCTAAGGGAATTACCCTCACACGTGATGGGATGGAGTTTTTGTCCTATGCCCGTCAGGTTGTCGAGCAAACGCAACTCCTAGAAGAACGCTATAAGAACCCAATCGCTCATCGTGAGCTTTTTAGTGTGTCTTCGCAACACTATGCCTTCGTAGTCAATGCCTTTGTTTCCTTGCTCAAGAAGAGCGATATGGAAAAGTACGAGCTTTTTTTGCGTGAAACCAGAACCTGGGAAATCATCGACGACGTCAAGAACTTCCGTAGTGAAGTCGGAGTCCTCTTTTTAAATAGCTATAACCGTGATGTCCTTTCTAAGATGTTGGATGATAACCATCTAGTTGCTCACCATCTCTTTACAGCCCAACCTCATATCTTTGTCAGCAAGACCAATCCTCTTGCTAAAAAAGACAAGGTGCAGTTGGCAGACCTAGAAGACTTCCCTTACTTGAGCTATGATCAAGGAACCCATAATTCCTTCTATTTCTCAGAGGAGATTTTGTCTCAGGAACACCACAAGAAATCCATCGTTGTTAGTGACCGTGCGACCTTGTTCAATCTCTTGATTGGTTTGGACGGCTATACCATCGCGACTGGTATCCTTAATAGTAACCTCAATGGAGACAATATTGTTTCGATTCCACTTGATATTGATGATCCGATTGAGCTGGTTTATATCCAGCATGAGAAAACTAGCTTATCTAAGATGGGTGAACGCTTCATCGAGTATTTGCTTGAAGAAGTTCGTTTTGATAGCTAATCGTAAGTACATTAGAAAAGAAAAGGAAATATGACTACAATGAATACCAATGATTTTGATTTTCACTTGCCTGAGGAGTTGATTGCACAAACACCTCTGGAAAAGCGCGATGCCTCTAAACTCTTGATAGTCAATCGCAAAACAGGGGAATTTCAAGATCGCCATTTTCACTCTATTATTGAAATGCTAGAGCCAGGTGATGCCCTGGTTATGAATGACACCCGCGTACTACCAGCGCGACTTCATGGTCAAAAGGAAGAAACAGGGGGCCATGTTGAACTCTTGCTCTTGAAAAATACAGCAGGAGACGAATGGGAAGTCTTGGCAAAACCTGCTAAACGTCTCAAGGTCGGAGCTAGAGTTGTCTTTGGCGATGGTCGGCTAAGCGCAGTTGTGACTGAGGAATTGACCCATGGTGGCCGTATTGTGCGTTTTGAATATGAAGGAATTTTCCTAGAAGTACTTGAAAGTCTTGGAGAAATGCCACTGCCTCCTTATATCCATGAAAAGTTGGATGACCGTGAACGTTACCAGACCGTCTATGCCAAGGAGAGCGGCTCAGCGGCTGCCCCAACTGCAGGCCTGCATTTTACCAAGGAATTACTGGAAGAAATCCAGCAAAAAGGGGTTCACCTAGTCTACCTGACCTTGCACGTTGGACTTGGGACCTTTAGACCTGTTTCCGTAGATAATCTGGATGAGCACGAGATGCACTCAGAGTTTTATCAATTGTCTGAAGAAGCTGCTGCGACCTTGCGACAGGTCAAAGAAAATGGGGGTCGTGTCATTGCGGTTGGAACAACCTCTATCCGTACACTAGAAACCATCGGAAGCAAGTTTGATGGGCAAATCCAAGCAGACTCTGGCTGGACCAATATCTTTATCAAACCAGGCTATGACTGGAAGGTGGTGGATGCTTTTTCTACGAATTTCCATTTGCCGAAGTCTACCTTGGTCATGCTCGTTTCTGCCTTTGCAGGCCGTGAATTGGTCTTAGAAGCCTACCAACATGCTATCGACCAAAAATACCGTTTCTTTAGCTTTGGCGATGCCATGTTTATCTATTAAAGCTTTTGAAAAATCAAAGAAGATATAAAGAGAGACTGATTCATTCTTGGATCAGTTTTTTGCTTGATCTTACACAAAGTTACCAAAATAACTATTGAATTATAGACAAATAAATGATACACTGAAGACTAGGGCTTGGCCGTCAAAAATATATGTAATTTCGGACTAGCCATTTTAGACTCAGACTAAACTGGGTCATCATTTTAAAAGGAGATTATCATGAAAAAAACATTGAGCTACACCAGTCTTTCAGCTCTTGCCTTGTTGGCTGTGGTTACACTTGCTGCTTGTGGAGGAAATACTGAAAAAACTACAGCATCTTCAAGCAAAGAGGCTTCTTCCTCTAAAGTAACTAAGGAGTCATCAAGTAAAACAGAAGCTAGTCAAAAAGAGGAGCCGAAGTCTGAAACGAGTCCATCAAGTTCCGCAAGCACTCAAACGGATAAGAAGGAAGAGAAGAAAAAGTCGCCAGAAGCTTACGCAAAATTTCTTGGAACATGGGAAAACTATGCTGGAACAACTGCTACAGTCACAGCTGATGGAATCGTGACCATTCAAAGTTCAAAAGGAACCTTCCAGTATGAAATGGGCCAAGTAGAGGAAAAAGATGGCTACTACTCAACAGGAATCCATCTTGTCGATGGTGGAGAAGGTGCACGCCTTATCTTTACACCAGCAGGTGTAGCAAATGAATTGACAGGTACGGATGGCAGCCAAGACGTCTTGGCAATCGGCCAATCACCAAGCGACAAAGATAGTCATTTTTACCGAAATTAAGAATGAAAAAAGAAAAAATGAGCCAAATCGACGGCTCGCTTTTTGAGTGGTGAAAAGTATGGATGAGATTGATTTGACAAGTAAAAAAGCCTTGATTCCAAGACTTTTTCCTGTTGTTTAGATGCCCCTGCATAATTTTTGAAGAGTTTTCATGTTGAAAATAATCAAAACTATTGAAATAAGTAAAAAGTTGAATTATAGTGAGTATTGTGTCACAATAGGTAATATATAAATAATTAATGGAATGGATATAATTCTTTCCTACCTTTACAAGAAGGATTGGTTGCACCTTTTTTATCTAGCAATTATGGTTAGCTTTCAAGTTTAGCTAGTTTTTAAAAGCTCTGATTTCGACTCAATAAAACAAATTTCAGAAGTGCAAAAGACAAGATGGTGACATTACTACAGTCATTTCTAGTCACCATATGTTGCTGGCACAGGCTGTTTGTGCCGTCAGCTATTTACCAGTCAATTTGATCAAAGGGCTTAATTATTATTTTTGAAAGGTCTTTTATGGAAAAAATTCTTTCTTTAGGTCTGACAGGTAAGAAATTACTTGTTCAGGGTTTCTTGTTTGTTCTGCTAGGTCTTATCTTGATGGTCACGGGAACTTGGTTGCCAGTGACGGTTATTCGACTGGTTCTGTTTTTAGCTTGGATAGCAACGGTCTTAGATTTAGTATTACGTATTTTCAAAAAAAGTCAGTCAACGGACACCTTGGGAGTTGCACTGGTTAAATTGTTAGTGATGGGATATTTGCTAGGCTCGAATCTTGCTACTGATGTGCCAATTTATATTTTGGCTCTTGTGATTGGAATTTATCAGATTTTTCATGCTAGTATCAACCTTGTCACCTATGTTCTCTACCGCAAAAACAAAATTCGACCTCGTTTTCGTTTCTTACTAGATGGTCTCGTACTAGTTTTTCTTGGTGGGACTAGTCTTTTGTCCTCTACGGGAAATTCTGTCTTTCAACTCTTTGTTTTAGGGGCTTATTTTTGCCTTTATGGTGTGTCCAATATCCGTGACGGTTTCTTATTTGAAAAGGAAATTGGGAAAAACCATCTCAAACGTCGTGTCAGAATGAGCTTACCTATTGCCCTAGCCGCTCTCATCCCTGCAAGTACTTTAGCAAAAATCAATAAATTCATGCAGGAAAATGCTGATGAGAGAGAGGATATCCATCTTGGAATGGTGAAGTCTGGTAAGACAGCGGAGCTTGAAATTTTTGTTCATACAGCTGAGACCTCTCTGTTTTCGGCAATTGGTCATGTGGATATCTGCTATCAAGGCCGTGTTATTTCTTATGGCAACTATGATCCGTCTTCTGAGACCTTATTTGGCATGGTAGGAGATGGTGTCTTATATTTCTGTGATCGTGACAAGTACATTGACCTATGTAAACGTGAGAGTCAAAAAACGCTTTTTGGTTATGGGATAGATTTGACGCCTGAAATGGAAAAAGCAGTTCAGAAAAAGTTGGCTGAATTGAAACAACTGACGATTCCTTGGGAGCCAAGCGCAGATAAAATTAAAACGGAAGATGGTAAGGAAGACTACACCTACGCTTATAAAATCAGACATGAGACGGATGGGGAACTTTATAAATTTATCAAATCTAAGTTTAAATCCTACTTTGTCTTGTCCACAAACTGTGTGCTCTTGGCTGATACCATAGTCGGTCAAGCTGGAACAGATATCCTCTCACCAAAAGGATTTATCGCTCCAGGAACTTACCAAGCCTACCTTGATCGAGAGTTTGAAAAACCAAATAGTATAGTCGTATCTAAACATGTTTATTAAGGAGAATTTATGAACTTAGTTAAAAAATATACCCCGTTAATCCTTTTTATAGGGCTGGTTGCTCTTGTAATTCTGAATGCATCGAGCTTTATATCAGGAGCAATCTCTCTCTTTGATGTAACATCAACCTTGATTTATGGTGCTGTTATTGCTTTTGTGCTTAATGTTCCTATGAAAAAAATTGAACAGTACTTAGTTAAATTGAAGGTAAAGGCAGAGTTGCGTCGTCCGATTGCCATGGTACTTGTTTTCCTAGCTCTTATCTTAATCGTGATTGCTCTTTTGGTTTTGGTGCTGCCAACCCTAGCTCAGACTATTAGTCAGCTGGGAACAGTCCTTTCAACAGTCCTGACTCAACTTGGTAAACTACTAGATAGCTCGGAATTTGTAACCAAAGACATGTTGTCAACTATCGTATCAGGCATACAGGGACAATCTAGTTCTATTAGCCAAGCTTTGATAGGTTTTTTATCAGGTCTGACTAGTAATATCGGCAATATTT
Organism: Streptococcus mitis; assembly: GCF_009496285.1. Taxonomy (GTDB): domain Bacteria; phylum Bacillota; class Bacilli; order Lactobacillales; family Streptococcaceae; genus Streptococcus; species Streptococcus mitis_BP. The sequence goes on from NZ_WIJK01000005.1 coordinate 38,164, forward strand.
TTTCAAGTTTGATGAATGCCTTTTTGATTATAGTCTTCACCTTTTTATTTTTATCCAGTAAGGAACATCTGGCAGCGATGACGAGTCGACTTCTAAAAGTTTTTCTTCCAGAGAAGGTGGTGATAAAGTTGACTTACATTGGACAAGTAGCACTAGAGACTTATGACCAATTTTTGATGAGTCAGCTGATTGAAGCAGTTATCATAGGAGTTATGATAGCGGTTGGTTACAGCGTGTTTGGGATACCCTATGGAGTAATGACAGGTATCTTTGCAGGAGTGCTATCGTTCATTCCTTATGTAGGGCCTATGATTGCTTGTGTTGTGGGAGCGATTTTTATCTTCACAGTGAGTCCTACTCAAGCCTTACTTTCTCTTCTTCTATATCAAGTTATACAGCTGATTGAAGGAAACCTTATTTATCCTAGAGTTGTAGGTCAGTCTATTGGTTTGCCAGCTATTTTCACGCTTGCGGCTGCTAGTATTGGAGGCAATCTCTTTGGCTTACTTGGGATGATATTCTTTACACCGATATTTGCTGTTATCTATCGATTGGTTAAGGAATTTGTCGTTGCAAAGGAAAATCAGCTAGATTGAGAAAGACTGAATTTAATAAGATATACTGAGAAGAGAGTGAGAGATTCTCTTCTCTTTTATTTTTAAATACTTTTCTACAAAAAGCTATTAGACGTTAAAAAAAGCCTTGGTTTCAAGGCTTATTTCTGTTGATTTAGATGTGCCCCCTGCAGGGCTCGAACCTGCGCCCCATAGCTTAAGAGTCTACTGCTCTACCAACTGAGCTAAGGAGGCAACAGAAAAAGCTGAGAATATGATTTCCCAGCTTTTTTGAATGCGATAGAAATAGCAACTAGACTATTTACGAAAGGCCTCAATAATGTAGGTGAAGCCAGTAACTAAAACTGAAAAGGCAATGACATAAACGACAAAGACACCTGTAGCCACTGGATTGAACAGAATCACTAGACCTAGTAAAAATTCAAGCAAGGCTACCCACGTGATATTGCTACCAATAATAGGGAAAATCAATCTTAGACGATTGCCTTTAAAGAAAGCAATAATGGCTTCTACAATTAACCAAATTCCTACAATGGTCGGAATGACGACCGGCAGGGTCACAAAGCCATAAGCAACGAGGTAAAGAGCTAAGAGAAGACTAACAAATCCTTGGAAAAGATAAACAGGTGAGCGAAGCTCTTTTGGTGCAGAGAAATAGCCTAAAATAGCTGCTATAGAAGAAACCAGTAAACCAAATGAAATCCACCAGCTGTAAGCAACAAGATTAGCTACTGGGTTTGTAAATAGGAAAAGTCCTAAAAGGACAAAAACAACTCCTGCAAGGAATAGCAGTAAACGATTAGAAAATTTCATTTCAATACCCCCTATATAGTATAGTATAGTATAGTTTGTTAATAAAACTATTGTACTTATTTTTATAGAAAATGTCAATAAAATAAATAAACAATTTGGAAGTTTCAGTCTGACTTACAAAAAGAAAAGGAGTTTTCACTCCTTTTCACAGATTGAAGACAAAGTCCTTATAAAAGTGTCTTCTAAAGATTTTAACTTCAATCTGAAGCGAGGTTATCCTCGCTTTTTCTATTTATCAAACAATTCCTTATTTTCAATTAAGAGCTCTAGTGGAGATTTATCTCTTGCTTCAATAAAACCAGGTTCATATTGGGTATGAAGTGTTCTTTTCTGAGAAGTTGGATCAATATACAACTCTTTTCCATCTTCTGTGTATAGTTGGTTGCCTCTTGTTAGGTAAAGTAAATCCTCTAAGTACTGTCCATCAGTATGTAGGAAATGCTCGATGTATTTGACAGCTTTTAAGATTTCACTTACTTTATCAGAGTATTCATTAGATTCAAGAACACTCTTTTCTAACTCAATCTCTTTACTCGTTCCAAAGAGTTGGGTTGGAGTTGCATTAAAATATTCCGCTATCTTATCCAAATTTGCAAAGGTAGGATAGCTTTTTTGTTTTTCATAATCAGAGATGTCTGGAAAGATTGCTCATAAAAAAAATGTGGGGCAAATGATGGGGCAAATCAGTTATAGACAAGCAAAAAAGCCTTGAAATCAAGGCTTTTTCCTGTTGATTTAGATGCCCCCTGCAGGGCTCGAACCTGCGACCCATAGATTAAGAGTCTACTGCTCTACCAACTGAGCTAAGGAGGCAAATAAAAAGCTGTATTGGTGCCGAAACTTCACGGTTTGTATTGAACCCGCGCAATTAAGCAGGTGGGCAACTCGCTCTAACTGAAGCTGTTTCCGTGTGAGACGGCCTACATGCTGTTAGAAGACTTTTGTTTCCCTAATAATACAAAAAATAGTCGGTCAACACTTAAGTGTGAGGTCGTACACCACAGCGTTTCTATGTTTATATAATACCACTTTTTCAAAAAAAATCAAGAGGAAAATGCAATTTTTTGAAAAGGATTTCACAAGTTTCGTAATTTATCAATGGTTTCCTTGCGTTGAGCCAGGGCCCGTTCGTATTTTCCACTATCTTCTGGAGAAAAGTAGTGATGGTCACGGATTTTTTCTGGCAAATAATCTTGCTTGACCCAGTGACCAGGATAGTTATGGGGATAAAGATAGTTTTGGGCGTTTCCCAATTCCTTGCTACCGCCATAGTGGCCATCTCGCAAGTGACGTGGAATCGACAGATGCCCCGATGTTTTAAGGTCAGACAAGGTCTTATCTATAGCCACGTAGGCTGAGTTAGACTTAGGTGAAAGTGCCAGATCAATGACGACATTGGCAATGAGAATACGAGCTTCGGGGAAGCCGATTCTTTGCGCAGCATCCAAAGCAGTTACGGTATGGATCTGGGCATCGGGATTAGCCAAGCCGATATCTTCATAAGCAATCACCGTCAAACGGCGTGCCAAACTAGGAAGGTCACCAGCTTCTATCAAGCGAGCAGCATAGTGGAGACTAGCATCGACATCGGATCCACGGATGGATTTTTGCAGGGCAGATAGAACATCATAGTGTCCGTCTCCATCCTTGTCCATAGTGATGTAGCTTCTCTGAAGACTATTTTCCATGATGTCAAGCGTGATATGACGGATACCGTCATCATTTTCTGGAGTGGAGAGAACTGCCAAATCAAGTGAGTTAAAGGCAGAACGGAGGTCACCGTTGGTAGATGTTGCGATAAAATCAAGGGCATCATCATCTAACTCAACAGGGAAATCAAAGCCTCGTTCAGGGTCAGTCAGGGCTATTTGAATGGCTCCTTTAACATCTTGGTTAGACAAGGGTTCCAGTTCAAAAATCTGAACACGGCTACGAATGGCTGGAGTGACAGAAAAGAAAGGATTTTCAGTCGTCGCCCCGATCATGATGACTAGACCACTTTCCAAAAGAGGAAGGAGAAAGTCTTGTTTAGTCTTGTCAAGACGATGAATCTCGTCTAGTAGCAGTACAAGTCCACCTGAGAATTTAGCTTCCTCAGCGATTTCTTGGAGACGTTTTTTACTATCAACAGTGGCATTGAAGGTTCGAAAGGCATATTTGGTCGTTCCAGCGATGGCCGAAGCAATACTGGTTTTTCCGATACCCGGAGGTCCATAGAGAATCATGGAGGACAAGCGGTTAGCCTCCACCATACGGCGGATGATTTTTCCTGGTCCTACCAGATGCTCTTGACCGATGACCTGGTCGATGGTTTTGGGGCGCATACGAAGCGCGAGATTGTCTGGCATAGCAGTCCTTTCTAACATGGATTTTCTGATACTAATGTGGTAATATGGTAGTATCTATTTTAGCATATTTCCGAGTATTCGGGGCGATTTAAGAGTCGTATAGAAAGAGGACAAAATGGCAACATACGGATTTTTAGATGTTTTACAAGAAGAGTTGGATAAGAACTTTCCTTTTGATTATGAGATTAGTTGGGACAAGCGTAATCATGCGGTTGAAGTGAGTTTTCTATTAGAGGCACAAAATGCTGCAGGGGTGGAGATGTTAGATGAAGACGGAGAGGTGTCGTCAGATGATATCCTTTTTGAAGAAGCGGTACTTTTTTACAACCCTGCCAAGTCAATAGTTAATGAGGAAGACTATCTGGCAGTCATCCCTTATTTGCCGAAGAAAGGTTTTTCTCGTGAATTCTTAGCTTATTTTGCGCTATTTCTTAAAGATACTGCAGAGGTTGGACTAGATGCCCTTATGGACTTTTTGGAAGACCCAGAAGCAGAAGAATTTGTCATGGAATGGAACCAAGAAGTCTTTGAAGAAGGAAAAGCAGGCTTGGAAGAGGGAGAATTTTATCCTTATCCGAGATATTAGGAGATTGTAGTGGATATAGACATTTCAGATTTCACAGGCTGCAAAATTGCTCTATTTTGTGGAGAAGAGCTACTGACCATCTTACGTGATGACAAGGACGATATCCCTTGTCCCAACATGTGGGAGTTGCCAGGTGGTGGTCGTGAAGGAAACGAAAGTCCTTTCGAGTGCGCAGCGCGTGAAGTTTATGAGGAACTGGGAATTCATTTAAATGAAAACTGCCTGCTCTGGAGTAAGGTCTATCCCAGCATGCTCTATGAAGGCAGACAGTCAGTATTTATGGTCGGTCAGTTAAGTCAGGATCAGTTTGACAGTATCACCTTTGGAGATGAAGGTCAGGGATATAAACTCATGAGCATTGAGGAATTTTTGGCATCCAGTCAAGTTGTTCCCCAATTGCAGGATAGACTGATAGATTATATGGAGAGTAACTATGATTAGACTTGAACGAGCAGGAGCAGAGGATTTGGAGACCATCATTGCAATTCAGAGAGCCAGCTTTAAGGCTGTTTATGACAAATACCAAGATGAATACGATCCTTATCTGGAGGACCACGAACGAATTAAGTGGAAATTAGTAGAGCGTCCCAATAGCTATTACTACTTTGTAAAAGAAAACGAAGATAAAATCGGATTTCTACGAATTCAGACTAATGAAGAGTTAACGAAAGCTTGGTTGGGAACAGCAGCGATTTTGCCTCCGTATCAGGGAAAAGGGTATGGATCTGAAGGATTGCGCTTGCTAGAAGAGGAATTTTCAACCGTTAGACAATGGGATTTGTGTACGGTATTACAGGATGCAGGCATGGTCGCCTTCTACGAGAAGAATGGCTACCAACAAACCCATATCGAACCTGAAAAAGAAGGCATGGATATGGTCTACATGAAAAAATTGATAGAGAAATAGAAAGGATGGTTCAGTTAAATTTCTAAACTGAATCCGCCCTAAACACTGTGCCAAAAAGATAAACTTTTCTTAGACACAAGCGTCTTCAGAGAGTTTCCTATTTTGGCTTTGTGTTTTACGGGCTTGGTATCTTAATGATGGAAACATGGCAAGAGTTAAAAGTTACAGTGAAGCGTGAGGGAGAGGAATTGGTTTCCAATCTCTTGATTGAGCTAGGTGCCCAAGGTGTTGCGATTGAAGACAGCATGGACTATGTGGGAAATGTCGACCGTTTTGGTGAGATTTTCCCAGAAGTCGAGCAACAGGAAGAAATCGTGGTGACTGCCTACTACCCTGACACAGTTGATGTAGCAGTGGTGGAAGCGGACTTGCAAACTCGTCTTGCAGAATTGACAGATTTTATGGATCTGGGCGAAGTCAAGATTGGCACGACTGCCTTGGCTGAGGAAGACTGGGCAGATAATTGGAAGAAATACTATGAACCAGCTCGTATCACCCATGACCTAACCATCGTACCGTCATGGACGGACTATGAGGCGACTGCTGGCGAGAAGATTATCAAGCTAGATCCAGGGATGGCCTTTGGGACAGGAACCCACCCGACGACTAAGATGAGCCTTTTTGCCTTGGAGCAGGTTCTTCGTGGTGGGGAAACGGTGCTAGATGTAGGGACTGGTTCAGGGGTTCTTTCTATTGCAAGCTCACTCCTAGGAGCCAAGGAAATTTTCGCCTATGACCTGGACGATGTGGCGGTTCGTGTCGCTCAGGAAAATATTGAGCTCAATCCTGGTATGGAAAACATCCATGTAGCGCCAGGTGATTTGCTCAAGGGCGTAGAGATTGAGGCAGATGTCATCGTGGCTAACATCCTAGCAGATATCCTTATTCATCTGACAGATGATGCTTATCGTTTGGTTAAGGACGAAGGTTACCTGATTATGAGTGGCATTATCAAGGACAAGTGGGACATGGTGCGTGAGTCGGCTGAGTCAGCAGGATTCTTCCTTGAAACCCACATGATTCAAGGGGAGTGGAATGCCTGTGTCTTCAAGAAGACCAAAGATATCTCTGGTGTGATTGGAGGCTAGCATGCAGCAGTATTTTGTTAAAGGTTTGGCAAGCTCACCTGTCACCATCGAGGACAAGGAGACCAGCAAGCACATGTTTCAGGTTATGCGCCTGAAGGAAGATGATGAGGTTACTCTAGTTTTTGATGATGGGATCAAGCGCTTGGCGCGCGTGCTGGATGTGGAAAATCGTCAGTTTGAGTTGGTCCAAGAGTTACCTGATAATGTGGAACTGTCAGTCCAAGTGACCATAGCATCAGGATTTCCCAAGGGGGACAAGCTGGAGTTCATCACTCAAAAAATAACCGAACTCGGTGCTAGTCAGATTTGGGCCTTCCCTGCTGACTGGTCCGTTGCCAAGTGGGACGGCAAAAAATTGGGCAAAAAGGTCGAGAAGTTAGAAAAAATTTCCCTTGGAGCAGCCGAGCAAAGCAAGCGTAACTTCGTTCCAAGTATCACCCTTTTTGAGAAAAAGGCAGATTTTCTAGCACAACTGGACCAGTTTGACCGCATCGTGGTTGCCTATGAAGAGTCGGCTAAAGAAGGAGAAGCAGCTGCGCTTATACAAGCAGTCTCGGGTCTTGAAAAAGGAGCAAAACTGCTCTTTGTCTTTGGTCCAGAAGGTGGTCTTTCACCTGCGGAAATTGAGAGTTTTGAGGCTAAAGGAGCTGTTCTAGCAGGACTTGGCCCTCGGATTCTAAGAGCAGAGACAGCGCCGCTTTATGCCTTATCAGCCATCAGTGTATTGCTAGAATTAGAGAAATAAGAGGAAGAAGATGGAACAAAAACACCGTTCAGAATTTCCTGAAAAGGAACTTTGGGATTTAACAGCCCTATATCAAGACCGTGAGGATTTCTTGCGTGCGATAGAAAAGGTGCGTGAAGACATCAATCAATTTAGTCGTGACTACAAGGGCAATCTTCACGTTTTTGAAGATTTCGAGAAGGCCTTTGCAGAATTGGAACAAATCTATATTCAGATGAGTCATATAGGTAATTACGCCTTTATGCCTCAGACGACAGACTACAGCAATGAAGATTTTGCAAATATCGCCCAGGCTGGGATGGAGTTTGAAACAGATGCCAGCGTAGCCTTGGCCTTCTTTGATGATGCCTTGGTAGCAGCAGATGAAGAAGTCTTGGACCGTTTGGGTGACTTGCCACATTTGACTGCAGCCATTCGTCAAGCCAAAATCAAAAAAGCCCACTATCTAGGGGCTGATGTGGAGAAGGCTTTGATCAATCTGGGTGAAGTTTTCTACAGTCCACAGGACATTTACACTAAGATGCGAGCTGGTGACTTTGAAATGGCCGATTTTGAAGCTCATGGCAAAACCTACAAAAACAGCTTTGTTACTTATGAGAATTTCTATCAAAATCACGAGGATGCTGAGGTTCGTGAGAAATCCTTCCGTTCCTTCTCAGAAGGACTTCGTAAGCACCAAAATACGGCTGCGGCAGCCTATTTAGCCCAAGTCAAATCTGAAAAACTATTGGCAGATATGAAGGGATACGGCTCAGTTTTTGATTATCTTCTGGCTGAACAAGAAGTAGACCGTGCCATGTTTGATCGTCAGATTGACCTCATCATGAAGGACTTTGCGCCAGTTGCTCAGCGATACCTCAAGCATGTTGCCAAGGTCAATGGTCTTGAAAAGATGACATTTGCTGATTGGAAATTGGACTTGGACAGTGCTCTCAATCCAGAGGTTAGCATTGATGATGCCTATGATTTGGTTATGAAGTCAGTAGAACCTTTGGGACAAGAATATTGTCAGGAAGTTGCTCGCTATCAAGAAGAACGCTGGGTGGACTTTGCTGCCAATAGCGGCAAGGATTCTGGTGGCTATGCAGCTGATCCATACCGTGTGCATCCATACGTTCTCATGAGCTGGACAGGTCGTTTGAGCGATGTTTATACCTTGATTCATGAAATCGGGCATTCTGGTCAATTCATCTTTTCAGACAATCACCAAAGCTATTTTAATGCCCACATGTCGACCTACTATGTCGAAGCGCCGTCAACCTTCAATGAATTGCTTCTCAGTGATTATTTGGAGCATCAGTCTGATGATCCTCGTCAAAAACGCTTCGCTCTTGCTCACCGCTTGACAGATACCTACTTCCATAATTTCATCACCCACCTCTTGGAAGCAGCCTTTCAGCGTAAGGTTTATACACTGATTGAAGAAGGGGAAACCTTTGGAGCAAGCAAACTCAACAGCATTATGAAGGAAGTCTTGACAGAGTTCTGGGGTGATGCTATTGAGATTGATGATGATGCAGCACTGACTTGGATGCGCCAAGCTCACTATTACATGGGCTTGTATAGTTACACTTACTCTGCCGGTCTTGTAATTTCAACTGCTGGCTATCTCCATCTGAAACAATCAGAAACTGGAGCTGAAGACTGGCTCAATCTCCTCAAGTCAGGAGGTAGCAAAACACCGCTTGAGTCAGCCATGATTATCGGAGCAGATATTTCAACAGACAAACCACTCCGTGATACCATTCAATTCTTGTCTGATACGGTTGACCGAATTATCAACTACAGTGCCCAGTTGGGAGAGTAAATTAAAAGAATCTGGGACAAAAGTCTGATCTTAAATATAAAAAGCGAACAAAACGAGTTATCTGACACTCAGAATTCGGTCTTGTTCGCTTTTTTATCTAATCTATTGCTTTAAAAAATTTATAGTTGATTGAAATAAGACATGAACAAAGAGATTAGGAAAATCAAATCAATTTCTAAAAATGTTTTAGAATCTGTAGTGTACTATTCTAAGTTCAATCGGCTATATAATAAAGAATTCCTAAAATCAAAATTTTTTGTCCCGACCTCTTTAATTATCCCCAAAAGCTATCTTCTTTAGCTTGATCTGAAGAGAAGAGCCAAACTTCTTTGATTTTTCCGTCTTCAATACGGAAGAGGTCAATTCCGTTCATATTGAGTTCAGTACCATCAGCCCGTGTTCCAAGAAAAGTAACATTAGCTGCGACAAAATCCTTATTATCAGAAACCCAATTTGTTATCACCTTAAAGGTTCCATTAGTTTTCTCAGCAAATGTAGCTAGGTGAGGTCCTAGTTGGTCCTTACCAACAACTGTACCAGATATACTATGAGTACCAGGTTGATTCCAGACAATATCGTCTGCCATCGTTTCAAAGACACCAGGAAAGTCCCCAGCAATTAAAGCTTGGTTATAAGTATTGAAAATTTCTAAGTTTGTTGACATATATATTCTCCATTTCTTTTTTATGATATAATTGTAACAGTTACAAACAAAAAAACAAGTAGACACTTTTTTGATAGCTAGTATCAAAAGTAGTACTTTTATTGATACTAAAAGATAAATTTTTTAAAAAAAATAGAAAGAAGATATTTTATGACAAATAAAGTGAGTGAGTATGGTATTTGTCCATTTGCGACAACGCAGAGGGTTTTAACAGGGAAATGGGCACTGGTAATCATTTATCAGTTGAGTACGGGTACTAAACGATTTAAAGAATTGCAGAGATTATTGCCTGGGATTACTCAAACTATTTTGACACGTCATCTCCGTCAATTAGAAAAGGATAAGATTGTTCAACGAAAGGTCTATGAGGAAGTTCCCCCACGAGTTGAGTACAGCTTAACCGAAATGGGGCAGGAATTCAAAGTTGTTTTAGATGCTGTCGAGAAATGGGGTCTAGATTATATCAAGTTGCTAGAAATGTAGAGGTATTGACCATGTATCAAAAGTTACTTAGAAAAATAGCAGAAGAAAAACCGAGCTATCGTCAAGAAGAAATCCTGTGGTTGCTTGAGCACTTAGGGGATACTAGTCCAGAGATTCGCGATGAATTGGTTTTTACTAGTCTGGCTAGGGGGATTCAAGAAGAGTTGTTTACAAAGGAGCAATTTCAGTTGATTGCTGCTGTGATTGTCTCTGATGGTGGACTAGATAAAGAGCTCTATAAGCTAGGAGCTTCAACGCTTGAACGTTCTTTTAGGGCCCTTATTTATGCCAATCTCTTATCTGCCGATGGCAACCAACACTCTCTTTATTATCAAGTGCTTAAAACTGATATCAGAAATACGATGCTCGATCAAGGTTTGCATTACCTTGAAAAAGAAGAGGATACGACAGGTTTTTCAAGTCAGTATGGTTGGGTGCATGCTTTTGCTCATGGGGCTGATCTTTTAACTGAAGTTGTTTGTCATCCAGACTTTTCTAAAAATAGAGTTCATGAAGTATTTGACATACTTGGCCAACTATTTAAAAGAGTTTCGATTCGGTTTATTGATGACGAGGACTGGCGCTTGGCCAGAGTCCTTTACGAACCTATTTTGCAAGGCAAGGTGGAGCAAGCGACACTGGCTTCTTGGATAAAGTCACTTGATTTTCCGATAGAAGAGAGGGAAGATTTTTATAAATTTTCCAATTTCAGATCCTGTCTCTTAGAAGTCTATGTTCAACTTGACCAGAGAAATAGTTTACAAGATGACTTGAAAGAAGCTATTCAATCTTTCCAATATTAGATTTTGATTATCAAATGTGAAAACTTACACAATGTTTCCAAGCACATTTCTTGAAACCCTTTCCTTCTTCTGATAGACTAATACATAGTTTGAAAAAAGGAGACTTAATATGAAAAAATTTGTTGCTGAATTAATCGGTACTTTTATGCTTGTGTTCATCGGAACAGGAGCTGTTGTTTTTGGAAATGGTGTTGAAGGTCTTGGACACCTTGGGATTGCTCTTGCCTTTGGTTTGGCAATCGTAGTCGCAGCTTTCTCAATCGGAACTGTTTCAGGTGCTCACTTGAATCCAGCTGTTTCTATCGCTATGTTTGTTAACAAACGTTTGTCATCTTCAGAGCTTGTAAACTACATTCTTGGTCAAGTAGTCGGTGCTTTCCTTGCATCTGGATATGTACTCTTCCTCTTGGCAAATTCAGGTATGTCAACTGCAAGTCTTGGTGAAAATGCCTTGGCAAACGGAGTAACTGTCTTTGGTGGTTTCTTGTTTGAAACAATCGCAACATTCTTGTTTGTTTTGGTGATCATGACTGTAACATCAGCAAGCAAAGGGAATGGCGCAATCGCTGGTTTGGTCATTGGTTTGTCATTGACAGCTTTGATTCTAGCTGGCTTGAACATCACTGGACTTTCAGTAAACCCAGCTCGTAGCTTGGCTCCAGCTGTCTTGGTAGGTGGCGCAGCCCTTCAACAAGTTTGGATTTTCATCCTTGCACCAATCGTTGGTGGAGTTCTTGCAGCTCTTGTTGCTAAAAACTTCCTTGGAACTGAAGAATAATTGAAACTCAAAAAGCCTTGCTCCTCATGATGAGGAACAGGGCTTTTTCGTATGATACTCTTCGAAAATCTCTTCAAACTACGTCAACTTCCATCTGCAACCTCAAAACAGTGCTTTGAGAAACCTACGGCTAGCTTCCTAGTTTGCTCTTTGATTTTCATTGAGTATGAGTTTAGCGGTTGTCAATTTTCTCTGGATAAAGGTCGTGTTGGAAGAGGCGCTGTTCTGCCAATCCTTCATACTTAGTTCCAGGTCTACCGTAGTTGTAGTAGGGGTCGATTGAAATACCACCGCGAGGTGTAAATTTCCCCCAAACCTCTAAATAGCGAGGGTCTAGCAAGTTGACCAAGTCTTTCCCGATGGTATTGATACAGTTTTCGTGAAAATCCCCATGATTTCGGTAACTAAAGAGGTAGAGTTTAAGGGATTTTGACTCGACACAGAGCTTGTCAGGAATGTAGGAAATATAAATCGTTGCAAAGTCTGGCTGCGCAGTGATTGGGCACAGTGAGGTAAATTCAGGGCAGTTGAATTTGATGAAATAGTCATTTTCCACATGACGATTGTCAAAGGATTCCAGGACTTCTGGTTGATAGTCGAAAATGTAGTTGGTTTCTTTATTGCCCAGTAGGCTTAGGTTTTTCATTTCTTCTTGTTGTGACATGATTTTTTCTTTCTAATCTTAAACACCACGTTGGTTATCGTATAGGAGGGTATGGAGTTGAGGAAGGACGCGGACATTGCCCCAGCTATCGTCAGTAGCAACGCGTTCCCAGAGTTCTTTGAGGCGGTCCAGTTGGTCTTGGACAATATTTCCTGTAGCCTTGGGTTCAGGATTTCCAGCCGATAAGAAGAGGACATCTGGTTGGTAGCGTTCTTGTATCCCTTTAGCAAAGGTCAAATCTGCATCGTCAAAGACAGGGATTTTAAAGGTGACCTTGTTTGGATCCAGTTGGGAAACAATGAAGTCCAAGGTCTCAAAGTTGACTTCCATCTTGGATGAAGGAGGTTTGGGACTGAGAGTGACCTGGTCGATATCTTTCAACCAATTTTGCCAGCGGGAGCCTTGAGTTTCAACAGCTAGAGTGACACCGCGTTCCTTGAGCTTGGTGACCAGTTCAGCCATGTTAGCTGCTAGGATAGCAGGATTTCCGCCAGACAAGGTAACGTAGTCGTAGCTCCCCAATTTATCTAATTCAGCAATGACCTCATCAGCTGTCATGCGAGTTGGTTTTTCAGAACCATCCCAAGTAAAGGCAGAATCGCACCAGTCGCAGTGGTAGTCGCAACCTGCAGTGCGGACAAACATGGTTTTCTGCCCAATAGCACGACCTTCACCTTGAAAGGTTGGGCCAAAAATTTCCAGAACTGGTAGTTTGAGGACACGTTCCCTAGTCATCTAACCACTCCCGTCTAAATTCCGCAAAGGCAGTCGGAGTCTCATAGAGGCGAACGTATTCCAAACGGAGACCACGTTCGTCTGGCAACTCTTGGTTCATAGTTTGGAAAATCCAGTAAACCATATTTTCAGCAGTCGTGTTCATATAGGGAAGAGTTTCATTGAGATAGCGATGATCCAAGTGGGGTTCTAAGTAGTCCTTGTAGATCGCTTTGATGTCTCCAAAATCGTAGGTCATACCACGTTCATCTAAAAATCCACTGACAGCAATCTGCAGATGATAAGTGTGACCATGCAGAGATTTGCATTTTCCCTCATAGTGAAAGAGGTGGTGGGCGGCATCAAAGGTAAATTCTTTTGATACTAAGGTTCTGTGAGGATTGTAGACAAGAGATTCCCCTGTTTCCTGTTTGATTTCTTTGGGTGCAAAAAACATTAGGCCTCTCCTTTCTGTGAGAGATAAACATCTAACCCATGTTGACGTAGGTGGCAGGCTGGACAATCCCCACAGCCACTGCCGATAATTCCATTGTAGCAGGTCAAGGTCTTTTCGCGAACATAGCCAAAGGCACCGAGTTGGTCAGCTAATTCCCAAGTTTCAGCCTTGTCCAGCCACATGAGAGGTGTTTGGATAACGAAGTCGTAATCCATGGCAAGGTTGAGCGTCACATTAAGGGATTTGACAAAGACATCTCGACAATCAGGGTAGCCAGAGAAATCTGTCTCACAGACACCTGTCACGATGTCTTTAATGCCACGTTGCTTGGCAAGAACTGCCGCAAAGGATAGAAAGAGGTGGTTGCGACCATCAACGAAGGTATTGGGAACCTCTCCCTCTTTTTGCTCAATCTCCATATCAGAGGTCAGGGCATTTTCAGTGATTTGCCCCAGCAGAGACATATCTAAGATGTGATGACGAATGCCTTGTTCCTTAGCGATTTCTTGGGCAACTTGAATTTCGAGATGATGGCGTTGACCATAGGCAAAGGTGACAGCTTCGACTGTTTCATAGTGTTCTTTAGCCCAAAAGAGGCAGGTTGTGGAATCTTGACCGCCACTAAAGACGACCAAGGCTGATTGACGTTTCATAGTACTCCTTCCAAAATGGGAAATGTTCAGAGCACGCAAAAAGCTCCCATGAGGGAGCTAAAAAATACCAAGTAGAGGTTTTTTTTAGCGATGGCATGTCCCAAACATCGTAATATTCTACCTACAGTCTAGCATATTTTTTGAAAAATGGCAAAGGACAAGAAAAAAGAGACCAAAGCAAGTACTTGGTCTCTAGTATGATTAGCTCAATTCAGCAACGATGGCCTTGATTTGTTCTGCTGTATGAACACCAGCAACTTGTTTTACCACTTGGCCGTCTTTTTTGAAGAGAAGAGTTGGGATAGACATGATTCCAAAAGCACGAGCTGTATTTGGATTTTCATCAACGTCCATTTTAACGATTTTCAAAACATCTTCTGAAAGTTCTTCAGACAATTTATCCAAGATTGGACCTTGCATACGACATGGACCACACCAAGTTGCCCAGAAGTCTACCAAGACCAATCCGTCTTTAGTTTCTTGTTCAAATGTTGCATCTGTAATTGCTTTTGCCATAGTATTTCTCCTTTTAATTATATTGGCTTAAATCTTGTTTCATGAGATAGAAGAAAACATCTCCGTAAGTCCCATGGTAGTCCAAATCATGCCCCTTGTAGGTTACTTTTTGGACAGGGTAGTAGTCTGCGACACCAATCAGGCAGGCATGTTGAGAACGTTCAAATTCTTCGTATGACTCGAATGTTACGGTTCTCTTTTGTTTGCTGGCATCAAGATAGGTGATTTCAATCATAGGATTCTCCTTTGCTAAATCATGTTTTCATTTTACTCCTTGAAAAAAGGAATGTCAAGAAAAATGATTGCGCACGCAAGTTTTTTCAAAAAAATATGTTAGGCCAACCAGTTTGATTTTGTTGCTAAGCTTTCTTCAACAGCTGTTTGTAAATAAGCCAAGGTAGTCTGTCCTTCGCTTGTCAGGCAGATAAAACTAGCTCGCTTGTCCTGGTCGCAGCATCTCCGACTAAGTAAACCGCAGTTTTTTGCTTCTAAGCGAGCCACCATCCGTGAAACAGCACTAGGACTCAGGTGGAGTTTGTCTGGCAAGTCGATTTGTCGTAGGGATTTGCCTTCAGCCTGATTTAGAAAGTGCAAGAGGTAAAATTCCTTGAGTGTCAAGGTTTGTTCACTTTGCTCAGCGATGGTCTCTTCTAAAATAGCTTCTAGCTCTACTTGCCTACGGTTGAAGTCAAACCATTTTTCTAAGTAAGTCATGTCCATCTCCTTTCCCTCTATAATAGTGTAATCATACTAGTGCATCTATGATGCTTGCGCACGCAATTAGTATACACCTTTTTGGCTTGGATAGCAAGAAGGATGTTTCTTATATATTTCCTTGAAATTTTCTGAAAAAAGAGTAAACTGGTATGCAGAAAGTCTATTTGTGGAGTTTACAATGAAGTTATATGTTCAGTTAATGATTCTCTTTGTGATTTCTTTAATCGGTGAAGGAATCTCCAGTTTCTTTCATTTGCCCATTCCAGGCAGTATTATCGGCTTGATTATTCTTTTTCTAGCCTTGCAGTTCAAGTGGCTGCGTATCCGCCATGTCAATATGGTGGGGAACTTTTTGCTGGCCAACATGACCATCCTCTTTCTACCTCCTGCGGTTGGAATTATGGAAAAGTTTGATGTGATTGCTCCCTATCTCCTACCTATTGTCTTGATTGTCTTTTTTGCGGCAGTAATCAATATCATCTTGATTGCGCTTGTGGTTCAATTTATCAAAAAACGCTATGAAGGTGACTACGAAGAAAGAGGTGCTAAATGAGCGAATTTGTATCCAATCCCCTATTTGGGATTGCCTTGTCAATCTTAGCCTATCTCGGGGGAATGATGATTTTCAGACGCTATCCTCATCCCTTAACGACTCCCTTGTTGCTGTCAGCTATTTTTATTATCATCTTTCTAAAGGTGACTGGCATTTCCTACCAAGATTACTACCAAGGTGGGGTTTATCTTAACAACTTGATTGTTCCTTCAACAGTGGCTTTAGGAATTCCCCTCTATAAGAGTTTCCACTTGATGAAGCATCATGCTCGCAGTATTCTCTTTGGTAGTCTGCTGGCGGTAGTGGTCAATACCTCTTTCACAGCCCTTGTGGCCAAAATATTTGGTATGGACTTTTTCCTAGCTATTTCCCTCTTTCCTAAGTCAGTAACGACTGCTATGGCAGTAGGGATTACAGAAAAGTTGCAGGGCTTGACAACTGTGACTTTAGTAGTTGTCGTAGCGACGGGGATTTTGACTAGTGTAATCGGACCAACACTTCTAAAATGGCTAAAAATAGACGATCCAGTAGCGGTTGGTTTGTCCCTGGGTGGAACAGGACACGCTGTTGGAACTGGAACGGCCTTTCGCTATGGACCAGTTGCAGGTGCTATGGGAGGATTAGCTATCGGTGTTACAGGTGTTCTCTATGTATTTGTCAGTCCTATTGTAGCTAATTTGATCTTGAGTTAAAAAGCAAGGATTAAGAATTTGGAGAACATCGGTTTTATTTTAGGGTGAGGATGAAAAAGATTGTCCTGTGACCCGAAACTATATCTATCTAGGACTTAAGAGTTGAAGAAAAGTGGCATCAAGGGGATTTTACAGAAATGAATAGAGATAGTTTATGAATGAAAAATTAAATTTTTAAAGAAATATGTGCCATCTGGAGAGATGGTCGAGATTTTATCTAATTTTGAAAATCTGTCCAATCATCCTATTCCACAATATTGGCGGGATGCGTTTCAAACATCAGATTTTTCTAAAAGAAAACAAATCATCCTAGGAGAATGGAAAAAATATCTAGCTGAAGAACTCAGCAATACGATCTCTTATCTAGAAGAGTTTCTGGAGGCTATAGACCTTATCAAAATTGGACCTACCTATTCCTTGCTTTATTCCATTAGAACTTATCAGAGCAAGAGTCTAGTATTTTATGAGGGTAAAATGCCGATTTCGGACCAAGAGTTTACAGACCACTTTAATCAGTCAAAACTAAAACTTGACGGAAGTATCCGTGATTTCTATACACACATTCATGCAGGTTTTAATGATTATACGAGTAAAAGTATGGGATTAGACGATTTAGATATGATTGAACCAATAGCAGATTATGATTGGGAATTTGAGGAGCAGTTAACAGATGATATTTCCTGTTATTACAATTTTTTTAACAATGGTATGGGAAAGTATCTCGTTTTGGACTTGTCTAAACCAATAGATGAAGGAGGTGTGTTTTGGTCAAAGGATGAGTTGCCAGAATATCCGATACCTTTTTGGGATTATGTTGATGAATGGATTATTCTGGGGCTTGATTTCTAGGTGTTTGATTGTCAGTGACTTTATTGATAAGGTTAAAACAGAAAAAGGATGGAATGATTTTCCATCCTTTTTTATCTAGGAATAAATTTTTATTCCTTTGGGGGACAATTTTTAATCTTTCTTACCTTTTAGTAAGAAGGCAGCCGAGAGGGCTAGGCTGAGGCTTGCCATAAAGAGGAGAGGACTAGTCTGTTCACCAGTAGCTGGAAGTTGTTTTTCCTTCGTAGAGGCTTTGTCATTGACATCATTACTTTCAACCAATGGTTTTGTAGTTTCTAGGTTTCTTTCTTCCATATGAGCTGGGATAGGTTTAATAGTTGATCCTTCTGTCTTGTAAACAATAGCATAGGTGTTCAGGTCAAGAGTGATAAACTCAAGATACCCATCTCGGATGGTGAACTCTTGTGATTTTAAGTCTTTTGTCGGAGTCAACTGATAGACTTCTTGGACAGCACCTAAAACTGGTAAACGAACGAGTACAGCACCTTTTGGTTGAATTGGTTTGCCATCTTTATCCTTGAGTTGAAGAGCATAAGCATCGTATATTTTACCTAAGAGTTCTTTGTTTTCAACTTTTTGACTGTCAAGATAACTTGATCCTTCGAGTTCAGTTGTTCCACTAATAACTTGAGCTCTTGTGGTCTTATCTTTCATTACTTTGAGTTTAAACTCAGGAAGTGTGATGCTTGGTGCTTCTTGGTCTCCTGCAGTCCCGATAGGCTCAGTGTATTCAGGGATAACCACAGAAGGCGCTTCTTGATCTCCCGCTGTGCCGATAGGCTCAGTGTACTCAGGTATTTCCACAGAAGGCGCTTCTTGGTCTCCCGCTGTTCCAATAGGCTCAGTGTATTCAGGGATAACCACAGAAGGTGCTTCTTGGTCTCCTGCAGTCCCGATAGGTTCAGTGTATTCAGGGATAACCACAGAAGGCGCTTCCTGATCACCTGCAGTACCGATAGGCTCAGTGTATTCAGGGATAACCACAGAAGGCGCTTCCTGGTCTCCCGCAGTACCGATAGGCTCGGTGTATTCAGGGATAACCACAGAAGGCGCTTCCTGGTCACCTGCAGTACCGATAGGCTCAGTGTATTCAGGGATAACCGCAGAAGGCGCTTCCTGATCACCTGCAGTACCGATAGGCTCAGTGTATTCAGGGATAACCACAGAAGGCGCTTCCTGATCACCTGCAGTACCGATAGGATCTGTGTACTCAGGAATGGTTACAACTGGAGCAGGCTCATCCCCTTTGCTTGTAAGGATTTTTTCTTCAACTGGAGCAGTTTCGTCCTTAGGAAAAACAGCTACAACAGGACTAGTAGTTGTTGCACCTTGGATGGCATAAGCTTCTATCGAATTGCCAGCTTTACGATCTGTAGCCTCAGGAATATCTAGTTGAACCTTGTTGTCCTTAATGGCTAATACTGTTTGTTCGCCCGATGTGACAAGATGGTCCTCATCGACTTTTCTGAGTAGGAGAGGATCTTTGATGCCAGGGAAGGTCACAGCGATAGCATCCCAATTACCAGCTGGTAAGGTTAGAGTAACAGTCTTGTCTTCTTTCTTAACGGCTTCAAGGCTTGGACTATCGAGTGACACGGACGGAGCTTTTAAGATATCAAAGGAATCAAGAGAAACTTTCTTTCGTCCTTGGGGAGAATTCGGATCTACTTTCAAAGTAAGAACGTGATCGCCATCTGCTAGATTGGTAAATTCGCCAATTAATGCACCTTTTTCAGTCGCTCCCGGAGTGTAGAAATCAAGAGCTGGCATCTCTTTTCCATCCAGTGTGACAAGTGCCTTGCCTAGTGATGCTGTTTTTAATCCATAGATTCGGATACCTGTTCCAGAGAATGGAATGGTTGCAGTGGCTTCAGAAGCGAGGCTATCATCAGCGTTGATGTCAGCGTATTTTTCTGTAGAAGCATAGAGTTCTGCATCGCTCCAATCCTTAAACATGGAACCATACTGGATACGAGGGTCACGGTCGTCGATTTTCTCAACAGTTGCTCCTTGTCCTGGGAAGACTTTGAAGTAATCGAGAGAAATTTTTGCACGCTCATTGGCACGTCCTTTGTGCTCGCGCTTAACAGTGATGGTCATCAAATGAGGACCTGAGGATAGATTTGTGTAGCGTCCTATCAATACCCCTTTTTCAGTTGCTCCTGCTGTATAGAAGTCAAGTTCTCCAACAGACTTGCCATCGATTTTAACGTCAGCAAGTCCCAATTGAGATGACTTGAGTCCGTAGATTTCAATACCAGGTCCATTGAATGGAATGGTTGCAGTCGCATCTTTATCAGAATAATTTCCATTTGAGATATCAGCGTATTTCTCTGTTCCACCAAATAGTTCTGTGTCAGACCAATTTCCAAAGGCAGAGCCGTACTGGATGCGTTTGTCACGGTCATCTACCAACTCACTAAAGGCATCAATAGAAGCAGCATCTGAAACTGGTGTTGAACGTTCGCCCATCATAGCCTTAACAGTATAGGTATAGGCATGGCTAGAATCAATTGAGCGATCGATAAAGTGAGTTTGGTTGGTGATAAACTCACGAACGCTAGGAGTTTGACTGTTTTCATCCTTGCTTTCTCGTCGGATGACATAATGACTTGCTCCTTTGACTGGGTTAAAGTCAAGTTCAGCCGTCATGGCATCTTTTCGAACAGCTGTCAAACGAGTCACACGTCCAGGGAAGTTTTCAAAGGTAATGACGTCGCCTTTTTGAGTAGCAAGCTGAATACGGTTATCTTTGATACGGGTAGCTTGGACTTCCTTACCATTAATCTTAATCAAAGTTGCTTCAATATTTGGATAGTCTACAACCAAATCTCCACCAACATTTGAAAGGAAGGTGAGGGATTCAAGATTCTTTTCTTGCCATTTCATGCTGACTTCAAAGTTGCCACGTGCTACAAGACCAGAAACTTGCCCGTCTTTCCAAGCATCTGGAAGGGCTGGTAATGGTGCGATATAACCTGTGTGAGACTGAAGGAGCATTTCTGCCATACCGCTGGTTGCGCCAAAGTTACCATCAATTTGGAAAGGTGCGTGCGTATCCCAGAGGTTTTCTAGGGTTGAAGATCTGAGCTGTTCAGCCAACAAACGGTGGGCACGATTTCCATCTAGAAGACGAGCCCAGAGGTTGATTTTATTAGCCTTAGACCATCCAGTACCACCATCTCCACGGTGATTCAAGCTAGCACGCGCAGCCTCAAGGTACTCAGGTTGATCCTTGCTAAATAGGGTACCAGGGAAGAGTCCGACCAGATGAGAAACGTGACGGTGGTGATTTTCAATACCTTCGTTGGTGAATTGAGGGCTGTCTTCCTCAAACCACTCCTTGATACGACCATCTTGGTTGATATGAAGTGGTTTTAACTTGTCAAATTTAGCCTTAACTTCTGTTACAAGGTCTTGATCCACTTTCAGATGGTTAGCCACTTCCATGTAGTCGTGGAATAACTGCCAAACTAGAGACTGGTCGAAGGTATTCCCAATTGTGATGGTTCCATGTTCTGGTGAGTAGGATGGAGAAGAAACCCAGCGGTCACTAGCCTTGTCGTAGTGCAAGAAGGAATTCCAGAACTTGGCTGTTTCCTTGAGCATTGGATAAATCTTTTCTTTGAGATAGGTCTCGTCCTTGGTGAATTTGTAGTAGTCATAGACGTTCTGCATCATCCAAGCATTGGCAGCAGGAGACCAGCCCCAATAATAATTCCAACCAGGAGTTGTCCAGCCAAATGGTGTTGCCTGAGTATGAACCAGCCAACCGTTTTCTTGGCCTTCTTTGGATTCGATACCAGCGTATTCCTTAGCAGCGATACGGCCATAGTAGCGCATATCATCAATGTAATTGATCATTGGCTTAGCTGTTTCTGCGAGATTACTCATGTAGGCAGGCCAATAGTTCATTTGTAGGTTGACATTGAGGTGGTAGTCTGAGTTCCAAGGTGGATTATCTACAGCATTCCAGACCCCTTGCAAGTTGGCAGGGAGGGCATCTGTCCGGTTACGAGAAGAACTGATCAGTAGGTAACGTCCGTATTGGAAGAAGAGTTCTTCTAGTTTTTGCCCTTTTGTTGGATTATAGGTTTGGAGAGCTTCTTTTGTAGTTTGATTAGACTTGCTACCACCTAGGTTTAATTGAACACGATTGAAAAGACTCTGGTAATCCTTGATGTGGTCATTTTTCAGAGTCTCATAGTCTTTGGCTTTGGCAGTTTCGACGATAGATTTGACAGTTTTTTCTACATCAATATCCTTGCGGTAGTTGGTTTTCGGATTTTGAGCAAAATTAGTCTTGGCGCTGAGTAGCAGTGTTGCATAACTTGCTCCTGTAACAGTCAAATAACCATCTTGAGCAGTGACTTGTCCATCTGTCTTGATACCAAGATAAGAGGCAAATTTCAGACCGTTGTCTTTGACAGTTCCCTTGAGTAAAATACCATTAGAATCAACGCTAACAGTCCCTTGTTTGTATTTAGAATTCTCCCAAGAATAATCTCCATTAGCAATCAAATCTTCGGTCAAGCTGTTCCAAAGGGTAAAATCAAGCGTCTTATCTCCCTTTTTAGTCAAATGGGTAACAGTGACGTCATCTGGGTAACTAGAGAAGGTTTCTCGTTTGAAACTTGTCCCATCTTGGGTATAGGAGGTAGTTGTGATAGCTTCAGAAATATCTAAGCCACGATGATAGTCAGTAACATTTTCCAAGCCCTTCTTTTGGTTATTAAAGACCATGAAGATATCACCGAAGGCTAGGTAGCGACCGTATTGGGCATTGTTTGGCCCAACCAAATTTCTCTCTGCTAGTTGTTTGGCTTTTTGACGGTCGCCGTCTTCTAAGGCCTTACGGATTTCGGCTAAGACTTTGTAGCGGTCCTTGTAGTTTCCTCCGTTGTAATCTTGACTATCTGGCTGTGGGCCTCCAGACCAAAGTGTTTTTTCGTTGTACTGGATTCTTTCTTCACCGATGAGTCCGAAAACCTTGGCACCCATTTCCCCATTTCCGACTGGGAGGGCTTGTTTTTCCCATCCATCATAGGAAGGAGCAGTTGGTTGGTTGTAATGTAATTCGTAATGTTCTTGCTTGTTCACAGGAAGTTCTGGCTTCTCGCTCTCCTTATTGTCAGCAGGGGCGGTAGTAGCACTTGTCTCTGACTGACTACTAGTTTGAGGTAGTTCTGTCCCTGGGTTTGTTTGCTTTTCAGCTGATTCAGCTATAGGTTGAGTCTCTGTGTTAGAAGCAACAACTTCTTCTACTTTCGTATCCGGTTTAGCAGAGGTTTCAGTAATTGTTGCCTCACTTTCCGTAATCTCGACACCATCAGCAGCCACACCCTGTGCTGCTAAAAACACAGCTCCAAGTAAAACAGAGGCAGCTCCGACACTTAGCTTGCGGATGCTATACTTACAGGATTTTTCCCAATATCTCTTATCCACAAAATTCTCCTTCCTTAAATCTGTAAGCGCATACATTCTCTTTTAAAAAAATAAGTCTTCAGAAATATATGTGATTTTTTCGGATAATCTTAATATAACAAATAAATGGAATTATTGCAAGGGCTTTCAAGGAAAATGGGCTTATTTTACTAAGTTTTACTAAGTATGAAGTATCTGCTAATTACTTAGGAAATCACAGTGGATGTAAGCGTAAATCAAACTAGTCAGGCGGGGGACTTTATGGTATAATATAGAAGACTCAAAAAGAAACAGGAGAAATATTATGGATCTTATTTTGGCAATTGTCTTGATTGTTTTAGCTTTTCTAGGGGGAGCTCTTGGAGGAATGTACTTGGTACGTAAGCAAATCGAAAAAGAATTTGCGGATAACCCACGTTTGAACGCAGAAGCAGTTCGTACTCTGTTGAGTGCAAATGGTCAAAAGCCAAGCGAAGCTAAGGTACAACAAGTGTACCACCAAATCATTCGCCAACAAAAAGCAGCCTTTGCTAACAATAAAAAGAAATAAATAGGAAAAGTCTGGGATGAAAGTTCCAGACTTCTCACTATATTTGACTTATATTTAAGGACAAGACTTTTTCCTTGCATTCTATTGATAATTGATTATGATTAAGAGGGAGACAGTGGGGAGCTACCCAGTCTGTCAGCAATTTCAGGAAGAAATGAATAATAATGAACTATCAATCAGAAAAAAATACTAGAAAGAAGACTGTATGGATAATCGACCGATTGGTTTTTTGGATTCGGGCGTTGGAGGCTTGACCGTTGTACGTGAACTCATGCGCCAGCTTCCCCATGAAGAAATCGTCTATATTGGAGATTCGGCACGGGCTCCTTATGGTCCCCGTCCTGCTGAGCAGATTCGTGAATATACTTGGCAACTGGTCAACTTTCTTTTGACCAAGGATGTTAAGATGATTGTTATTGCTTGTAATACAGCAACGGCAGTCGTCTGGGAAGAGATTAAAGCCAAGTTGGATATTCCGGTATTGGGTGTGATTTTGCCTGGTGCATCAGCAGCCATCAAAGCGAGTCAAGGTGGGAAGATCGGTGTGATTGGAACCCCGATGACGGTAAAATCAGATATTTATCGACAAAAGATTCATGATCTAGACCCAGATTTACAAGTGGAAAGCTTGGCCTGCCCTAAGTTTGCTCCCTTGGTCGAGTCAGGTGCTCTATCGACCAGTGTGACCAAGAAAGTTGTCTATGAAACTTTGCGTCCCTTAGTCGGAAAAGTGGATAGCTTGATTTTAGGCTGTACTCATTATCCACTCCTCAGACCTATCATCCAAAATGTCATGGGGCCTAAGGTTCAGCTGATCGATAGTGGCGCTGAGTGTGTGCGCGATATCTCAGTCTTACTCAATTACTTTGAGATTAACCGTAGCCGAGATGCGGCGCCCCTTAAACACCGTTTTTATACAACTGCAAATAGCCAAAGTTTTGCCCAGATAGGAGCAAAGTGGCTGGAAAAAGAGATTCATGTGGAGCATGTAACATTATGACAAACAAAATTTATGAATACAAGGATGACCAAGACTGGTATGTTGGATCCTACAGTGTTTTTGGTGGCATTCGGACTTTGACGGATGATGAGTTAGATTTTCCGCTATTTGATTTGGCTAAAATCTTTCGAGATGAGGAGCGAGGATTTCCACTTTCAGTCACTGTTTTACGATATGGTTCAGTCTATCGACTACTCTCCTTTGTGGTAGATATTCTCAACCAAGAAGCGGACCGAAACTTGGAAGTCATCCAACGTCAGGGTGCCCTACTTTTAGTTGAAAATGGACAACTTCTTCATGTAGAATTGCCTAAAGAAGGAGTGAATGTTCAGGACTTTTTCGAGACAAATAAAGTCAGAGAAACCTTGTTGATTGCAACTCGTAACGAGGGGAAAACCAAGGAATTTCGTGCTATCTTTGACAAACTGGGCTATGACGTAGAAAATCTAAATGATTATCCAGACCTACCTGAAGTAGCCGAAACAGGTATGACCTTTGAAGAAAATGCTCGCCTTAAGGCAGAAACTATTTCCAAATTAACGGGCAAGATGGTTCTGGCAGATGACTCAGGTCTCAAAGTCGATGTCCTTGGTGGCTTGCCAGGTGTCTGGTCAGCTCGTTTCGCAGGAATGGGAGCTACTGACCGTGAAAATAATGCCAAACTCTTGCACGAATTGGCCATGGTCTTTGAACTCAAGGACCGCTCGGCTCAATTCCATACAACCCTAGTCGTAGCCAGTCCAAACAAGGAAAGTTTGGTTGTTGAAGCAGACTGGCCTGGCTACATTAACTTTGAACCTAAGGGTGAAAATGGCTTCGGCTATGACCCTCTCTTCCTTGTGGGAGAGACAGGCAAGTCCTCAGCTGAATTAACCCTTGAAGAAAAAAATAGTCAATCTCACCGTGCCTTAGCCGTTAAGAAACTTTTGGAGGTATTTCCATCATGGCAAAGCAAACCATCATTGTAATGAGCGATTCCCATGGCGATAGCTTAATTGTAGAAGAAATCCGTGACCGCTATCTGGGGAAAGTTGATGCCATTTTTCACGATGGTGACTCGGAACTTCGACCAGATTCACCACTCTGGGAAGGAATCCAGGTAGTCAGAGGAAACATGGACTTTTATTCAGACTATCCAGAACGTTTGGTGACTCAACTGGGTCCTACCAAGATTATCCAGACTCATGGACATTTGTTTGATATTAACTTCAATTTCCAAAAGCTTGATTTTTGGGCTCAAGAGGAAGATGCAGATATCTGTCTTTATGGGCACTTGCATGTTCCAAATGCTTGGATGGAAGGGAAGACCCTCTTTTTAAATCCTGGTTCTATTAGTCAACCACGTGGAACTATCAGAGAATGTCTCTATGCCCGTGTGGAGATTGATGATAGCTACTTTAAAGTGGACTTTTTGACACGGAACCATGAGGTCTATCCAGGCTTATCTAAGGAGTTCGCTCGATGATTGCCAAAGAGTTTGAACAGTTTTTACTGGAGCAAGAGGAAACCTTTTTGACTCCTGCTGAAAATTTGGCTGTACTCATTGATACCCACAATGCAGATCATGCAATTCTCCTCCTTAGCCAGATGACCTATACCAGAGTGCCAGTAGTTACTGATGAGAAAGAATTTGTCGGAACCATTGGACTTAGAGATATTCTGGCTTACCAGATGGAGCAGGGCTTGAGTCAGGAAGCTATGGCAGATACGGATATCGTACATATGACCAAGAAGGACGTAGCAGTTGTCAGTCCAGACTATACACTGACGGATGTTTTACATAAGTTAGTGGATGAGTCTTTCCTACCAGTCGTTGACAAGGATGGTATCTTCCAAGGCATTATCACGCGGAAGTCTATCCTTAAGGCTGTCAATGCTCTCTTGCATGATTTTAGTAAGGAATATGAGATTCGAAGCAAATGAGAGAAGGAATTTCAGCATTTTTAGAAGAAAAACAAGGTTTGTCTGTAAATTCTAAGCAATCCTATAAGTATGACTTGGAGCAGTTTTTAGATTTTGTGGGAGAACGAATCTCTGAGACAAGTTTAAAAATCTACCAAGCTCAACTATCTCAGTTTAAAATCAGTGCCCAAAAGCGTAAGGTTTCTGCTTGCAATCAATTTCTTTACTTTTTATACCAGAAGGGGAAAATTGACACCTTTTATCGTTTAGAATTGCCTAAACAGGCTGAGAAAAAGCAAGTTCACTCAGAACTTTTAGACCTCAGTTTTTTCTGGCAAGAAAGTTCCTATCCAGAGGGACGCTTGTTGGCCTTACTGATAGTTGAATTGGGCCTCTTACCAAGTGAAATTCTAGCTTTAAAAACAAGTGATGTGAACCTAGATTTTCAAGTGTTGAGAGTCAATAAAGCTTCTCAACAAAGAATCTTGAGCCTTCCCACAAACCTGCTTGCGGAGTTAGAACCTTTGATGGGGCAGAACTACCTCTTTGAAAAAGCTGGGAAGCCATACTCCCGTCAGTGGGCCTTTCGTCAGTTAGAAGCCTTTCTAAAGGAAAAAGGCTTTTCAGACTTATCTGCCCAAGGATTGAGAGAACAGTTTATATTAAGACAAATCGAAGAAAAGGTTGACTTGTACGAAATTGCTAAAAAATTAGGATTAAAGACAGTCATGACCTTGGAAAAATATAGATAATGGATATTAAATTAAAAGATTTTGAAGGGCCTTTGGACTTGCTCCTACACTTGGTTTCAAAGTACCAGATGGATATCTATGATGTGCCGATCACAGAGGTTATCGAGCAATATCTAGCCTACATCTCGACCTTACAAGCCATGCGTTTAGAAGTTGCAGGCGAATACATGGTGATGGCTAGCCAACTTATGCTGATTAAGAGTCGCAAGCTCTTGCCGAAGGTTGCAGAAGTGACGGATTTAGAGGATGACTTAGAGCAGGACCTCCTTTCTCAAATCGAAGAATACCGTAAGTTTAAACTTTTGGGAGAGCAGTTGGAAGTGAAGCATCAAGAACGAGCTCAGTATTACTCAAAAGCACCTACAGAGCTGATTTATGAGGATGCTGAACTTGTGCATGATAAGACGACGATTGATCTTTTCTTAGCCTTTTCAAACTTGCTTGCCAAGAAAAAGGAAGAATTCTCGCAAAGTCACACAACGATCTTGCGAGATGAGTATAAGATTGAGGATATGATGGTTATCGTCCGAGAAGCCTTGGTTGAAGGTGAGCAATTATGCTTGCAAGATTTGTTTAAAGAAACCAAGGATTTACAAGAGGTCATCACACTCTTTTTAGCAACCTTGGAGTTGATTAAAACCCAAGAAATTCTCTTAATTCAAAAAGAGAGCTTTGGAGATATCTATCTCCTGAAAAAGAATGAGGAAAATCAAGTAGAGCAGAGTCGATCTTGATAGAGGGGAAATATGAGTACTTTAGCAGAAATAGAAGCGCTCTTGTTTGTAGCGGGTGAAGAGGGGATTAGGATTCGCCAGTTGGCTGAGCTCCTTTCTTTGCCACCGACTGGGATTCAGCAGAGTCTAGAAAAATTAGCCCAAAAGTATGAAAAAGACCAGGATTCCAGTTTAGACTTGATTGAGACAGGTGGTGCCTACAGATTGGTAACCAAGCCTCAATTTGCAGCCATTTTGAAAGAATACTCTAAGGCACCCATTAATCAGAGCCTGTCTCGGGCTGCCCTTGAAACCCTGTCCATCATTGCCTACAAGCAACCCATCACACGGATCGAGATTGATGCTATTCGGGGGGTTAATTCAAGTGGAGCGCTAGCTAAGTTGCAAGCCTTTGACTTGATAAAAGAAGACGGGAAAAAAGAGGTTCTTGGACGCCCTAATCTCTATGTAACGACGGATTATTTCCTGGATTACATGGGTATTAATCATTTGGAAGAATTGCCAGTGATAGATGAGCTTGATATTCAAGCACAAGAAAGCCAATTGTTTGGTGAAAGGATAGAAGAAGATGAGAATCAATAAATATATTGCCCACGCAGGTGTGGCCAGTAGGAGAAAAGCAGAAGAGTTGATCAAGCAAGGATTGGTGACGGTTAACGGCCAAGTGGTTCGTGAACTAGCAACTACCATCAAGTCAGGCGACAAGGTTGAAGTTGAAGGACAACCAATCTATAACGAAGAAAAGGTCTACTATCTGCTCAATAAACCACGCGGAGTGATTTCCAGTGTGACAGATGACAAGGGTCGTAAGACTGTTGTCGACCTTTTGCCCAATGTCAAAGAACGGATTTATCCGGTAGGGCGTTTGGACTGGGATACGTCTGGAGTTTTGATTTTGACCAATGATGGGGACTTTACAGATGAGATGATTCACCCTCGTAATGAGATTGATAAGGTCTATGTTGCGCGTGTGAAAGGGATTGCCAACAAAGAAAATCTCCGTCCCTTGACTCGAGGGGTTGAGATTGATGGTAAGAAAACCAAACCAGCTGTTTATGAGATTCTTAAAGTAGATCCAGTTAAAAACCGCTCAGTTGTTCAGTTGACCATCCATGAAGGACGCAATCACCAGGTCAAAAAAATGTTTGAAGCGGTTGGTCTCCAAGTAGATAAACTTTCTCGAACTCGTTTTGGTCATCTAGACTTGACAGGACTTCGTCCAGGAGAATCACGCCGTCTCAATAAAAAAGAAATCAGCCAACTACACACCATGGCTGTAACAAATAATAAATAATGAAAAAAATCTTAATTGCGCCAGTGCGCTTTTACCAACGCTTTATCTCGCCAGCCTTTCCACCGTCTTGCAGATTTGAGCCTAGTTGTTCAAACTATATGATTCAGGCAATTGAAAAACATGGATTCAAGGGAGTTTTGATGGGCTTGGCTAGGATATTACGTTGCCATCCTTGGTCTGAAACGGGTAAAGATCCAGTACCAGACTACTTTTCATTAAAGCGAAATACAAGAGAAGAAGGATCACATTTGTGATTCTTTTATTGTTATAAGAGTAACTTACTTGGTAAAATGTTGATTTCCACTACCTTTCTCCTATAAAAAGTGGTAAAATGGTTGAAAGAAAGAAGGGATAGAAATGACAACATTATTTTCTAAAATCAAAGAAGTAACAGAACTTTCCGCTATCTCAGGTCATGAAGCACCTGTTCGCGCTTATCTTCGTGAAAAATTAACACCTCACGTGGATGAAGTTGTGACTGATGGCTTGGGTGGTATTTTTGGGGTTAAACACTCAGAAGTTGAAAATGCACCTCGTGTTTTGGTAGCCTCTCACATGGATGAAGTTGGTTTCATGGTTAGTGAAATCAAAGCAGACGGTACCTTCCGAGTAGTCAGCATTGGTGGTTGGAACCCTATGGTTGTTAGCAGCCAACGCTTTAAACTCTTTACACGTGAAGGCCGTGAGATTCCAGTAATTTCAGGTTCAGTTCCTCCACATTTGACTCGTAGCACAGGTGGACCAACTATGCCAGCTATTTCAGATATCGTTTTTGACGGTGGTTTTGCGGATAAGGCTGAGGCTGAAAGTTTTGGTATCCGTCCTGGAGATACAATTGTTCCAGATAGTAGCGCAATCCTCACTGCCAATGAAAAAAATATCATCTCAAAAGCATGGGATAACCGTTATGGTGTGCTCATGGTTAGCGAGTTGGCTGAAAACTTGTCAGGCCAAAAACTAGGAAATGAACTTTACCTTGGAGCTAACGTCCAAGAAGAAGTTGGACTTCGTGGTGCCCATGCCTCTACAACAAAATTTGATCCAGAAGTATTTCTTGCAGTTGACTGTTCACCAGCTGGTGATGTTTATGGTGGCCAAGGTAAGATTGGTGATGGAACCTTGATTCGTTTCTATGATCCAGGTCACTTGCTTCTCCCAGGAATGAAGGATTTCCTTTTGACAACTGCTGAAGAAGCTGGAATCAAGTACCAATACTACTGCGGAAAAGGTGGAACTGACGCAGGTGCAGCTCATCTGAAAAATGCTGGTGTACCTTCTACTACAATCGGTGTCTGCGCTCGTTATATCCATTCTCACCAAACACTTTATGCTATGGACGATTTCCTTGAAGCCCAAGCTTTTCTACAAGCCTTGGTTAAAAAATTGGATCGTTCTACAGTAGATTTGATCAAAAATTATTAAACTAAAAAGATGGAGGTGATAGGTATGGAAGAATCAAACCTAGAAACCTTGATACGGGACCTTTACAATCATGCCCGTCAAAACTTGAGTGAAGATTTAGTGGTTGCACTCCTAGAAACTGCTAAGCAGTTGCCCAGCACCAATGAGCGCTTGCTTGCAGTTCGACTTTCAGGGCTAGTCACACTTGAACTTCTCAAGAATCCTAGAACACCTGCGCCAGAGTTAGTCAATCTGGCCAGTTTTATCCAAAAGGAAGAAGCAAGGTACAAGGGTGCAGCTGCCTCTTCCATTATGATTGGAGAGCTATTTAAAATGCTTTGATTCGAAAGAATCAAAGCATTTTTTTATATTAAATTTGTTCAGCCAAAACCTTTTCAGCAAGGTTCATAGCGTGGTCTGACACACGAGTATAGTGTGAAATGATATCGATAAAGTTGACACCTGCTTGGGTAGAACATTCACCATTGTTTAGGCGCTTGATGTGAGTCTTACGAAGGACACGTTCCATCTTGTTGATGGCTTCATGGCGTTCAATAAGAGCTTGAGCTTTTTCAAGGTCATTATTTTCAACACTTTCAAGAGCATCTTTAACGAAATAGCTTGTTTGACGGTAAATCTCTTCCAACTCTTCTAGGGCTGAGTTAGAGAATTGAACATTCTTGCGTTGCAAGTAGTCGTTAAGATTAATCAAAGCTTCAGCGTGGTCACCGATACGTTCCAAGTCTCGAGAAGAGTCAAGGATGTTGGTTAAGACTTCACTCTCTTTTTGGCTCAATGCTTCACTAGATAGACTAATGAGGTAACGTGTTAATTTCTCGTCGATTGTGTTGATAGCTTCTTCGGTCTTGTGTCCTTTTTCTGCGACTTTTTCATTAGAATTGATAATGTAGTCGTAAGAAAGATCGAATGCTTTAACAGCATAGTTTCCTAGGTGCAAGAGTTCTTTCTTGGCATTTCCTAGGGCGATAGAAGGAGCTTGCTTGATGAGTTGTTCATCCAGGTAAAGAGGTTCGTATTTAACAACTTCGTCTTCACCAGGGATTAGCTTAGTAACAAAGTAAGCCAAAGCACCGATGAATGGGAATTGTACAATGGTGTTACTTACGTTAAAGGCACCGTGTGAGAAGGCAATCGTCATCTCAGGTGAGAGGTGAAGTAGTGCCTGGAAGTACTCGATCATCGAAGTGAATGGGCCTAACAAGATTAAGCAGAGGATGGTTCCTAAAACGTTAAAGGTAACGTGTGTTGCTGCAACTCGTTTAGCAGAGATGTTTGCTCCGGCTGCTGCGATGATAACTGTTAAGGTTGTACCAATATTATCTCCGAATAGGACTGGTAGTGCCCCTTTGAGGTCGAGGAATCCACCTGCATAAAGACCTTGTAGGATCCCGATGGTTGCAGAAGATGCCTGAATCAGAACTGTAATGACTGCACCAGCCACAACTCCCAAGATAGGATTTTGACCCAAGGTAACCATGTATTCCTTAAACTGAGGCAAGTCTTTAAGAGGGCTCATCCCAGCACTAATGAGGTTGAGGGCATAGAAGATACCACCCACACCAAAAAGGATACGTCCAATATTATTTGCAGTACGGTTTTTTGTAAAGAATAAGCACATGGTTCCAAGGAAAATCAAGGGTAGGGCATACTCGCCAAGTTTGAAACCGATGATGAAGGACGTTACGGTCGTTCCAATATTGGCTCCCATGATAATCCCGATGGCCTGTCTAAGGGTGAGGAGACTAGCACTGACTAGTCCAACCGTAATAACCGTTACACCTGTACTTGACTGGATTAGGGCAGTGACGACAATTCCCACTAAGACCCCTAAGAAGGGATTACTTGTGTACTTGTCAATGTAATATCGAAGGCGGTCTCCAGCAGCTTGTTGCAAACCGTCTCCCATGGTCTTGATACTATATAAAAATAGTCCCAGACCACCTAAAAAGTGAAAAATAATTTCCTGCCAATTAATGGACATTTTCTTTTTCCTCCGAAAAATAATCGCGGAATCTCTCCCATTCTATTTTAAAGGATAAAAGTAAATCTAACAAGTAGTAAATGCTCTTTTTTTGAGAAAATGTTGATTTTATTCAAAAAATGGTCAATGATTGTCTAATTTATATTAATTCTTCACTTCTATATAGTTCTTTTGGGACTCATGTTGACTCTTCATTTAAATAGCGTAAAATGGTAATGAACTGTTCTATTATCTTTATTAGGGCAGCTACTTTTTTAAAACAAAAATAAAGCGCTTACTTTTCTAAGAGTAAAAGGAGAAAAAATGAAGAATCCATTTTTTGAAAAACGTTGTCGCTATAGTATTCGAAAATTGTCAGTGGGTGCCTGCTCTTTGATGATTGGTTCAATCCTATTTGCAGGACCAGTCTTAGCTGAAGAAGCAGTTATTGCTGAAAATGCTACGGGGACAACAGCAGTAGCTTCGGAGCAACCGTCAACCACTACTCCAGCAGAAGCAACTACACCAGCACCAGAAGTATTGAAAGAGCTAGAAGCAAGGGAAGACAAGACAAGCGAGCAGCCTGTTTCAGAAGAAAAGCCAACCTTGGATCAATTGACTGCAGTTGATAAGGAAGCAACTAATCCAGTTGCTGAAACGCCTAAGGCTGAAGAAACGCCTGCAACTACAGAAAATAAGCTGGAAGAAAAAGCTACTGTCGCTGACGTTCCTAAGAAAGAAGAAAAAAGTCTTCGACCAAAAGAAATTAAGTTTGACACATGGGAAGATTTGTTGAAATGGGAACCAGGTGCTCGCGAAGACGATGCTATTAACCGCTCTTCAGTAGAACTAGCCAAGCGCTATCGTGGATATGTGGTTAACGAAAAAGCTAATAAGGACGCTAAGGTTGAAGCTCTTGCTAACACTAACTCTAAGGCTAAAGACCATGCTTCTGTAGGTGGTGAAGAGTTTAAAGCCTACGCTTTTGACTACTGGCAGTACCTGAATTCCATGGTCTTTTGGGAAGGGCTCGTCCCAACTCCGGACGTGATTGATGCTGGTCACCGTAATGGTGTCCCTGTATTGGGTACCTTATTCTTTAACTGGTCAAATAGCATTGCAGACCAAGAAAAATTTGCTGCAGCCCTTCAACAAGACGAAGACGGAACATTCCCTATCGCTCGCAAGTTGGTTGATTTGGCCAAATATTATGGATTTGACGGCTACTTTATCAACCAAGAAACAACAGGTGATATCGTAACACCTCTTGGTAAGAAAATGCGTGACTTCATGCTTTATACCAAGGAATATGCTGCTAAAGTCAACCATCCTGTCAAGTATTCTTGGTACGATGCCATGACCTATGAATATGGTCGTTATCACGAAGATGGACTTGGTGAATACAACTATCCATTCATGCAAAAAGAAGGGGACAAGGTTCCTGCAGATCACTTCTTTGCCAACTTTAACTGGACTAAAGAGAAAAATGATTACTCTGTAACAATGGCGAAATGGCTAGGACGCAGTCAGTATGATGTTTTTGCAGGTTTGGAATTGCAACAAGGTGGTTCTTACAAGACAAAAGTGAAATGGGATGCCCTTTTTGATGAAAATGGCAAACTTCGCTTATCACTAGGTCTCTTTGCCCCTGATACTATCACTAGTCTTGGGAAGACAGGAGAAGACTATCACAAGAATGAAAATATCTTCTTCACAGGCTACCAAGGAGATCCAACTGGACAAAAACCAGAAGACAAGGACTGGTACGGTATTGCTAACCTAGTGGCTGACCGCACCCCAGCAGTGGGACGTACTTTTACAACATCCTTTAACACCGGACATGGTAAGAAATGGTTTGTGGACGGTAAAGTTTCTAAGGATTCTGAATGGAACTATCGTTCTGTATCAGGTATCTTGCCTACATGGCGCTGGTGGCAAACTTCATCAGGTGCTAAACTTCAAGCTGACTATGACTTTGAAGATGCTTACAATGGTGGTAACTCACTTAAGTTTGCGGGTGATTTAGCTGAAAATACCAATCAAGATGTTCGTCTCTACTCTACAAAACTGGAAGTAACAGATAAAACAAAACTTCGGGTTGCCCATAAGGGTGGTAAGGGAAGCAAGGTTTATGTAGAGTTTGCGACTCAGAAAAACTATACTTATGGTGGAGAGAATGCTCGTAAAGAACTGACTCTATCTGACGATTGGACAAAAGATGAATTTGACTTGAGTGCCTTGGCAGGTAAGACAATTTATGGCATCAAGCTTACTTTTGAAAATACTGCTGCCCTTAAGGATTATCAATTTAACTTGGGTGAGTTGACTGTAACAGATAATCAAGAGGCTCCTCAAGCACCAACAGCTCTAAAAGTAGCTAAGCAATCTCTGAAAAATGCCCAAGAAGCAGAAGCTATTGTCCAATTTACTGGAAATAAAGATGCTGATTTCTATGAAGTTTATGAGAAGGATGGCGATGCTTGGCGCCTATTGACAGGCTCATCTGCCACTACTATCTACCTACCAAAAGTTAGCCGTTCAGCTAGTGCAACTGGTACTAGTCAAGAGTTGAAGGTTGTCGCAGTTGGTAAGAATGGCCTTCGTTCTGAAGCAGCAACAACAAACTTTGACTGGGGGATGACTGTCCAAGACACAAGTCTTCCAAGACCATTAGCAGAAAATATCGTTCCAGGAGCAACTGTTATCGGAAGTACCTTCCCAGACACAGAAGGCGGCGAAGGCATCGAAGGTATGTTGAATGGTACGATCACCAGCCTATCTGACAAATGGTCTTCTGCTCAGTTGAGTGGTAGCGTAGATATCCGTTTGACACAACCACGCCGTGTCGTTAGATGGGTCATGGACCACGCTGGTGCTGGTGGAGAATCTGTCAACGATGGTTTGATGAATACCAAAGACTTCGACCTCTACTACAAGGATGAAGCTGGAGAATGGAAACTAGCCAAGGCTGTTCGTGGCAATAGAGCTCACGTTTCAGACATTACCCTTGATAGCCCAATTACGGCGCAAGAATGGCGTTTGCACGTTATTACATCTGACAATGGAACACCATGGAAAGCCATTCGTATCTATAACTGGAAGATGTATGAAACTCTTGATACGGAGAGCCAAAATATTCCAATGGCTAAAGTTGCAGCGCGTGTCCTAACGGACAATAAGATTCAGCTTGGCTTCTCAGAAGTTCCTGCTGGAGCTACCATCACAGTTTATGACAAGGCAGATTCACAAACTCCAATCGCTACCTTAAATACAGCAGTTGGAGGAGATTTGGCGACAGATCCATTGAGCTTTGAAAAACGTCCGAGCCTTCTTTACTATCGTACACAATTGCCAGGTAAAGAAATCAGTAATACTCTTGCTGTGACTATTCCTCAGGATGAGAGAAAGATTAAGGCTGTCAGCCTAGAAGTAGCACCTAAAAAGGCAAGTTATCAAGTTGGTGAGGAATTGAATCTTAAAGGTGGTCTTCTCCGTGTCAAATATGAGGGTGAAGAAGCAGATGAAGTCATCAACCTCAGTCATGCAGGTGTAGTTGTTAACGGCTATGATGCTCACCATCATGGTGAACAAGAGTTAACAGTAACTTATCTTGGTCTTCCAGTTGCAGGAAGCTTCAAGGTTCAAGTGACTGGTGAAGAAGCTGGTCCAAAAGAAGTCGCAGCCTTGTATATTAGCAAACAACCGAAAATTGATTACTTGGTAGGCGATGCTCTTGACTTATCAGAGGGACGCTTCAAGGTCTTGTATGATGATGAAACTGAGACAGAACATAGCTTTACAGACCAAGGAGTCGAAATTACAGGCTATGATGCTCAAAAAACAGGCCGTCAAAAACTCCAATTGCACTATCAAGGACAAACTGTCGAATTTGATGTTCTAGTATCACCTAAAGCAGCTGTCAACGACGAATATCTGAAACAAGAAATCACATCTGCTCAAGGACGCAAAGGAACGACAGCTTATACATTTGCGGATGCTGAAAAACAAGCAGCTCTCGTTGAGAAGATTGAAGCAGCAAAAGCTGTCCTAGAAAACCACGACGCTAGTCAAGAAGCAGTCAACCAAGCCTTGAACGACTTGAAACAAGCAGGTGCTGACTTGAATGGTGTACAGGTTTATCAAACAGCTAAGGAAGAGCTTGAAACTCTTCTAGGAAAAGTTCGTGAGAAAAATGCAGACGATCCAATCATCGCTCAAGCAGAAACTCTTATTGGCTCAACAAATCCAACTCCAGAAGCATTTGCCAACCTCAAGGAAGAACTCAATAAAAAACTCCTTGTTAAAGAAAGCCATCATGTAGGTAGCTTAGAAGAAGGCGAAACTGCCCCAACAGTTGAAGCACTACCTGAATTAGTGGTTGAGACAGAAACTCAAGCCTTCGAGAGTCAAGAACGTCCGTCAGGAGACCTCTTGTTGGGTGAACGTCGAGTCGTTCAGGCTGGTGCAGAAGGACAAATCCGTCATTTGATCGAAGTGGATGCCAAAGGCAACCGTACTCTTCTTAAGACAGAAGTAGTCAAGGAAGCAGTGGCAGAGATTACTGAGGTTGGTACTAAGGTAGAAAGCCGTGTTCAACCATTGGACGGTTCTGGAAATCTTGTTCTCGAAAAACTAGAATTGGAAGTGAAAGAAGAAGCCGTAGCCTTCAAACACCAAGAGCGTCCGACAGGAGAGCTTTTACTAGGTGAACGCCGTCTGGTTCAAGCAGGTGAGGCTGGGAAAATCCGTCACTTGATTGAGGTAGATGCTAAAGGCAGTCGCACACTTCTTCAGACAGAGGTAGTCAAGGAAGCAGTGGCAGAGATTACTGAGGTTGGTACGAAGGTAGAAAGCCGTGTTCAGCCACTAGATGGAGTCAAAGATTTGACAATTAGCAATCCAGCATTGGTGATTGAAGAAGAAAAAGTTGCATACGGCCATGAAGAACGAGTAAATCCTAGCCTTCAAGCAGGAGAACGTCGAATTGTTCAGGCCGGAGTTGAAGGGCTTCGTAGAAATCTTGTAGAAGTTGATGCAGAAGGAAACCGCAGTCTGAAGGGGACAGAACTTGTCAAAGAAAGTGTAACTGAGATTGTTGAGATTGGGTCAAAAGTTGATGTCCAAGATGACAAACCTCTTGCCCCTGCTCCAGTAGCACAAGCAGCTAAGCAGGAAGTTTCAAAACCTGAAGGAAAACAACTTCCAAGTACGGGTGAAGAAGTAGATGCAAATCTCCTTGCTTTAGGCTTGGTTGGAGTTCTTGGTGGCTTTGGACTACTCGCTCAAAAGAAAAAAGAAGATTAACTTAAACTTCTTAATTGACCGTCTGATAGGACAAACATGTTTATGATAGATGAATTCAAAATTGGATAATATATTCGAAAGTTTGAAACAACAATAGTTTAAAAGGCAAGGACCATCATTTTTGGCTCCTGCCTTTTTGCATTCTTAGAATGTTTGTGTTAAGATTTTTATTACTCCATAAGAAACCTTGTAATGAAATGTTTGCATGTTCTGCTTTTAATTTTTTTGGTTGTGTCTGTTTATAGAGTTATTTCTAGTAACTCTCATCAAGAATTGGTTTGGGAATAAGAAAGGAAAAAGAAGATGAAATTGTTAAAAGTAGTCATTGCTGTAATCATTGTAGTAGTGAGCCTTGGCTTAGTAGTATTTATAGGAGCGAGTATGTATGCTGTTACTACGATTAATTTGCTATCTAACTCAGTTTATTATGCGCAACGGATGCCTCATAAGGAAGAAACAGAACCCGACTTAGTCATGTTGATTGAAAACATGGGGGAGATTTATACTCCGAAAATTGAAGGTATTCGCTATGATAATGGAGCGAATTTTATCGAAAATTCTATCGATTCAAGTGGTTATCCTACAAGTTTTGGAGAGTCTGTTGGAGGTTATAGTTACAGTGATAAAAACGATGTGTCCTATAAGTTTAATAAAAATTTTGAGCTTGAGTGGGCTCTCGACAAAGATTATAAAAAAATTGATACTGCAACAATTGATGAAAAAAAGATAAAAGGAGAAATTAGAGAGACCCTTAAACCCATTCTTGATGTACAATCTAAACCCGTGGTCAATCTTCAATGGTTGTTTAATATGAAGTATCAGGATAGGTTTAATTAGAGATGCGGATAAGTCTTTAATTTGAAATTAAACTGAACAAAAGTGATTCAACTCTTAGACATGCGATGCTGATATTTCTGAGAGTTTTTCTATCGCAATGCAAAACTTTCAAAATAGATTTTTAAAAATTGAACGGTTTCTGAAAAGTTAGTTCAAAAAATAAAGACACAACTCCAGACAGTAGCTCTTTCTCTATAAATGAGTAACATACCATAGATGAAGATAAAAACAGTGAGGGATTTCCTCAGAGAGTAAAGAGTAAGTCTAATTTACTAGAGCGAGTTGTTTCAGGATAAAAGTTTAAGGTTTTGCTATCTCTTTTATTGATTTTGTGATATAATTAACACGTAAAAAAAATTAAGGAGTCTTTCCAAATGGCAAAATTGACTGTTAAAGACGTTGAGTTGAAAGGGAAAAAAGTTCTCGTTCGTGTTGACTTCAACGTTCCTGTAAAAGATGGCGTGATTACTAATGACAACCGTATCACTGCAGCTCTTCCAACTATCAAGTACATCCTTGAACAAGGTGGACGTGCGATTCTTTTCTCTCACCTTGGACGTGTAAAAGAAGAAGCAGACAAAGCTGGTAAATCACTTGCTCCTGTAGCTGCTGACTTGGCTGCTAAATTGGGTCAAGAAGTTACTTTTCTTCCAGGTGTAACTCGTGGTGCTGAATTGGAAGCAGCTATCAACGCTCTTGAAGATGGACAAGTTCTTTTGGTTGAAAACACTCGTTTTGAAGATGTTGACGGTAAGAAAGAATCTAAAAACGATCCTGAACTTGGTAAATACTGGGCATCACTTGGAGATGGTATCTTCGTAAACGATGCATTCGGTACAGCTCACCGTGCACACGCATCTAACGTTGGTATCTCAGCAAACGTTGAAAAAGCTGTTGCTGGTTTCCTTCTTGAAAACGAAATTGCCTACATCCAAGAAGCAGTTGAAGCTCCAGAACGTCCATTCGTGGCTATCCTTGGTGGTTCAAAAGTTTCAGACAAGATCGGTGTTATCGAAAACTTGCTTGAAAAAGCTGATAAAGTTCTTATCGGTGGTGGGATGACTTACACATTCTACAAAGCACAAGGTATCGAAATCGGTAACTCACTTGTGGAAGAAGACAAATTGGATGTTGCTAAAGCTCTTCTTGAAAAAGCAAACGGCAAATTGATCTTGCCAGTGGACTCAAAAGAAGCGAACGCATTTGCTGACTACACTGAAGTGAAAGACACTGAAGGTGAAGCAGTTGACCCAGGATTCCTTGGTTTGGATATCGGTCCTAAATCTATCGCTAAATTTGACGAAGCTTTGACTGGTGCTAAAACAGTTGTATGGAATGGTCCTATGGGTGTATTTGAAAACCCTGACTTCCAAGCTGGTACAATCGGTGTGATGGACGCTATCGTTAAACAACCAGGCGTTAAATCAATCATCGGTGGTGGTGACTCAGCTGCCGCAGCTATCAACCTTGGTCGTGCAGACAAGTTCTCATGGATTTCTACTGGCGGAGGCGCTTCAATGGAGCTTCTTGAAGGTAAAGTTCTTCCAGGACTTGCAGCTTTGACTGAAAAATAAGAATATAAAAAGAGGCTGGGACAAAAGTCCTAGCCTCTCAATTGTCTTTGGATTGTCGAGCAAGACGCAGTGGTTGAGTGGGCTCTACTACGCTGAATTCATCAGCTTTTACAGCCCTACTCAACTGTGCGGAGGTGGGACGACGAAATCGAATTCTAACGAATTACCGATTTCTATCCCACTCTCTTTTTTGCGCCCTTTTACAGTTTGAGAGTAGTGAGGGATAATTGGACAGAATCCAAAAAAAACAGTAAAATAGAGGAATACCAATTTAAATGAAATTTGAGTGATGAATGTGGAAAAAAGAGGGAATCTTACAAAAACAGCTATTTGCGGTATTATCAATGTCACCCCAGATTCTTTTTCTGATGGGGGTCAATTTTTTGCTATTGAGGAAGCCTTGAAACAGGCTCGAAAATTGATAGCTGAAGGAGCCACTATCTTAGATGTCGGTGGAGAATCCACTCGACCTGGAAGTAGCTATGTTGAGATTGAAGAGGAAATTCAACGTATTGTTCCAGTCATTAAGGCTATCCGTCAAGAAAGTGATGTTCTGATTTCGGTCGACACATGGAAAAGTCAGGTTGCAGAAGCAGCTTTACAGGTTGGTGCCAATATAGTCAATGACATTACT
This sequence comes from Streptococcus mitis, assembly GCF_009496285.1. Taxonomy (GTDB): domain Bacteria; phylum Bacillota; class Bacilli; order Lactobacillales; family Streptococcaceae; genus Streptococcus; species Streptococcus mitis_BP. Next base: position 78,963 of record NZ_WIJK01000005.1, read on the forward strand.
GGTCTCATGGGTGATGAGAAGATGGCGGAGGTAGTTGCCAAGGCTAGAGCTCAAGTAGTCATCATGTTTAATCCGGTCATGGCACGCCCACAGCATCCTAGTTCGCTTATCTTCCCTCATTTTGGCTTTGGAGAGCCTTTTACCAAGGAAGACTTAGTTGACTTCGAACAACTATCGGTAGAAGAGTTGATGGCAGCTTTCTTGGATCGTGCTCTATCAAGAGCAGAGAAAGCAGGGATTTCGAAAGACAAGATCATGCTAGATCCAGGGATTGGCTTTGGCTTGACCAAGAAGGAAAACTTGCTCCTCCTACGTGATATCGATAGACTGCACGAAATGGGTTATCCAATCTTTCTAGGAGTCTCTCGCAAGCGCTTTGTTATCAATATCCTTGAAGAAAGTGGCTTTGAAGTCAGTCCTGATACAGAAGTCGGTTTCCGCAATCGTGATACGGCTTCGGCTCATGTGACTAGTATCGCTGCTAGACAAGGTGTGGAAGTGGTGCGCGTGCACGATGTAGCCAGCCACAAGATGGCAGTCGAAATTGCGTCTGCTATCCGTCTGGCAGATCATGCGGAAAATTTAGATTTGAAACAATATAAGTAAGATGAATAAAAACGAAACCAATCAGTGGATAGCAAACTATCGGACAGATCAACCGCATTTCGGCTTGGAGAGGATGGTGGAATTGTTAGCCTTACGTGGCAATCCCCATCTTAAGCTCAAGGTTATCCACATCGGTGGAACCAATGGTAAGGGATCTACCATAGCTTTTTTGAAAAATATGTTGGAAAAGATGGGACTAAGAGTTGGTGTCTTTAGCTCTCCCTATCTGATTCATTATACAGACCAGATTGCCATTAATGGGGAATCTATCCCAGAAGCTAAACTAGAAGTCTTAATGTCGGAATATCGCTCATTACTTGAAGGGGAGCATGCTCAAGCCTTACAAGGAACGACAGAATTCGAGATTATCACTGCTATAGCCTATGATTACTTTGCCTCAGAGCAAGTCGATGTGGCTATTATGGAAGTAGGTATGGGCGGACTTTTGGATAGTACCAATGTTTGTCAGCCTATCTTAACAGGTATTACGACCATTGGCCTGGATCACGTAGCTTTACTAGGGGATAGTTTGGAAGCTATCGCGGAGCAGAAAGCTGGAATTATCAAACAAGGAGTTCCCCTGGTAACAGGAAATATTGTCCCAGAAGCCTTAGTGGTTATCGACCAGATAGCAGAGGAAAAACAGGCTGCTAGAATTTTTTATGGAAGAGATTATCAGGTAAGCCATCATGAGAGTATTGTCACTGGAGAGGCATTTGACTATACAAGTTCTATTAGACAAGGTCGTTTCCAAACAGGATTGCTTGGTTTGCACCAGATTGAGAATGCTGGGATGGCGCTGGCCTTGTTAGATAGCTATTGCCAAGCGACTGGTCGAGAATTGCCAGATAATGCTTTAGTGGCTCAAGCTTTAGAAGAAACAAGCTGGCCTGGACGCTTGGAAGTTGTTTCTAGAGAACCTTTGATGATTTTAGATGGGGCCCACAATCCTCATGCCATCAAGGCCTTGTTGGCTACCTTGAAAGAACGCTTTACGGACTATCAGAAGGAAATCCTCTTTACTTGTATCAAAACCAAGGCCTTGGAGGAAATGTTGGACTTGCTAGAAACCTTGCCCGATAATAAGATTACGCTAACTCATTTTGAGGATAGTCGGGCGACGGATGAAAAAGTCTTGAAAGAGATGTCTGATTCTAGAAATCTCAACTACCAAGATTGGCAAAAATTTCTAGACCAAAAATTATCAGAAAATGAAGAGAAAAAAACAGTTAGGATTATCACGGGTTCATTATACTTTTTAGCCCAAGTGAGAGCCTACCTAATGGAGAGGAAAAATTAGAATGGATACACAAAAGATTGAAGAAGCTGTAAAAATGATTATCGAGGCAGTTGGTGAGGATGCAAATCGCGAAGGCTTGCAGGAAACACCAGCCCGTGTCGCTCGTATGTACCAAGAGATTTTTTCAGGTCTTGGGCAAACTGCTGAAGAGCACCTGTCAAAGTCCTTTGAGATTATCGATGACAATATGGTAGTGGAAAAGGATATCTTTTTCCATACCATGTGTGAACATCACTTCTTACCATTTTATGGTCGAGCTCACATTGCCTATATCCCAGATGGGCGTGTAGCAGGCTTGTCTAAGCTAGCTCGTACGGTGGAAGTTTACTCTAAAAAGCCACAGATTCAAGAGCGTTTGAATATCGAAGTTGCTGATGCCTTGATGGAGTATTTGGGTGCTAAGGGAGCTTTTGTTGTCATTGAAGCAGAACATATGTGTATGAGTATGCGTGGTGTTCGAAAACCAGGAACTGCGACCTTGACTACAGTAGCTCGTGGTCTATTTGAGACAGATAAGGATCTTCGGGATCAGGCTTATCGTCTGATGGGACTATAAAAAATCCGCGTCAAGCGGATTTTTCTAGAAAGGACTAGTTATGGATCAACTGCGAATTAAAGACCTAGAAATTTTCGCCTTTCATGGACTCTTTCCTAGTGAGAAGGAACTGGGGCAGAAGTTTGTCGTTTCAGCCACCCTATCCTATGATATGACCAAGGCTGCGACAGACTTGGATTTAACTGCTTCTGTCCATTACGGAGAACTTTGCCAGCAATGGACGACATGGTTTCAGGAAACGAGTGAGGATTTGATTGAAACAGTAGCCTACAAACTAGTAGAGCGTACTTTTGAGACCTACCCTCTCGTTCAAGAGATTGAGCTGGAACTAAAAAAACCTTGGGCACCCGTGCATCTGCCCCTTGATACTTGTTCAGTAACCATCCACCGTCGCAAAAAGCGTGCCTTTATCGCTTTAGGAAGCAATATGGGGGATAAGCAAGCGAACTTGGAGCAAGCTATTGACAAACTGCGAGCTCGTGGCATCCATATTCTCAAAGAGTCCAGTGTCTTAGCGACGGAGCCTTGGGGTGGAGTGGAGCAGGATAGCTTTGCTAATCAAGTGGTTGAGGTGGAAACCTGGTTGCCAACTCCAATCTTGTTAGAAACCTTGTTAGAGATTGAATCAGAGATGGGACGGGTCAGAGAGGTGCATTGGGGACCTCGCTTGATTGACCTAGATTTGCTCTTTGTAGAGGACCAGATCATCTATACAGACGACCTCATCTTGCCCCATCCTTATATTGCTGAGCGCCTCTTTGTTTTAGAGTCTTTACAGGAAATAGCTCCGCATTTTATTCATCCAATACTGAAACAACCGATTCGCCACTTGTACCAAGGATTGAAAAAATAAGAAAACTCTAGTTTCCTAAGTAGATAGAGGAGACTAGAGTTTTTAAAATAGGTCATTTTCTTCTGGTAGGAGAATGGTTTCCTTCCCATCCATATCCATGACCAGAACTTTAGGTGGATAGAGTGGGTCAAAGGGATGATTGAAGTCGAAGTCAATCGTAGTTGGTAGATGTTGACTAGAAAAACGAAAAGTGATGGAGCCTTCATGATTCAAAAGTCGAAATTCCAATTCATCTTCTAGCTCAAAAACATGCTTTAAAAAATGATCGATTATAAACCAGATTGAATCGATAACATCGTCGGGTAAATTGGTCACCACACCGAAACTGGCACATCGTCTATGAGAATCTGTAAAAGCCATCCCTATCTCCTAATTGATTTTTTTATTATCATACTGCAAACTGCTAGAAAAATCAAGAAAAGTCAACTACCTTTAAAAATATGAGAATGATTTTGAAATTTTTTCAACGAATCTTCATCAAACGCTTGAAAATGCTTACAATTAGTGGTAAAATGAGAACAGTGGAATCATGAAAACAAAATTTTCAAAGTAGAAAGGAAACGGAATGAACACAGATGATACAGTAACAATTTATGACGTTGCCCGAGAAGCGGGAGTGTCAATGGCGACTGTCAGCCGTGTTGTCAATGGCAATAAAAATGTTAAAGAAAATACTCGAAAGAAAGTCTTAGAGGTTATTGAACGTCTAGATTATCGTCCTAATGCAGTAGCACGTGGTCTAGCAAGCAAGAAAACGACAACAGTTGGAGTCGTCATTCCAGATATCACAAATACTTATTTCTCTGCCCTTGCTAAAGGGATTGACGATATCGCGGAGATGTACAAATACAACATCGTCCTTGCTAACAGTGATGAGGATGATGAAAAGGAAGTATCTGTGGTCAATACTCTCTTTTCTAAACAGGTGGATGGCGTTATCTTCATGGGTTATCATTTAACTGAGAAGATTCGCTCAGAGTTTTCACGCTCACGCACACCTGTGGTTCTTGCAGGAACAGTGGATGTGGAGCACCAACTTCCAAGTGTCAATATTGACTATAAACATGCTACGGTTGATGCAGTCCGGCATCTCTTGAAACGAAATAAAAAAATTGCCTTCGTTAGTGGACCATTAGTGGATGATATTAATGGCAAGATTCGCTTATCTGGTTACAAAGATGCTTTGAAAGAAGCGGGAATTAACTACAGTGAAGGTCTTGTTTTCGAATCAAAATACCGTTATGATGATGGCTATGCCTTGGCAGAACGTTTGATTTCTTCTAAAGCAACCGCAGCGATTGTAACAGGAGATGAACTAGCAGCAGGTGTGTTGAACGGACTTGCTGACAAGGGAGTTTCTGTACCAGAAGACTTTGAAATCATCACCAGTGATGATTCGCAAATCGCGCGTTACACTCGTCCAAACCTAACCACCATTGCGCAACCTTTGTATGACCTTGGTGCTATTAGTATGCGTATGTTGACGAAGATTATGCATAAGGAAGAGTTAGAAGAGCGTGAAGTTCTTTTGCCACATGGTTTGGTAGAACGTCATTCAACTCGTAAAGATTAACAAGAAGAGGTCGGGATAAAAATCCCGACCTCGCTTTTTAGTAGTAAAAACTTTTTAGCCAATAGTTCAAGCATCAAGTTGATGGTAGAAGTCTTGCGGGGGTGACTAGAAAACAAGACTTGATCTAGTAATTTCTATCTCACCGACTTTTTTATACTCAATGAAAATCAAAGAGCAAACTAGGAAACTAGCCGCAGGTTGCTCAAAGCACTGCTTTGAGGTTGTAGATGAAACTGACGAAGTCAGTAACCATACCTACGGCAAGGCGACGTTGACGAGGTTTGAAGAGATTTTCGAAGAGTATTATCCTTCCATATAGGCTCGTAATTCCTCTCCTGTGAGGCCAGCATTGATAGCAATGAGGAGTTTGAGACGAGCCTTTTGAGCGTTTAACTCTTTGACAAAGAAGACACCAGCATTTTGCAGGCAAACGCCACCACCTTCATAGGCATAAACAGGTTCGGCAATCCCGTTAAAACAACGAGAGACTAAGGCGATTGGAAGTCCTTCTTGGATAAGGGCGTTCAATTTTTGTGCTGTTTCCTTGGGAACATTTCCAGCACCAAAGGCTTGAATAATAAGTCCATCCAGTTGGTCGACAGGAAGCAAATCAAGTAGTTCTTCTGTCATACCAGCATAGACAGGGATAATAGGGACCAAGCCTTGAATCTTATCAAGGTCAAAACGAACACGGGGTTCAGCTGTTTTGAAGTAGAGAATCTCGTGTTTCATGATGAGCCCAAGAGGGCCGTGGGTCGGCGTTTGAAAGGTGCTAACATTTGTCGTGTGCGTCTTGGTCACATACTTAGCAGCATGAATCTCGTCATTCATCACGACCAAGACACCCTTGTCAGCAGCCTTATCGTCACTCGCTACGCGTAGGGCACTGAGATAATTGTAGACACCATCGCTTCCAAGTTCGTTGGAACTACGCATGGCACCAGTTAGTACGATCGTTTTGTGAGGAACCTCCATAGTATCAAGGAAATAGGCAGTTTCCTCCAAGGTATCTGTCCCATGTGTAATCACGAAACCGTCATAATGATCAGCCTCCTCTTTAATTTTTTGATAGAGGGCCAGCATATGCTTTGGTTTAATATGGGGACTTGGCAGATTAAAAAAGTCGAGGGCGTGGACTTCAACTCCCTCAAGTGGATTGGATACATGATTCATAGGGTTTTCTTGGCTAGTTACAACAGCGCCAGAGTCATCGGCTTGCATGGAAATAGTACCACCCGTATGTAAAACAAGGATTTTCTTAAGCATGATTTACTCACTCTTTCTGAAATGTGGTATAATCATTGTATCACAAAAGGGGAGAATGAGGTAGGATGGAAGTCAAAGCTGTTTTTTTTGATATCGATGGAACACTAGTCAACGATCGCAAGAGTGTTTTGAAATCCACTAAGGACGCGATTAAGATTGTGAAGGAACAGGGAGTGCTTGTTGGAGTAGCGACAGGACGAGGACCTTTTTTTGTTAAGGATTTAATGGAAGATTTAGATCTGGATTTTGCCATAACCTATAACGGCCAATATATCTTTAATAAAGACAGAGTCTTGTTTACAAGTTCTCTTTCCAAATCTCATTTACGGCAGTTGATTGCCTATGCTAAAAAAGAGGGCAAGGAAATTGCTTTGGGGACCAAGGATGCCATGCTGGGTTCAAAAATTATGTCTTTTGGCCTAGGTTCTTTTTCACAAAGAGTGAGTCATTTTGTCCCCTCTATGTTGACTCGTACAGTTAGTCATTCCTTTAATCGAATGGTGAGTAAGGTCGTTCCTCAGAAGGAAGAAGACTTGCTTCAGTTGATGAATCAGCCCATTTATCAAGTTTTGATGCTAATGACGCCAGAAGAATCTGAGAAAGCAGCAGCTGATTTTAAAGACTTGAAATTAACTCGTAGTAATCCTTTTGCAGCCGATGTCATCAACCAAGGAAATTCCAAGTTAGAAGGCATTCGCCGAGTCGGAAAAGAGTATGGTTTTGATCTCAATCAAGTCATGGCCTTTGGTGATTCGGATAATGACCTAGAAATGTTGGCGGGTGTTGGGATGTCAGTTGCTATGGGCAATGGTAGTAGCAGTGTCAAGGAAGTGGCGAAGCATATCACAACCAGCAACCAGCAAGATGGGATTCACAAGGCCTTGGAACACTTTGGTGTTTTGGCTTCAGAGAAAGTCTTTGTCAGCCGTGACTATCATTTCAATAAGGTCAAGACCTTCCACCACATGATGGATGAACGAACTCAGGAAGAACCAAAGGCTTGGGATTTAGAAGGTGCCACCCATAGAGCGGGATTTAAGATAGAAGAACTGGTCGAGTTTGTTCGAGCTGCTAGCTCTTCTGAAGAAGACTTCGAACGGGCAGTTGGACAGTTACACCAAGCATTGGATCAAGCAGCAGAGAAAGTAGTCAAGAAGACACCTGCTCAACAAGATTTGATAGGGCAAGTAGATGCCTTAATTGATACCTTGTATTTCACCTATGGTAGCTTTGTTTTGATGGGAGTGGATCCAGAAAGGATTTTTGATATTGTCCATCAAGCCAATATGGGTAAAATGTTTCCCGATGGAAAAGCTCATTTTGATCCAGTTACTCACAAAATCCTAAAACCAGATGACTGGGAGGAGAGATATGCTCCAGAACCAGCCATTAAAAAGGAAATTGAGCGTCAGATAAAGGCCTATGAACGCCACAAGGAAAGAGCCGATAAGAAATAGGCGGTAGGAAAGGAAGCCGGGAATGATGTTTTTATTTCCTAGCTCCAACTACGACATCAACAATTTATAGTTGGTTGAATCTAGAATAGTACACTACGGATTCTAAAAAAACTTCTAGAAATTAAGTTGGATTTCCCAATCTCTTTGTTCACACCTTAATTCAATCTATTATATAAAAAAATGAGGTTAGGAGAAAAATCCCAACCTCATTTCTGTTTTTATTACAAAGTTTTATCCTTATCTCTAACGACGAGAAGGTCAACGCTGGTATGGCGTAGGATATATTCTGATGAAGAACCAACTAGCAGACGCTCAAAGGCATTGAGTCCTGTTGCCCCAACTAAAATCAAATCAACCTTTTCTTTATCTGGAATTGTTTTAGCTAAGAGAGTTTTAGGATTTCCCATCTCAATAACAACTTTAATGTCTGTGAGCCCAGCATCTTTTGCACGCTTTTCGTATTCAGCCATCAAATCGTTGGCCTCTACTTGCAATTCTTCGTAAACTTCGGCATCAAATGTTGAGATGCTTTGAAGAGCACGTGTGTCAATAACATGGGCAATAGTTAGTTTTGCTTGGTTACGTAGTGCTGAATGAACCCCTTTGATGAAAGCCAAGTCAGCTTCCTTGGAACCGTCAACCGCTACCATGATGTTTTCATAACGTTGTGTCATAGCAAAAACCTCCTCATTCTTATTACCTTCATTGTATTCCTTTTCACTAAAAAAGTAAAGTAAAAAACGATAGGAATATAGATGCTTTTTGACTTTGACTTGGAGTTTGTTATAATAAAACTAGAAAAGCTAAGAGGAAGAGATATGACAAAAATCGCAGTATTATCGGATGTACATGGCAATACAACAGCCTTAGAAGCTGTTCTGGCAGATGCCCAGAAGTCAGAGGTTGATGAGTATTGGCTCTTAGGAGATATCCTCATGCCTGGAACAGGACGAAAAAATATTCTCCAGATTTTGGACACTTTACCAATCACCCATAGAGTTTTAGGGAATTGGGAGGAGAGCTTATGGCGCGCCTGCCATCGTCAGTTAGATGAAAGTAGACCCAGTCATCGTTATCTCTTACGCCAGTGTCAGTATATTATGGAAGAACTCAGCATCGAGGAGATTGAGGCACTGCAGAACTATCCCTTGCAAGTGCACCGCCAGTTTGGAGATTTGAAGCTAGGGATTAGCCACCACTTGCCTGATAAAAATTGGGGGCGAGAGCTGATTCATCTTGGAAAGCAAGAGGACTTTGACCGTCTTGTCACCAATCCGGACTGCGATATTGCCATTTATGGTCATATCCATCAGCAGTTTCTTCGTTATGGTAGTGGTGGCCAGCTCATCCTGAATCCAGGTTCCATTGGGCAACCCTTCTTTTTATCTGAGAATTTACGCAAGGACTTGCGGGCCCAGTACATGATCTTAGAATTTGATGAAAAAGGCTTGAAAGATGCTGATTTTCGTCGGGTTGATTATGATATTGAGGCAGAATTACAGCTAGCCAAAGACTTAAATTTACCCTACTACCAAGTTTATTATGAAAGCTTAGTTAATGGGATTCACCATACCCACAATCAGTACTTGTTGCACGAAATCGCTCAGAGTCAAGGACATGATGTTGAATTGGATGACTGGCTTAGTGGTAACTCTTGACATTACAACTAGAAGAGATATAATAAACTTAAGAAAAGAAAGAACTAATCTGACGAAAAAAGGAGAAGAGGATGCAAATTTCAAGTCGATTTACCATTGCAACTCACATGTTGATTATTATTGCCCTAAAAGGGAAGGAAAGCAAGGTGACTAGCGATTTTCTAGCTAGTAGTGTTGGAGTCAATCCAGTTATTATCCGTAAAACCTTGTCCCAACTGAAAAAGGCAGAGTTGATCTCAGTTGCGCGTGGAACTGGAGGGGCAGAGATTATCAAAGACTTAGAGGATATCAGTCTATTAGATGTTTACCAAGCGGTCGAATGCCTTGGAAAGACAGGTCAACTCTTTAGTTTTCATGACAATCCCAATCCAGCCTGTCCAGTAGGAGCTAACATCCATGGGGTTTTAGATGAGAAATTACAAAAGATTCAGCTAGCCATGGAGCAGGAGCTGAGCCAAACCAGTCTTGCTCAAGTGGTGACAGATGCAGAGAGTAGGCTAGAAGGATAAGAGGACTTTAGATCCTCTCAGAACGAAGACAAACGTTATTTTTGGCGTTTGTCTTTTTCTTTTTTCAAAAATAGTTTGTCTCATCATCTGATATTCCATTCAAAAATCTGTATTTGAGAAAAATAAAAAGGGACATACCCTATC
>NZ_WIJK01000060.1 GCF_009496285.1 Streptococcus mitis
CTGATACATTGCCTGCTTTATCTGTTGCTTTAGCTGTTACGTTTCCTTCTGGAAGAGCTTCTGTTGGTGTGATTGTAGCTTTACCTTTGTCGTCCGCTACGCCTTCACCAATCTTCTTACCGTCTTTATCGAACAACTCAACTGTTGATCCTGGTTCTGCTGTTACTTCAACTGGATCTGTAGTTCCGGCTTTACCTGTTAGATCTGTATCCACAACTGGTTTAGCTGGGGCTTCTGTATCTGGTGTTGCTGGTGTTGTTGCTTTAGCTGGTTCACTTGGCTCTGATACATTGCCTGCTTTATCTGTTGCTTTAGCTGTTACGTTTCCTTCTGGAAGAGCTTCTGTTGGTGTGATTGTAGCTTTACCTTTGTCGTCCGCTACGCCTTCACCAATCTTCTTACCGTCTTTGTCGAACAACTCAACTGTTGATCCTGGTTCTGCTGTTACTTCAACTGGATCCTTAGTTCCTGCTTTACCTGTTAGATCTGTCTTAACTTCTGGTTTAGCTGGGGCTTCTGTATCCTTAGTTGCCTTAGCTGGAACACTTGGTTCTGATACATTACCTGCTTTATCAGTTGCTTTAGCTGTTACGCCACCTTCTGGAATCTCAGTTGTTGGTGTGATTGTAGCTTTACCTTTGTCGTCCGCTACGCCTTCACCAATCTTCTTACCGTCTTTGTCGAACAACTCAACCTTAGATCCTGGTTCTGCTGTCACTTCAACTGGTGTCTTAGTTCCGGCTTTACCTGTAAGGTCTGTATCGATAACTGGTTTCGCTGGCGCTGTTGTATCTGGTGTATCTGGTGTTGATGGT
>NZ_WIJK01000061.1 GCF_009496285.1 Streptococcus mitis
CTACTTTTTGATGATTTTGGCTTTGGGTACAAACGGATAATAAAGGACAGGCAACACATACTTTGGGATTACTCTTATACTCACGGTAGCCTTCTCGAGTGGTAGTGCGATAGCTTAATACTTGATTTTCTGGACAGACATAACAATCATCACTTGCATCATAAACAAAATTACTAGGCCTTAAGTTCCCCTTTACTCCCTTTGGACGAGTATAAGGGAAGACAGGGATGATGTTACGTTCTAATAAATAATGGGCAATAGTTGGGGTCTTGTAGCCTGAATCCGCAATAATATAGCGTGGAGAGAAAGGTTCTAACTTTGAAAATAGGGCAGGGAAAGCCTGACTGTCATGAACATTTCCTGCTTCAACCGTATAAGCTAAGGCCCAACCATGCTTATCGCAAGCAACTTGAGCAGAATAGGCAAATACTTCCTTGTGTTCGCCCTTATGGAACCAACCACACTCGGGATCTGTCGTTGAGATTTTCTTTTCTTTAGCCTCACTTTCTTTTGCGGGCTTTAAGGACTTTTTTGCGTGTTTTTTCCGATCTAAATCAATCTCAACTGCCAATTGTTCACTCATAAATTTAGCTTGTTGGTTCACCATTTCCTTACGATACTTGTGACTATTAGCTGCCGCTTTGATATGGGTACCATCCACAAATATTTCAGAAGGATCAATTAAGCCAGCATACAAAGCTTGGTTGAGAACTTGGGAAAAAATCTCAGAAATGAGTTCTTTATCTTGAAAACGACGGCTGTAAT
>NZ_WIJK01000062.1 GCF_009496285.1 Streptococcus mitis
AACTAGATGTCCAAACTGAAGACATTCCATTTACAACTATTACTCGTGAAACTGATGCATTGCCTAAGGGACAATCTCATATCGTGACTGAAGGTGTGAACGGTCGTCGCAGCTACTTCTATTCTGTGACTACTGCTACTGACGGAACTGAAGTTAAAACATTGGTTACAAGTGTCGTAGCGCAAGAACCTGTCGCTCAAGTGATTGAAGTGGGGAACCCTGTCACTCATGTTGGTGATGAACATGGGCAAGCTGCTATCGCCGAAGAAAAACCAACACTAGAAATCCCAAGCGAGCCAGCTCTAGCAACTGTTCCTGCTGAGGAAAACAAAGCTCTTCCTCAAGGTCCAGCTCCTGTAGCAAAAGAGAAAAAACTACCTGAAACAGGAACTCAAGGTTCAGAATGGTTAATTGCTACTGGTCTTATGTCAGCTCTCACAGCTTACGGACTTAGCAAGAAAAAAGATTAAAGATGAATCTTTTGATATAAGATAAAAAGCGGGACTTAAGTCTCGCTTCAGAACGAAGACAAACGTCATTTTTGGTGTTTGTTTTTTTCTGTTTTCAAAAATATGTTGTCTCATCATCTGATATTCCATTCAAAAATCGGATTTAGAACAAAATAAAAAGGGATATTCTCTATCCATTTCACCAGTTTTTTGATATTTAAACACGCTAAAGTAAGCCCAACCTGATCCTCCATTTTGGACTTTCCTTTCTCTCTAGTGTATCTCAAATTATGGTAC
>NZ_WIJK01000063.1 GCF_009496285.1 Streptococcus mitis
GATTGACGGATAATCTTACACAATTCATTTTGAGATAGGTTTAATACAAACTCTTTGCATGGAAAAGCCATCACTAAATTCCAATATTGCTCTCCAGTTGGTGTGGATAAGAGATTTTCCAATTCAGGAAAGGTGACTTGTAAGACCTTGTGTAGACGGTTTTTAGCTCTAACAATGTCTTCTGTAAGATTTTGATAGAAACGGCTTAAATCACGCAGGTGTTGATAAACTTCTTCCTGCGCATAAGTTGGTTTACGATTGAGTATAAACTGAGAATGAGCCAACTTTTCAGCGTCAATTTTGTCTGTTTTACGAACTCGCAGACTGTCCAGTTGCTTCTTGGCTTCCAGAGGATTCAGCTGTGTATAAGCGTAGCCGTATTCCTCAAGAAAGGCTCGAAGACGCCGAGAATAGACACCAGTAGCTTCAAATATAATCTCAGGGTTATGAACAGTTTTCAAGTCATTCAAAAGACGATTGAAGCCAATGGCGTCATTGAGCATAGTGTATCCATGAATCTTTTCACCGTTGACTAAAATTGCCACCTCAGAACTTGCCTTACTCACATCAATCCCAAATACTGTACGCATGATATTACCTCTTTTGTCTTGAATAATTCCGTGTTTTAGTGATTTTATTTTCAATACGCGACGTCTAGCGTCCCACATACTTTGATCAAATTCCACCTAAAA
>NZ_WIJK01000064.1 GCF_009496285.1 Streptococcus mitis
ACCAAGTTTCCAAGTGGTTTGTAGGTTACTGTATCTGTTGCTTCAGGATTTTCTGGAGTAACTGTCTTACCACCAGCTTCTGTCTTATCAGCGTAGTAACCTGGAATTACTGGTACAGATACCTTACTGTAAGTATGGCTCTTCTCAGTCCATGTTGTAGTTCCAGAAGCTTTGTTTTCTTTACCAGTAAACGTAAAGTCGTCTTGGACGTTGTCTCCTGGAGTCTTATCGCCTGCTCCTTCAAACTTAACTGTTTGTTTAGTTGGTTTCTTCACATCATTTACGATTGGTACGTAAATGATTGGTGTGTCGTCACCTGGGTTTGTTGGAAGGTTTGGTAGCTCCTTACCTGGTTCTACTGGTTTACCTGGTTTGCTTGGATCTTTTGGATCTGGCAAGTATGGTTTGTAGCCTGGTACGTCTGGAACAACTGGTTGACCTGGTTTACTTGGGTCTGTTGGATCGTTCGGATATTTAACACCTGGTGTTGATGGGAAGTTTGGATCATTTGGTGTTTCTGGTTTTGGAACCAAGTTTCCAAGTGGTTTGTAGGTTACTGTATCTGTTGCTTCAGGATTTTCTGGAGTAACTGTCTTACCACCAGCTTCTGTCTTATCAGCGTAGTAACCTGGAATTACTGGTA
>NZ_WIJK01000065.1 GCF_009496285.1 Streptococcus mitis
AAGCTATTGTCGATTGTCTTTTTCGTTTCTCATAAAAGTCGGCGATATGGCAGGGATTGGTATGACTAGCTGAAGCGATGTTATGAATGCACTTGAACAAGATTTTTCTGGCATAGGGATTACCTCGTTTAGTAATGCGTTCCTTGGCGAGAAAGTTCCCAGATTCATAGTGTCTCAGGTCAATGCCAATAAAAGCGTTGATTTGATTGGTAGACTGAAAACGACGAATATCTCCCAATTCGCCAATGATAGATGTCGCTGTGGTTTCTGCGATGCCAGGAATTGATCGTAAGATGTCATACTCTGCTAAAGGCTGAGCTAGAGCTACCATGTCGTCTAAGACAATTTGTCTGTGCTCAGAAAGACGAAGCAATTCTTGAGCATAGTAACGAACCTCTTCAAGCATTGGGGAGATTTTCTTGACCGCACAAAAAGATTGTTTAGCGAGTTTTATAAGTTTATCAGTCAGGTAAGCAATACGCTTTTCAGAGATTCGTTTGGAGGTGGATTGACGGATAATCTTACACAATTCATTTTGAGATAGGTTTAATACAAACTCTTTGCATGGAAAAGCCATCACTAAATTCCAATATTGCTCTCCAGTTGGTGTGGATAAGAGATTTTCCAATTCAG
>NZ_WIJK01000066.1 GCF_009496285.1 Streptococcus mitis
GGTGTTGCATCTTTAGCTTTCTCAACTGCCTTAGCTGCTGGGATTTCTGCTGTTGATCCATCTGGGAAGGTTACAGTTGCTGTTCCATCTTTGCCTACTTCAACATCTTTCGCTGTTGGGTTAGCTTTCTTAACTTCGTCGGCTACTTTAGCTTTTTCTGCATCTGTTAAGTTAGCTGGATCTTTAACTGGTGTCTTAGCTGGATCTTTAACTCCATCTGCATCCTTAGCAGGTGTTGCATCTTTAGCTTTCTCAACTGCCTTAGCTGCTGGGATTTCTGCTGTTGATCCATCTGGGAAGGTTACAGTTGCTGTTCCATCTTTGCCTACTTCAACATCTTTCGCTGTTGGGTTAGCTTTCTTAACTTCGTCTGCTACTTTAGCTTTTTCTGCATCTGTTAAGTTAGCTGGATCTTTAACTGGTGTCTTAGCTGGATCTTTAACTCCATCTGCATCCTTAGATGGTGTTGTTGCTTTAGCTGGTTCACTTGGCTCTGATACATTGCCTGCTTTATCTGTTGCTTTAGCTGTTACGTTTCCTTCTGGAAGAGCTTCTGTTGGTGTGATTGTAGCTTTACCTTTGTCGTCCGCTACGCCTTCACCAATCTTCTTACCGTCTTT
>NZ_WIJK01000067.1 GCF_009496285.1 Streptococcus mitis
TGGGTTAGATTTCTTAACTTCATCGGCTACCTTAGCTTTTTCTGCATCAGTCAAGTTGCTTGGATCTGTAACTGGGGTTACTGATGGATCCTTAACTGCTTTATCATCTGATTTCTTAACTGTCTTAGCTGCTGGGATAACCGCTGTTGTACCATCTGGGTATGTAACAGTTGTTGTGCCATCTTTGCCAACTTTAACATCAGTTACGGTTGGGTTAGATTTCTTAACTTCGTCGGCTACCTTAGCTTTTTCTGCATCAGTCAAGTTGCTTGGATCTGTAACTGGTGTTACTGATGGATCCTTAACTGCTTTATCAGCTGATTTCTCAACTGCCTTAGCTGCTGGGATTTCTGCTGTTGATCCATCTGGGAAGGTTACAGTTGCTGTTCCATCTTTACCTACTTCAACATCTTTCGCTGTTGGGTTAGCTTTCTTAACTTCGTCTGCTACTTTAGCTTTTTCTGCATCTGTTAAGTTAGCTGGATCTTTAACTGGTGTCTTAGCTGGATCTTTAACGCCATCTGCATCCTTAGCAGGTGTTGCATCTTTAGCTTTCTCAACTGCCTTAGCTGCTGGGATTTCTGCTGTTGATCCATCTGGGAAGGTT
>NZ_WIJK01000006.1 GCF_009496285.1 Streptococcus mitis
TTGGTGTCTTACGAGCTGGTGTTGTTACATCTACTGGTTGTGATGGTTTCTTATTAGGTTCTGTTACTGTTCCTGTACCTGGGACATCTTTCTTAGGAAGGTTGTCATTTGGCACTTCACCTGAACCGTTGTCGCCAACTGTTACTGTGATTGTAGTTGGGTTTCCATCTTTATCTTTACTTGGAATTTCTACCTTAGTTCCTGGTAGGTATGGTTTTCCATCTGGTTTCTTAGGCGTTACAACTGCATCACCATTTGGTTTACGTGTGATTTCAATCTTACCTGGTTTTTCAGTTTCAGCGATTTTGGTTGCTACCTTAATTGGGCTTAGTTCTGACTCAACATTAGGCTGTCCTGGCGTTTGAACAGTTGTTTTAGCTGTAATATTCCCTACTGGAATTGTTCCTGTGATTTTCGCTTTTCCATTTGTCACAGTACCTGTACCAATGGCACGTCCTTCCGGAGAATAAAGCGTTACAGTAGAGCCATCTTTTACCCCCTCATGAACATTTACTACAACTTCCGTGTTAGGAACTTCTGCTTTACCAGTCAAATCTGTTTCAATCGTCGGAGCTTTTGGTTTAACAATAATAGTTACTTGCGGATTAGATTCAGCTACTGATTTATCTGGATGGGTTGCTGTGGCTGTGTATTTGAAGACACCTGCTGTATCTTGGACAACTTTTGGCGCTTCTCCTTTCCATCCCCATTCTACTCCAACTCCACGTCCTTTTGGTGCTTCTGTGTATTGGTTAGAATCTACACGTCCATTCCATGTCTTTAGTGAATCTCCAACTGTAACAGTCTCTGTTTTACCTTCT
The DNA here is from genome assembly GCF_009496285.1 of Streptococcus mitis. GTDB lineage: Bacteria > Bacillota > Bacilli > Lactobacillales > Streptococcaceae > Streptococcus > Streptococcus mitis_BP. Next base: position 822 of record NZ_WIJK01000006.1, read on the forward strand.
AGTGGGTACTTTTCTGCTTGTTCATGTATTTCAAAAACAAAGTATCCTGTTGTGCTGTTAGTTCCGTCTGTTGAAATTGCACGGGCAGTATACTTCCCTTTCTTAACTTCTAGACCAACTTTTCCTGTTACATTTTGTCCTAATGGCGATTCTTCTGTTGCTGTTCCATTGACAGGTGTAAAGCTAAAGCCACTTTGGAGGTTTTCCAATCTGAAGTCCGTCACTTTACCACTATCATCAATTGTGATGAGACGTGTGTTCACTGCATCACCACGATAGAGTGGAATAACAACATTTTGACCGGCCGCATGAGTGTAGCCTAACTCTTGTCGACTGCCATCGTCTTTAAGCCAGTAAATCTTTGGTGGAGTTGTATCACGTGGTGTTATCTTAGCTGGAGTTGTTACATCAGGAACTTCAACAGTTGGTTGACCTGGTTCTGTAATCTTACCTATACCTGGGACATTACCTTCAGGTAAATCACTATTAGGTACTTTACCTTTACCGTCTTTACCGATTGTGACTGGGATTGGCTTGTCACCTTTACCTGGGATTTCTACCTTAGTTTCTGGTGGGTATGTTGAGCCATCTGGTTTCTTCGGTGTTACTGTAACGTCACCTGTCTTAGGATCTTGATTCAACTCTAATGTTGGTGTAATAGATTGTGTAACCTTGACAGTTGATGTAAACTCCGCACTTTGTCCAACGTTATTGACAGACTTGACCTTGACCTTATAGTCGCCAGGATCTGAAGCAACACGACCTGTGATAATAAGCTTGTGCTCATAATCACTCACTTTTTGAACTTCAACTTTTTGATCTTTAAGTTCCAGCTTACTATCCACTAACTTGATAGAATCAGCTGGATTATAACCTAGTTTTGGATCACCAAGTGAAAATCCTGCTAGATTATCTTTAGTTGTAAATTCAAGTCGAATTTCCTTACCTTTTTCGATAGTTTGATCAGCCCCCGTCACCTTAGGAGATGGCAAACCATACCATTGCATATCATTTCGGTGGGTGCTGAACTCATAGGAGCGCATCCCTGCTGCATACATGAGTGGAGTCCCCTCAGCAGCCTTGGTTTTGAAACGAAAGATATAGTTTGATGCACTATCCTTAGTTCTACCACGATAATCAATATCAAAATGATAAACTCTTTGCGTATGCTGGATCAACCAATCCTTCAAATAATCTGATACCAGAACATCCTTCTCCGTTGTCGTACGGGCACCACCTGTACGATTAAAATAGAGTGTATCAGGTTTTGAAATGATTTCTTCAAATGTTTTAATCTCTCCATCAGCACCTTTCCAGAAAGCATCGGTAGTGGCAGCTTTGCCCCAAGCCTGCTCGATAGCTCCACCAGGGGTACCAATGTTAACATCCTTAGACGTAGAGCTAACCTGATCTTTAAAGATGTCGTATAAGTTTCGTGGTAATCTTCCTTGAGTTTCAATACGTCGTTTTCCACCAGAACCACCCCAGTAACTACCAAATGATGCCGAACCGTCGTCTACCAAGGTATGACCAGTTGGAATGGTAAACCAAGCATGGGCATTTTGGTGGTTTTCAGGATTACCTTCAAACTCAATGACCCAATCGTATGTATCTCCGTTTTTAGTGACATCAACCTTAACGACATCCTTGACATCCTTAACTCTTTGTTTATCCGCAGTATTTTGGTTACGGTCTCTAAAGAGCATGGTACCAGCTGGATAACCTGAGCCATCTCCTTCCTTTGTGAAGTAGAGCCCAACAGCATTGTCATAGGTTGCCCCCGCATCAGCGCGAAGCGTTGTCCCAACTGGGATAGCTGCGCCATTACGGACGTCATTACGCCCAGAAGTCAAACGATTACGTGCAATCATAACAGAGCTTTCGTTACGTTTGATGACACGATTCATATCCTCAACATCACGAAGGCTAACTTCTACACCACCAAATGCAGACTTGGCTACGGCAACTTGGGCGATAGCTTTCTCCAAGATTTCACGTGTCAAGTCATTCTCAGGTGTTTGGGCGATAGTCTGCTCCAAACGTTCAATAGATAATTTGAGACTAGCTTTAGCTTTTTCCAGTTGCTCAGCATTAGTATTTTCTGAAGTTTCCTCAGACTTAGCTGAAATTTCTGAAGTTGGCTTCGCTACTTCTGGCTTGATTTCCGGAGTTGCTTCCTGTGTGCTTTCGTCATTTTTATCTTCTTTGACTTGAGGAGTTTCCACTGCTCGTAGCTGGTCCAAAACATTGGTCAAGCGAGCTACTAAAGCGTCCACTTCTTCTTGACTCACTTTTGAATCAGCGAGAGTCAGTTCAGCCTTAACAAGTTCTTCCTTAGCAGTAACCAAAAGATCTGTATTCGCAGCTTCCTTGACGTGGAGCTGGTCTTTGATCTGTGCCACAAGCTGACTTGCAACAGCTGTATCCACTTTTACAGAACTAACAGGCTCTTCCTTATCTTGCGATGCTAGCGGACTAGTATCTTGAGTTAAAGCCTCTACATGAGGTTTGTCGACAGGTGTTACGCTATCCGCACTAACGACACGCGCACCCAAAAACATCAGCGCTGCAACAGCAACTGAAGCCGCACCGAAGCTATACTTACGAATAGAGAAGCGTAAGACTTTTTCCTGTTGTCGACGCTTTACTCTACTTAGTGAATTTGATTTTTTTTCCATCGTTCCTCCTTATATTAAAGACAAAATCAAATTGAGAAGCAATATTCCCTCTGGGGAATAATACAATAAAAATTACTATGATGACCATCTCTTAACACATCATAGCTATTTCAGGCAAATTATACCATTTTACATTGATTTAAACAAGCATAAAGCCATTCAATCTCTCGAATAAAGCGCAAACATATTCGAATGTCTATAATACATTAATATACATTTTGTTTAAATAAAACAGAAAGATTCTCCTTTCTGATGACATTCTCTATATATCAGATTGGCAAGTGTACTAATCGCTCACCGATTGAGAACTTTTGGGAACATTTCAAAACTGAGCACTAGGATTAAAGACATACAGTATTTTGAGAGCGGATTGGTACGAATACTGATGTCTCCCTTTTTCAAAAATAAAACAACGACCTTGTACTTCTTCAAATGAGGAACAAGGTCGTTTCTTAATCTTTTATTTCATCGTTCACTTAACAGTGAGTAGTTCAAACTTTAACGAAATGCTTATTTTAGTCTTCTTTTTTCTTTCCAAACGCAAGTCCAAAGCTACTTAGCATACCAAGGAGTCCTAAAGATGCAAGAATCATATCAGATTCTGTTCCTAGTATTGGCAATACATTTTGAGAATCATTTGACTTAGATTCCTTATCAATAGTAGCTGTAGTAGATCTGTGATTTGCATTCGGACTAACAGCATCTTGAATTGGAGTAGCTAGTGGATCTGTGGATTGACTAGAATCACCATTAGTATCAGGTGTTACTGGAAGAACTTGAATTGTATTTGAACTTACTTTTCTGAAAATATGTGTGATTATAGGTTCTTTATCATCGACTTCAGTTCTTAAAAATTCATATCTCGGAATTACTCCATGACCAGCTGCTCCTGCATCTCCTGTCTTAACTGATGATTTCAAGACATTCCCATCCTCATCATTCCATCTAACCTCAATCATTAGCTCTGGCAATGCAATTGAACCCGATAATGCATCGTTTTCAAAAGTTGTTACCTTAGGAACTTCCACAGATGATTTACCTGGTTCAGTAATCTTACCTGTACCTGTTTTTTCTACGTTTGGTAGATCACTGTTTGGTACTTTACCTTTACCATCTTCATCGATTGTAACGACGATTGGATTACCATCTTTACCTGAGATTTCTACCTTAGTTCCTGGTGGATATGTTGACCCATCTGGCTTCTTCGGTGTCACTGTAACATCACCTGTCTTAGGATCCTGTTCTAACTCTACTTTTGGTTCTTTCGTTTTCCCATAAGTTCGAACGGTTGTTGGAGTTACCTTACCTGTTTTTGGATCAACTTCATAGGTAGTGATATCAATCACATCGCGACCTTCAGAATCTTTAGATTGTTCAACCTTAGTTTTCGCACCAACTTTAACGATTGTCTTACCTGCTGGGCTGACTACTGGGGTGCCAACGTGTTCTGTGATATGACCGTCATTTGAATCTACATCGTAAGTGGTTGTTGTAACTGTTTTACCTTTAGCTCCTTCAACGCGTTCGTTAGGTGTGTCAACTTCTCGTTCACCATCTCTAACATACTCAACTTCTGGTTCAATCGGGATTTCTACTACTTTGTCCTTCGCTGCGACTTTAACGACTGTATTCGTTGGTTCTTTCGTACGAACTGGTTGACCTTCACTTGCTGTAATCTTTCCAGTATTAGGATCCACAGTGTAAATGGTTGTGATAGTGTCTTCACCATCTTCACCTTTAACAGTAGTTGAGGCTGCACCTTTTTCTTTCGTATCATCTTTTTCATAGACAATAGGTGATGGTACTACTCTCTTCTCAACCGTTGGTGCTTTCGTTTTCCCATAAGTTCGAACTGTTGTTGGAGTTACCTTACCTGTTTTTGGATCAACTGCATAGGTAGTGGTATCAATCACATCACGACCTTCAGAATCTTTAGATTGTTCAACCTTAGTTTTAGCACCTACTTTAACGACTGTCTTACCTGCTGGGGTGACAACTGGGATACCAACGTGTTCTGTGATATGACCGTCGTTTGAATCTACATCGTAAGTGGTTGTAGTAACTGTTTTACCTTTAGCTCCTTCAATACGTTCATTAGGTGTGTCAACTTCTCGTTCACCATCTCTAACATATTCAACTTCAGGTTCAATTGGGGTTTCTACTACTTTGTCCTTCGCTGCGACTTTGACAATTGTTGCTGTTGGATTTACTACTACTGGTTCTGCTACTGTTTCTGTAATGGTTCCATCTGCTGGATTTACTTCGTAAGTAGTTGTTACTGTGCGTGAACCTGCTTGGCCTGCTTCTTCTACATTGTCTTGGCCTTTTTCCCGCGTATCATCTTTTACGTATTTTTTAGGTGATGGGATTTCGGTTGTTTCTACTTTATCCTTCGCTGCGACTTTAACGACTGTATTCGTTGGTTCTTTCGTACAAACTGGTTTACCTTCACTTGCTGTAATCTTTCCAGTATTAGGATCCACAGTGTAAGTTGTTGTAATAGTGTCTTCACCATCTTCACCTTTAACAGTAGTTGGGGCTGCACCTTTTTCTTTCGTATCATCTTTTTCATAGACAACAGGTGATGGTACTACTCTCTTCTCAACCGTTGGTGCTTTCGTTTTCCCATAAGTTCGAACGGTTGTTGGAGTTACCTTACCTGTTTTTGAATCAACTTCATAGGTAGTGGTATCAATCACATCACGACCTTCAGAATCTTTAGATTGTTCAACCTTAGTTTTAGCTCCTACTTTAACGATTGTCTTACCTGCTGGGCTGACGACTGGGTTGCCAACGTGTTCTGTGATATGACCGTCGTTTGGATCTACATCATAAGTGGTGGTAGTAACTATTTTACCTTTAGCTCCTTCAACGCGGTCATCAGATGTGCCAACTTCTCGTTCACCATCTCTAACATACTCAACTTCTGGTTCAATCGGTGTTTCTACTACTTTGTCCTTCGCTGCGACTTTGACAATAGTTGCTGTTGGATTCACTACTACTGGTTCTCCTACTCTTTCTGTAATAGCACCTGTAGTAGGATCAACACTATATGTTGTTGTGATAGTGCTTGAACCTGCTTGTCCTGCTTCTTCCACATTTGGTTGATCTTTGTCGCGTGTATCATCTTTCACATATTTCTTAGGTGATTTGATTGCTGTTGTTTCTACTTTGTCCTTAGCTGGAACTTTAACAATTGTTTCTGTTGGTTCTTTCGTACGAACTGGTTTACCTTCACTTGCTGTAATCTTTCCAGTATTAGGATCCACAGTGTAAATGGTTGTGATAGTGTCTTCACCATCTTCACCTTTAACAGTAGTTGAGGCTGCACCTTTTTCTTTCGTATCATCTTTTTCATAGACAACAGGTGATGGTACTACTCTCTTCTCAACTGTTGGTTCTTTCGTTTTCCCATAAGTTCGAACTGTTGTTGGAGTTACCCTACCTGTTTTTGGATCAACTTCATAGGTAGTGGTATCAATCACATCGCGACCTTCAGAATCTTTAGAGTGTTCAACCTGAGTTTTTGCACCAACTTTAACAATTGTCTTACCTGCTGGGGTGACGACTGGGGTACCAACGTGTTCTGTGATATGACCGTCGTGTGAATCTACATCGTAAGTGGTTGTAGTAACTATTTTACCTTTAGCTCCTTCAACGCGTTCATTAGGTGTGTCAACATCTCGTTCACCATCTCTAACATACTCAACTTCAGGTTCAATCGGTGTTTCTACTACTTTGTCCTTCGCTGCAACTTTGACAATTGTTACTGTTGGATTTACTACTACTGGTTCTCCTACTCTTTCTGTAATGGTTCCATCTGCTGGATTTACTTCGTAAGTAGTTGTTACTGTTCTTGAACCTGCTTGTCCTGCTTCTTCTACATTGTCTTGGCCTTTTTCGCGTGTATCATCTTTCACATATTTCTTAGGTGATGGGATTTCTGTTGTTTCTACTTTGTCCTTTGCTCCCACTTTTACAACTCTAGCTATTGGTATAGTTACGACTTCTGGTTTGCCTTTTGATGGAGTTAGGGTTCCATTTACTGGGTTTACGCTATATGTTGTGGTGACTTTAGTTTGTCCTGCTTTCCCTAGAAATTGAACGGTAACAGTACCTTTTGGACTGTTCTCATCTTTTAAATAAACTGGTTTGGGTTCAACTGAATTATACTCAACTATATCCCTCGCGCCACCTCTATTGACTACTTCTTCCTTCTCAGTCGAAGTAAGACTGCCAGTTTTTGAGTTTACTGTGTAGCTCGTTGTCTTCTTAACAACATCGTCTCCTTTTTTAATGTATTCTACTTCGTCCTTGGCTGCGACTTTGACAACTGTTTCTGTTGCCGGTTGCTTAACTACTGGTTGTCCTACATGTTCAATAAGATCTCCAGTGTTAGGATTGACACTATAAGTTGTTGTTACCGTCTGTTCTCCAGTTTTACCAGGCTCTTCAACATTAACTTGTCCTTTTTCGCGTGTATCATCTTTTACGTATTTCTTAGGTGATGGGATTGCTGTTGTTTCTACTTTGTCCTTAGCTCCATCTTTCTTGAAGATTTCATCAGTTGTATTCTTAGTAATGTTTTCTGTATCAGGATCCTTGATACTAACAGTTGTTGACTTAATGATGTCATTTCCGAGTTTGCTATATACAACAGTTTCTCCAACTTTTTCTAGAGACTTGGCTGTAGTAATCTTAGGATTTTGAAAACCTATCCCATCTAAGGAAATTCGTTTCCCAGAAATAAACTCTGGTCGTCTATTAATCATATCGGCTTCAAAATAAGAACGGGAACTATGCCCTCCTTTTGTATCCCCAACATTTATAACAACATCACTATCATTACTGACACTTTTTCCTATAGTAGAATCGTTATTAACTATATAATGGGTCAGTTTACCTGACTTAGCTATTTTTTTACTATCTAAACCTTTTTGCCAAAACGCAGATGATGAGAGAAGACCTGTCCTCACTTTTGGAGCATTAAATGTTGTTCCTTTTTTTAATACATTATTATAAAAGTTTCTATAAGCCAGCTGTTCTTTAGTAGACATGACTCTGCTGTCAGAATATGCCAACTGATAGGCTTCAACCATTGCCCGTTGTACTAAATATCCTCCCAGAGAATGTCCTGTTAGATAAAGGTTGGTGACACTCTTATCCTTGGCTAATTCACGCATAATTTCTTCTGCTTCTATCGCCTGTTTAGGATTACTCCCTGTTCCAAGTGTTATATCAGCACCTATATCTTTAGAATCACTAGTCCCACGAAATGCTAGTACCTGGGCAGTTCCATTTGGTAAATATAAGAAATCGCTCTTAGTCTCAAATAATACAGCATCAAGTCCACTGGATGTATGATAACTTTTCTTTCTTTCCCAATAAGGTCCCAATTCCCTATTCATCATCATATATTCATAGCGTGGTTTACTTTCACCTTTCTTTTTGTATAACTCTGCTTCTGTTAAAGGTCTCTTATGATCCAGTACTCTGTCAATGTACTTATCGTCACGGTAAGCCAATTCCATGAACATAATCATATCACGTTCACTTACATTCCATTTTAATTTTTCATCTGGCTTTTCGTCACTATCAATAATCCCATCACCATCAGTATCCTCTAGTAACGGATGACTATTATAACCTACATACTTTTTACCATTTTTTTCATAAATATAGAGTTCTTCTTTATCACTCAAATAATCGTTATCTGTATAACCATTCGGTTTTAACTGTTCTCCATCTAGTAATAGGCTATCATACTTATCCCCTTCTGAACCGATTATTCCTGCTTTGATTTTTTTAGCATCTTCCTCAGTCAATTCATATTTTTTAATCTCAGTAGGATTTGATGCTGCTCTAACCTCTGGAGCACTTGATCTGTCTTCACCAGCCACCAAAGTAGTTGCCGTCGAATTGATATTTTCCTTACCACCGGAAGTATCTAGAACTGTCTCTTTTGTAGCTACTGTTGAAATCTCTTTAGCATCTATCTCAGAAGAAGCATTGTTTCGATGTTCTGAGATACTTTGAGCTTCTTCTTTGATCTCCACAGTCGGCAGAGAATTGTCAGTTTCAGAATTAACTTCTATCCCTGTATTATTATCATTATTATTTTCCGTAGAAGCTAAGACTCCTTGAGTTGGAGCAAATAAGGAAACCCCTATTAGTACAGATGCCACTCCAACAGAAAACTTTCGAATCGAAAAACGTTGGCGTTTATTAAAGATATCTTTCATGTTACCCAATTCCTTTTTAACTATCATTTCTATATATAATATAGAAGGTGTCAACATTTTCTGTTAACAAAATCATACTTTTTTATTTTCCTAAAATTTAGGAACTTTACTCTACTTTAATACATCACATTTTAAATCCTTTCAATCTTTAAATAACTATTTGTTGTAATAGCTAAACCCAGTCCCCCTGTTAATCAGGCGGGTTATTTAGGTTACGGACAGAACCGCTAATTTTAGACTTCCAAACAACTCTGTAAAAAATAACAAGGTTATCTTTTTCTCTTTTATCATCTAGGTACATTTCCCCATCCATATGAAGATCAATAACTTGCTGTTAAAATTTCAGTAAATTAAGAAAGAAATCTAAATATTACACTTTCTATACTGCCATTATATCACAAAGAGTTCATTAAAGGAAAAAAATCACCATTCTTGATTCTCTAGAAAACCAAGAAATGGTGATTCTATGTTAATTTTCTTGAAGCTCGATGACAATTTCTTGACCATTTTCTTTTTCTTCCACAACTACTTTCTCTTCCAGTTGTGATTTAAAATGATTCAAGGTTTCTTTTGAAGCTTCAGTCGCTTGTTGAGCATGATATTTTGCTTTATCAAGAACAGTGTCAAGAGTAATTTCCCCAGATTCAATCTGCTCTTTTGTTTTAAGAACAAATTCTTTGGTTTGTTCTTTGACATCCGTTAATTTTTCACAAACCTGCTCTTTAGCATACTCAGGATCTTCTTTTAGATCTTCTAAAAATTCTTGTGCATGGCTTCTCACTTGCTTACCTTTATCACTTGTTAAAAACAAGGCTGCAGCAACACCTGAAACAGTTCCTAGAAAGATAGATGATAGTTTACCCATTAGCTTACTCCTTTTTTATTTTTTGAAAAATTTACTTGCAACTCGAATAGCTGACAAGCCTGCGCCAGTCTTCAATGTTTTTGAACCAGCAGATGATGCCTTTTTACTCAAAACACGCGCTTGATCATTAAGGTCTGATACAGAAACAGACAAATCAGCCACTGCTGTAAAGAGGGGGTCAATCGTTGCCACTTTAACGTTGATATCATCAACCAGAACATTGACCTTTGTAAGCAATTCATTTGTTTGATGAAGAGTTACATCTACATCTGATGTTAAAGTTTTAACAGTTTTTTCAGTTTCATCAATTACACGACCAACTTTTTGAAGGGTAATAATCAGATAAACTAAAAATACAACCAAGGCAATTGCCACAATAATATAAGCCACTTCTAACATTTTAATTCTCCTTTTTTACATTATAAAATGGTGCTTTTTCCCGATTTTGATAAAAGATGATATAAATACCAAGGCCAATCAATAGGGCAGACAACCACTGGGATACTCGGAGCCCAAAGAACATGAGACTATCCGTACGCATTCCCTCGATAATCATACGTCCAAATCCGTACCAAATTAGATAAAAGGCAGTGATCTGACCACGACGGATATTCTTTAATCGGCGTCTAAAAATGACAATCAAGGCAAAACCGATCAGATTCCAGATAGATTCGTATAAGAAGGTTGGTTGGCGGTATGAGCCATCAATATACATTTGATTCTTAATAAAATCAGGTAAGTAATCAAGATTTTCAACGACTGCTCCATAAGCTTCTTGGTTAAAGAAGTTTCCCCAACGCCCTAAACTCTGAGCAATCATGACGCTCGGAGCTGCAATATCTAAGAAATCCCAAGTATTGATTAATTTGCGATCAGCAAAGATATAGAGAACAATCGCTCCAGTAATTAAACCGCCATAAATCGCAAGACCACCATTCCAAATAGCAAAAATCTCTCCCAGATGTTGGCTATAGTAATCAAATCTAAAAATAACATAGTAGAGTCTAGCACCAATGATGGATAAAGGAAAGGCAATTAAGATAAAGTCCAAAATATCATCAGATAAAATCTTCTTTTTAGGCGCTTCTTTACTGGCAAGGTATACCGCTAAAACAAGACCTGAAACAATGCAGAGTGCATACCATCTAACAGCTAAAGGGCCAATTTGAAAAGCAATTGGATCAATCATCTTTCACCTCGTTCTTTGCAATCAGATTTGTCAATCTTTCTTCAAACAATCGAGTAGCATCAAAGCCCATTTCCTTAGCACGATAATTCATCGCTGCTGCTTCGATAACGACAGAAATATTACGTCCTGTTTTTACAGGAATGCGGATACGCGGAATGGCTACTCCAGAAATCTCCAATTCTTCAGCATTATTGCCTAGGCGATCAAAAGTCTTTTGTGTGTCATAATTTTCTAGATAGACAGCCAACTGAACTTGTGAAGAATCCTTAACTGCACTGGCACCATAAAGACTCATCACATCTATAATACCAACACCACGAATCTCAAGTAAATGCTTCAAGATTTCAGCTGGTTCACCCCAGAGAGTCATTTCATCCTTAGCAAAGATATCTACACGGTCATCCGCTACCAAACGGTGTCCTCGTTTCACGAGTTCTAGACCTGTCTCACTCTTACCAATACCACTGTCGCCCTGGATTAACACACCCATACCATAGATGTCCATCAAGACACCATGTACACTTTCACGCTCAGCCAAACGAGAATCTAGGTAACTTGACAATTCCCCAGACAGACGACTTGTTGCTGTACGACTCGTTAAAATAGCGATTTTACATTCTCTAGCAGCCTTTAGCATTTCCTCTGGAACTACTAAACCACGCGCAACAATAACTGCAGGTGTTTCTGGTTGAAACATCTTTTTCAAAACCTGGTAGCGGTTATGAGAAGACATACTAATCAGATAAGACCACTCTTTCATTCCCAAAAGTTGAATCCGCTCTGGAGTATAGTAGTCAAAATACCCCGTCATTTCAAGCCCTGGTCGCGTAATATCCGCAGTATTGATTTTCTTTTCAAGTAATTCAGTCTCACCATAGACAATGTCTAGTCTGAGCTTATCAATCACTTCTTTGACTAAAACCGACATAATTTTCTCCTTCAATCAAGTTCTTCCCTCTATTATATCAAATTGTAGGAGGAAGTTTCAGAATTTTGCAGAATTTATAGGATTTATTTAAAGCAAAAAAGACTAGATTACTCTAGCCTTTCTTATTAATTAGAATTTTTTACGTTTACGAGCTGCTTCTGACTTACGTTTACGTTTTACAGAAGGTTTTTCATAGAATTCACGTTTGCGTGTTTCTTGAAGAGTACCAGCTTTAGTAACTGCACGTTTGAAACGACGAAGTGCATCGTCAAGAGATTCATTCTTACGTACTACTGTTTTAGACATTTTTTTCACTCCCTTCAAGTTCAAGATCTATTCTATTTTACACGGAATAAAGAAAATTGTCAAGAAAAAAATGAAATTCTCCCAAATCATTCAATTTAAAATTTACAAGATTTTACCATTATGTCTAGCCTAGTTCTCCACTTCTAAGGTTTGTTCTAAACAAACACTTAATTTTTTAATTTCTAACCCCATGTGGTCTAGGTACTCCCAATAATCTGACGGTAGATCAAAAATGGTATATAAGTCCTTGCTGTCAACGTGATCAACAAGATGTTTCAGTATTTGCTCTCGAATAAAATATAAATCCTTTACTTGACCTAAACTAATAGCTTCCAGCTTTGCTAAATACTGACATAAAGCAGAAAGTGAAGAACAATCAAATTTGTCTTCTTCATGTAAAAAATACAAAAAATTTTGATTTTCAACCCTTATCATATTTGAAATATATTCAGAGCAAAAAACCACCCAATCCATAGGATCGAATGGTTTTTAATGATTAAAATCTTATTTTTTTAACAAGCTGAGTGCTGCTGCATCTGCGATAATGGTCACATCTGGATGGTTTTGTAGGCTACTTGCCGGTAGACTTTCTGTCACAGGGCCTTCAACAGTTCCAGCGATAGCTTCTGCTTTTGATTCACCATAAGCAAATAGAAGGATGGACTTAGCATCCAAAATGTTCTTAATCCCCATTGAAATAGCTTGGGTTGGAACATCTTCAATCTTCTCAAAGAAGCGCGCGTTAGCTTCGATTGTAGACTGATCTAGCTCTACAAGGTGAGTTTGGCTATCAAATGGTGTGCCTGGTTCATTAAAGCCAATATGACCATTGCGGCCAATCCCTAAGATTTGTAGGTCAACGGGATGGTCAGCAAGAATTTGGTTGTAGCGTTCTACTTCTGCTTCTGCATTATCCTTGACACCACGTGGCAAGAAACTTTCTTTAAATGGCTTCTTGTTGAATAGATTTTCTTGCATAAAGTAACGGTATGATTGAGGATTGTCCCCATCAAGACCTACGTACTCATCCAAGTTCACACTTGTAAGATTTGAAAAATCAAGATCGCTCTCAACGATTCGTTGGTAAAATTCCAGAGGGCTACTTCCTGTTGCAAGTCCCAATGTTTGTGCACCGTTTTCCAATTTTTCTTTTAAGATATCAAAAGCAACTTTTCCACCTTCAATTGGATTTTCCACTTGAATAACTTTCATAATTTTGTCCTCCATATTCTTTATTTTATTATATGGTATAGACCAATTTTTGTCAAGTGAAAACGATTTATTTTTGTTGAAAATATGACAGTAGCCTCAAAACAGCTACTGTCTTGTCTCATTTGATTCTTAAAACCTTGATAGACTTGACAAATAGTAGGAAAGAGCCAAAAAAGCTCGATAATATTTGTAATAGGCAAATTCCTATAGATATTATGGAGCTTTTTATTGTATCGAATTGTCAAATGAAGAGCAGATAGTAGATTGCATACAGAATAGTGCACTGTGACTTCTAAAACATTGCGAGAAATTGATTTGACTTCCTTAATCAATTTATCCAGATTTTATTTCACTTCACTATACTTTCAAGGTCTATTATTTAGTATATCCTCCGACAAGTGAATGGTATCATCAACTAACATGAGATTGCTAGCATTGAAAGAATTTTTTTAATAATATTAGCAACATATTTATTTTACAAAAAATATTAATCATAAAAAATCTTGTTCATCTATACTGAATCTATAAAATATATTTTTTTAAAGTATTTGATAAAGCTTGATAACCAGCGACACTGAGATGAAGACCATCCGTTGTATAGTCTGCCTTGAGTTGCCCCTCTTGATCGAGTAAGTTCTCAAAAACAGGCACAAATTCAACCTGCATATAGGCAGAGGCAAGGTCTTGATAGGCTTGGTTCCAAGCCTTGATTTTCTCATTGGTACGAATATAAATAGTCTGCTTGAAGTCCGTACTCTCATTGACCGGCAAAATGGAAACTAGCTTAATCTGTGACAGCGGATAGTCACGAGAAATACTTTGAATCACACTTTCAAGATTTGTTAATGCTTGACTCATTGGAATATCTTTCCCAATGTCATTGGTCCCAATCAAAAGTACAATTTGATCCACTGCATCGCCATAGAGATGAGCATCAAGATTTTCTCGTAAAAGTCCCGTCTGGTAGCCTCGAATCCCTCGATTCACAATGGTTTTTGACGTTCCCAATAATTCTTGCAAGGGATAATACTCAATAATAGAATCTCCAATAAAAATGATATCTGGTTCAATTATCGAGATTTGATTAAGTTCACGATACTTGTTTTGGATTTTTTCTTGCTCTTTTAGGAGCCACGTTTCTAACAACTGCACTGCCATTTCATTCTCCTTTTTCTAGCCAGTCTTCCAAAACCTGATAAACTCCTGCCTGACTATTGGATGGAGCAAAGTCAGTTGCTACTGCTTTGGCCTTGTCGTCGGCATTTTCCATGGCATAGGAAATTCCAGCTAATTGAAGCATTTCTACATCATTTTCACTATCACCAAAAGCCATGATTTCCTCAGCTTTGATGTCCCAACGCTTGAGTAGCTCTTGCAAGCCCCAGGCTTTATGAATACCAGCCTGAAGAATATCGATACAGCCATAACCACTTGAGACAGCCTGAACATGACCATTAAAGAGCTGATTGATTTCCTCTAAAACTGAGTCAGAGCGCTCCTCACCGACCACCAAGCTCATTTTTAACACTCCACCAAAAAGATGAGATTCTAACTCTTCCACAAAATTCATACGCTGATAAAAAAGTTCAATCATCTCTGGAGTCATAAAATTTTCAAGTTGAGTAAAGACGGTGCCTTCTTTTACAAAACCACCATTCATACTGGTCACTACAAACTGATCTTGGCATTCTCGTCCCTTGAAAAATTCTAAAGCCCGATTAACCATGTCATCATCCCAAGTTTGAGCCTGTAAAAGTTGATTTCCTTCAAAAATTCTCGCCCCATTAGCTACAATCAAAACTACTCGCTCTGTCAAATGCCCTAGTAATTGTTTCACACGATGAATCTCATTTCCAGTCGCAATGACAAATCGAATTCCCCTTTCTTCTAGATGATCAAGAATCTTCTCCAAACGAGGTAAATCTACTTGACCTTTGGGATCCAATAAGGTTCCATCCAGGTCTGTCGCAATTAATTTTATCGTCATCTCGTCTCCTCTAAGAAATACCACTACCACTTCAAGCCAACATGTTCATTCATTTCTTTGTAGGCTATGTCAACTCTCTCCTTGGTTTCCTCATCCAATTTTTCACGATGAGCTCCACCTTCTATAAAATCTTCCAAGATATAGGTCTGATAAAGAAAAAGTGGATAGCCGTCAGGTGAATAGGTGCCTTTTGGAGTACGGTTAACCCAAGTTGGATGAGCCTCTGCAGTCTCAATAGTGGTCTTGCCTGCTTTCTTCTTTATGGTTACGTCCATGAGGACCCCACGCTCCGTCCATTTGGCATTTTCCTCATCCTGCATGGTTTCAATCCGTTGATTAGATAGGAAATTGCCCATAGAGTAGATAATGAGTTTTTTATCTCCATCTTTTTCAACTGTTTCAGCTGGTTAAACAACGTGAGGATGCCCTCCAAAGATAAGGTCAGCTCCCCAGTCAATCATCTTGTGGTAGAGAATCTTTTGTTCTTCAGTTGGTTCTAATTGATACTCAATTCCCATTTGCGGCATGACAACGGTTATGTCTGCCTCTTTTTCAGCTCGCTCAATTTCAGCCTTCATCTTATCTTCATTTAAGTCGGACAGGTAATTATTGTAATCCTCTTTAGAGATATATTCCTCGATACCATTAAAGCCATAAGAATAGGCTAGGAAAGCAACCTTAATACCATTTACTTCCTTAATCACTAAAGGCGCCTTATCACGCGCTTCATGGGCATATACTCCAATTGGAGTTATGCCTGCCTTTTCGATCACATCCGCTGTAGAGATAACTCCTTCCAACTGGGAATCCAAGATGTGATTGTGGGCCAAGTCCAGCACCTGATAACCAGCATCCTTTATCGCATCCATAACTTCTCCTGGAGCATTAAATAAAGGATAGCCTGCTAGGTAATGGTCCTTACTAATAGTCCCTTCAAAGTCTCCTATGACTAGATCAGCCTTCTTAAACCAAGGTTTGACATAGTCAAAATTTTCATGAAAATCATAGCTCCCATCCTCTTTTAGAGCTGTACGATAAATAGGAATATGATAAAGCAAATCTCCATGAGCCATTATACGAGCACTGGTTTCTTGCTCCGTATCTGCATTCTTTTCCTGAGAATTTAACTTTTTCTGTATAGCACTTGGATCACTACTGCTTAAAGAAACCCCTCGAGCTCCTTCTACTAACAAAGTCGTGACCATGGAGAGAGCTACGAAAGCCAACAAAACTACAATAAAAGTTCTATTGCTCCACTGCTTATAGTTCCTGAAAAATCGAACAGAATGTCTAATAGCATGTAGAACAGGACCTTTTTTTCTTTTTCTACTACGTTGTTCCAAATTTTTTCTCCCTGTTTTTTGATGCAAGTCTCCTTAATTTATTATACCATAGACAAGATAGTATTTCATCTGGAGAATGCATCCTGATAGAACTAATGTGCTTTCATTTTAGGCTATTTTGTGTTATCATGTAAAGTAAGAAAAGGAGAGAGAACATGTCTGCTATAGAAAGAATTACCAAAGCTGCTCATTTAATTGATATGAAAGATATTATCCGCGAAGGAAACCCAACTCTTCGTGCCGTTGCTGAAGAAGTCAGCTTCCCCTTGAGTGATCAAGATATCATTCTCGGAGAAAAAATGATGCAATTTTTAAAACACTCACAAGACCCTGTTATGGCTGAAAAATTAGGGCTACGTGGAGGAGTTGGTCTTGCTGCACCACAACTCGATATCTCAAAACGCATCATCGCTGTTTTAGTTCCTAATATCACCGAGGAAGGTGAAACACCTCAAGAAGCCTATGACTTACAGGCTGTTATGTACAATCCTAAAATCGTCTCACATTCAGTCCAAGATGCTGCTCTAGGTGAAGGAGAAGGTTGCTTGTCTGTTGACCGTGCTGTTCCAGGTTATGTTATCCGCCATGCTCGAGTAACTGTTGACTATTTTGATAAAGATGGAGAAAAGCACCGCATCAAACTAAAAGGCTATAATTCTATTGTAGTTCAACACGAAATTGACCACTTAAATGGCATTATGTTCTACGATCGTATCAATGAAAAAGACCCATTTGAAGTTAAAGATGGTTTGCTCATTCTTGAATAAAGAAAATCCCGTTGCAAGACGGGATTTTGTGTTATAATGAAGATATGAAAACAAACGATATTGTCTATGGCGTTCATGCCGTCACAGAAGCTCTTTTAGCAAATACTGGAAACAAACTCTACCTTCAGGAAGATTTACGAGGAAAGAATGTGGACAAAGTTAAGGAATTGGCTACTGAAAAGAAAGTATCCATTTCTTGGACTTCTAAAAAATCACTTTCTGAGATGACTGAAGGAGCTGTTCACCAAGGTTTTATCTTGCGCGTTTCTGAATTTGCCTATACTGAACTTGAGCAAATTCTTGCTAAGACACGCCAGGAAGAAAACCCACTACTACTAATCCTTGATGGTTTAACGGACCCACATAATCTCGGTTCTATCTTGAGAACAGCGGATGCAACCAATGTTTCAGGTGTCATCATTCCCAAACATCGAGCTGTCGGTGTTACTCCCGTCGTAGCAAAAACAGCAACAGGTGCAATTGAGCACGTTCCTATAGCTCGCGTGACCAATCTCAGCCAAACCTTGGACAAACTCAAGGATGAAGGCTTCTGGACATTCGGTACTGATATGAATGGAACTCCTTGCAACAAATGGAATACCAAAGGAAAGATTGCTCTCATCATCGGAAATGAAGGCAAAGGTATTTCAAGCAACATCAAGAAACAAGTAGACGAGATGATCACCATTCCTATGAATGGTCACGTACAGAGCCTCAATGCCAGCGTTGCTGCTGCCATTCTCATGTACGAAGTCTTTAGAAATCGACTCTAATAAAAAGTGAGGTTGGGACAAAAGATTCCAACCTCACTTTTTATTAGCAATCAAACTTTGACACGGCAGCTGATTGAACTTTTTGTTCGTCTTTTAGACTCCAATAAGCTCCTAATCATCCTCGCGGGGCTGGGACTACGAAATCGAGACTTTGTCTATCGATTTCTGTCCCACCGCCTTTTTAACTATGTTCAGTAATATATTTATAAGCTTCTTGACCTGCAATAGCGCCATCTCCAACAGCTGTTGTAACTTGTCGAAGGTCTTTTTGACGAACATCACCAACAGCAAAAATACCTGCAACACTTGTCTTCATGTGATCATCTGTCACAATCCAACCCGCTTGGTCTCGAATCTGCAACTCTTGGACGAAATCACTAACAGGGTCCAATCCAACATAGATGAAGACACCGCCAAAGGCTTGTTCTGTCACTTGTCCTGTTTTAACATTTTCAATGGCAACCGACTCAACACGGTTTTCACCCTTGATTTCTTTGACAACCGAATCCCAAATGAAGTTGATTTTTTCATTGGCAAAAGCTCTATCTTGCAAGACTTTTTGAGCACGAAGCTCATCCCGACGGTGAACAATGGTTACAGATTTTGCAAACCGTGTTAAAAAGATAGCCTCTTCAACTGCTGAGTCACCTCCACCTACGACCAACAAATCTTGGTCACGGAAAAAGGCTCCATCACAAACCGCACAGTAAGAAACACCACGGCTATTAAGTTCCTCTTCACCTGGAACACCCAAGAGACGATGTTTAGAACCAGTCGCTACGATAACTGTGCGCGTTTCATAAACTTGGTCGTCAGTTACGACTTTTTTGAATTCGCCATGGTCCTCAACATTTTCAACAAAGCCATAGAGATGCTCAACACCCAGATTTTCAAGAGGTTCAAACATCTTTTCTGCTAATTCTGGGCCACTGATATTGGCATAGCCTGGATAGTTTTCAATGTCAGAAGTATTATTCATCTGACCTCCTGGAAGGCCCCCTTCAATCAAAGCCACTTTCAGATTACTGCGTGCTGCATACAAGGCTGCAGTCATCCCAGCAGGACCTGCACCGATAATAATCGTATCGTACATTCTCTTTCCTTCTTTCTTGTTGTAACTATTTTTATTCTAACGGATTAAATCCCATTTTACAACTATTAAGCCTTGAGAACCAACAAGATGCTCATGGTTGCAAAAGACAATACTGGAATGGTCAAAACTCCAATCATAATCATATCGTAGAGATGGGCTTGACGTGCTTTAGCAGTTTTATCAACCCCCGACAGAGCTCTAAGTCCAATCCAGAGTCCCAAAATAATCAAGACCAGTAGAATTGTCAACACTAAACTCTCTAAATACAAAGCAAATAGCTGAACTAGCATGCTCTCTCTCATTTCTATTAATTTTAAAGAGCAAACCCAGTTAGCCTAGCCAACTGAGTCTTTCTTATCTTCTATTATATCAAATATAGGTCCGTTTGTAACTAGCAAAGAATTCTTTTGTTCGTTCTTCTTTAGGATGATTGATAATCTCATCTGGTGTTCCAGACTCAATAATCTTTCCTTTATCCAAGAACAAAACCTTATCAGCTACTTGAGAAACAAAGGACATATCGTGACTGACCAAAATCATAGTTTGACCTGATTTGGCAGCATTAGCAATAGATCGTTCTACCTCACCAACCAATTCTGGATCAAGGGCTGAAGTAGGTTCATCCAAGAGCAAGATTGCTGGCTTCATGGCTAAAGCACGCGCCAAAGCTACCCGTTGTTTTTGTCCACCTGATAAGTGGCGAGGATAGTGCTGTTGACGATCTGAAAGACCAACCTTAGCCAGCTCTTCTTTGGCAATCTTAGTTGCTTCTTCGTCGGAAAGTTTTTTAACAACTACCAAACCTTCCTTGACATTGTCTAGGGCTGTTCTACGTTCAAATAAGTTGAACTGTTGGAACACCATGGACAACTTGCGACGAAGAGTCAAGATCTCATCTTGAGTAATTTGAGAAAAGTCAACTTTAAAGTCATCAATCTGAATGCTTCCACTATCAGGTGTTTCCAGATAATTTAGGCTACGAAGAAAGGTAGATTTTCCTGCTCCAGATGAACCAATCAAAGCAACTACTTCCCCTTTTTGAATATCTAAATTCAGATGATCCAAGACGGTTTGACCTGAAAAGGATTTGCTTAAATTTGAAATCTTAATCATTAGCGAAGGTCTCCTTTCACATCTGTTTTCACATTATCTGGTGCTTCGATTGCCATTTTTCTCTCAATAAAGCGACCAAGATTTTCAATAGCGATATTTACCACCCAGTATACAAGGGCAACTGAGATGAAACGTTCGAAGTAACGGTAGTCTGCACCACCCAAAATCTGAGCTTGGGCAAAGACTTCTACAACACCCGCACTAAAGGCTAGGGAAGTACCCTTAGTCAAACCGATTAGGGAGTTAATCAAGGTTGGAGTCGCTACTACCGCTGCATTTGGAATAATGACTCGACGATAAACTTGTGCACGTGTCATTCCAAGACTACGAGCGGCTTCAATCTCTCCAGGATTAACAGAAAGAATAGCGGCACGGATAGTTTCACTAGCGTAAGCTGCTTCGTTAAAAGCAAAAGCTACAATTGCAAAAGCTGCAGCCGGAATCGCATTGATATTAAAAGCAGTTCCCCATTGTTGATTCAACGCTTTTAATGCTAGAGGAATTCCATAGTAAGTCAACATCAGCTGCACTAGGATTGGTGTCCCTTTTAAGAAACTAACAAAGAATGCTTGTAATGGATAAAGAATTCTAACGCGATTAATTTTTACAATAGCAAAAACCAAAGCCAAGATGATACCAAAAAAAGCACCAAATACTGTCAACATCAATGTTGTTGGCAATTGTTGTACAATTCTTGGAATCCCATCAAAGACAGAACGAAAACTGAACAGTTTACCGTCTGGAATATACTGCATCAAGTTTTGGTACCAATCTGATGCTAAAAGTGTTGTAACATTCATAGAAACATCCTCTCCTGATAATGAATCATTCTATCATACTTCTGCCTAGATTTAAAATATTTGCTACGTGCAGAAGAGACTTTGTCTACCTACTAGTTTATCATACTTTAAAAGTGTGAGGTTATATATTTTACCTATCAAGGAGATAGAAAAAAACTATTTCAAATCCAAGTTGTCGTAGGTTTTACGATAGCCAATTTGTTTAACAACACCATTCTCCACTAATATTGGACGTTTTAATAACATACCATCACCGGCCAAGAGTTTGGCTGCTTCTTTATTGGATAAAGTCCCAACTTTATCTTTTAAGCCCAGTTCACGGTATTTAATTCCACTGGTATTGAAAAATTGCTTCAACTCAAATCCTGAAGTTTCGATCCAGTTTAAAATGACCTTTTCACTCGGAGTTTCTTCTACAATATGAACATCTTTATACTCTAGCCCGAGTTGATCTAACTCTTTTTTGGCTTTCTTACAAGTTGTACATTTTGGATATTCGATAAATTCTAACATTTTCTTTCCTTTCTATTTCTTATTTTCTTGAAATGCTGCACCTTCATGCTTTAAGAGCCAAGCCTTCTTGTCAATTCCTGAAGCATAGCCTGTTAGACGATTACCAGCACCTAATACGCGGTGACAGGGGACAAGAATAGACCAGGGATTGCGCCCTACTGCTCCTCCGATTGCTTGTGCAGAAGCTACTTGCAAGTCCTTAGCTATTTGTCCATAAGTAACAGTCTGACCAAAAGGAATTCCACGCAAGTAGTTCCAGACTCTTTTTTCAAAGTCACTACCAACAGGAGCCAAAGGTAACTGAGACAAATCTTGATTTTGTCCTTTAAAATAAGCATCTAAATAGCTAGCAATCTGATTTAAGATGGGATGACTTTTCACCTCAACTAGATTACACACCGACAAACCTCGCTCAAAATGGCTCTGTGCTTCAACCCATATCCCAAACAGATAGTGATCATCTGCTATCAAAGATAAGATTCCAATCGGAGACTTGTACAGCATCTTTGCATACTTCTTAGGCATTTGATTTTAATTTTTGATAGGCCAAACGTTCCCCATCTACTGGAACTTTACCGACCTGCTTAAAACCAAGCTTTTCAAAGATATGTTGCATGGCCTTGTTTTTAGCGTGTGTATCTGAACGAAAATCTAGGTAATCAAAGCCTTCAATCAAGCCTTCCAAGAAGGTCTGGGCAACACCTTGTCCTTGCACATCACTAGCGACAGCAATACGGTGAAAAACTAGATACTCTGACTCTCTTCCTTCCCAGCTTCCATCATAAATGGCTTCATAGGCTTTTTCTGGACTCTTGGTTACTGCTGCATAAGCTAAGAGCTCTCCTTCTTCCAGGGCTACATAAGCCTGACCTGAGATAATATCTTCGATAATCGTATCAGTATTTGGATAACCATTTTGCCACTGAGTGCTACCAGCTTCCGCCAAGCATTTTTTAGCTTCCTCAATCACTTGCATAATTGCATCTACTTCGTTTGGAAAGGCTAAACGAATTTCCATCTTATCTCCTCTTTTCTGACTAGTTTCTCTCATCATAGCATAATTTAAGGCTTTCTACAAGCAGTTAAAACTTGACTTTTGATTTCTATTATTTTATAATCTAGTTATCAAAACTAGATAAACAGGAGTTGGAAATGAAATTTACTTTTTCCTACCCAGAATGGGACGAAATTCCAAACATTGATCTCTATTTGGACCAGGTCCTACTTTATGTGAATAAAGTTTGTTCCCCTATTTCTCTTGCTAAAGAAAAAGGTTTAACTGCATCAATGGTGAACAACTATGTCAAACACGGCTATATCAGCAAACCTGAAAAGAAAAAATACCAACGCAAACAAATCGCCCGATTGATTGCTATCACAACGCTCAAGTCTGTTTTTTCAATCCAGGAAATTGCTCAAACCCTTAATACCCTACACACAGAGACTAACTCAGAAGAGCTTTACAATGCTTTTGTAGACTATATGAATGAGGACCTAGACCCAGCCAATCCTATTATCCAAGCAAGTTGCCAAACGGTCAAACTCTATCATCAAACACTAGTACTAGTCTATACAGAAAATGAAGAGGAGGAAACAAATGAATACTAGTTTTAAACTCAGTAAACGCCTTAGTTTTGGAGAAGAAATAGCAAACAGTGTCACCCATGCTGTAGGTGCTGTCATCATGCTCATCTTACTTCCTATCTCATCCACTTACAGCTATGAGGCTCATGGTCTTTTATCTTCTGTAGGTGTCTCCATTTTTGTCATTAGCCTCTTTCTCATGTTCCTTTCATCTACTATTTATCATTCTATGGCTTATGGTTCAACTCATAAGTATGTCTTGCGCATTATCGACCATTCCATGATTTATGTTGCGATTGCTGGCTCTTATACTCCTGTCGTTTTGACCTTGATGAATAACTGGTTTGGTTACCTGATTATTGCTATCCAATGGGGAACAACTATTTTTGGTATTCTTTATAAAATTTTTGCCAAAAAAGTCAATGAAAAATTTAGTCTAATTCTCTACTTAATCATGGGTTGGTTAGTTGTGGCTATCCTACCAGCAATCATCAGTCAAACAAATCCAATCTTTTGGACTCTTATGGTATCAGGTGGTCTTTGCTATACAGTTGGTGCTGGATTTTACGCTAAGAAGAAACCTTACTTCCACATGATCTGGCATCTCTTCATCCTAGCAGCTTCAGCTCTCCAATACATTGCCATTGTTTATTACATGTAAAAATAGGCCGGGAAAATCCCGACCTATTTTTATTTGCACATGTTGATAAAGTATTGATGCAAGCGAAGATCATTTGTCAATTCCGGATGAAAGGAGGTCACTAGCATATTCTTTTCTTGAGCGGCAACGATTTGATTGTTCACTACTGACAGAACATCGACACCCTTACCAACTTCACTAATAATAGGTCCACGGATAAAGGTCATGGGAATCTTGCCAACACCCTTGCAGTCTGCTTCTGTATAAAAGCTTCCTAGCTGACGTCCATAGGCATTACGCTCCACTACTATGTCCATAGTCGCTAGATGGCTTTCCTCTTGAGAAGTGATTTGTCTCGCTAGCAAAATCAAGCCTGCACAAGTTCCAAAGACTGGTAAACCATTGAGAATAGCCTCTCTTATAGGAATCAACATTTGCTGATCTCGCAATAGTTTTCCCATAGTTGTAGACTCACCTCCTGGCAAAATCAAACCTGATAGCTCACTTCGATGTTGCTGAAAGTCTTCTAGATTTCGCAGTTCAACACTTTCAACTCCTAGTTTTGCAAGGACTTTCTCATGCTCTACAAAGGCGCCTTGCAAGGCCGATATTCCAATTTTCATCTATTTTCCTCGCTCCGCCATGAGAATTTGGATTTCATTCTCATTGATACCAACCATAGCTTCTCCCAAGTCTTCAGAGATTTGAGCTAAAATTTGAGGATTCTGATAATTGGTAACAGCCTTGACAATTGCTGCCGCACGTTTAACAGGATCACCTGACTTGAAAATTCCTGAGCCAACAAAGACACCTTCTGCACCTAGCTGCATCATAAGAGCAGCATCTGCAGGTGTTGCAACCCCTCCAGCCGCAAAGTTAACAACTGGTAGTTTTCCATGTTCGTGAACGTATTGAACTAATTCTACAGGTACTTGGAGTTCTTTTGCAGCAACATATAACTCGTCCTCACGGAGATTTTGAATGCGACGAATTTCTTGATTCATCATGCGCATATGGCGGACTGCCTGAACGATATCTCCTGTTCCAGGTTCCCCTTTTGTTCGAATCATTGAAGCTCCTTCAGCGATACGACGCAAGGCTTCTCCTAGATCTTTTGCACCGCAAACAAAAGGAACTTGGAATTCTTTCTTATCCACATGGAAACGATCGTCAGCTGGAGATAACACCTCACTCTCATCGATATAGTCAATCTCGATGGCTTCCAAAATCTGTGCTTCAACAAAATGCCCAATTCGAACCTTGGCCATAACTGGAATACTGACTGCTTCTTGGATTTCCTTGATCATCTTTGGATCGCTCATGCGAGAGACACCACCAGCTGCACGAATATCAGCTGGGATTCTCTCCAAGGCCATAACAGCTGCCGCACCTGCAGCCTCAGCAATTCTTGCTTGTTCAGGATTTTGAACATCCATAATGACGCCACCTTTAAGCATCTGTGCCAAATTTTTATTTAATTCATAACGATTTTCAGTCATTTTTTTCATCCTCAATAGTTGTATTGGTAGCTACAGTTTTATTGTAAGGTATAAAAGACTGCATAACAAGATAAAATAAATCGATTTGTCCGGGTACAATTATATCAATCATCAAAAAAGGCGGTGGGACAGAAATCGATAGACAAAGTCTCGATTTCGTAGTCCCAGCCCCGCGAGGATGATTAGGAGCTTTTGGGAGTCTAAAAGACGAACAAAAAGTTCAATCAGCTACCGCGTCAAAGTTTAATTGCTAATAAAAAGTGAGGTCGGGATCTTTTGTCCCAACCTCCTTATTTCTTAGATTTTTTAATGTTTTTAACAAGATAAAACAGATATCCTGAAACCATGTAGGCAACAAAGATAATGGCTGCCCATCTAAAGACAAATCCCCAACCATGTTTATTGGCATTTAAAAAGAAATAAGGGAAGGGACTATCCTTAGCGTTAGGAACGTCCATCTTTAGAACAAAGCCGTTTAAGATTGCAAATCCCATATAGAGCAGTGGTAAAACTGTCCATACAATAGGATCAAACCACTTATATTGACGACTCTTATCAAAAATGATGGTATCAACTAGAAACCAGAGGGGTACGATATAATGGCAAAGGAAGTTTTCCAAACGGTAAAAATCTTTTGTCAAGGGAGCCAACATGAAATGATAGATGACACAGGTAATCATGATACTCATGGTGATACCACCCTTGAGTCGCAAAAGACTTGAACTTTGCCAATAATCACCCTCACGTCGCATCTTCCATAAAAGATAACCTGTAAAAATCATCACCAAGAGGTTGGAAAGTACTGTATAGTAGAGCAACATTCCGAAACCACCGTGCTTGGTAATTTCCAGATAAATACCTGTAAATGCTGCCAAAAACATAAAAGCCCGACTGAAAAAAATTATTTTATTCCAAGCAGTCATGATTAGATCTTTTTAACAAATTCTGATTTCAATTTCATAGCACCAAAACCATCAATCTTACAATCGATGTTGTGGTCACCTTCAACAATACGGATGTTTTTAACACGTGTCCCTTGCTTAAGGTCTTTTGGAGCGCCTTTTACCTTAAGGTCTTTGATCAAGGTTACTGTATCACCGTCAGCCAATTTATTTCCATTAGCATCGATGGCAACAAGGCCGTCTTCAACCTCTGCTTGCTCAGCAGGATTCCATTCATAAGCACACTCTGGGCAGACTAGCAAGGCTCCGTCTTCATAGACATATTCTGAATTACATTTTGGGCAATTTGGTAGATTGTTCATCTTATCTCCTTCTATTTTCATGATGGTTTGATTGTCAAATTTTCGTTAACAAAGACTATTATACCTTAAAATTAAAAATTTGACAAATTGCTAAAAAACCGACTCACCACTATCGTGGTCAATCGGTTAAAATTTCAATTAAAAATGTTTGACTGCTTCTGATTTAATTTTTTCAACAACTTCTAAAATACTTAGCCCTGTTGTGTCCAAATAGATTGCATCATCAGCCTGTTTAAGAGGAGAAGTTTCACGATGACTATCCTTATAATCACGCGCAGCAATCTCTTCTTTCAAAGTTTCCAAATCTGTTTCGATCCCTTTTGAAAGATTTTCCTTATAACGTCTTTCCGCACGTTCATCCACTGAAGCAACAAGAAAAATCTTCAATTCAGCTTGAGGTAATACAACTGTACCAATATCTCGACCATCCATGACGATTCCGCCTTGTTGAGCAATTTCTTGTTGAAGGGCTACCAATTTTTCACGAATAGCTGGAATGGCTGCAAAAGCAGATACAGCATTGGTTACTTCATTTTCACGGATTGGATTGGTAACATCAACGTCTCCAACAAAAACAAGCTGTTCCCCTGTTTCAGCACGACCAAAGCGAATCGGATATTGTTCCAATAATTCAAGAAGTCGAGAAGACTCTTCTGGACTTACTTGATTGTTCAAAGCGATGTAAGTCGCAGCACGATACATGGCACCTGTATCCAGATAAGTATAGCCAAAGTCCTTAGCGATAATCTTAGCTACTGTACTTTTACCACTGGATGCTGGTCCATCAATAGCGATCTGAATTGTTTTCATTCTAACTCCTATCTTGTCTTAAGGACATCACCAGGATTTGCAAACCAAGTTCCTGAAGACATATGACCAGGGTTCAAGGCTTCAAGCTGGGCAATAGAAATACCTGCTCTAGCTGCAATAGCTGCTTCACCTTCACCTGCAAGGACAGTAATGGTTCCCTCAGCATTTGTATGTTCCTCTGAACTACTTGAAGAAGTTGATCCTGCTTCAGAACTTGATGCTTCAACTGAACTACTTGATGACGTTGAAGAAACTTCCTCTACCTTAGGCGCAGAAGAATCATGAAAATCTTTCAAGGCTGCTGTACGATCACTTCCACCAGATGACAGGTAGATTAGAATAGCAATCATACCGACAACGATAACAAAGAAAATACAGGCCAAAATGGTTAGAATACGGTTGGCTACCACTCCTGTTCCCTTATTTCCTCTACTTCTTCGTTCCGAACGACTTTCCTCGATGTCGTAAATATCTTCTTGCCATGGTTCCTTTTCCATACCTTACTCCTTGTTTTTTTTCTAATTTCTTATTACAATATAAATATGAAAATCACACTTATACCTGAACGATGCATTGCCTGTGGGCTATGCCAAACCTATTCTGATTTATTTGATTACCATGATAATGGTATTGTGCGTTTCTATGATGATCCTAATCTACTAGAGAGAGACGTCCCAGCTAGTGAAGAGCTAGTGGAAGCTGTGAAACAGTGCCCCACTCGCGCGCTTATCAAAGATTAATTTGTCAGCAGTGGTGATTCGATTTCCAAATCCCACTTCTTCTAGTTTAGCATATTTTTCCAGAAAATTATAGTCTTTTGAAGGACTAATTTTTATCAAAGCCTATCTCGGCTCACTCTGTTCTTTTATCAGATAGAGGGGCCTTTTTTTTGTTTCTAGATAAATTTTACTGACATATTTTCCCAGAATACCAATGGTCAATAATTGGACACCACCAAGAAATAGAATGACAGCCATCAGAGATGTCCAGCCAGAGGTTGGATTCCCAAGCATAAGAGTACGAATAACTACAAAAAGGGTCATCACCAAAGCCATAAAACAAGACGTAAGACCAGCAACAAAGGCTAATATCAAAGGAAAATCTGAAAAATTTACAATCCCTTCGATAGAGTAGAAAAAGAGTTGCCTAAAGCTCCAACTAGTCTTACCTGCCTGCCTTTCAACATTAGGGTATTCTAGATAGTGAGTATGAAAACCAACCCAGGCAAAGAGGCCTTTAGAAAAGCGATTGTATTCTGTCAATTCTAACACTGCATCTACTACTGATTTTCTCATCATCCGAAAATCACGAACCCCTAGGGGAAGAGCTACTGGGCTAATTTTTTGCATGAAACGATAAAAAAGATTGGCACAGAAACTACGTAGAAATGGCTCTCCCTCTCGACTAGTTCTACGAGTTCCCACACAGTCCAAATCCGGATTCTGATCTAGTAGTTCTTTCATCTCAAGCAGGAGGTTTGGCGGATCCTGAAGGTCTGCATCCATAACCACAACCAAATCTCCACTTGCTTGCTGTAATCCTGCATATAAGGCCGCTTCCTTCCCAAAGTTTCGCGAGAAAGAGATATAATGTACTGCAGAATTTTGCTCCCTATATGCCTTTAAAACTTCCAAAGTCCTATCAGTTGACCCATCATCTACAAAAATATATTCGATTTCTGTTCCCAAATCTGGAATCAGAGCTTCAAGAGTTTGATAAAAAAGAGGAAGTACTTCCTCTTCGTTTAAACATGGGACTATGATTGAAATCATCATTTTAGTCTTCAAATCCATTTGGATGTTTGCTCTGCCAACGCCACGCATCTTCACACATTTCTGTAATACCAAGTCCTGCTTCCCATCCAAGTTCTTCCTTAGCTTTGGCTGGGTCTGAGTAACATTCTGCAATATCACCAGGACGGCGCTCCACAATACGATAAGGAATCGGGCGTCCGACTGCTTTTTCCATATTTTGGATAATTTCAAGGACAGAATAGCCTTTCCCTGTACCAAGGTTGTAAATGTTTAGTCCTGAACCTTTTTGAAGCTTCTTAAGGGCCGCAACGTGCCCTTTTGCTAAGTCAACGACGTGGATATAGTCACGAACACCTGTTCCATCTTCTGTATCGTAGTCATCTCCAAAGACCTGAACTTGTTCCAACTTACCAACTGCGACTTGTGTAACATATGGAAGAAGGTTATTTGGAATACCGTTTGGATTTTCACCCAAATCACCGCTCTTATGCGCTCCGATTGGGTTGAAGTAGCGAAGTAAAACAACGTTCCATTCTGAATCGGCTTTATAGATATCCGTCAAGATTTCTTCAAGCATCAACTTAGTACGACCATAAGGGTTAGTAGCAGAAAGAGGGAAATCTTCGAGGATTGGAACAGTATGCGGATCTCCATAAACTGTTGCTGAAGAGCTGAAGATGATATTCTTACAGTTTGTCTCTTCCATAACTTTCAAGAGACTGACAGTTCCAGCAATATTGTTATCATAGTAGGCAAGTGGGATACGTGTAGATTCCCCTACAGCTTTCAAACCAGCAAAATGAATCACACCTGTTGGTTCTTCATGTTTGAAAATATCACGAAGTGTATCTGTGTCACGAATATCTGCTTCGTAGAAAGGAATTTCTACCCCAGTGATTCTTTCGACTACTTCAAGACTTTTACGACTACTGTTTACCAAATTATCGACAACAACAACTTGGTGTCCTGCTTGGACCAGTTCGATGACGGTGTGAGTTCCGATAAAACCAGCTCCACCCGTTACCAGAATTTTTTCTTGCATTTTATTTCCTCAATTCTTGGATTATTTTTTTCATTTTACCATTTTTGATAGGGAAAGTCATTTACTTTCCTAACACTATCGTAAAATCTAAGTAAAAGATTTACTATTGTTTCTTTTTAATGTATCTTTCAGTTGGATAATCTGCTGGATCCAATACTCCACTTCTTCCTTGAAGCATTTGAGCTAGGTGATAACCGATAATAGGACCAGTCGTTAACCCTGAAGATCCTAGACCACTTGCTGTATAGACTCCTGATAAGTTTGGAACCTGTCCGAAAAATGGAGAGAAATCACTTGTATAAGCACGAATCCCCACACGTTCACCAGATGAAATTGCCTCAGCCAGGGCTGGATAAAATGGACTCGCCGCCACAACCATTTGATCGAGCAAGGTTTCATCCACTGTCAAGTCAAATCCCATGTCATTCTCATGGGTAGCTCCTAGAGATAACTTACCTCCAGGAAATGGTATCAAATCCCACTCACCTTCCGGCATGACAACAGAATAGCTTGCCATGTCTAAATCAACCTGATAATCTCTAAGTTGACCTTTTTGAGGACGAACATCCACCTCATAGCCTAAAGGCTCCAAAATGTGTCCAAGCCAAGCTCCCGTAGATAAAATTACTTGATCAAACATTTGATTGTCTATCTGATAGCCTGATAATAAAGGAGTTAGACTAACCTCTTTCTTTACGACCTTAACCTGACTGGCCTCCAGTAAACGACCCACTAGGAGTTGCCCATCTACTCGAGCTCCTCCAGAAGCATAGAGCAATCTCTCAAATCCCTTTAGACCAGGGAATAGGCTGCTTGCAGCAGCTTGGTCCAAAATGGCTAATTCGCCAATTAAGGGAGATTCATCTCTACGTTGCAAGGCTAAATCATAAAGTTCCTCGAGCTTGGAATCATCTTTTTTGAGAAGGAAGACTCCTGAGCGCTGGTAGAAATCAACCTTTTGACCAGTTTTTTCTAAATCAGCTAATAAATCTACATAAAAGTCTGCTCCTAGGCGAGCCATCTTGTACCAAGCTTTGTTACGTCGTTTAGAGAACCAAGGACTGATGATTCCTGCAGCTGCCTTGGTCGCTTGTCCGTATCCATGATCAAAGACAGTTACTTCGATATCTGCTTCTTTAGAGAGATAGTAGGCAGCTGTTGCCCCTACAATTCCTGCTCCTACAATGGCAACTTTTTTCATTGTCTTTACCTTCTAACTAGATATGATGGAATGGATTGGTAGAAGCCTGACTTGCGACAACTTCTAGCGACCAAGCATTCTCTTCCTTCCATTCATTCAGAAACGTTGCAATTCTTTCAACAAAGAGAACCTCAATATAGTGGCCTGGGTCCAGAGCCAACAAGCCGTCTGACAACATATCTTGGGCAGTGTGGTAATAGATGTCACCAGTAATGTAAAGATCTGCTCCTTTTGCTAAAGCATCAGAGTAGAAAGACTGCCCACTGCCGCCACAAATGGCCACTCTTGAAATGGTCTTTTGCAAATCACTCTCATGATAATGTACCATTCGAAGACTATCTAGACCAAAGACTTGCTTGACACATTGGGCCAATTTCCCAAATGTCTGAGGCTGAATATTTCCAATACGTCCAATCCCACGTTCAGGGCCTGTCTCCTGCAGATAAATCGTCTCCTCGATACCTAGCATCTGGCAGAACCAGTCATTGAGACCATTTTCAACGATATCAATATTGGTATGGCTAACATAAACTGCGATGTCATGCTTGATTAGGTCGATGTAAATCTGATTTTGAGGACGACTAGCTACCAAGTCCTTAATCGGACGAAAGATAGGCGCGTGCTTAACGATAATCAGATCAACACCCTTGTCAATAGCTTCAGCGACTGTCTCTTCACGGATATCAAGAGCAACCATGACCTTTTGAATTTCCTTGTCTAGGGTGCCAATTTGCAGACCACGACTATCACCTTCCATAGAAAATTCTTGTGGGCAATAGGCTTCATAACGCTTAATCACTTCACTTGCTTTCATGGAGCACCTCCTTGATGGCTTGAATTTTATCTGCTAGAACTTGACGTTCTTCTTGATTTTTTTCTGGAATTTGACTAAGGGCAAACTCAAGCTTGCTGACTTCTTTTTGCCATTTTTGGATGAAGATTGGACTAACTTCTTTGGACAAGAATGGGCCAAAGCGGACATCAGTTGCTGATAGATTCATTTTACCAACTTCTGCAACTATGATCTCGTAGAATTTCCCAGCTTCTTCTAGAATACTTTCTGCTGTGATTTGAAAACCATGCTCTTGTAACCAAGAACGCAACTCATCTTCACGATTATTGGGTTGAAGAATCAAACGCTCAACATTGGCAAGTTTGTCTAATCCTTCTTCTAATATCGTAGCAATCAAACGACCACCCATTCCGGCAATAGTGATAACAGAAACTTGGTCAGCCTCTTCAAAAGCAGCCAAACCATTGGCTAAACGGACCTGAATTTTCTCAGTCAAACCATGCCTCTCAACATTTGTAACTGCAGATTGGTAGGGACCAACTACTACCTCTCCTGCAATGGCACGCTCAATATGCCCTTTTTCAACTAATTCAATCGGCAGATAAGCATGATCACTCCCGACGTCCAGTAAAACGGCTCCTTGAGGTACAAAAGAAGCTACCGTTTCTAATCTCTTCGAAATCATTTTCTCTCACTTTCCAAAAGTCTATTTCCCTTTATTATACCATATTTTGTCTAGCAATTCTGTACCTAAAAAAGACCGCAATCAAGGATTGCAGCCTTTCTTTATTTTTTTGCTTGATAACGACTTGTCAGGATGAAAATGACAGCAAATATGACCATCATAATGCCATAGACAGGTAATGTTTGTCCTGTAAGTGTTGAAATTTCAAGCAATTTTTGAATTCTTGGAAATAGAGCTGTTCCAAGGAAGCCACCAACTGACCAAATAATCAAGAGAACACGCCACAGACTAAATGGCAAGCAAGCTCTAACTACAGACATGAAACCAATTGATGCCAATAGATAATACAGAAGTGTTGAAATTTCAATAGCTGTCCAGCCTTGACTTGTCCCAAAAATTTTAACAAAGAGAACACTAAAAACTACCATCAAGGCACTTGGTAGTGCACGGAGCATGGATTTTCTGAGGAAGTTTTGTTCGACTGGTTTGATATTTCGTTCAAAGGTCAATACGAACGGCGGGAATCCTTCCACAAACTGGTCAATCATGGTAATCTGAATCGGAATAAATGGGAAAATCAGAATCCATTCACTACGTCCCAACAATGCACTCGCAATACAGATGATTGCCAATAAAAATGAATAGATTGTCTTAATCAAGAAAATTGGAGCAATGTGAGCAATATTATTAACCACACGACGACCTTCAAAGAGAATCTCAGGAACATCATTAAAGTCTGAGTTCAAGAGGACCAGATTTGCAATCTGACGAGTCGCTGGATCTCCTTCAGCCATCACGATGGAACAATCTGCCTCACGGAGGGCAAGGATATCATTGACACCATCTCCTGTCATTGCAGTCGTATGACCTGCTTTTTTCAACGTTTGGATGATCAGTTTCTTTTGATGAGGAGAGACACGTCCGAAAATCGCTGTCTCCTCAGCCATGGCAACCAACTCTTCATCAGTAATTTTCGAGCAATCTACGTAGCTGTGGTAATCTGCAAAACCAGCTTTTTGAGCAATACTTGAAACCGTAACTGGATTATCACCAGAGATAATTTTCAGCCCCACTTCCTGAGAACGAAGATAGTCTAGAGTTTCAGCTGCCCCTTCTCGGATTGGATCTAGAATTTCAAGCAAAGCCAAGGCTTGCATATCCGATGGTTTCTGTGGCTTGTGATGATCAAGTTTTTCTTGACTGAGGGCCAGAACTAAGACACGAGATCCTCGTTCAAGAGCTTCTCTAGCCTCAGGAACTTCAGCATTCAACAACATCTCAGGTGCACCTAGGAAAACAGTTCCGAGACCTTCCAACTCCATTGCTCCCCATTTACGATCGCTTGAAAATGGAAGACTAGAAATCATCGGATAAGCTACTTGACCTTGAAAACGTTGACGGATAGCTTGAGCTGTAGGATTTTTATCCTCGCTGTTTGCCATATAGCTGGTTAGTATGTCGGCAATAGCATCCTTGTCATAAGCCTGGGTCAGAGGAAGAACAGTCTCAACCTGCATCTTACCTTGGGTGATGGTACCTGTCTTATCCAAGCAGAGCATATCCACGCGCGCTAGGGTTTCAACAGAGTACATCTCCTGCACCAAGACCTTTTTCAAACCAAGCTTGATAACAGCGGTTAAAAGAGAGGTAATGGTCAAGAGGGCAATCCCCTTAGGCAACATTCCCAAAAGAGCTGTAGAGGAATTCACTACAGAAGACTTCAGTGGTAAACCTTTCAAGACCAAGGCTTCAAGCAAGAGGGCAATTCCAAATGGAATGATGATTTTTCCAGTAAAGCCTGCTAGCTGGTCTAGCGATTTCATGATACGAGAATTGATTGGTTTAACGGTCTTAGCTTCAAGCATGAGTTTAGCTGCATAGTTATCTGCTCCTACATGATGAACCTGAGCGAGGACAGAACCACTGGCAAGAAAACTACCGGACAGCATTAAGTCTTCTACTTCTTTTTGCACCAAGTCGCTCTCGCCCGTTAACATGGCTTCATTGACTTCTGCAAAACCTTCTAATACAATCGCATCACTTGGAATTTGATCCCCTGCAGACAAGCGAATCACATCATCCAAAACAAGCTCTTCAGGGTCTAAAGCAATTTCTTGTCCATCACGGATAGTGGTAATCTTTTCTTTATTCAGGAGATTGAGTTTATCAACCATATGCTTGGCACGTAGCTCGGTTACAATTCCTGAAAAAGCATTAAAACAGATAACCGCAAAGAAAACCAGGTTGCTCCAGGCTTGAACAAAAGCGAGCGCTAATGCAATAGCAAAGTTTAAAGCATTGAAGAGAGTAAAGACATTTCGTTTTACAATCTGCCAAGTACTGGTACTAGCTGATGCTTTGAAATCATTGACCTGTCCCTGTTTCTGACGTTCTTTAACTTCTGATTGGCTTAAGCCTATAATTTTATTTTTATCCATAAGTTCTATCATATCATTTTTTTAAAAATAATTCTAATTTCATATGAAGAGCAATTCCGCCTAAACAAAAAAACATTTGCTTGTCCTAGTATGATAAGGTATAATAAAAGAAAGAAAATTGAAGGAGATACCATGTTTTATACTTATCTTCGTGGGCTGGTTATGTTGATTCTTTGGTCTATCAACGGTAATGCTCATTATCATAATACGGATAAAATTCCGAGTCAAGATGAAAACTATATTCTAGTTGCGCCCCATCGTACCTGGTGGGATCCAGTTTATATGGCCTTTGCGACCAAACCGAAGCAATTTGTATTTATGGCTAAAAAGGAACTCTTTACCAACCGTATCTTTGGCTGGTGGATTCGCATGTGCGGTGCCTTTCCAATCGATCGTGAAAATCCTAGCGCTTCGGCTATCAAATACCCTATCAATGTTCTTAAAAAGAGCGACCGCTCTCTCATCATGTTCCCAAGTGGCAGTCGTCATTCCAACGATGTTAAAGGTGGTGTTGCTCTGATTGCTAAAATGGCCAAGGTTCGCATCATGCCAGTTACTTACACTGGCCCAATGACCTTAAAAGGACTCATCAGTTGTGAACGTGTCGATATGAACTTCGGAAATCCTATCGATATCTCGGACATTAAGAAGATGAATGATGAAGGAATTGAGATGGTTGCTGAACGTATCCAATCAGAATTCCAACGTCTGGATGAGGAAACAAAACAATGGCACAATAACAAAAAACCAAATCCTTTGTGGTGGTTTATTCGCATACCAGCACTGATTCTTGCTGTCTTAGTTGCGATTGTTACCATCATCTTTAGCTTTATTGCAAGTTTTATCTGGAATCCTGAAAAAAACAAAATCAATTAGGTTAGAAGAAAATGGCTTTAGGACATTCCCTAAAGCTATTTTAATTTGACTGACAGCCGATTACTTTTAAATAAAACATTTTATTGACAAAGATTTGATTCTATAGTATACTTTTTAAGTAAGCTGATTTAGCTCAGTAGGCAGAGCGCATCCATGGTAAGGATGAGGTCGCCGGTTCGATCCCGGCAATTAGCATTGTTCATCAGTTCCTTGGTATAGGAACTTTTTTTATTGACA
The DNA here is from genome assembly GCF_009496285.1 of Streptococcus mitis. Lineage (GTDB taxonomy): Bacteria > Bacillota > Bacilli > Lactobacillales > Streptococcaceae > Streptococcus > Streptococcus mitis_BP. The sequence continues at coordinate 37,454 of NZ_WIJK01000006.1, forward strand.
TTTTATTGTCCTTATAGTAAAATAAAACTTGCGATGAGTCGATATGTAGCGAGAGCTACTATTGAGCAAAGGAGGTCATAACGCAGGAGCGGACCTTGAGAAATTGTGTGAACCGGTTTCTCACATGGAGATGCCTCTCAGGCTTTCTGGTTTTCCAGAGAGTTTTTTTTATTTTGCTGAGTCCTACTAGGTCGCATCTTTTGTCTTTTCCTTCCGACAATAAACATCTATAACTTCACTCAGTTATATGCTTATAGGCTTTTTATTGTAACAACTTTTCTTTAAAAACAATCCTTGCTAAGATTAGCCATTAAGATACTAAAGTGACCAATGAAAGCTCCACTCACATCACTAAAAACATGGAGAATGCAGTTTTAGATCTTTTAGATTCAATATCATCAAATAGGAAAAAAAGTTTTGCCCCTCGCCACAAAATCATAACCACCCGTCTAACGGGTGGTTTGCACCAGGGCTATAAGCCCAAATTACCAGCCAGCGCCTAAAGACGCTGGCTTTCACGTTGTTCAAGCCTCATTGCTCTTGACTCGTCACTTGCCTCTTAAAGAGGCGTGAGTATTACTTACCACTATCCCTAAAGGGATTCTCATATTCTTTCACACTTAATTTATCAAGTGCTATATCATGCTTTTCCTGATCTTGTATGTATTTCCTTATCGTGGCTTCATTAAGCCCTACTGTACTCACATAATAACCTTCTGCCCAGAAATGCCGATTCCCAAACTTGTACTTGAGGTTGGCGTGTTTGTCAAACATCATGAGTGCACTTTTACCTTTTAAATAACCCATAAAACTCGAAACACTTATCCTTGGTGGAATACTTACTAACATATGTACATGGTCTGGCATTAAGTGACCCTCGATAATTTCAACTCCTTTATAGCTACACAAACGATGAAATATTTTACCTAAACTACTCCGATATTGATTATAGATGACTTTTCGTCTATACTTAGGGGTGAACACAATGTGATACTTACAGTGCCACTTTGTGTGTGATAAACTATGAGACTTTTGTACCATGGTTTTCTCCTTTCGCTTTACAATTGGCTTGAACACCTTTATTGTATCGCGTTTGGAGTTTTTTTGGTATAACCTTCGACGCGCACCCGCATAGCGGGTGGTTTATTTGTCTCGCACCTCACGGAGCGAGACGGACTAATAGTCACATAAATTTAAAAAATTCTACTGAAGTTTCATTCAGTAGAATTTTCATTTTCAGAGGATTCGTTGTTTTAATAGATTAAGGTTCTAGATAGAATACTAAAAATTTCAAATTTTTATTTTTAATCTTCATTAAATTGCGTATTTATAGTTTATTTTTTAGATCAATAAAAGTTATGTATTTTCTTTATAAAATCTTTAAATTTATATTTTATTATTGAAGTGTAAATTTAAGGAGGATCAAAATGGAAAAAAATATTTTAGAGACACGGAATTTGTCAAAGAAATTTGGGAATCAACTTGTAGTGAATAATATTTCATTACAAGTGAAAGAGAATAGTATCTACGGATTACTTGGTCCAAATGGTGCTGGGAAATCAACTACACTAAAGATGATAACAGGAATGCTCCATAAATCGTCCGGAGATATTATATTTGATAATCATATATGGAGTAGAAAGGATCTCGAACAAATTGGTGCCTTGATAGAGTTACCTCCGTTGTATGAGAACTTAAGTGCAAGAGAAAATTTAAAAGTAAGAACAATGTTACTTGGATTACCCGAATCAAGAATTGATGAAGTTCTAAAAATCGTTGGTCTATCAAATACAGGTAAAAAAAGAAGTGGAAAATTTTCTTTGGGAATGAAACAACGATTAGGAATTGCAATAGCACTGTTAAATAATCCTAAATTATTAATTTTAGATGAGCCAACCAACGGCTTAGATCCATTGGGAATTCAAGAATTAAGGGAGATGATTCTTGGTTTTCCAAAACAAGGCATTACAGTAATTCTATCCAGCCATAATATTTCCGAAGTTGAGCAAGTTGCAGATTATATCGGAATAATATGTGAAGGTGAATTAAAATACCAAGATATAAAAAACTCTCAAGAAAGTTTAGAAAATTTATTTTTGGAAGTAGTAAAGAAGGGGAATTAAAAATGATAAATTATATCCTTAGTGATTATTTAAAATATAAAAGAACTTTTTTAAAAAAAATAATCTATATAATACCTATATCTTTGATAATTCTTTCTTATATACTGGCACCACCATATTTTACAGTAGATTCATATAATTGGTGGTATACTATAATTATGCCAATTACTTATGCACTGATTCTTGCTTTAATGAATCGATACGAAGATAAAAAAATAAAATATAGGGCAGTTTATCCTCTAAGTATTGATTTAAGAAAGATTTGGATATCAAAAATTATTGTAGCAAGCTGTTTGATTCTGATGACAAGTTTGGTTCATTTGATAGCAGTTTTAATTGTGCAATTTATTTTTGGAGAACAAATATTTTTAAGCTATAGCTTTAGTACTTTATTAGTTTCGAGTATAGCATTAGTGGTATCAAGCATATGGCAAATTCCATTTTGCCTACTATTAGCTAAAAAGTTTGGTTTTTCTATTAGTCTTATGATAAATGGTTTACTAGGTGTTGTACTTGGAATTATGTTTTCTGCTGGAGATTATTGGTTGTTTTCCCCATATAGTTGGAGTATAAGAGCTATGGTTCCAATGCTGAAAATTATGCCAAATGGACTACCAGCAGATGCAGGAAATATGATGTTAAACACATCCATTTTGCCTCCATGTATCTTCTCAATTCTGTTATTTCTTCTATTATCTTACTTATCATCTATTTGGTTTGCAAAACAGGAGGTGGGATAGTGATAAATATTTTAAAGTCTGAACTATATAAGATAAAACATACTTGGTTACCCTGGTTATATCTGTTTCTCCCAATACTATTTGTGATTATGATATATGCTGGTTTTAAATTTACGAGCCTAAGTAGGTATTCAATTGAGGATGTCACATTAAATTATTTGATTACGTTAGGTGCATTGTTCCCGATTATTATTGGTTTTATTACTGCAAAGGTAATAGAAATGGAAGCAGAAGCAGGTTGTTTTCAGATAATGTTAACTGGTTCGCAATCAAGAACTAGTATGTATATTGGTAAGTTATTATCCTTATTGTTGTGTGCATCTCTATCACTTGTTTTACTCCAAAGTAGTTTTTTGATGTTTTTTAATTATCAAGAATTTTATGATTTGATATTGGAATTAGTCTTAATGATTATCGGAGTTGTTCCGTTATATTTAATACATCTGGTTATTAGCCTCAGATTTGGGAGTGGTGCCTCTATTGGTCTTGGTTTCTTTGAAACATTGATAGCTCTGCTTGCTGTTACAAGTATGGGGGATAAGATTTGGTATTACATACCAAGTTCTTGGTCTTCAAGACTTTGTGGTCTTTACTTTGTAGATAAAATATCTGGTGAAAACTTATTTTATTATGAATTTTTTAAATGGTCTTTAGTTGCAACACCAATGATAGTTGTAATTTTATTTGTAAGTTTGATTTGGTTTAATAAATGGAACGGCAGAACTAATATGGAATAGAAATGAAGGTGGTAATAAGATGGTGAAAATATTGGCTATAGATGATGAAATGGATCTTTTGATCTTAATCAAAAATATTTTAACGCAAAAATTATACCATGTAGATATTTTTCAAAATCCAACAGAAGTACCTATTTCTAAATTAACAGAGTATGATTTAATCTTGTTAGATATAATGATGCCAAAAATCGATGGTATATCTTATTGTAAATCTATTAGAGATAGAGTAGACTGTCCCATCTTATTTTTAACTGCAAAATCTTTGGAAAGTGACATTGTTTCGGGTTTATCAACAGGAGCTGATGATTACATTCTAAAACCTTTTGGAGTAAATGAATTAATTGCGAGAGTTGATGCCCATTTACGTCGAGAAAACCGAGAGAGACATTTAAGTTTAAATCTTGGAGAAATTAGATTTGATTTATCAGCGAATATAATTTATGTAAATGATAAGAAAATTCCTTTTACAAAATCTGAGTATCGAATTTGTGAACTTCTGGCACGTAGGCGCGGGCAAGTATTTTCAAGAGAACAGATTTATGAGATGATATTTGGATATGATGGGATAGGTAATTCTTCAGCTATTTCAGAACATATTAAGAATATTCGCGCAAAACTACAGAAGGAAGGTGTATCTCCAGTTGTAACTGTATGGGGGATTGGATATAAATGGGAATAAAATTAAAAGGGCAATCGCTAAGAATAATATTTTTAGAATATCTAATAAGTGTAGGAATTGTACTGTTTCTTTCAGTTGGTTTAGTAATTCTGATGTTCACCACCATGTATTCATTAGGATTTATTTTACCTGCCGATTACACAGAAAATCAGATTTATGAGAGGAAGAATGCGATAGCCAATACAGAGACTTTTGATAAAAATCTTATACCAGATAATGCTTCATATCTATTAATTTCAAAGGATGGGAATATCATTACTAGTTCAATGAGTAAAGATGAAGAAGATAGAGCAATTCGATACTATAATAATGAGAGAGTATATAATACCCCATCTTATAGCTATATAGAAATTTTACGAAATGACGGTTATTGTATTATTCAATATTCAGTAAAACCCTATTTTACAAATAAATTCATGGCAAAATATTTTCCTAATGTCAATGTAGTGTATGTCAGTATTCTTATTTTAGTTAGTTTACTAAATACATTGGTTGTTACAATAGTATGGGCTAAATATCTTGTGAAACAACTCTCACCTATATTTGCTGCTTCCGAAAAAATATCAGAACAAACTTTAGATTTTGACCTGCATTATTCAAGAGTCAAAGAATTTAATGAAGTTCTATTTAGTTTAGAGAAAATGAGAAATGCTTTGCAAGAGTCATTAATCAAAGAGTGGATACAGGAAGAAAACAAGCAAAAACAGATTTCTGCTTTGATACATGACTTGAAAACCCCAGTATCTATTGTTCAAGGAAATGCTGAGTTGCTTAAAAAGACATCTGTGACAGAGGACCAGAGTATTTATATAGATTATATACTGAGGAATAGCAATAGAATATCTGAATATATAAAAACACTTCTAATCATGAATAAGAATTCTAATGCCACTGAATACCAGCCACAATCGTTGGCAGTAAAAACTGTATCAGAACAATTGGTAACAGTTTCTAAAGAACTAATGTCAATTAATTCTAACAATCTAAAAACTAATGTAGTAGTTGAAGATGGTATAATGAGTGTAGACTTGAAACTCTTAGAGAGAGCATTGCAAAATGTCTTAGCGAATTCAATTGAAAATAATAATGGAATAGGTACATTGGAATTGAATTTAAAAACTGTAGATGAATTTTTAGAAATATCAGTATTAGATAACGGGAAAGGTTTTTCTGATATCGATTTAATTCACGCAAAAGAACAGTTCTATCGTGGAGATTATAGCAGGCATTCTGCAACCAATTATGGTATTGGATTATTTATTACTGAACAAATAATTAAATTACATGGTGGATCAGTAATCTTGAAAAATAGAGAAGCTTGTCGTGGTGCTGAAGTTAAATTTATATTACCGATACAGAATGATAAATGAGCCAGATTAACACTTAACTTATGTAATAATTAATCTAACAGCCACTAACATCAAACTTTATAACATGTTCATAACTGTATTTAACGTCAATTTGTAAATGTTAACTTCGAACTTTCACTACAAATTACACTAAGATAGAATATTATCTAGTATTACTCATACGGTACACAGAGTTTGTTAGTCTGAATATGTCGGAATGAGGGGAAATATTAAAAAACTAATCAATAAGTATTAAACTTTATATAAAAAGCAAATAAAGGTGGTTAGTGGAAAAGTTTTTAAAATCATAAAAACGCATAATAGCAAGTTCTTTAGATACTTGTTATTATGCGTTTTATCATGAAATTTCACTTGATTTTTTAATAAAATTGTAATTTTGACATTATAGACTTGTAGAGTGTTTTGGTTGTACTTTTTGTTCGGGGTCAATGTAGTTGATAGCATTATTAACGGCAGTTGGTGCTTCACCTAGACCGGTTGCAATCAAGTCAATCTTACCTTCATAGTAGCAGCAGTCACCGATAGCATAAATTCCAGCTTGGCTTGACTCCTGCTTGCTATTGACGATAATCTTGTGGCGGTTAAGGTCTAATCCCCACTTTTTAAGATTACCGACAGAAGATTTAAAGCCATAGTTGACAAAGAGATGATCTAGTTCAAGGTTTTCGGTCTCATCGGATTTAACTTTTGATATTTCAAGCTTGTCTAAAGTTTTTCCATCTCCAAGAAGCTGACTTGGCACAAATGGTGTTTTGATAGTCACAGAAGACTCTTGCAATGCTTGGACGCTATGCTCAAGAGCACGGAAGTTATCGCGACGATGCACAAGTGTAGTTGGAGCAATCTTTTCAAAAGCTAGTGCCCAGTCAACGGCTGAGTCACCACCACCCAGAATGGTTACCTTCTGACCAGCGTATTGTTGCATATTAGAAACATGGTAGTGGATATTGTCGTAGCCTTCAACACCTTCTAATTCGAGTGGACGTGGTTTAAAGGCACCACCACCCATAGCAATAATAACGGTTTTAGAAGTATGGTTTCCCTTATTAGTTGTAATCTTAAAAACATCATCCTCTTTTTCAATCTCAAGAACAGTTTCATTGAGGTGTACAGGCGTCTCAAACCCTTCAAGTTGTTCCAAAAGGCGGTTAGTCAATTCTTCCCCTGTGAGGTTTGGAAAACCAGGAACATCGAGAATTTGTTTTTCAGGATATAGGATAGCAGGTTGACCACCTAGTTGAGGAAGAGAATCGATGATTTGTACTTTGGCTTGACGAAGGTGAGCATAAAAGGCTGCGAAAAGACCGACAGGTCCACCTCCTACAATGGTGATATCATATAGTTCAGACATGGTTTCTCCTTAATTCATTTCTATCATTTTATTCTATCATATTTTCTACCAATTTAAAATGAAGTAGGGGGAAGAAAATTTTCATATAAAATGATATAATGAAGAGTAGCTTTTTTATGGAGAGGAGGCCCAGAATGAATTTTCAGCAATTATCTAATCTTCAATACTGGTCTAGTTTGTTTTCCAGTCCTTGGAGTATTCTGATAAATGTGATTGATATTCTTATCGTTGCCTATATCTTATACCAATTTACAAAATCAATTGCAGGAACCAAGATTATGATTCTGGTTCGAGGTGTTTTAGTGTTTATCTTAGCTCAGATAGCAGCAAATACCCTAGGCTTAACAACTATTTCCTGGTTGATCAATCAATTGATTACTTACGGTGTTATCGCAGCGGTTGTTATTTTTTCTCCAGAAATTCGGACAGGTTTAGAGCGCTTGGGCCGTGCGACTGATTTCTTTTCAAGTACACCAATGAGTTCAGAAGAACAGATGATTCAGGCCTTTGTTAAAGCAGTTGAATATATGAGCCCACGAAAAATTGGAGCACTGGTATCAGTTCAGCGTGTCAGAACCTTGCAGGAATATATATCTACTGGGATTCCTTTAGATGCTAAGATTTCTGCAGAACTCTTAATCAATATCTTCATTCCAAACACACCTTTACATGATGGTGCAGTCATTATAAAAGGTGATCGAATAGCTGTAACATCTGCTTATCTTCCACTTACTGAAGACACTGGTATTTCTAAGGAGTTTGGAACGCGACACCGTGCAGCCATTGGTTTATCTGAGGTTTCTGATGCTCTCACTTTTGTGGTATCAGAGGAAACTGGAGGTATTTCCATTACCTATAATGGTGTCTTTAAGCATGATTTAACGATGGAAGAATTTGAGGAAGAACTACGTCGTATACTGATTCCGGAAAATTCACAAGAGCCAAGTTTATCAGAGCGTATATTAGGAGGCTGGAAGAATGAAAAAAAATAGTTTATATATCATCTCCTCACTCCTCTTTGCTTGCGTTTTATTTATTTACGCTACCTCTATTAATTATCAAAATAATAATAATGCAAGACCGGCTCGAACAGAAACTTATACCAATACGGTCGTAAATGTACCAATTGATATTCAGTACGATAGTGAGCAGTATTTTATTAGTGGTTTTAGTTCAGAAGTAACGGTATTTTTAACTGGATCCAATCGAGTGACCTTGGCTAGTGAGATGCAAGAAAGCACTCGTAAATTTAAGGTTACTGCAGATTTAACACAGGCGACAGAAGGAACGGTTGAAGTACCCTTGACCATTGAAAATCTTCCGAGCGGTTTAACAGCCCTAGCAACACCGCAGAAAATCACCGTTAAAATTGGGAAGAAAGCAACACGGGATAATTTACCAGTCACTCCACAGATTGACTCTGGTAAGGTTGATGAACGAATTCTCATCGATAGTGTGACTGTTTCAGATGAACGCGTTTCGGTTACTAGTGATGCTGATACCTTATCCAAGATTGATAAGATTGTGGCTGTTTTACCAACTAGTGAAAAAATTACAGGAAATTATACGGGTTCAGTTCCTCTACAAGCTATTGATAAGAATGGAACAGTTTTACCAACGGTGATTAAACCGTATGAAACAACCATGAAGATAACAACGAAACAAGTTCGATCAGCAAGTAGTTCTAGCTCATCAACGACAAGCTCATCTTCGGGCAGTTCGTCTTCAACTGGTTCTGAAACCAAGCCAGACTCTTCAAAAAAAGATTAATAAAACAATAGAAAAGGATAAAAAAATGGGTAAATATTTTGGAACGGACGGAGTCCGTGGAGAAGCAAACGTAGAACTTACGCCAGAATTAGCTTTTAAGTTGGGACGTTTTGGAGGTTATGTTCTCAGTCAACATACGACTGAAGCACCGAAAGTGTTTGTAGGACGTGACACTCGTATCTCAGGTCAAATGCTAGAAGCGGCTTTGATTGCTGGTCTCCTTTCAGTCGGAATTCACGTTTATAAACTAGGCGTTCTTGCAACACCAGCAGTAGCTTATCTTGTTAAAACTGAAGGTGCAAGCGCAGGTGTTATGATTTCAGCAAGTCATAACCCAGCCCTTGATAACGGAATTAAATTCTTTGGTGGTGACGGCTTTAAACTAGACGATGACAAAGAAGCAGAAATCGAAGCCTTGCTTGATGCAAGTGAAGATAGTCTTCCACGTCCAAGTGCAGAAGGTTTGGGTACTGTTGTTGACTACCCAGAAGGTTTGCGTAAGTATGAAGCCTACCTTGTTTCAACTGGAACTCCTCTTGAAGGGATGAAGGTTGCCTTGGACACTGCTAACGGAGCAGCTGCAACAAGTGCTCGTCAAATTTTTGCAGACCTAGGTGCTCAATTAACAGTTATTGGTGAAACACCAGATGGTCTTAACATCAACTTGAACGTTGGTTCAACTCATCCAGAAGCCTTGCAAGAACTTGTAAAAGAAAGTCAATCTGCCATTGGTTTAGCCTTTGATGGGGACAGTGACCGTTTGATTGCTGTTGATGAAAATGGCGAAATTGTCGATGGTGACAAGATTATGTACATTATTGGTAAATACCTTTCTGAAAAAGGTCAATTGGCTCAAAATACCATTGTAACAACAGTTATGTCTAACCTTGGTTTCCATAAGGCCTTGGATCGTGAAGGGATCAATAAAGCAGTCACTGCTGTTGGAGACCGTTATGTCGTTGAAGAAATGAGAAAATCTGGCTACAATCTCGGTGGTGAGCAGTCAGGTCACGTTATCTTGATGGACTATAATACTACTGGTGATGGTCAACTTTCAGCGGTTCAATTGGCGAAGATCATGCAAGAAACAGGTAAGAGCTTGTCTCAATTGGCCTCAGAAGTGACCATTTACCCACAAAAATTAGTCAATATCCGAGTTGAAAATGCCATGAAAGAAAAAGCTATGGAAGTGCCAGCTATCAAGGCCATTATCGAGAAGATGGAAGCAGAAATGGCAGGCAATGGTCGCATCCTCGTTCGCCCAAGTGGAACGGAGCCACTCTTGCGTGTCATGGCTGAAGCCCCAACCACTGAGGAAGTAGACTACTATGTAGACACTATTGCTGAAGTTGTTAAAACTGAGATTGGTATTTAGTAAATCTAGCAGAAAATAAAAAAATATGGTACAATGGCAACTATATTGTACCAATGGAGATGAAAATGAATTTAAAACGTGAACAAGAATTTGTTAGTCAGTATCACTTCGATGCGCGTAACTTTGAATGGGAAAATGAAAATGGAGCACCCGAAACTAAGGTAGATGTAAACTTTCAGTTGCTTCAGCATGATCAAGAAAATCAAGTTACCTCTTTAGTAGTTGTTTTGAGCTTTATGATTGTCTTTGATAGATTTGTCATTAGTGGAACGATTTCTCAAGTCAATCATGTTGAAGGTCGTATTATCGACCAACCAAGTGATTTCAGCCAAGAAGAGGTTGAGACACTAGCTCGTCCATGTTTGGATATGCTTAATCGTTTGACTTATGAAGTAACAGAAATTGCCCTTGATATACCGGGAATTAATTTGGAGTTTTAAGAAATGAAATTAGCGGTCATAACAGACTCATCTGCTTTTCTACAAGCGGAAACCTTGCGGAAAGAAGATTTATTTGTGCTAGACATTCCTGTGAATATCGATGGACAGGAGTATGTTGAAGGTGTAAATCTAACCGCTCAAGAATTTTATGAAAAAATGGCTTCAGCAAGCGAATTGCCAAAAACGAGTCAACCAAGTATTGCCAAGTTGTATGAAATTTTATCATTATTAAAAGATAAAGGCTATACACATGCTTTGGGGCTTTTCCTATCTTCTGGAATTTCAGGATTTCACCAAAACATCCAGTATATGACGGATGAGTTCGAAGGTCTAACCATTGCTTTTCCTGATACTCGAATTACAAGTGCACCACTAGGTTTCATGGTGGAAAGTGTGTTTCAATGGTCTGAGCAGGGAGATGATTTCCAGTCTATACTAGATAAGTTAACAGAACAGATTGAAAATACCTCAGCCTTTATTATGGTGGATGATCTTGACCATCTGGTTAAGGGGGGACGTCTTTCAAATGGTGCGGCCATTTTAGGGAATCTCCTTAGTATCAAGCCAATCTTATACTTCAATGACCAAGGTGTGATAGAAGTATATGAAAAGGTTCGTACAGAGAAAAAGGCTACCAAACGCTTGGTTGAAATTGTTAAAGAAGCAACAGCTATTGGGAATTACCAGATTACTGTCATTCACGGGAATGCTCCTCAAAAAGCAGCAGATTTGCGCCAGCTTTTGATAGATGGCGGAGTGGCTACAGATGTTTCAATTGCAACCTTCGGTAGTGTTATTGGGACTCACCTGGGAGAAGGAAGTATTGCTCTGGGCTATACACCCATAATCTAGACTATTTTTCATGGACAGTTAAGGTCCTTTGTATCTTAGAAATTGAACACGGACTACCTACCTCTTGAAAAAAGATGCCTGTCTAGCCTTTCGTGTATAGTCAGCGCCATTCCCTATTTTTCATGGGCAGCTAAGGTCCTTTGTATCTTAAAATTGAACACGCCTAGAACCCTGTGTGAAAAAGATAGTTCTTCCAAGGAGTAGATACTCCTTGCTCAGACCTCCTATTTTCACTTTGTGTTCTTACAGACTTTGTATCTTAAATAGGAGTAGAGATTGAGATGAGTATTCGAGTAATTATTGCTGGTTTTAAGGGGAGAATGGGCCAATCTGCTTGTCAGATGGTTTTGTCTGATCCTGAACTTGAACTAGTAGCGGTTTTAGATCCTTTTGAGTCTGCATCTGAATGGCAGGGGATTCCAGTATTCAATGATAAGAATGACTTGGCAGGTTTTGAGGCAGATGTTTGGGTGGACTTTACAATACCAGCTGTTGCCTATGAGAATACCCGTTTTGCGCTTGAAAATGGCTTTGCACCTGTCGTTGGAACAACAGGCTTCACTAGTCAAGAAATAGAAGAACTAAAAGATTTTTCTCGTTCCAAAGGCTTGGGTGGATTAATTGCTCCTAACTTTGCCTTGGGTGCTGTCTTACTCATGCAATTTGCGGCACAAGCTGCAAAATACTTCCCAAATGTAGAGATTATTGAGCTTCACCATGACAAGAAAAAAGATGCCCCTAGCGGAACAGCTATTAAAACAGCTGAATTGATGGCTGAAGTTCGTGAGCCTATTCAACAAGGTGCTAGCGATGAGGAAGAACTCATTGCAGGTGCACGTGGAGCTAATTTTGATGGCATGCGAATTCATTCGGTCCGTTTACCTGGTTTGGTAGCCCATCAGGAAGTCATTTTTGGAAATCAAGGAGAAGGTTTGACTCTGCGTCATGACTCCTATGATCGTAGCTCCTTCATGACAGGGGTGAATTTGGGAATCAAGGAAGTTGTCAAGCGTCATGAGCTTGTCTATGGATTAGAACACTTATTATGAGATTAACACAAATGCCTTCTGAATTTCAGAAGGCTTTACCAGTATTAGAAAAAATTAAAGAAGCTGGCTTTGAAGCCTATTTTGTTGGGGGCTCTGTTAGGGATGCTCTACTTAATCGTCCCATCCATGATGTGGATATTGCGACGTCATCTTATCCAGAAGAGACCAAGCAGATTTTCCCTCGTACAGCTGACATTGGCATTGAGCACGGAACAGTTTTGGTTTTAGACGGAGATGAAGAGTACGAAGTGACCACTTTTAGAACTGAGGATGTCTATGTAGACTACCGTAGACCAAGTTCAGTTTCGTTTGTGCGTTCGCTAGAAGAGGACCTTAAGCGTCGTGATTTTACAGTTAATGCCTTTGCCTTAGATGAGACAGGGAAAATTGTCGATTTGTTTAATGGTTTACAAGATTTAGAAAACCAAGTCCTGCGAGCAGTTGGTATAGCTAGTGAACGTTTCAATGAAGACGCGCTACGCATCATGCGTGGCTTTCGTTTTCAAGCCAGTCTTGGTTTTGAACTTGAACAAGAAACGTTTGAAGCGATGAAGACCTTAACGCCACTCTTAGAGAAAATTTCTGTGGAACGTACTTTTGTAGAATTTGATAAACTTCTACTAGCTCCTCATTGGCGAGTAGGCTTATCTTCTATGATTGCAAGTAAAGCTTATGATTATCTTCCAGATATGGCAGGTAGTCAGGAAAAACTTCAGTCTTTATTTGATTTAGGAGATAATTTCACCTTTGAATCTTCTGAACAAGCCTGGGCTGCACTTTTATGGGTTTTAGAAGTGGAAGATGCTCAACAATTTTTGAAACATTGGAAAACTTCGCGTCAATTCGCTAAGCAAGTCCAAGATTTACTTACGATCTTAGAACTTCGTGAAGAAGGGGAACTAAGCAAGCGCGATTGTTACCGTTTTGACTTAGATTTACTCTTGCAGGCTGAAAACCTTCGTCAGGCGCAAGGAAAAGACTTTGATCCACAGGCCATCGAAGAGACTTACCACAGCTTAACCATCCATGATAAAAAAGAAATTCAAATCAATGGTGGGATTTTGATCAAAGAATATGGCTATCAACCAGGACCAGAAATGGGAGAAATTTTAGCAGAGATTGAGTATGCTATTGTAGATGGAGATTTGGAAAATAACTTGGAAGCTATTCATGCCTACTTGAGGGAGAAAAAATGAGTGATTTTATTGTTGAAAAACTAAGTAAATCCGTTGGAGACAAGACTGTCTTTAAGGATATTTCCTTTATTATCCATGACTTGGATCGCATCGGTCTTATCGGTGTCAATGGGACAGGGAAGACAACTCTTTTGGATGTCCTTTCGGGAATCTCTGGTTTTGATGGTGACGTAAGCCCTTTTTCGGCAAAAAACGACTACAAGATTGGTTACTTGACCCAAGATCCTGATTTTGATGATAGCAAGACGGTCTTGGATACAGTCCTATCCAGCGACCTCAAGGAAATCCAGCTCATTCGTGAGTATGAACTTCTTATGCTCAACTACAGTGAGGATAAGCAGGCGCGTTTGGAACGGGTCATGGCAGAAATGGACTCTCTCCAAGCTTGGGAAATTGAGAGTCAGGTCAAGACCGTTCTCAGCAAGCTGGGAATTCAGGATTTATCAACTCCAGTTGGAGCCTTGTCAGGTGGTTTGCGAAGACGGGTTCAGTTGGCCCAAGTGCTGCTAGGAAATCACGATCTTTTGCTTTTGGATGAACCAACCAACCACTTGGATATTGCTACCATTGAGTGGCTGACCCTCTTTTTGAAAAATTCCAAGAAGACCGTCCTCTTTATCACCCACGACCGTTATTTCCTAGATGCGCTGTCAACACGTATTTTCGAGTTGGACCGAGCAGGTTTGACAGAATATCAAGGAAATTACCAAGATTATATTCGTCTCAAGGCTGAACAGGATGAGCGCGATGCAGCTCTTCTTCACAAAAAGGAACAACTCTATAAGCAAGAATTGGCATGGATGAGACGCCAACCGCAGGCTCGTGCAACCAAGCAACAGGCACGCATCAATCGATTCCATGACTTGAAAAAGGAGGTTTCTGATACTAGTGTTGAAACAGACCTGAGCATGAATTTTGAAACTAGCCGTATCGGTAAGAAGGTGATCGAGTTTAAGGATGTTTCCTTTGCCTATGATGACAAACCGATTTTGCAACATTTTAACCTTTTGGTTCAAGCCAAAGACCGTATCGGAATCGTTGGTGACAATGGTGTTGGGAAGTCAACCCTTCTTAACCTAATTGCAGGAAGTTTGAAACCGACTGAAGGAGAGGTTATTATCGGTGAAACTGTTCGCATCGCTTATTTCTCTCAACAAATCGAAGGCTTGGATGAGAGTAAGCGGGTTATCAATTATCTGCAGGAAGTGGCAGAAGAGGTCAAGATCAGCGGTGGTTCTAGTACTTCGATTGCAGAGTTGCTGGAGCAGTTCCTTTTCCCACGTTCGACGCATGGAACATTGATTGAGAAGTTGTCTGGTGGTGAGAAAAAACGACTTTACCTTCTTAAATTGCTCCTCGAAAAACCAAATGTGCTCCTCTTGGATGAGCCAACTAATGACCTAGACATTGCGACCTTAACTGTTCTAGAAAATTTCTTACAAGGTTTTGTAGGTCCAGTCTTAACAGTTAGTCACGACCGCTATTTCCTTGATAAAGTTGCGACTAAGATTCTTGCTTTTGAGAATGGTAGCATTCGTCCTTTCTTTGGGCATTACACCGACTACCTAGATGAAAAAGCCTTCGAAGCAGAAGCGACAAGTCAAGTTCAAAAGGCTGAGAAGGAAAAAGTCGTCAAAGTCCGTGAAGAAAAGAAACGCATGACTTACCAAGAAAAGCAAGAGTGGGCAAGTATTGAAGGAGACATCGAAGCCTTGGAAAATCGTATCTCTGTCATTGAAGAGGAAATGCTGGCCAATGGCTCGGACTTTGGGAAGCTAGCTACTCTTCAAAAAGAGTTAGATGAAAAGAATGAAGCCTTGCTTGAAAAATATGAACGCTATGAATATTTAAGTGAGTTAGCTTAATGGAAGAAAAAATTATCAAATGGAGCAGTAAGAAAATCATTTGGACTATCGTTCTCTGCTTAGTTGAGTTAGCTTTTCTTCTTTGGATCCTATCTTTTATGATGACCTATCCCAAGGAAGCACCTGTGGGATTAGTGGCATTAAGACTCTTTGTCTTATTCTTAATCATCATTGTTGGATGGATTTTGTATGAACGTTTGAGACTTCTTTTTTCAGATAAAGAGTATTTGAAATGTACGGCTCAAGGATTTTCCTATAAACCATTTCCGAAGAAAGACTGGTAGTTTTATTCCTGGGGACAAGTAGAAACATTTTCACTTGTGAGAATTAAGGGTGGTAGAAGTTCGAGGGATTTTTACCAGATTGAAGTTTATTTTTTTGACAAAGACCTTGTAAAAACAAAATCTCTATGGAATCGTCTACGAAGTGGATTTACGACTGCTAAACATTCTAACGTTTTGAAAATCCCAATCTACTTGCTGGATGTCGGTTTACCAGGCAGAGTATTTGAAACGATGACATACTTTGAGCGAGAGTGGCGTATCGAACAAAATCGTCAACTCAATCACAAATCTAAAAGCAAAAAGAAGTAAGAACTTCATTCAGTCAATGATAGCAACAATTGAAGAAAAAAATGAGAAGTCTTGTACCAAGTGTCAAGGCTTCTTTCTATTTCTCTTTTCTAAGAAATGTGTTATAATAGAGAGTAAAAATTTTAAAAGAAAGAAATGCTATGAACTTAAAAGATTACATTGCAACCATTGAAAACTACCCTAAGGAAGGAATTGTCTTCCGTGATATCAGTCCCTTGATGGCTGATGGTAATGCCTATAGCTATGCTGTTCGTGAAATCGTCCAATACGCTACTGACAAAAAAATCGATATGATTGTTGGACCAGAAGCGCGTGGATTTATCGTTGGATGTCCAGTCGCTTTTGAATTGGGAATCGGTTTTGCGCCTGTTCGTAAACCTGGAAAACTACCACGTGAAGTTGTTTCAGCTGACTATGAAAAAGAATATGGTGTTGATACTTTGACTATGCACGCAGATGCTATCAAACCAGGTCAACGTGTTCTGATCGTAGATGACCTTTTGGCAACAGGTGGTACTGTGAAAGCAACCATCGAAATGATTGAAAAACTTGGTGGTATCGTAGCTGGTTGTGCCTTCTTGATTGAGCTTGATGAGCTTAAAGGTCGCGAAGCTATCGGAGATTACGATTATAAAGTGCTTATGCATTATTAGTGAAAAACAGTCCCTAGGGCTGTTTTCTCTTCATCTGATATAAAAAAAGGCTATATCTAGTTAGAGAAAAACTATAATTGAAAACTATATCTTCTTACAGTATAATAAAGGAAAGGACTTTCGTCAGCTGATTTTTCATTTGACGACTGTATGTTCGTTTGAGCCTAGAATTGATACAGTAAGGAGATTTCCATGCCGATTCGAATTGATAAAAAATTACCAGCAGTTGAGATTTTACGAACGGAAAATATTTTCGTCATGGATGACCAGCGGGCGGCTCATCAGGATATTCGACCACTGAAAATTCTGATTTTAAACTTGATGCCACAGAAGATGGTTACAGAGACTCAGCTTTTACGACATTTAGCTAATACTCCTTTGCAGTTAGATATTGATTTCTTATATATGGAAAGTCATCAGTCGAAAACAACTCGTTCTGAGCATATGGAGACTTTTTATAAGACCTTCTCGGAAGTTCAAGACCAGTATTTTGATGGCTTGATTATCACAGGAGCGCCGGTTGAGCATCTTCCTTTTGAAGAAGTGGACTATTGGGAAGAATTTACTCAGGTCATCGATTGGTCAAAGACTCATGTTTTTTCAACCCTGCATATTTGCTGGGGAGCACAGGCTGGCCTCTACTATCGTTACGGCGTAGATAAACACCAGATGGCTCAAAAGCTTTCGGGAATTTATCCTCAGGATGTTTTAAAAGAAGGTCATCTTTTGCTGAGAGGTTTTGATGACTTGTATGTGTCTCCTCATTCTCGTCACACAGAAATTCTCAAAGAAGACATTGTAAATAAAACCAATCTAGAGATTTTAGCATCTGGAAAAGAGGTGGGAATCTCTATCCTTGCAAGCCGAGATTTAAGAGAAGTTTATAGCTTTGGGCATTTAGAGTATGATCGTGATACCCTAGCGAAAGAATATTTTAGAGATCTAGATGCTGGTTTAGATCCCCATATACCAGAAAATTATTTCAAAAATGATGACATCCATGAACTTCCTTGTATGCGTTGGAGTTCCTCAGCAGCTCTCTTTTTCAGTAACTGGGTAAATTATGCAGTTTACCAAGAAACGCCTTTTGAGTGGAAGAGTGCAGAAGAAGATGTGTCTCATTTTGGATATTTATAAGAGGAATTATGACATATTTAGATGCTTTTAAATCAGGGAACTTGGTATTACCAAGTGCTCTGCTCTTAAACTACAATCAACTGTTTTCATCAAGCGATGATTTCTTAGTTTGGCAATTCTTTTACCTACAAAATACAACAGCTTTAGGGGAATTGTCCCCAAGCCAGATTGCTGAGAAAATTGGCAAGCAAGTCTTTGAAGTCAATCAAGCTATTTCGCGCTTGACAGAAAAAGGCTTACTTCAATACCGAACCATTGAACTCAATGGTGAGATAGAAGTGATTTTTGATGCGACTTTAGCTTTAGAGCGCTTAGACCAACTTTTTGAAAAGCAAGAACCTAGCCAAGCGCTACCCGCTAAAAATGATTTGAAAGACTTGGTTGAAACCTTCCAACAAGAGCTAGGTCGTCTCTTAAGTCCTTTTGAAATCGAAGATTTAGAAAAGAGTTTGAAAGAAGACGGGACTAGTGCTGATTTGATCAAAGAAGCCCTACGTGAGGCTGTTTTGAATGGAAAACCAAACTGGAAGTACATCCAGGCTATCCTACGAAACTGGCGTCATGAAGGCGTTAAGAGTGTAGTTCAGGTAGAGGCGAAGCGTCAGGAGAGAGAAGCGACTAATCCTCAAAATGTTCAAGTTTCATCTGATTTTAAAAATGCCATGGACCTTTGGAAAGACTAATGTTAAGTATTGATAATAGAAAAAATGCCTACAGGCTAGAAAGAAAAAATCTAGCTTGTGGGCATTTTTTGTGTGTTTTATACTCAATGAAAATCAAAGAGCAAACTAGGAAGCGAGCCGCAGGTTGCTCAAAACAATGTTTTGAGGTTGCAGATGGAAGCTGACGTGGTTTGAAGAGATTTTCGAAGAGTATTAATTGATTAGTTAGCCAGTCCCCATACACTAAGAGAGCGTTCTGTAACTGGGAAATCTCCATAACCTTCAGCATTAATCGTTACTTGCTCAGGATGATTTGCTAGTAAATCAACAAAGGTTTGGTCAGCCCATTCTTGACCGACGAACATGGTTTTAGAGTTTGCTTGGGCATTAGAAATCACGATGGCAAGTGGTGATTGATTTTCAGCTCCTGAACGGACCCAACCGATACAATTAGGGTCATCAAAGTAGTCCGTTTGCTCTCCATAAGCCAACTCTTTTCGAATAGCTAGCAAACGGTCAAGAACATCTTTGAAATCTTGCTGAGCATATTGACCAGAAATACCGTAGTAGTCTCCGTAAAATACACATGGAAGCCCTTCTTGACGTAGGAGAATAAGAGCGTAGGCTGCTGGTTTAAACCATTCTTCAACAGTGGATTCAAGAGCCTGGCCACGTTGAGTATCATGATTATCGACAAAGGTTACAGCTCGGTCTGGATTGAGTTGAACTAGACTATCCTCAAAGATGGTTGTTAAATCATAGTCTTCTCCAGCCTTGCTTGCTTCAAAGAGATTTTGGTGAAGGCGAACATCGACAAGATCAAAGCGTTCTTCAATCTTTTCAAGGTAATCCAGATTTGCTTCCTTGTCTGGATTCCAGAATTCTCCAAAGACATAGAAATCTTGGCCATATTTTTCTTTGATATCGCGAATGAAGTTGCGCATAAAGAAAGAGTCTATGTGTTTGATTGCATCCAAACGGAAACCAGCTACACCAGTCGTTTCCATAAACCAATCTGCCCAGTCGTAGATATTTTGTATGACTTCTGGATGCTTGAAATCTAGGTCTGCATACATGAGATAGTCATAGTTGCCATTTTCGTTATCAACTAATTCCTCGTTAGCCCAGCCTTTATTATCACCTTGAATCAAATAGATGCCAGACTTACGACGCTTGGCATCATAGTCAGTTCCAGTAAAGTGGTACCAGTGCCAGTGGAAGTCATTGTAGGTATTTTGT
The DNA here is from genome assembly GCF_009496285.1 of Streptococcus mitis. Taxonomy (GTDB): domain Bacteria; phylum Bacillota; class Bacilli; order Lactobacillales; family Streptococcaceae; genus Streptococcus; species Streptococcus mitis_BP. The sequence continues at coordinate 57,285 of NZ_WIJK01000006.1, forward strand.
CGTCCGTCAAAGGTAAAACCAGTCCAGCCATTGATGGTAAAAGGTTCTCCTAGTTCCACAGTTCGATCTTCTGGATCCACTTCTATCACTTGAAAAGATTCTAAATGGTCAGCGGCTGCCTTATGATTTAAGACGATATCAGCCATTGGTTGAATCCCATGAGATTTTAAAGTTTGGATGGCATGAAGATAGTCTTCTTTAAAACCATACTTGGTACGTACAGTACCCTTCTGATTAAATTCTCCAAGGTCAAACAAGTCATAGACGCCATAACCAACATCCTTTTCATTTGTTGCTTTAAAAGCAGGGGGCATCCAAATGTGACTAATGCCTAAGTTGGCTAGGTGTTCAGCGTCGTCAGCGAGGCGTGTCCAGTGCTGACCGTCGTGGGGGAGATACCACTCAAAATATTGCATTAGGGTTTGATTTTTCATAGTTGATCCTCTTACTTACAGTGATGAGAATTATTGTAGCATAAAGCCAAAGAATATGCAAACGTTTGCGTTATAATTAAACTCTTTGAAATTTATGTCTATTTTTCAACTGGAAGTGTTGAAATACTATAAAAGAAAAATAGTAGGACTAATGGGAGGAAAAATTCTCTCAGATAGGGCAAGATGATGGATGAATCAATAGTTTCTATTTTGTGAATTGTCACAAAATTTGTTATAATAGTATTTATGAATAAAGTATTCGTCAGTAGACGTGTTGAAAAAAAACTAAACCAAGGTCTAGTACTTTTGGAGGAAATTGATTTTCCAGAACTATCTGAAACTAATCAAGAAGTTGAGTTATTTAGTCAAAACAAGCAGTTTTTGGGTAAGGCCTATTTATCTCGTCAAAATAAGGGGATTGGTTGGTTTGTAACGAACCAGAAGCTTTCTTTTAACCAAAACTTCTTTGAAAGTTTGTTTGAGAAAGCCAAACAAAAACGTTCTTCTTACTATCAAGATGAGTTGACAACTGCCTTTCGTTTGTTTAATCAAGAAGGCGATAGCTTTGGTGGAATGACTTTGGATCTCTACGGAGATTATGTTGTTTTCTCCTGGTATAACTCCTATGTCTATGGGCTTCGCCAAGAGATCTTAGCAGCTTTTGCTCAGGTTTTTCCTGAAGTCTTAGGTGCTTATGAAAAGGTTCGTTTTAAAGGTCTAGACTATGAGTCTGCCCCTATCTATGGTCAAGAAGCACCAGAAAATTTTACAGTTCTTGAGAATGGAGTTCTCTATCAAGTCTTTATGAATGACGGTCTTATGACAGGCATCTTCTTGGACCAACATGAAGTGCGTGGTAGCTTGGTGGATGGTTTAGCTATGGGGAAATCCTTGCTTAATATGTTTTCCTACACAGCAGCTTTCTCAGTTGCTGCAGCTATGGGGGGAGCTAGTGAAACAACCTCTGTAGACCTAGCCAAACGTTCAAGAGAACTGTCAGAAGCTCATTTTCATGCCAATGGACTCAGTCTTGACAGTCATCGTTTCATTGTTATGGATGTCTTTGAATACTTTAAATACGCTAAACGTAAGGGCTTATCTTATGATGTGATCGTTCTGGATCCACCTAGCTTTGCCCGTAATAAAAAGCAAACTTTCTCTGTAGCTAAGGACTATCACAAGTTGATTTCCCAGAGTTTAGAGATTTTAAATCCGGGAGGTATGATCATTGCTAGCACCAATGCTGCCAATGTTTCCCGTCAAAAATTTATAGAACAAATCGACAAAGGATTCGCAGGAAGAAAATATCAGGTTCTTCAAAAGTATGGACTTCCAGCAGACTTTGTCTACAATGAAAAAGATGAAAGTAGTAATTACCTCAAGGTGATTAGCATGAAGGTAACTAAATGAAATTAGTCGTTTCAGTAATGCCAAAGAGTTTGGAAGAGGCGCAAGGAATCGATGCCATGCGGTATATTGATGCTGATATCATTGAGTGGCGTGCCGATTTCCTACCAAAGGAAGCTATTTTACAGGTAGCCCCAGCTATTTTTGAAAAATTTGCAGGCCGTGAACTCCTCTTTACCCTGCGAACTCGTGCTGAGGGAGGCGAGATCGATTTGGATTCGGCAGAGTATGTCCAAATTATCAAAGATGTAGCTCAACTCTATCAACCAGAATATATTGATTTTGAGTATTTTGCTCACAAGGATGTTTTTGAGCAGATGCTAGATTTTCCAAATTTGGTTTTGAGTTACCATAATTTCCAGGAAACTCCAGATAATATGATGGAAATTTTGTCAGAACTAACTAGCCTAACTCCGAAAGTAGTTAAGGTATCTGTAATGGCACATACAGCACAAGATGTATTAGACCTCATGAATTTCACACGAGGATTTAAAACTCTCAACCCTGAACAAGAATATGTAACTATTTCTATGGGCAAAGTGGGTAAGGTATCTCGTATCACTTCAGATGTAACGGGTTCAAGTTGGTCATTTGCAAGTTTAGATGCAGCAAGTGCCCCAGGACAAATCTCACTCTCCAATATGGTAAAAATTCGGGAGATTTTGAATGAAGATTAATGGCTACACACGTCTGGCAGCTGTGGTCGCAAATCCTATCAAACATTCCATTTCTCCTTTCATTCATAATAGTGCTTTTGAGGCAACAGAGACAAACGGTGTCTATCTAGCCTGGGAGGTTGAAGCGACTGACTTGGCAGAAACAGTTGCAAATATTCGTCGCTATCAGATGTATGGAATCAATCTTTCTATGCCCTACAAGGAGCAGGTTATTCCTTATTTGGATCAATTGAGTGAAGAAGCTCGTTTGATTGGTGCTGTCAATACAGTGGTGAATCGAGAGGGAACTTTAATCGGATATAACACAGATGGCAAGGGATTTTTTAAGAGCTTGCCTTCTTTTAAAATATCTGGGAAAAGAATGGTATTGTTAGGAGCAGGCGGTGCAGCCAAGGCAATTTTGGCGCAGGCAATTTTGGATGGAGTCAGTCAAGTTTCTGTCTCTGTACGTTCGGCTTCAATAGAAAAAACAAGACCTTACTTAGAAAAACTACAAAATGAAACAGGATTTAAAGTAGATTTATTTGCTTTAGAAGATGTTTCTGAACTGCAAGCAAGGATAATTGATTCGGATTTACTGGTAAATGCGACTAGTGTTGGCATGGATGGAGTATCTCTGCCAATCCCAGCAAGTGTCGCTTTACCAGAGAAGCTCTTGGTAGCAGATGTGATTTATCAACCCTTTGAAACACCATTTTTAAAGTGGGCAAGAAACCAGGGAAATCAATCTATCAATGGCCTTGGCATGCTGCTTTACCAAGCTGCTGAAGCTTTTGAGTTATGGACAGGCAAGGAAATGCCAATAGATCAAATCTGGGAATTATTAACACAAAAGTACCAATAAAGAAAAAGGAGACCTGCTATGAAAATTAGAATAGACCTTCCACATCATCCTTACGATATTCAGATTGAAAAAGGATGCTTGTCTCAAGCGGGGAAATGGTTGCGCGAACTTTGGCAACCACAAAAAATTGTTATCATAACGGATAACCATGTGGCTTCTCTCTATGCAGAAAAAGTAAAATTGAGCTTAGAGGATGCTGGTTTTCAAGTGGCAGTTTTTGACTTTCTAGAGGGTGAAGAGCGAAAAAATCTAACCACAGTTCAAAAGGCTTATGAATTTCTAGTTAAGCAAGACTTGACTCGCAGTGACGGCATCGTAGCTCTAGGTGGCGGAGTTGTCGGAGACTTAGCTGGCTTTGTAGCCTCAACCTATATGCGAGGTATTCACTTTGTCCAAATTCCGACTAGCTTGACAGCTCAAGTGGACTCTTCAATCGGTGGTAAGACAGGAGTAAATACGCCTTTTGCCAAGAATATGGTGGGAACTTTTGCCCAGCCAGATGGCGTTTTGATTGATCCAACAGTTCTTGAAACTCTAGGTAAGCGAGAGTTGATTGAAGGAATGGGTGAAGTCATCAAGTATGGCTTAATTGAAGATCCAGAACTCTGGGACTTATTATCTGAAATGGATGGTTCTTTAGAGAGTATTTTGGAGCATTCAGAGAGTTTGATTGATCATTCTTGCCAGGTGAAGCGAAAGATGGTAGTTGAGGATGAATTGGACAATGGCATTCGTCTGTATCTCAACTTTGGTCATACAATCGGTCATGCTATTGAAGCAACTGCTGGTTACGGAAAAATCATGCACGGTGAGGCAGTGGCTATGGGAATGGTTCAGGTCTCTAAGGTAGCCGAAGAAAAAGGCCTCATGCCAGCTGGAATAACCCAGTCTATCCGAGAGATGTGTCAGAAGTTTGGTCTTCCTGTTGATTATGAAAACTGGGATCTTGACAAGCTCTATCAGGCTTTGACTCATGACAAAAAAGCGCGTGGCAATACCATGAAATTAGTTTTGGTACCTGAGCTTGGTTCAGCGATGATTCACCCAGTTTCTCTCGAAGAAATGAAAGCTTACTTAGTAAAATAAGGAGAATGTATGAGATATTTAACAGCAGGAGAATCACATGGTCCTCGTCTGACAGCAATTATTGAAGGAATTCCAGCAGGACTGCCTTTGACTGCAGAAGATATCAATGAGGATCTCAAACGTCGCCAAGGCGGTTACGGTCGTGGTGGACGTATGAAAATCGAGAGTGATCAGGTTGTCTTCACTTCTGGAGTTCGTCATGGTAAGACGACAGGTGCTCCCATTACCATGGATGTCATTAACAAAGACCATCAAAAATGGCTGGATATCATGTCTGCCGAGGATATTGAGGATAAACTTAAAAGCAAACGAAAAATCACTCATCCTCGCCCAGGTCACGCAGATTTAGTTGGTGGGATTAAATACCGCTTTGATGACTTGCGAAATTCTTTGGAACGTTCATCTGCCCGTGAAACAACTATGCGGGTTGCAGTTGGAGCAGTAGCCAAGCGACTTTTAGCTGAGCTTGATATCGAAATTGCCAACCATGTTGTTGTTTTTGGCGGCAAGGAAATCGATGTTCCAGAAAACTTAACAGTTTTAGAGATTAAAAAACTGGCTGCTCAATCAGAAGTTTCTATCGTTAACCAAGAACGTGAGCAGGAGATCAAGGATTATATTGATCAGATTAAACGTGATGGAGATACTATTGGTGGTGTTGTCGAAACAGTTGTGGGTGGTGTTCCTGTTGGTCTGGGTTCTTATGTTCAATGGGATCGCAAACTAGATGCGAGACTAGCTCAAGCAGTTATTTCAATCAACGCCTTTAAGGGTGTGGAGTTTGGACTAGGCTTTAAAGCAGGTTATCTCAAGGGTAGTCAAGTCATGGATGAAATTCTCTGGTCTAAAGAAGAAGGCTATACTCGTCGAACGAATAACCTTGGAGGTTTTGAAGGTGGCATGACCAATGGCCAACCGATTATTGTTCGTGGGGTCATGAAACCAATTCCGACTCTCTATAAGCCATTAATGAGTGTCGATATTGAAACCCATGAGCCTTATAAGGCAACGGTGGAGAGAAGTGATCCAACCGCTCTTCCAGCAGCAGGTGTTGTTATGGAAGCAGTTGTAGCAACAGTTTTGGCTCAAGAAATCCTTGAGAAATTCTCCTCTGATAATCTGGAAGAATTAAAAGAAGCTGTTGCGAAACATCGGGAGTATACAAAGAATTATTAAGGAGTTCTTATGGCTAAAACCATCTATATCGCAGGATTGGGTTTGATTGGTGCTTCCATGGCACTCGGAATCAAGCGGGATCATCCTGATTATGAAATTTTAGGATACAATCGTAGTCAAACGTCTAGAGATATTGCCTTGGAGAGAGGAATGATTGACCGTGCGACGGATGATTTTGCCAGTTTTGCTCCACTTGCAGACGTCATCATTCTTACCCTGCCAATCAAGCAAACCATTGCTTTTTTACAAGAATTGGCAACTTTGGAACTAAAAGAAGGTGTCATTATTTCTGATGCTGGATCGACCAAGTCAGCTATCGTGGTTACAGCTGAGAACTGTTTTGCAGATAAGCCTGTTCGCTTTGTAGGGGCTCATCCTATGGCAGGTAGTCATAAGACAGGAGCGGCTTCTGCCGATGTTAATCTTTTTGAAAATGCCTACTATATCTTTACGCCATCAAGTTTAACTAGTCCTGACACGCTTGAAGAAATGAAGGACTTGCTGTCAGGTTTGCACGCTCGTTTCATTGAAATCGATGCTGAAGAGCATGACAGAGTGACTTCTCAGATCAGTCATTTTCCTCATATCTTAGCATCAGGTTTGATGGAACAAACTGCTAGTTATGCTGAAGAGCATGAGATGGCCCGACGTTTTGCGGCAGGTGGTTTCCGTGATATGACTCGAATCGCCGAAAGTGAGCCAGGCATGTGGACTTCTATCCTCTTATCTAATCGAGAGACTATTATTGAACGCATCGAGGATTTCAAGGGTCGTTTGGACGAGATTGAGCAAGCAATCAGCAAGGGTGATGAAAACCAAATCTGGAACTTTTTCAATCAAGCGCGTGAGCAACGCCAAGCTATGGAAATCCATAAACGAGGAGGAGTAGATAGCTCATTTGACCTCTATGTCGATGTTCCCGATGAGGAAGATGTTATCTTGCGCATCTTGGAATTGCTAAGAGGAACTTCCTTGGTCAATATCCATATCAATGAGGAAAACCGTGAAGATATTCACGGGATTCTGCAAATTTCCTTTAAGAATGCTCAGGATTTAAAACGAGCTGAGCAAGTCATTACAGAAAATACAAATTACACAGTCGTTATTAAATAAGGAGGACAATTATGTCAAATAGGGGAATTAAATCTGTATTCGTTGTTATCTTTATAAGTGTTATGTTACTTGGTGGCTGTGCTACTAAAAATGGTCAGAAAAAAAGTTCAGATGTTAATGTTGATACGACAACTGTCAATGTTGACGAGACAACAGAGAGTTCGAAAAATGAATCAAGTGTTGAGAAAAAGACTCCTAAATTTGCAGATGATAAAGTTGTAAATGATTTTATCAATAACTATAACGACATTTCTAATAGTCCATTAGAAAATATCAAAAAAGGAAATATAAAAATAAAATATTTCGCAACAAGCTACGGTTATTACTTGGAACTTTTACATGCAAATGATACTGATAAAATTAATGTAACAATTAATCAAACAAATGAAAATAGTTCCTCTGGTGTAGCAGGGATGAAAGAAGTATTTCATGATATTGTTAAATCGATTGAAACGTCTTTATCTGATGATGAGGTAAATAACTATTTTGATAATCTTGTGTTAAATGAGACTATAACAGATTCTACTTTAGGTTCATTGAAGATAAACTATGTACCAGACAAGGAATTAAGTTATGGAAATTCAAGAGGTCACATTAAAGTTATTGTACAATAATAACTATTAAAGAGTATCTAGTAAATTGAATAGAATCAAATAAGGAGGACAATTATGTCAAATATTTATGATAGTGCAAATGCACTTAGTCGTGGACTACGCGAATTGCCTGAATACAAGGCAGTTAAGGAAGCTAGAGATGCCATCCAAGCAGATGCAGAAGCTAGCAAAATTTTTGCAGATTATATTGCTTTTCAGCATGAAATCCAAATCATGGCACAAACTGGTCAAATTCCAGACGCTTCTTTTCAAGAAAAAATGGAAAGCTTTGGTAAACAGATTCAAGGCAACTCTCTCTTGTCAGAATTCTTTGCCAAACAGCAACAACTTTCTATCTACCTTTCTGATATTGAAAAAATTGTATTTGAACCAATTTCAGAACTTTTAAAATAAGAATTTACCTCATAAAGTCAGGAATTTTTAAGAAATTTCTGACTTTTTATGATAAAATAAGAAAAAGTATTGTCAGTATGAGGACCACTATGAAATTAAAAACAAACATTAAGCACTTAAATGGTAGTATTCGGGTACCAGGAGATAAGTCCATCAGTCATCGCTCGATTATTTTTGGAAGCTTAGCTGAGGGTGAGACTAAGGTTTATGATATCTTGCGTGGTGAAGATGTCCTATCAACTATGCAAGTTTTTCGTGACCTCGGCGTTGATATTGAGGACAAAGACGGTGTCGTGACCATTCAAGGTGTTGGGCTGAATGGATTGAAAGCCCAACAGAATGCTCTCGATATGGGGAATTCTGGGACCTCTATTCGTTTAATTTCAGGCGTCCTTGCTGGTGCAGACTTTGAAGTAGAGATGTTTGGAGATGATAGTCTTTCCAAACGCCCTATGGACCGTGTAACTCTTCCTTTGAAAAAAATGGGAGTTAGCATTTCAGGTCAAACAGAGCGAGACTTGCCACCTTTGCACTTAAAAGGTACAAAAAACTTAAAACCTATTCAATATGAATTGCCAATTGCCTCTGCTCAGGTCAAGTCTGCCTTGATTTTTGCGGCTTTACAGGCTCAGGGTCAGTCTGTCATCATTGAGAAGGAGTGCACTCGTAATCATACAGAAGATATGCTGCGTCAATTTGGCGGAGACTTGAGTGTCGATGGTAAGAAAATCACAGTCCAAGGGCCACAAAAACTAAGTGGGCAAACGGTTGTCGTACCTGGTGACATTTCCAGTGCAGCCTTTTGGTTAGTTGCAGGTTTGATTGTTCCAAATTCTCGAGTGGTGCTTAAGAATGTTGGTATTAATGAAACACGTACAGGTATCATCGATGTTATCCGTGCTATGGGTGGGAAACTAGAACTTACTGATATTGATCCAATTGCCAAGTCTGCAACCTTGACTGTTGAAACTTCAGATTTGAAGGGAACAGAGATTGGTGGAGCTTTGATTCCACGCTTAATTGATGAATTGCCGATTATTGCGCTCCTTGCTACCCAAGCTCAGGGGAAAACGGTTATCAAAGATGCTGAAGAACTTAAAGTCAAAGAGACGGACCGCATTCAAGTTGTCGCAGATGCTTTAAATAGCATGGGGGCAACTATCACTCCTACAGCAGACGGAATGATAATCAAAGGGAAATCTGTCCTCCATGGAGCCAGAGTCAACACCTTTGGAGACCACCGTATCGGTATGATGACAGCCATTGCAGCTCTCTTAGTTGCAGATGGAGAAGTCGAATTGGACCGTGCAGAAGCTATCAATACTAGCTATCCAAGCTTCTTTGATGATTTGGAGACCTTGATCCATGGCTAAGGTTTTACTAGGTTTTATGGGTGCAGGAAAATCTACTATTGCTAGAGGATTAGATCCTGACTTTGTAGACATGGATGCCTTGCTTGAAGACCGACTGGGGATGCCAATTGCTCGTTTCTTTGAAGAAAAAGGAGAAGCAGCCTTCCGTCAGATAGAAGAAGAAGTTTTGGCTGACCTACTAAAAATGAACCAAGTCGTGTCTACTGGTGGTGGAGTGGTCATTTCTCAGAAAAATCGTGCCTTGCTCAAACAAAATCCAGAGAATATCTACCTAAAAGCGGATTTTGAGACCCTTTACCAGCGAATTTCAGCCGATAAGGACAATCAACGCCCGCTATTTCTAAACAATAGCAAGGAAGATTTAGCTGCAATTTTTAATGAAAGACAGGCTTGGTATGAGGAAGTGGCTAGTAAAGTTATCGATGTGTCCAAGCTAATCCCAGAGGAAATTATTGAGGAATTGATATGAAAATTGCCTATCTAGGTCCCAAAGGATCTTTTTCGCACCATGTTGTGCAGACGGCTTTTCCACATGAGGAACTAGAGCCTTTTTCAAATATTACAGATGTTATCAAGGCCTATGAACAGGGATTGGTAGACTATTCAGTAGTGCCGGTTGAAAATTCCATTGAAGGTAGTGTCCATGAGACTTTGGACTATCTTTTCCATCAGGCTCGCATTCAAGCTGTGGCAGAGATTGTTCAGCCAATCCACCAACAGTTGATGGCAGTGCCAGGGCAATCTAAAATTGAGAAAATCTTTTCTCACCCACAAGCATTGGCACAAGGGAAGAAATTTATTGACGAGCATTATCCAGATGCGCAACTAGAAGTCACTGCCAGTACAGCCTACGCTGCGCGCTATGTTTCTGAGCATCCTGATCAACCATTTGCGGCGATTGCCCCAAGAAGTTCTGCAGAGGAATATGGTTTAGAACTCATCGCTCAAGATATTCAAGAAATGGAAGCCAATTTTACTCGTTTTTGGGTTTTGGGACCTAAATTACCACAAATCCCCTTGAATGCAGGTTCTGAAAAGATGAGTCTAGCTTTGACCTTGCCAGATAATCTTCCAGGTGCATTATACAAAGCACTTTCTACCTTTGCATGGCGCGGGATTGACTTGACTAAAATTGAGAGTCGTCCTCTAAAAACAGCCTTGGGCGAATACTTTTTTATCATTGATGTCGCTTATACTGATAAAGAACTGATCCATTTTGCTCAAAAAGAACTAGAAACGATTGGAATCCAGTATAAAGTACTAGGTGCTTATCCTATCTATACAATACAGGATAAAGGAAAGGAGAAGGAATGACTAGAGAGAATCCTTTGACACACCATGAAAAACTGAGATATGACTATCTTTTGAAAAATATTCATTATTTGAATGAGAAAGAAAAGAGAGAATTTGACTTTTTACATGCTAAGTTAGAAGGTCAAAAAGGTACAGAGGAAGTTTTCAATCCAGAAGCCAAAGAACAACTTCTTTCAGACTCTGGTATCGACCTGCCAACCTATGCTAATCGTAGCCGTTCTAGCCGCCGTAGTGGTGGGGCTCAACTGGAAACAAAGGTTCCAAAAGCTAAGAAGCCAAAGAAAAAAAGAGGTTTTCGTTTTAAACGCTTATTTGCTTGGTTAGGGATGTTATTGCTTTGTGTAGCAGTTGGAATGATCGTCATGTTCTTAAAGGGATTCCAATCGGCGAATCCTAATAGCTCAAATGGGCCCAAAGATGCCAAAGCTGCTCAGGTTGAGGTTTTTAATGGACAGGATACCCGAGATGGTGTTAATATTCTTATTTTGGGAACAGATGGCCGTATCGGACAGAATAGTTCAGAAACACGGACGGATTCTGTCATGGTTCTGAATGTTAGTGGTAAAGATAAGAAGCTTAAGCTGGTTAGTTTTATGCGGGACAACCTAGTTTATATCGATGGATATAGCCAAGTTATTAACGGTCAAAAACAAGCAGACCATAAGTTGAACTTAGCCTACGAATTAGGGGAACAAGAAGGTAAACAAGGAGCCGAAATGGTCCGAAAGGTGCTCAAGGATAATTTTGATCTAGACATCAAATATTATGCCCTTGTCGATTTCCAAGCCTTTGCGACAGCCATTGATACGCTTTTCCCTGATGGTGTGACTATTGATGCTCAGTTTTCAACTCTAAATGGGGTTCCAGTTACAGAAGCGACTGTAGGAGATGACTTGCACGCAACGGAAACTGAGTCACCGACTCAAACTATTCGAGCTGGGAAACAACAGATGAATGGTTCGACTCTTCTCAACTATGCACGTTTCCGTGATGATGATGAGGGGGACTATGGCCGTACTCGTCGACAACAGCAGGTCATGACAGCTGTCTTGCAGCAGATTAAAGATCCGACAAAACTTTTCACGGGCTCAGAAGCACTAGGAAAAGTATTTGCCATGACCTCTACAAACCTTCCATATACTTTCTTATTGACCAATGGCTTATCAGTCCTTGAAGGAGGTCAGAATGGTATTGAAAGATTGACAGTTCCAGAACTTGGAGACTGGGTAGACGACTTTGACGTATACGGTGGTCAATCCCTTCGAGTGGACCAAAAAGCTTACCAAAATAAACTGGCCCAGATGGGATTTAGGTAAACTGAAAAAAACGAATCAGAGCTTGGTATACCTATGGCAACAGGTGTCTCGGGCTTTGATTTTTAACATGGTTAGATGGTTTTATAAACGTTTTTTATGGTATAATAGAATGATGTATTCTATCAGGAGAGGAAGAGAATAAGATGAGTGATTTAAAGGCAATTCAAACTCGTAGCTTAGAGATGGCTGAATATTTTGTCGCCTTTTGTAAAGAACACGATTTACTCTGTTATTTGTGTGGTGGAGGAGCTATTGGAGCTCTACGAAATAAAGGTTTTATCCCTTGGGATGATGATTTAGACTTCTTTATGCCCCGCAAGGATTATGAAAAATTAGCAGAGCTATGGCCTCGCTATGCGGACGAGCGTTACTTCCTATCAAAAAGTGATAGAGACTTTGTTGACCGCAACCTCTTTATCACTATTCGAGACAAGGAAACAACTTGTATCAAGCCTTACCAACAAGATTTGGACCTCCCACACGGCTTGGCTCTGGATGTTCTTCCCTTGGACTACTACCCTAAAAATCCAGCTGAACGTAAGAAACAAGTACGTTGGGCTTTGATTTATTCCCTCTTCTGTGCACAAACCATTCCAGAAAAACATGGAGCCCTCATGAAATGGGGCAGCACGATTTTATTAGGATTAACTCCTAAATCCCTTCGTTATCGTATCTGGAAAAAAGCGGAGAAAGAAATGACCAAGTATGGTCTAGCAGAAAGTGATGGCATCACGGAATTATGCTCAGGTCCAGGATACATGAAAAAGAAATATCCAATTCAAGCATTTGAAGATAATATTTTCCTACCATTCGAAGGAACAGAATTGCCTATTCCAGTTGGTTATGATGCCTATCTCAGCACAGCTTTTGGTGACTACATGACACCACCACCGGCAGACAAGCAAGTGCCTCACCACGATGCCCTTATAGCAGATATGGATAAGAGTTACACTGAATATAAGGGAGAATATGGAGCATGATGAAAGAAAAAATTAGCGTTATTGCTCCAGTCTATAATGTAGAAGCTTATTTGGAACGATGTGTTGAGTCAATCTTAAAGCAGACTTATACCAATTTTGAATTGCTTCTTATTGATGATGGTTCGACAGATCAGAGTGGTGCCTTGTGCGATCAGTTGGCATCTAAAAATGAAAATATCAAAGTTTTTCATATTAAGAATGCAGGAGTCTCGAATGCTAGAAATATAGGTATTCAACATTCAAGAGGAGAATGGATTACTTTTATTGATAGTGATGATTTTATTACACCAGATTACTTGGAAACTTTAATAAGTGTAGTTGACAGTGACGAGTCTATAGGGGTTAGTATAGCACGTCTCCATCATATAAAAAATGGTCAAATTACAGAATTACCGAATTTTTCAGGAAAAGAAGAGAAATGGTCGACAGAGCAGACGATGAGAGAATTATTGACGACAACTAGAACTTCTTTTTTCCCTGTTGCAAAATTATTTAAAAGAGAGATTGTTTCAAGTTTTACATTCAATACAGACTATCATTTGGCTGAAGATGCTTTATTTTTAACAGAAGTTTTACTAAAAACCAGATGTACTAGTGTATTTGTTGATAAACCAATCTACTATTATGATCATCGTCAGGGAAGTGCAACAACTTCTGTCAACGATCATGTATTTGATACCATAGAGGTCTATAAAATTATTATTTCTGAAGTTTTTCAAATATTTCCAAAACTAAAAACTGAATTAGTGAATAGAGAATGTTGGTCCTATATCACAGTGTATGATAAAATAATTTTTACAGATTCAAGCCAATATCGAACAGAAAAAATTAAGTTGAGAAAGTGGATTATTAAACATTTATCTGAGATATTAAAAGATCCTTATTTTACTAATTTTCGAAAAATAGCCGTTTTGTCCCTCCTTGTTTCCCCATGGATCTATAGACAAATCGTCGGCTTAAATCAATAATGTCATTTAAAGGAGTTGAAGATGAATTTTTCAAAAACGAATGAATGCTTTGAAAAATCAAAATTGTGGATTTCATATCTATTTGTTTTTATTTCGATTTTAAGCATGAGTTCCCTAGTGTATAAAGTAACAAGTCCTATTTATAAAGGATTATCAGCAATTGTTGTTCTTTGTATTTGTTTAACCTTATTTTTAAATTGGAGACGAATAGAAATCGATAAGAAATATCTAGGTTTATTTGGACTCTTAGCAGGTAGTCATCTAGTAGCAACACTGGTTAATCGTTCGGGGCACTTGCTTGGGAATATGATTGAAATCTTCTTTATGATAGCCTACATTTTGCTATTTACTATGGTGAATTCAGAATATCTTAAGAAGTTAATTCGCTTGATTGCTGGAACGGTTCAATTTGTTTCTTTTTTCTCTGCTATATTTGCCTTTGTTCTTTTAATATTTAGAATTTTAATATTATTTAAAATTGGAGAACACTCCTATTATTATGGTGTTATGAATGGTCGTTTATGGGGAGTTGTTAACCCAAATGCAAGTGCTATTTTTTCTTATATTAGTATTGTTTTTGCTTTGTATCTCATCCACAAAGGAAGTAAGTACTCGATTTATCTGAAGATAAATAATGTAATTCAATTTCTAAATTTTGCGGCTATGCAAAGTAGAGGTGCCTTATTATCAGCCGTTTTAATGCTGGGATTTTATTCGCTTTTTATTGCCAGAGGAAATCTACTGAAAAAATGTCTCACATTTCTGGTTGCTGGTACCTTAATTGTAGCTAGCAATATTGGTATTAGTTATGTAACTTCAGTATATATTTTAGCTGCTAAGGCAACAGTCATTGACTTAAATAAAGGTGAGTCTTATTCTGAGACAGATTCGGACGTAGCTAAGAAAAATGGTGAACTTCACCTAATCGAAACAACTCCAAGCGGACGTACTTATATTTGGGAAAATGCTATTAAAATGGGAAGTGCAAAACCATTATTTGGATATGGTGTTCGAAACGTCACTGATTATTATACAGAGTACTTTAGCAAATTTGAAATTCAAAATTCACTAATTGGTGGTAATTTCCATAATATATTGATTACAATTTTTGTAAGTTCTGGATTATTAGGACTCATTTCTTTCATACTCATAATCGCTTATGTAAGTTTACGTTTTATAACTTATTTAGTTGTGACTAAGAAAAATGATGAAAAATTAATTATAATTCTATTTTTTGGGATTTTATTTGGTCAATTATTTGAAAGTCAGATCATCTACTCCACAAATTTTATCAACATAATTTTCTGGTTAGTAATTGGTTATGGTTTAACGATTTGTTTGAAAGAAAAAAATATCCGTTATGAGGAAGTAACAGATATTTCCGAAATTCAAAAAATGGAATTAGGAATTATGGAGTACATTCATGAAGTTTGTCAGAAAATTGGTGCCAAATATTTCTTAGCTTATGGTAGTCTAATTGGGGCAGTTCGTCATAAAGGTTTTATTCCGTGGGACGACGATATGGATATTTGTATGCTTCGAGATGATTATGAAAAATTACAAGATTATCTGATTGCACATCCAGATGAACGATATGAACTCATGTCTTATAAAAATAATATCAATTATGTTTATCCTTTCATGAAGATCAAAGATAATCAGACCTATCTAGTCGAGGAGGATGTGCGAATTGATTCGAATATGGGTATCTATGTAGATATTTTCCCAGTAGATGGTTATGAAGATGATCAGGCGTTTAAGGATAAAATGACCAAAATTATTAAAAAACGTCAATTAAGTTGTTATACTTTCAAAGGAATTACGAATACTAAAAGTGTAGTCAATTCAATGATTCGCTATATTTCTGTTATGATCTTTTATTTCACAAACACAAATAAGTATGTTTCTCAAATCGATGAATTAGCAAAATCTAGAAAAGTAGAGGATTATGAACAAGTAGACTACCTTATTTATAAAGATATGAATAAACCTGTTTGGAAACGCGAATGGTTAGAAAATGTTGAAACTGGCAATTTTGAAGGTAAGGAATTCATGATACCAAACCACTACCATGAAATTCTCACTTCAGATTATGGGGACTACATGCAGTTGCCACCAGTAGAGCAACAAGTTTCTCACCATGATTTCAAACTATGGAAAATTATAGAGAATGGATAATTTTTTTCGTCTTAGAAAAGAGCAAAAATTAGGAGTGACAAAGATGTCTGAGAGAATTTTAAGCTTAGAAGAAATCAAGCAAGTAGAACTTGATATTCTAGAGTATTTACATAAAATCTGTGAAAAACATGATATTAAGTATTTCATCGATTTTGGAACCTTGCTAGGAGCTGTACGTCACCAAGGTTTTATTCCTTGGGATGATGATACAGATATTTCCTTAGCTCGGGATGAATTTGAAAAACTTTATAAGGTTTTAAAAAATGAAAATCATCCATACTATAAAATGATTTCCTTTAGAGAAACAAAGGGCTATCCATATAGTTATATGAGAGTCTATGATATAAGAACACGTAGAGATGCCAATCTTAGAGATTCTACGGTTGTGTTAGGAACCTGTGTTGATGTATTTCCGTATGATGGTGTTGCAACGGAGAAAAGTGACCGTAAAAAAATGAAACTCTACCAATATCTTATTCGCCTCTCTTCTTTAAATTTTAAGGGGATTAAGTCTGAGAATGGGGGACTTAAAAATCTACCTCGCTACATTGGGTCAGCTATTTTTCAACTAAGTTCCCCACAAACTTGGAATCAAAAACTAGAGAATCTGGCTTTGAAATATAGTTTAGATCAATCTAAGTATCTTGCTTGTACGATATTTGATCCTAGCTTTCCAGAGGGAATCAAAAAAGAATGGCTCTATGATCTGATTGATCTACCATACGAAAACATCGTAGTAAAGGCTCCTAGAAAATACCATGAAATACTTGTTTATGAATTTGGAGAAAACTATATGACTCCACCCCCTATTGAGCAACAAGTTCCAGGAGGAGATAAGAATTATTGGATTGATTAACGAAAAAGTCTAGAAGAAATAGA
The DNA here is from genome assembly GCF_009496285.1 of Streptococcus mitis. Lineage (GTDB taxonomy): Bacteria > Bacillota > Bacilli > Lactobacillales > Streptococcaceae > Streptococcus > Streptococcus mitis_BP. Next base: position 74,037 of record NZ_WIJK01000006.1, read on the forward strand.
GAAAGTTTGATGTATTATGAAATCTATTAAAAAATCAATATTATTTAGTGCCTTGTTCTTAGCGGCATCAATCATTCAAGCACCGACAGTCAATGCAGATACTATCTCAGCAGGTGCAGGGAATCGAATCCATTTTATCAATACAAAAGCTAAATCTGGAAGTGATGCTATCCTACTAGAAAGTAATGGTCATTATGCCTTGATTGATATGGGAGAAGATTATGATTTCCCGGATGGTTCGGATCCACGCTATCCAATTCGCTGGGGGATATCCATTCGAAATTATCAGGTCATGGAAGATCGTTTGATTCGCCACCTTGATCAGTTAGGTGTAAAGAAATTGGATTTTATACTAGGAACTCATGTTCATAGTGACCATATAGGTGGAGCAGATGAAATTCTTAATCGCTATCAGGTTGATAAATTTTATTTGAAAAAATATTCGGATAAACGAATTACAAGTACTTGGGGATTGTGGGATAATCTTTTCAATTACGATAATGCTCTCCGCGCTGCACAGAACAAGGGAGTTAAACTTATTCAAGACATAAAGGATGAAGATAGCCATTTTAAATTTGGGGATATGGATATTCAACTTTATAATTATAAAAATGAATATGATGCTGATGGAAACCTAAAAAGAGTTCTTGATGATAATTCCAATTCAATTGTTGCAGTAGTGACTGTAGCAGGAAAAAGAATTTATCTTGGTGGTGATTTGGATAATGCTGAGGGAGCTGAAGATAAATTAGGACCTGTTATTGGAAAAGTGGATATGATGAAATGGAATCATCACTACGATGCCAAGATTTCCAATACAATTGGATTTATAGACCATCTCTCTCCTAGTATGGTCATCCAAACAACTGGAGGAGATATTAACCTCGCTTCAACGAGAGACTATCTTCAAAAGAAAAATATCCAAGTGATTCACGCATCTAGTCAAACTCAGGATGCGACTGTGTTTGATATTAGTGATAAAGGATTTACAAACGTTTCAGGGGATTTTCCAAATATTCCTACTGTTGATGAGAAATGGTATCAAGAAGATGGCCATTGGAAATATCGTTTGAAAGATGGTCAGATGGCTATCGGTTGGAAAGAAATTTCTGGAGCAACATATTTCTTTAATGGAAAAGGTCAAATGCAGTCTGGTAGATGGGTGCATGTAAATGACGGCTGGGATCCACATAGTGACGGCGACTGGTATTATCTTAATACAGATGGTAAAATGCATATTGGTGGTTGGTTCTATCATGATAATACTTGGTACTATATTCAGTCGAATGGTGCAAGACGATACAATGAATTAGCTGAAATTGGTGGGCAAAAGTATCTGTTTGATAAAGATGGTAAAATGCTTACTGGTTTACAAGTCTTCAAAGGTAAGAAGATGCTCTTTGCAAGTAGCGGTGCTTTGCAAACAGAAGGGACAGCTTCAAGCTGGCAAAAGCTAGGTTCAAACTGGTATTATTATGATGAAGATGGTCTTCGAACAGTGGGCTTGAAGAAAATCAATGGACTAACCTACTATTTTGATAATAATGGGATCATGCAAACTGGTTGGGCCATGATTGAAGGTCATTGGAATTATTTTGCAAGTTCTGGAGCGATGAAAACAGGCTGGATTAAGGATGGTGACACTTGGTATTATCTAGATAAAGATGGTGTCATGCTAACGGGTCTTCAAGAGATTGATGGCACTCGTTATTACCTCAATGCAAGTGGTGCTATGCAAACTGGTTGGGCCATGATTGAAGGTCATTGGAACTATTTTGCAAGTTCTGGAGCTATGAAAACAGGTTGGATCAAGGATAAGGATACTTGGTACTATCTAGATAAAGATGGTATCATGCTAACGGGTCTTCAAGAGATTGATGGCACTCGTTATTATCTCAATGCAAGTGGAGCAATGCAGATAGGCTGGAAATGGTTTGACAATCATTATAGTTATTTCACAAGCAGTGGAGCTATGAAAACAGGTTGGCTCAAAGATAAGGACCTTTGGTACTATCTAGATAAAGATGGTATCATGCTAACCGGTCTTCAAGAAATTGATGGCACTCGTTATTACCTTAATGCAAGTGGAGCCATGCAGACAGGCTGGAAATGGTTTGACAATCATTATAGTTATTTCACAAGTAGTGGAGCTATGAAAACAGGTTGGCTCAAAGATAAGGACCGTTGGTACTATCTCAAACCTGATGATGGTGTCATGGCAACAGGTCTTCAAGAAATTGATGGCACTCGTTATTACCTCAATGCAAGCGGCGCTATGGAGACTGGTTGGAAATTGCTAGATAACCAATATTACTACTTTACAGAAAGTGGGGCCATGAAGACAGGTTGGTTCAAAGATAAAGGGCTTTGGTACTATCTCAAACCTGATGATGGTGTCATGGCAACAGGTTTTCTAGATGTCGATGGTATTCGTTATTATCTCAATGCAAGCGGAGCTATGCAGACTGGCTGGAAACAACTGAATGGCAACTGGTACTATTTCCAAGCAGATGGTTCCTTATTGAGAAATGGAACAACACCTGATGGTTACAAGGTCAATCAAGATGGCATTTGGAGCTTGAATCCTGATAAAGTAGAAGTTCAGGGAAGTCAAGAAGAACCTAAGAAGGATTCTGATAAGCCAGTTGAGAAAGAGAAGCATTCAGCAGAAGACAATAAAAAAGATGAAGCTGCTGAAACAAAACAGACTTTGAAGGCAGATAAAGAATAATCTTAGTTGCTTTGCTAGAAAGTTGATTAGGTGCTGTGTTCAGACCTGTCAGATACTTTTCTTTTAAAATAGTATTTATATACATCTCAGAGAATCAATCAATGTTTTTTGGACAAGAAACTTGATCAGCTCTGAGATGTTTTTCGATTTCTCACACACTAAATGATTGAGAATAGCCCTCTCGTCTTCAAATAGAAATATTTTGATAAGAAATTTTAAAAAACACCGATTAGATAAATAAGAAAAATTATGGTATAATAAAACGATACAAAAAAGGAGTATATATGGACATTTCAGAAATTCGTCAAAAAATTGACGCCAATCGTGAAAAATTAGCTTCTTTTAGGGGGTCTCTTTGACCTCGAAGGGTTAGAAGAAGAAATTGCCATTTTGGAAAACAAAATGACAGAACCTGATTTTTGGAACGATAATATTGCGGCCCAAAAAACGTCGCAAGAATTAAATGAACTAAAAAATACCTACAATACTTTCCACAAGATGGAGGAGTTGCAGGATGAAGCTGAAATCTTACTAGACTTTTTAGCAGAGGATGAGTCTGTTAAAGATGAGTTGGTGGAGAAGTTAGCTGAGCTAGATCAGATGATGACTAGCTACGAGATGACTCTGCTCTTGTCAGAGCCCTATGATCATAATAATGCTATTTTAGAGATTCACCCAGGTTCTGGTGGAACAGAAGCCCAAGACTGGGGCGATATGCTTCTTCGTATGTACACTCGTTATGGTAACGCTAAAGGCTTTAAGGTTGAAGTCTTGGATTATCAAGCAGGTGATGAGGCAGGTATTAAGTCAGTGACCTTGTCTTTTGAAGGGCCAAATGCTTATGGACTTCTCAAGTCAGAGATGGGAGTTCACCGTTTGGTCCGAATCTCACCATTTGACTCTGCTAAACGTCGCCACACCTCATTTACTTCTGTAGAAGTCATGCCAGAGTTGGATGATACCATCGAAGTTGAAATCCGTGAGGATGATATCAAGATGGATACCTTCCGTTCAGGTGGAGCAGGTGGACAAAACGTCAACAAGGTTTCAACAGGTGTCCGTTTGACCCACATTCCGACAGGGATTGTCGTTGCATCAACCGTTGACCGTACTCAGTACGGAAACCGTGACCGTGCGATGAAGATGCTCCAGGCAAAACTCTATCAGATGGAGCAGGAAAAGAAAGCTGCTGAGGTAGATGCCCTTAAGGGGGACAAGAAAGAAATCACATGGGGAAGCCAGATTCGCTCCTATGTATTCACCCCTTATACCATGGTGAAAGACCACCGTACCAGTTTTGAAGTTGCGCAGGTAGATAAGGTCATGGATGGGGACTTAGATGGTTTCATCGATGCTTATCTAAAATGGCGTATTAGTTAAAAGAAAGGAAGTCACATGTCGATCATTGAAATGAGAGATGTTGTCAAAAAGTATGACAACGGGACAACAGCCCTACGTGGCGTCTCTGTGAAAATTGAACCAGGAGAATTTGCCTATATCGTAGGTCCTTCGGGTGCAGGTAAGTCAACTTTTATCCGTGCCTTGTACCGTGAAGTTAAAGTTGAAAAAGGAAGTTTGCAAGTTGCAGGTTTTAATCTTGTTAAGATTAAAAAGAAAGATATTCCGCTTCTTCGTCGAAGTGTTGGAGTTGTCTTTCAGGATTACAAACTCTTGCCAAAGAAAACCGTTTATGAGAACATTGCTTACGCAATGGAGGTTGTCGGTGAAAGCCGTCGCAATATCAAAAAACGTGTTATGGAAGTTTTGGATCTTGTCGGCTTGAAGCATAAGGTTCGTTCATTCCCTAATGAATTGTCAGGTGGTGAGCAACAACGTATCGCCATTGCGCGTGCTATCGTAAACAATCCTAAGGTTTTGATTGCCGACGAACCAACAGGTAACTTGGACCCAGATAACTCATGGGAAATCATGAACCTCTTGGAGCGCATCAATCTCCAAGGTACGACTGTTTTGATGGCTACCCACAACAGCCAAATCGTAAATACCTTGCGCCACCGTGTCATTGCCATCGAGAATGGTCGTGTGGTTCGTGACGAAGCGAAAGGAGAGTACGGATACGATGATTAGTAGATTTTTCCGCCACTTGTTCGAAGCTTTAAAGAGTTTAAAGCGTAATGGGTGGATGACCATTGCTGCTGTCAGTTCAGTAATGATTACCTTGACCTTGGTTGCTATTTTTGCCTCAGTTATCTTTAATACTGCAAAATTGGCAACGGATATCGAAAACAACGTCCGAGTCATGGTTTATGTTCGTAAGGATATTGAAGACAATAGTGAAACCATCGTCAAAGAAGGCCAGACAGTTACAAACAATGATTACCACAAGGTTTATGATGCTCTCAAGGCTATGCCAGCTGTTAAAAGTGTAACCTTCTCAAGTAAAGAAGAGCAGTACCAAAAGCTGACTGAAACCATGGGTGACGATTGGAAGGTTTTTGAAGGAGATGCCAATCCACTTCATGATGCCTACATTGTCGATACCAATTCACCAAGTGATGTGAAACCAGTCGCTGAAGAAGCTAAGAAAATCGAAGGAGTTTCTGAGGTTCAAGACGGTGGTGCCAATACGGAGCGTCTCTTCAAGTTGGCTTCCTTCATCCGTGTTTGGGGATTGGTCATTGCAGGACTCTTGATTTTCATCGCAGTCTTCTTGATTTCAAATACCATTCGTATCACTATCATTTCACGTAGTCGTGAAATTCAAATCATGCGTTTGGTTGGTGCTAAAAATAGCTACATTCGTGGTCCATTCTTGCTAGAAGGTGCCTTCATTGGGCTATTAGGAGCAACTATTCCATCAATCATGGTTTACTTTATCTATAACCGAGTCTACCAATCAGTTAACCCATCTTTGGTTGGACAAAATCTATCTCTGATTACCCCAGATGCTTTTATTCCATTGATGATTGGTCTTTTGTTCCTCATCGGAATCTGTATCGGTTCACTTGGTTCAGGAATCTCAATGCGTCGATTCTTGAAAATCTAAGTAAGATAGTTTACTAAAATCTATAAAAGTAGGATACCATCGAGGCTTGACCGAGTCAGATGGTCCTACTTTTTATGTTGAACTTATAAACCATACTCTTCAAAAATCTCTTCAAACCACGTCAGCTTCGTCTTGGCGTATATTTGTTACTGACTTCGTCAGTTCTATCCACAACCTCAAAACAGTGTTTTGAGCAACCTGCGGCTCGCTTCCTAGTTTGCTCTTTGATTTTCATTGAGTATCAGTTGCTTGCCAATTTTTGGGAAACAGTGTATGATAGGAAAGGACCTTTTTGCTAAAAGAGTTATAGGGACTAGATGAAAGAAATCTTTTATTTCTACAGTAATATCTAGCTCTTTTGACTTAACATAAATAATGAATGAGGATAAAATGAAACAATTTTTGGAAAAAGTGAGTATACTTTCTCTATCGTTAGTATTGATCACATCATTTTCAATATCAAGTGCCCTACCATCCATGTTTGACTATTATCAGGGCTATTCGACTGGTCAGGTTGAACTTCTAGTCAGTCTCCCATCCTTTGGGATTATGGCTATGCTCCTTTTAAATGGAGTTTTAGAACGGATTTTTCCTGAACGACTTCAGTTGACCTTGGGACTCTTGATCTTGTCAATCAGTGGAACAGCTCCCTTCTGGTATCAGGATTACTACTTTGTCTTTGCTACTCGTCTTCTTTTTGGGATTGGTGTGGGGATGCTAAACGCCAAGGCTATCTCTATCATCAGTGAACGGTACCATGGCAAGACTCGTATCCAGATGCTTGGTTTTCGTGGTTCAGCTGAGGTAGTGGGAGCCTCTATCTTGACCTTGACAGTCGGTCAGCTTTTGGCCTTTGGCTGGACTGCAACCTTCCTAGCCTACGCTGCAGGTCTAGTGGTTCTTGTACTCTTCCTTCTCTTTGTCCCTTATAACAAAGAAGAAGTTCATGAGTCCAAGCAAAAGACAGAAGAAGCAGCGAAACTAACTCGCTCCATGCTACAGCTGATTTTCTTCCTAGCTGTCGGAGCTGCAGTCATTGTATGTACCAATACAGCTATTACCTTCCGTATTCCTAGTCTCATGATTGAGGCAGGCTTTGGAGATGCTCAGTTGTCTAGTCTGGTACTCAGTGCCATGCAGTTGATTGGGATTCTGGCGGGAATTAGCTTTTCTTTCCTCATCTCCGCCTTTAAGGAAAAATTGTTATTGGTTGCGGGTGTAACCTTTGGTATTGGGCAAATCATCATCGCTCTTTCACCTTCTCTTTGGGTTGTCGTTGCAGGTTCTGTCTTAGGAGGATTCGCCTACAGCATCGCTCTGACGACAGTCTTTCAGTTAATTTCTGAGAGAATCCCAGCAAAACTCCTCAACAAAGCAACTTCCTATGCTGTTTTGGGATGTAGTTTTGGTGCTTCCTTAACACCATTTGTTCTTTCAGGAATTGGCTTGGTGACTACAGATGGTCGAATGACCTTTATCATTCTAGGAGCATGGATGATTGTGACATCAGTCCTTGTTTCTCTCCTATTGAAAAAAGAAGCTTAACAAAAAGAGGCTGGGCAAAAAGTTATTACAATCAGAAAAACGCATAATATCAGGTGTTGAAAAGCCTTGATACTATGCGTTTTATTTTTTTCATTTTCTGATAACACTCTTCGAAAATCAAATTCAAACCACGTCAGCTTCACCTTGGATTACATATGTGACTGACTTCGTCAGTCTTATCTACAACCTCAAAGCAGTGCTTTGAGCAACCTGCGGCTATCTTTCTAGTTTGCTCTTTGATTTTCATTGAGTATAAAATTGAGTTTTTGTTCAACCTTTTTTTAGTGATCAGGCGAACATTTGCCAAAAGTAATCAATGATGTAGGTCAATCCATAAGTGTAAACAACCAGGGTAAAGGGCTTGGTCAAGATGATGATGGTCATGTAGCGCTTGAAGCTCATCTTGGTTAGAGCAGCCAGCATACAGAGAAAGTCCGCTGGGCTAACTGGCCAAATCATCATAAAAATAAAGAAACGGTCAAAACGATTGCCCTTATCCAACCAGCCAATGTACTTATCATAGGTACGCTTACTGACGACAGACTGAACAAAGGGGGCTCCGTAGAGACGCACCAGGTAAAAGATAATGGCGCAACCAATAACAATACCAATATAGTTGTAAATCGTCCCCACTATATGCCCGTAGATAAAGACACCGGCAACGGATGTCAGAGCACCAGGAATGATAGGAACAACCGTCTGCAAAATCTGTAAAAAGATAAAGAGTGGTGGCCCCCAGATACCGGCCTGTTGGATAAAGGCAGATAGGGTTTCCTTAGAATGCAAGACTCCAGCCTGATAGGCCCAGATACAGAAAATCAAAGTACCAACTCCACCGATGATGGAAGAAATATTGATTGCTTGCTGTAGAAGGGGAGAAACAGCTTTCATTTCTTTATCGTGTGACATGTAAACTCCTCTTGTGTAGTATGATTCTACTATACCATATTTTAAGGAGAAAGACTATTTGTATTATTAAAGTGAAGATAGTGAAATCAGAAGTTTTTCTGATAGGTCTATGATATAATAATAGCAAGAATATTGTCCCTGAAGGAGGAATATAGATGCAGGTAAAACCAGAACTGGAAATAGAAAAACAACTGATTAACCAGCTGGTAACTGGTGAAAGCCAATGGACTTATAGAGAAGACCTAAAAATAGAAGAACAACTATGGGACAATTTCTTTGAGAAACTAGCCCAAAACAACGTTGCTCTGCTGGCAGACCATCCCTTAACTGAACAGGAAAAACGCCAGATTCAGAACCAACTCAACTTTGTCAGCTACTATGATGCGGCCAAGTGGTTGGTCGGAGAAAATGGCATTGCCAAAGTTGAGGTTCAAAGAGAAGATGCAAGTCTAGGCACCATCCGTTTGTCAGTCATTTGGCGTGACAATATCGCAGCAGGAAAGTCTAGCTACGAAGTTGTCAATCAAGTCCAAAGAGAAAAAGTAAATCCTCTGGATCAAGACCGTAGATTGGATGTTACTCTCCTTATCAACGGCTTGCCTATGATTCAAATTGAGCTCAAGAGTTCCCAAGCAGCATTTATCGATGCCTTTCACCAGATTAAAAAATATGACCGTGAAGGGAAATTCCGTGGTATCTACTCTAGCTTACAGATGTTTGTTGTGACCAATAAGGTCGATACACGCTATATCGCTGCAGCTCGTGAAAATAAACTCAACAAGCAATTTCTAACCAAGTGGGTGGATAAGGACAATCATCCTGTGACAAACCTGACTAGTTTTGCCCACGAAGTCCTTTCTATCCCTCGTGCGCATCAGATGGTCATGCAGTATTCGGTCATTGATGATAGCAAGAAATCTCTTATCCTCTTGCGCCCCTATCAGATCCACGCAATCGAAGCAGTGCAAGAATCCTCTCGCCAGCAAGCATCAGGCTATGTCTGGCATACAACAGGTTCAGGGAAGACCTTGACTTCTTATAAGGTGGCGAGGAATCTCCTTCAGATTCCATCCATCCAAAAGACGATTTTTGTCGTTGACCGCAGGGACTTGGACCAACAGACCACATCATCCTTCCTCTCGTATGCGACCAATGATGTCATTGATATCGACGAGACGGATAATACACATGATTTGGTTAAGCGCTTAGGCAGTAATGATAAGCGTGTCGTGGTGACAACCATCCAGAAAATCACCACCATGATGCGCAAGTTTGACCAAGGCCTTTACCAACGAGATGCGGACAAAATCAAGGGACTCCGAGTGGCCTTTGTCGTGGATGAATGCCACCGTGCCGTGACGCCACAAACACAAAAAGACATTAAAGCCTTTTTCCCACAGTCCCTCTGGTATGGATTTACAGGCACACCCATCTTTAAGGAAAATAAACGCCAGCAAGTCGGTGACCTAGCTCAAACCACCCAACAACAGTATGGAGACCGTCTCCATGAGTATACAGTCAAGGAAGCCATCCATGACGGAGCTGTCTTAGGCTTTAAAGTGGATTATCGCAATACCCTCATCACAGACCAGTCTGAAAATGAAATACCAGATACCGTCTATGAAAATGAGGAGCACATGCTGGAAGTCTTGGATGCCATTATCAATAAATCGCGCCAACAACTGGGCTTCCAAAAAGGAGTGGGCAATACCTACAATGCCATCCTAACCGTCAAGTCTATCCCTCAAGCCCAAGCCTACTATGACCTTCTCAAAAGAGTCAAGGCTGGTCAAACACGGGTCAAGGTATCAGAGAGGGTCAAGATGGTCCTTCCAGACTTTCCAAAGGCGACCATCACCTACTCCGTCACTGAAAACGAAGAAGACTCAAGAGCCAACCAAGACCACATGAAACAGGTCTTAGAGGACTATAACCAAGAGTTTGATACTCACTTTACAATGGCGGATCTCCGTGGCTTTAACACCGATGTTAATAACCGGCTTGCCCGCAAGCAAGACAAGTATCTCTATCGCAAGGAGCAGTTGGACTTGGTTATCGTGGTCAATCGTCTCTTAACTGGATTTGATGCCCCTTGTTTATCGACCCTCTTTATCGATCGTAAACCAATGCAACCGCAGGACTTGATACAGGCCTTTAGCCGAACCAACCGCATCTTTGACTCCAGTAAAACCTATGGTCATATCATTACTTTCCAAAAGCCTATAGCCTTTAAGGAAGCAGTGGATAATGCCCTCAAACTCTACTCAAATGGTGGAGAAAATGATGTCCTAGCACCTAGCTGGGAAGAAGAAAAGAGAAACTTTTTGCGGAGTTGTAGCGACTTCCAAAATCTCATCACAGATGACCCCGAAGAAGGACTCCAAATCGAGCAAATCTCTACACCTGAATTGAGAAAACTAGCCAAGGCTTATCAATCCTTTGATAAATACTTGGCTTCTATCCGAGTTTATAAAGAGTATAACGAGGAAGAAATCTATGCAGAGACTGGACTAACCGCAGATGAATTGGAAACCTATCTAGGCTTCTATCAAAATATCCTTGCCGAACTTAAAAGTCGTTCAGAAGATGGTGATGAGGATGGGGAGCCACTGGATATCCACTATGAACTAGAGTCTATCCAAGTCGATGAGATTAACTACGCCTATATCCTGACCCTGATCCAAAGCCTGATCGAGCAGGAGCAAAGTCAGGAAAAGAGTCTCAGTGCACAGGACAGAGAAGCAGTGGATACCTATATCCAAAGTCTGGAGAAGACCAATCCAAACCTTACCCAGATCATCTCAGAACTTTGGCAAGAAGTACAGGCAAATCCAGACCGCTATAGAGGTCAATCCATCGCCAATATCCTTGATCAGATGATTGAGGCAGTCATTCAGCAGCATATCCAAGACTTTAGTAAGACCTGGTATGTTGGTGAAGATGAACTCCGCTACTATGTCAATCACTACCGCAAGGGAGCAAAAAAACAACTAGGAGAAAGTCAACTGACCAAGAGTCAGCGCTACAAGGACTATAAAGTTGAGGTGACAGATGCCCTCAACCCACTCCTCTATAAAAAACAAATCAAAGAAGCCTATACCCAACTGATCGAAGAAGTGATTGAGCCGTTGAGGGTTGGGAGGTAGTTACCAAAAAAGTCGAATATCTTGAACTCTTATGATTTATGTGTATTATCAACATATAATTGCGAAGTATACATAAATTTATAAGTGTTCTAGACTTCGAAAAGTTTGCTTGAGGAATTTTTGAAGACTTCTAACATTCGAATACAGTTCTTTCCTAAAATTTCATAGGTTTATACTCTTACAATCCTCAATTTTTTAAAAATATATAGTCTCTATCTACTTGGGAAATCATTTCCCAGTTGGATAGGGACTTTTTATCTTAATATCACCTAAAATACCTCAATAGAACAGTTGAGTGTAAAAAATAGACAGTTGAGGGGATGGGAGACAAAAACACTAACTTATTTGATAGAATTTAGCTATCAACTTAAAGGAAGAAAATGATGAAAAAAGATAAAGAAAAAGAGGAAGATCTTTTCTATTCGATTGTGATGATTGGGCTTTTAATTCTAATCGCTAGTTTATTTCAAACTAATGCAATAAAGGATGGAACTTGGTTTCCCCATCAGGGGCATAGAATTTTTGTACAATCAGATGAAAAGCATGAAGGACTTCCAGGACTGATTAAGTATATTTTGGACCATACGAAAAAATAAAAGATTAACTAGAAAGGCAATACCTATGACAAAAAACTACACCATTCGGCCACTTACTTACAGCAACTTTACCAACCGTGAGTTTGAAAGCTTGATGATTGACACTTATAAGATTCTTGAGACCTTTACTGAAGCACAAAAAGATGAAGATATGTATGCTAAGCACCTAGGAAGCTTTAAAACAAAGTTAGAGGAATTTCAACACCAGCTGGCTAGTGTGGAGAAGAAAGAGTCTACTAGTTTGACAACAGTGGATAAGGAAAGAGATAGTGCTTTAGTAGGTCTCTTTACCATTCATAGAGGCTTTGCTAAGATCAAGGAAAGCAGACTCAAGGAAGCCTATGAGACACTTAAGCCAGTCTTTACTAAGTACAAGGATATTACCAAACACAGTAACGATGTTGAAACGGCAGAAATCAAGAGTCTTTTGAAAACATTGAGTGCAGAACCTTATTATGGAGCTGTTACAAGTCTAGGACTAAATCCAATGCTATTAGCAGTGACTAGTGCTCAAGAGGAATACGACCAAGTGGAAAGTAAGGCGCGTGCGCTTAAGTCTGCTAAGGAAGTAGGCAAGACCAAACAAGTCCGTACCGAACTAACTAGCATCTACGACCTCTTTATGCGATATACTGCAGCCAGCGCAGAAGCCTATCCTGAAAAAGAACACCTGACCAAACTCCTTAAAGACCTCAATACAATCCGAGATAGTAAACGACGATTGAGTGGTTCAAGTAAGAAGGATAAGAAAGTAAAAGTAGAAGAAGCGACACAAGTAGCAGGATAAAACTAAACGTCTTTAGATATATTATTATCTAAAGACGTTTTTTGGTGGATTCGTGGTATAATTTTATTATATTAGAAATCCATTTAATGAAAATTAATTATTTATTTAGAAAGGTTGAGATGAGAATACCTGATATTGAAATTAAAAAAGAAGTCTCTAGGCGGTTTCAAGAAGCTAGGAATATTTCTAGGCCCGAAAAATGTTTACTGTGTGGCAAAAAACTTACAAAACTTTGTAATTCACATTCGGTTCCTCAATTTGTCTTAAAACATTTGTCTGAGAATGGAAAAATTATGCAGTCCAGTTTACTGATGGCTTTTGAAGATATAGATATGTTTGAGACTGAAAAAGGAGTAAAAAATTCTGGGACGTTTAAATTTATATGTCATTCATGTGATAAAGAATTCTTTAGTGATTATGAATCGGAAGATGCTTTATTGGGAGAGATCTCAGATAAGATGTTAGCTGAAATTGCTTTGAAAAATGAACTGTTGAATGTTTCCAAACGAAGTCAAGAAGTAGCATTATATAGTTCTCTTCCAGAAAAAATAATTAATATTGACTATATGATAGATTTGTATAGTTTAGATTTAAGAGATTTTCTTCAAGAAGTGGAAGTTCATAAACGAGAAATTTTAAATAATACAAAAGGGGCATATCAAATTATATAT
>NZ_WIJK01000007.1 GCF_009496285.1 Streptococcus mitis
GCACTCATGATGTTTGACAAACACGCCAACCTCAAGTACAAGTTTGGGAATCGGCATTTCTGGGCAGAAGGTTATTATGTGAGTACAGTAGGGCTTAATGAAGCCACGATAAGGAAATACATACAAGGTCAGGAAAAGCATGATATAGCACTAGATAAATTAAGTGTAAAAGAATATGAGGATCCCTTTAGGGATAGTGGCAAGTAATACTCACGCCTCTTTAAGAGGCAAGTGACGAGTCAAGAGCAATGCGGCTTGAACAACGTGAAAGCCAGCGTCTTTAGGCGCTGGCTGGTAATTTGGGCTTATAGCCCTGGTGCAAACCACCCGTTAGACGGGTGGTTATGATTTTCATTACTTTATTTCATTTGAGCAAAAGCTGCTTCTGCATCTGCGTTACTAATTGCACCTAATTGCATCTTAGCAATTTTACCCTGTGAATCAATTAGATACTCTGTAGGGATGCTTCGAATTTGATAATCTTGAAAAACAGCTCCTTTTGTATCATATAAAACGGGGATATCTTTATAGCCTTGTTCCTCAAACCACTTTGGAAATTGGTCTACCGTTTTTTCACCTTGAAGCCCTGGCGCAATGACAGATAAAATTTCGAAATCACGATCTTCCTTAGCAGCAAGCTCCATCAATTCTGGCATACTTTTCTTACATGGTCCACACCAAGATGCCCAAAATTTAAGATAAACTTTTTTACCTTTAAAATCAGATAATTTCACTTCTTTTCCATCCATTGATTGAAGCGTAAAATCAGGTGCTTCTGCTCCTACAGCCACTTGCTTCACAGTTGCTTGCTGCTGTGTCTGAGTCGTTTGATTTTCTTGACTTGATTTTTTCTCTTCCTTGCCACAAGCAATCAGAAGAAAGAGAGACAAGAAACTAAGCCCAAAATAGATAATTTTTTTCATAGATAACTCCTTTTATCCTAATATTCCAGATAAGACATTTAACTGTCCCAACATTAATAAAATTCCCATGAGAATGATCAATAAACCACCAATTTTCTTCAATAAAAGTATGTGGGATTTGATTCTACTAAAATAAGGCATGACAAGACCTGATGCCAAGGCAAGAAATAAAAATGGAAGCGCCATTCCGAGAGTGTAAATGAGGGTTAATAAGGCCCCCTGAAGAGCTCCATTTCCTCCTGAGGCAGCCAGTGCTAAAACAGAACTTAAAACTGGGCCTATACATGGAGTCCAGCCAAAGCTGAAGCTGATACCCAGTAAAAAGGCCGACAAATATTTGCTAGACTGTTTTTGCTTAAATGTTACTGTTTTTTGTACCTCTAATTTTTGTAAGTGAAGAATTTCCATCTGATGCAAGCCCAGTATAATAATCATGATTCCCATGACATAACGGAACCAGTCAGCATAAAGTAAATTCCCAAGGAATCCTGCTCCAAATCCAAGAATAAAGAAGATGAGAGAGATACCCGCAATGAAACAGAGTGTCCGAATCAATCCTGACCAGGCAACATCTTTACCCAAAAAACGAAATGTCCTTGACTCCTCTTGATCATCTAGCAGAACACCTGCGTAGACTGGTAACAAGGGAAAGATACAGGGAGAAAAGAATGACAAGACCCCAGCTATAAAGACAGAAATAAAAAATAAAATACTTTCCAATTAAGAACCTTCTTTCATATAGTCATCTTTTATTTTACTATAAAAGAAAACGTTTGTAAGATATCTGCTACGCAAATTTATTTTCAACTTGAAAGAATCAAAAAAAGGAGCTCAGCTCCTTTTTTTGATTAATAAGTTCCCTCTTCACCTTGACTTGTCAAGATTACAGGGCCATCTTTTGTAATAACAAACTGATGCTCGTACTGACATGATAGACCACCGTCGATAGTTTTATGTGCCCAGCCTGTTTTCATATCTGTATCGATTTCCCAATCACCTGTATTGATCATAGGCTCAATGGTTAAGACCATGCCTTCACGAAGGCGGAGACCACGACCTGCGATACCATAGTTAGGCACCATTGGTTCTTCATGCATAGTTGGACCAACACCGTGTCCTACAAGATCACGAACAACTCCGTAACCACGACTTTCAGCATATTCCTGAATAGCAGCTCCAATATCTCCAATACGATTTCCTACAACAGCCTGTTCAATACCCTTATACATTGCTTCCTTGGTGACGTCCATCAAGTTTTTAACTTCTTCTGACGGTTTACCAACAGCATAAGCCCAACAAGAGTCAGCTAAGCCACCAGTAAAGCTTTGAGTATATTTTTTCATCTGTTCAACGTTATTAAAGTTGAGTTTAGAAACATTTAGGTCTGACTTGGCGATTGGTCCACCTAGAACCATATCAACTTTGAGAAGGTCATCCTCCTTGAGGATATAATGGCGAGGAAAGGCATGGGCTACTTCGTCATTAAGAGAACAACAAGTCGCATATGGATAATCCATGATGGCGCCATCTACACCAATTTGTAGGGGTAGGAAATTTTCTTCTTTACAACGACGACGCACATATTCTTCTACTTCCCACATATCTACACCTGGTTTGATGATGTCACGTAAACCGATGTGAATACTTGCAAGAAAATCGCCAGCCTTATCCATTGCTTCGATTTCTCTAGCTGATTTTAATGTAATCATGTTTTCTCCTAGTTTCTAATTAATTTTTACAGTAACATTTGCTTTTGATACGATTTGATGATTGATATAAATGTCATAGTCAATAATAGCTGACCTTCTCGTATGATGAATAATTCTAGCCTGAATCCGCAAGATATCATCAATCTGAACAGCCTGTAAAAAGTAAATCAACATCTGTTCAATGATGAGGTTCCGTCCGCTATTAACGACCAAATCCTGAGTCATATGAGTCAAAATTTCTGAAAGAACTCCATTTGCAAGGACTCCATTTTTTTCCAACATAAATGGTTCAACCGTAATGACAACTTCGTCATGGTGGTAAGACAACTTCTGACCAACCTGTTCTGAAAATGTTGGTAAAGCTGAAACTTGAGAGCGACTCATCTTTTCCATGACATCCCGTCTAGTAATGACACCAAGTAAGGTTTGATCACTTCTCACAACAGGTACCATTTCAAAGTCTTCAGCAATCATTCTCTGGCTAACGTTAGCGATATTCGTCGCTAAACCAGTCATATAGACTGTCCTTGTCATGACCTTATCTATCGTTGTACCAGGTGATTTATCTCCAGCATCACGCATAGTAACTACACCAACAACAACCTGATGTTGATTGATGACAGGGAAACGGCTCGTTCTATTCTTACGAACCAAGTCTAGATAATCTTTGACAGTATCTGTTTCCTGTAGAAAACCATACTCATGACTGGTACGATAGATTTTTTCAACCGTCAAAATATCTGTCTTGATCTGAACGTTGGACAAAGCTCTGTTGATCATAGTCGCAATTGTAAATGTATCATGCTTACTGCGTAATACTGGAATATTTTTTTTATTAGCATGGTTCAAAACATCTTCATGAACTTCAAATCCACCTGTTACCAAGACAGCATTTTCATTTTCAAGTGCTAATAACTGAATACGTGTTCGATCTCCTACGATAAGTAAGCCGCCATCATGAAGATAAGAAAGAATATTCTTTTCAGTCATCGCTCCAATGGAGAATTTACTAAATTCTCTATCCAATCCAGCTTGACCAGCTAAAACTTCTGAGCCTGTAACTTCTGCAATTTCTGCGAACGTTAATTTCTCAATAGCTACTTTTTTTGACTTTACACGTACTGTTCCACTTCGAGGACGTGTTTCAACAAGTCCCCTATTTTCAGCTTCTTTGATAGCCCGATATGCCGTACCATCACTTACTCCTAGTCGATTTGAAATACTACGAACACTGACACGCTTCCCAACTGGTAATTCTTCCAAGTAGGCTAATATTTCTTGGTGTTTACTCATTTAGATTTCCTTTTGTATAACGGAATTCTAGATAATCCCGCATCTTTCGGGTATAACGATCGCTACCTTTAAAATGACGATAAAGAACAAAATTTGATTTTTCTGCTACTTTCTGACTAGCAACATTTTCTAGATGTGTCACAATCGAAAGTTGCTTCAAGGCAAACTCGTTCATGGATAAATCTCGTAATTTGGTAACTGCTTCAGTCATATACCCCTGAGACCAATAGTCTTTCTTTAAAAAATAGCCAATTTCTGCTTCTTTCTTAATTTCATCAAGTTTTTCAAACTTGATAGCTCCAATCATCCGTTGCTCTTTTTTATCACAAATAGCCCAAATCCCCAAAGGTGATTTCATAAAATAATTGGCAAGAGCATACTGACTTTCTTCAATACTTGCTTGTGCAGGAAAGATAAATTGGAGATTTTCAGGATCTGATGCAAGTTGATGAAAATCATCTACATCTGTAAAAAAGAAGGGACGGAAATATAAACGTTCCGTCTCATAGAAAGAAAATTTTGCTAATTTAGTCCAGATATTCATTGCAATCCTCAAAGTGCTAATCTTCGATTAGCTCAATATCTGCTCCAAGATTACGCAATTTTTCGATAATATTCGAGTAGCCTCGAAGGATGAATTCTACATTGGTAATCTCTGTTTTTCCTTCAGCCATCAAGCCAGCAATAACCAAGGCAGCTCCAGCACGTAGGTCTGTCGCCTTAACTTTTGCACCCTGCAAAGGATTTCCACCCTTATAAAGGATGTGGTCGTTTGTTGTTGAAATATCTGCATTCATTTTGGCTAATTCAAAAACATGATTGACACGTTTTTCATAGATTGTATCAATCAATGTGCCACGACCTTCTGCTTTTAATAGCAAAGGAGTAATAGGCTGTTGAAGATCTGTTGCGAAACCTGGATAAGGAGCTGTTTTGATATTAACAGCCTTTAGATTTGTTTGCTCTTCGACGAAAATACTGTCTTCAGAAATAGTCATGTGAACACCCATTTCTTCAAGTTTAGCAATAAATCCTTCTAAATGCTCATAAAGTACATTATTAATTCGAATCCCATGACCTACTGCAGCTGCCATTGAAATATATGTACCTGCTTCAATACGGTCTGGGATGACTTGGTGACGTGTTCCGTGCAAGCTATCCACACCATCGATTGTAATCATATCCGTACCTGCTCCACGAATGTGAGCTCCCATATTGTTTAATAATGTAGCCACATCAATGATTTCAGGTTCGCGAGCAGCATTTTCAATAACTGTTCGACCTTTAGCTTTTACTGCTGCTAGCATCGTATTGATTGTTGCACCAACACTAACAGTATCCATATAGATATGTGCACCATGTAGACTTGATCCTTGGGTTGAGAGATTCATATTATCTCCCTCGTAGGTTGTCTTAGCTCCCATAGCTTCAAATGCTTTTAAATGCAAATCAATCGGACGTGGTCCTAGGTCACACCCTCCAGGCAAACCTACAGTTGCTTCACCAAAACGTCCTAAAAGACTACCATAGAAATAATAAGACGCACGCAAGCTATTAATTTTACCATAAGGCATTGGTTTATTTTGAACACCACGAGGATCAATCTCAAGAACATCGTCATAACGCTTGACACTAGCTCCCATGATCTCCATAATCTCAATAAGACTAGCTACATCAGAGATGTCTGGAACACAATCCAAAATCACAACATCATCTGATAAAATAATGGCAGGAATCAAGGCAACGACACTATTTTTAGCACCACTGATTGTAATTTCACCTTTCAATGGTCTCCCGCCGTTAATGACAATTTTTTTCATTTTATGCTCTTTCACTATTTATTAAGAAGGTCTCACCCTATATTATACCATATTTCTTACTAATAGCCAATCCTATAAAATAATTAACAAACGTCTCACACTTAATTCCACCATAAAAATCCGTTTTAGACTAATTTCCACTTTGGTCAGGAAAGTGGAAGTTACTTTGAGAAATTACCCTCAAGATTTTGACAATCTCAATATCATCACAGTTCTGGAAGGTAGAACACAATCTATCATCCGAAATCATTTTCTTAAATATGAGAGTTCTGTCCGAAGTCGCGTCAAAATCATTACTATGGATATGTTTAGCCCTTATTATGACTTGACTAGACAACTTCGCTTTCGAATTTCTAGGCTCAGGCTGAAACAGTCTACGAGACTGTTTCACTCCCAAACGCTAAAATCGTTCTGGATCGCTTTCACATTGTACAACATCTAAGCCGTGCTATGAGTCGTGTGCGTGTACAAATTATGAATCAATCAGGATAGTCGTAAACTGAGTGATAAACATTTTTATCGCCCTACTTTTCGTATGCATTTAACCAATAAGGAAATCCTAAACAAGCTTTTGAGCTATTCCGAAGACTTGAAACACCACTATCATCTCTATCAACTCTTGCTTTTCCACTTTCAGAATAAGGAGCCGAAGAAATTCTTTGGACTCATTGAGGACAATCTAAAGCTGGTTCATCCTCTTTTTCAGACTGTCTTGAAAACATTTCTAAAGGACAAAGAGAAAATTGTCAACGCTCTTCAACTACCCTATTCTAACGCCAAACTGGAAGCCACTAATAATCTAATCAAACTTATTAAACGCAATGCCTTTGGTTTTCAGAACTTTGAAAACTTCAAAAAACGCATTTTTATCGCTCTGAACATCAAAAAAGAAAGGACGAAATTTGTCCTTTCTCGAGATTAGCTTTTCTTCAACCCACTACAGTTGACAAAAAATACCAGATGAGGTGTTTTTTAGCGTGCCCTTTTATGGATCAATAAGTGGTAAAAATAAGACAGTAACCTCAGAATAGCTACTGTCTTATCTCTTTTTTTACTTAAGGCCCTTGATATACTTGACAAATGGTAGAAAAGAGCCACTTTTCAGAGGGAGCAAAAAACTTGTCCCTTTTATATTTTAAACAATGGATTTAAGAAACCATCTGTGTTTTGTAATAATTTCTTATAAACTTTCCACTTGAGGCCTTCGGTATGCTTGAAACCACCTTCTTTCAAGTCTTTCTCAACAGCAGTGTTAAATAAGTTTTGAAGTTGAGCGTAAGTTGAAATCTTAGAACCGTCTACTTCAATCTCAACAAAGCCTTTCTGTGCTTTCGCATACACTTCATGATACCAATGTTTCTTCCACTCTTCGAGGTTTTGGAATTGATTATTAGAAACTTTCTTGATAATGAAATCATCACCTAAAAGCCCTTTATTTTCTCTGTTGGCATCACCTTTTAACTTGTTAGAAACATAAGGGATAAAGCCATTCTCATAACCATAGTAACCCCACATACGGAAAGTATTGTGTTTAAAGGAAATAGAACCTACGGTGCTTCGACTCGTATTCCCGCCAAAGATACCTGCCATCATATTGACCGTTTGATAAGCACTATCAAAACCTTCCGTACGGAAGCGACCGTTATTTGGCATACCATGAAGAGTTACAAAGTTATTATCTACCAACTTGTCAATGCTATCAATTGGTAATTTCTTCTCTTCTTCCGTCAAATCACGTAATTTGTCCCACTGGTGTGGTTCTCCAATTAAACGATTTCTATCCGCATTTGTACGCCACTCTTTATCCATCTTCTTGAACCACTTAGAGTTATCAGATAACTTCTGCTTAATAACGGCAGTAGCTTCTAAGTAATCTAACATCATCATAGACTCATTGTAGTTTTTCATATAACTATCAATCTTGTCTCGACTGTCTAACTTAGCTGGATCATAATTGTAGTACTGCTCACCATCATTTTTACGCTCATAAGCCATGTTGATACCCAGAGCTTTATACTCACTATTCGGAGTAGATTTATCAGGGGTTTGTAACATACCTTGAGCAAAGGCTTCTAAGTCAGTACCTTCACGATGCCAATCTCCACCATAGTAAGCCATACGGTCGTTTATGTGAGTTGTTTCATGTGTAAAGGCTGAAATACCAAACTGACTAATCATGTCAGTTACCATGAAGTAAACCTGATCATCTTTCCATGGACGTTCATAAATTTTTGCCATCGCTCCCATCGCTCCGTTAACTTGATGCCAACGATCAGTTGGGCCAAATAGCTCACGAATAGGAGTTGCAACCTTGCCATCTGAACCATAACCACGGCGACTAGCATTCTTAATACCGCTATAATTTTGATTATCCCAAACAGGCGTTGGTACGGAGTTTTGACTCTTCAAGAGCTGATTACGAACTTTTGGTAAAGCTAAACGAGACCAAAAGTCTAAATATCTTTGTTGAGCTTTCGCTACTTTGTTTATCTCCTCTTTGAAAGCATTTCGTTCTTCTTCCGTATTCTTCCCATATTTTTCAAAAGAACTGAATGCCAACGTGTTGTAAGTAGAAATGACAAAAATATGTGCTTTCTTCAAGTTGAGTAACGGTAAAATCATGCGACTATGCACGTCATTGTTCAAACCGTCATAGATACGATGGCGCTTGTCTTTGAAATCCTCTGTAGTCGTCTCAGGCTCAGAAACATAAACGTTCTTTGCAGCATGAATAAACCAGTCATTTAAGTCGGTGTACTTAGTGAATAAACGCATGTTATAGCCTAACAAGCCATTTAATTCACCTTTTCCAATAGTACCACCAATAACTTCACTATAAGCTTCTAAACTTCTATCTCCTTTTAAATTCTTTTCTGCTGAACCTATACGAATCAAGAAATCTAAAATACTTGGTGTTTTACCATAAAAGTCTGGTTTAAACATCATCAAATGCTTAAAGTTCAAGCCATCATAGTCGATACCATAATAACGATTTAGATAAGTCAAGGCTAATATAATCTTAGCTTTATTATCTTCAACTTTCTTGAGAAGCGCCTTCTCAGCCACTTCATCACTGTTCAGTTGATGGTCTTCATTTTCTAACAAGGACTTCACTAACTTATCTAACGTCTCTCTAACCTCAGCGAAGCTTTCTTCTAGGTATAGAGATGAAGGGTTATTTGTAATAGCTTTAACCTCAGCAGAGTCTAAAGCAACAGAACTCAACTTCTCTTTAACTTTCGTAATCAAGGAATCTCTGTTCTTATAAACCATATTAGGAGTGTAAACTACACCTAAACCATCTACATTATATTCTTTGACTTGTTTTACCTTAGAGTCCGAAACCGCAGATACCCCAAATTCTTCTTTGGTTCCATCGGCATAGTGAATCATGATTTTATCCACACTTGATAAATCAGTGACAAATTGCCCTGCTTTCATACCTATTACAGACAGAACAGTTTTCTTAACAAGATTGGAATCATCTGTTAACTTATTCCCTTGGTTTACAATCCACTCTTTGTTATAAAATGGTTGCAGTTTTTCCAAGTTTCGATAAGCTAGGTTTCTTGTTTCTTGGTAGTCCTGAATCGCTTTATATTCAGAATCTCTATCAACGATACGATTTAACTTGTTTACAACTGGATCTTGAATAGCGAAGGTATTCGCAGTAATCCCCATATTAGCGATTTTGGCGTCTGCTTCGGCTTGAGAGATACCAGTAATACGATTTGAATGCTTGTAGGAAGATAAACCACTTGCAACACCATTTACATAATTTACACGTTTGATATTATCTAATCCAAAATATTGGTCATTATCATTCAAGGCTGGTGAACCATAGACAATTTCACCATTATTTACTTTAAGCATTGTTACGACGTCTTCAATAACACCCCAGTTAAAGTTGTTATGAATTACACCTCCACTTTCGCCATGCTGAATCAAATTCATAGTACCTTTTATTACAGCATTTCGGAGAAATCCTTTTTTACCTACTGTCATCGAGTCAATACCATGATCTAGTTTACCAATTAAACCACCATATTTAGATTTATTGGCACTAATCTTAGCATCAACGTAAGCTTTATCAACGTTACTTATCCAACTTTCGCTGACAAGTCCACCAGACCACCAGCCTTTATCTCCAAGACTGTTAATCTTGCCAATAAAAGCTACATTGCGCATATTAGCTTCGTCTAACTTATTAACAGCACCGGTTACATCGTTATTTCCTGTTACTGAACCTACTACTTTGATATTCTCAAGTGTAGACTTCTTAAACATATTACCAATAGGTGCAACTTTATCAGCCCAAGGCATGTTTATATTTACATTACCTAAGTTAAAGTTTTTGAGTGTAGCACCTTCAGCCTCATTAAACAAAGGTCTTTCTAAGTTATGAATCGTGTACTGATGATTCTCTACACTTGATAAAGTACCTCTAAACTTAGCCATAACATAAGCTTTACCTGCTGGCTTAACGTTAACTGCATTCAAATCTGCACCAAGTTTAAACTCACCGGTAGGATTTGCTTGCATGTCTTTTGCTAAATCATGGAAGTTGTAATAAACCTTATCCTCGGTAGCCCTCGGTTTTTCAAGATAATAAGTGTAAGTATCTCTTAACTTACCGTCTTTATCACGTTGAACTAAGTCAGGTGCTTTTGCCGTTATCTTGTAAAGCTGCTTACCTTCCTCAATGACCTCTTCAATCTTATCAATTGCTAAACGAGTCACTTTGTTTTCTCTGGAGGTTACTTTTAAGTAATAGTTGTTAACATTACTTGGAAGAGAGGTTAAATGATTACTATCGCTTTCGACACCGCTTTCGTTTACTTGTACGAGACTGGTATTTGCAATATCTTTCAACTCAACTTTCTTTAAATCTAAGCGTAAAGGTTTATCTTCCAAAGTCGATACTTCTGCACCCTTACCTACATCATAAGTCATAGTGGTTGAAATCGTATAATCTTTGTAATAGTCTAAGTTCTCTAATACTTGAGATAAGTTATCGGTTTTTAAATCAAGCGTTTTTACAATTTTTCCACCTTCTTTGATAATCGCTACAATGCGTGTAATTGTAGCATTGTCTTGATTTTCTAGATTGTAGTTAATTGTAGCAGACTTAGCTAAAACATCCTTAGATACAGTGGTCAGAGTCAAAACAGGAGCCGTTTTTTCTTTGGGCTTTTCTTTGGTACCTTTTACAAGAATTTCAGGCTTCATTTCTTTCAAAATAGTTACTGTTTCAACTGGGTCACTGATTTTTTTGCCATGTAACTCTTCATAGCTAGTAACAATTTGACGTTCGCCATCCTCACCAACTTGTTTAATAGAATCATCACCTATAAATTTGCTAGAATCAGATTCTTCTGTGATAGTTTTAGGAATAGTCTCTGTACGAATATCAGTATGTAAAGCAGGAAGCTCTTCTCTCTCTGGAGCAACGTCAGGAACTGTAGCTAGTGGATCGGTATACTCTGAGATTTCAATAACCGGCGGATCAATTAAGTTTCCTGTTTCATCTACTCCTGTTGTACCTACAGATTCCGTGTATTCTGACTTCTCGGACTTGGGTGCTTCTTCTGGAACTGTGCCTACCGGTTCAGTGTATGCTGGTTTTTCATGAACTTCTGGTTCCCCTTTGTCAGTCACAACTGCTTCGGGTAAGGCTGGCTGAACTTCTGGTTCCCCTTTGTCAGTCACAACTGCTTCGGGTAAGGTTGGTTGAACTTCTGGTTCCCCTTTGTCAGTCACAACTGCTTCGGGTAAGGCTGGCTGAACTTCTGGTTCCCCTTTGTCAGTCACAACTGCTTCGGGTAAGGCTGGTTGAACCTCAGGTTCCCCTTTGTCAGTCACAACTGCTTCGGGTAATGTCGGTTGAACTTCTGGTTCCCCTTTGTCAGTCACAACTGCTTCGGGTAAGGCTGGCTGAACTTCTGGTTCCCCTTTGTCAGTCACAACTGCTTCGGGTAATGTCGGTTGAACTTCCGGCTCACCTTTTTCAGTTACAACAGCTTCGGGTAACGCTGGTTGAACTTCCGGTTCACCTTTATCAGTTACAACAGCTTCGGGTAATGCCGGTTGAACCTCAGGTTCTACCAGATTACCACCAACTGGTGCTGTATATTCTAGCTTCTCTGCCTTAGGAGCCTCATCTGGGACTGTGCCTACGGGTTCAGTGTATTCTGGCTTGTCTGCTTTAGGTGCTTCGTCAGGCACTGTACCCACAGGTTGAGTGTACTCTGGTTTCTCAGCCTTAGGCGCTTCGTCTGGAACTGTACCCACTGGTTTAGTGTACTCTGGTTTCTCTGATTTAGGTGCTTCGTCTGGAGCCATACCTACAGGCTCAGTGTATGCTCGCTTCTCAGCTTTAGGAGCCATATCAGGAACTGTTCCTACCGGTGCAGTATATTCTGGTTTTTCATGAACTTCGGGCTCAACCAGATTACCACCAACTGGTGCTGTATGTTCTGGTTTTTCTGCTTTAGGCGCTTCATTAGGAATACTTTGAATTTCAGATACTGGAACATTTTTTGTCCCCTCATTCTTATGTTGAATTTCTGAAATTGCATCATCATCAAGCGGTAAGTATCCAATATAACGATATCCAGCAATTTGAACTATTCCTTCATTACTTGGAGCTTTCAAAGGATTGCTTATATCGAGAGCTTGCATACTAGAAAGACTAATCATTCCGATAGTAGTAACTAAGAACAAACTACTAACTTTTTTCTTTTTATGAACCAAAAGGACTAAACTACCAACAGCTAATAGTCCTAAAGCTGTAAGCACAGAAGTAGATGAACCTGTTGCAGGAAGAGCTTCCTGCTGATAAATAAGAGCATAAATTACCTCATTATCAGTAGGAATTCCTGCTTGAATCTTTCTTTGTTCTTCCTTTGTAAGAGCGCTTTTTTCAATGTAATGATAGGTAGAAGCATGAATGACTGACGGTGCAACCAAGATACTTCCGAGTAAAAATGAACCAACAATCCCACAGATTTTTCGGATTGAAAACCGTTCTTTTTTAAATAATGACAAGCGTAATCACCTTCTTTAATTTTATTTCCTAATAGTAAACACTATTTTTTATTTTCGAAAATTGAACTTCTAAAATCATCAGTTTGATTTAGATAGGCCTTAAACACTGCTCTCTTTAACTTATGAACTGCACTATCATATTCTGGATTATAGTTGTCCCAAGAATAACGATTCTCATCTGCATCCTTACGGACAGCTTCGTCCATTAATCGCTGCAGTTCTTCTACACTATGAATCGTCTTTCTTGCAAAACTTGCCCAAGATTTAGTTGGATCGTTGAAGGTAACCGGCTTCAAGTTTCTAAACTGATCCACCCGTTCTTGGTACATAGCTTTCTTGAAATCTGCCCAAGTTTTATATTGACCGTTAAATACTTTTTGAAGGACAAGTTCATCTGTAACTAAACCTACTTCTTTACCATAAGAATTAATCTTACTTCCCGCCGCTTTTGCATCTTTTTCATATTGATTCGAGATATATGGTACCATTCCATCCTTAAAGCCTTTGGCAGCCAGAAGTTCATAAGCTATCCTACGTCCCATCAAATCACCCGGAGTTCCCTTACTGCTCAGAGCCGAATAGATTGGGGCAAAGAGTTTAATCGTATAGTAACCGTTTCTTTCATATTCCCCAGACTTATATTCACGAGCTGACAAGATATTATTTTTAATTAAACTATCAAAGGTAGTCAATTTTTTGGCATCTTCTTCTGTCAGATTTTGTACAACGTTAGTAGCGTAAACCTCATTTCCATCTGCAGGATCTTTCACGTATTTATTCTCGATTTTTCTCAGAGCCGTCATTTTCTGATAAGCATCTAGCTGTTTCACAATAGATTGCCCTTCGAGATATTCCAACATGTAAACGACATCAAACATATTGTGGACGTAGTTCTGAAGATCTGCTGCGTCATTAAATCTTGTAGTTGGATCAAGTACTTGCAATCGCTGGCCTTCTGTACTATCTGATGTTTTATGTTTCAAGATAGAGTTGATGGTAATGGTTGCATCACTTGGTTGATCAGGAGCTTGCAATAAGCCTTTTGCGAAGAACTCCGGTCCTAAGCCACTTCTTCGACCATAGCCACCAAGGTAAATATCCTGATCTGAATCATGTGTCATCTCATGGGTATAGGTGATAGCTCCATCCTTATCTAACATACGATAGGACATATAGTAAACGCCATCTCCAGTTGCATAAGCACCATGGTGATTGTGAACTACTTTATTCCCCACTGGACCAAAGAAATTCTTCATCGCCGGATTGGTACTATCAAACTGAGCCTCAACTGTAGCTTTTCCAGATGTTGTATCATCTCCAAACTTATAGGCATCATAAAGTAAAATTGTACGATAGAGCTTTTCACGTCCTTCTTTATCTAAAATACGATACCAATAATCATAGTGATCTCGCTGACGTTTGGCTGTTTCACGTGCATTATCTTCAACAAACTTATTGAGTTCATCTCCAGCCTTATAATCGCTGTTGCGGTAGCGATCGTAAGCGCCAAATCCTAGGCTAGACAAGGTTGAGATGACAAATACAGATCTTTCTGGCAAGGTGAGGAGAGGCAAGACCATATTGCGGTATTTCCAAGTACTACTAGTAATTCTGTCATAAACACCGATAGAATACTTAGTCCCTGCTTGCTCTTGCTTGGCTTTGACCTCTGCAATAGTGGATTTTTCTTCGACAATGAAAGCTTTGGTCTGTTTTTTAAACCAGTCATTATTGCTAGTGTTTGGTAAAAAGACTTTTCGGTAATTTTCTAGCGTGCTAAACAAATCTGTCGTTCCATGATGGCTGGCAAGACTGATAGCATAAGTATCGACATTGTTTTTAGCAAGAAGATTGTTAAAGCCAGATTTACCTAACTCAATCAGAGTATCTAATGGTGAAGTATTTCCTTTACCAAAGAAGTCCGGATGATACATAACTAGGTCTTTGACATTCACTTGACCATAGCTAAAGTTATACCAACGTTCTAAATAAGTTAAACCGAGTAGCAAGGCTTCCTTATTGTTCTTGATTTTATCTACAAGATAGCCTCTGGTAACTGGGTTGTCACCAGCAAGTCCAGCATCTGCTGACAAGAGTTTTTTCAAACTGTTTGCCAAATTTTGTTTTGTTTTGACGAACTGGTCTTCCAGATAGAGCTCAGTTTGCTTGACATCTGGAGAAATTCCGAGTATCTTTCTGATGGCATCCGACTTATAGTCAACCTTTTGTAAGTCAGGTAAGACTTGCTTAATGATAGAGTCTTGGTCATACAAGAATTGATTTGGAGTGTAGAGGAGTCCTGTATCCCCTAAACTATATTCTGCTAGCTTGGCAAAATCAGTCTGGTACTTGAGATCGAGCTTCTCAGATGAATGGTCCTGATAGTGAAGCAAGAGTTTATTTGCAGTCTGTTTGTTAGAAACAATATCTGTGATTACTTGGTCATCCTTCATCATAACTGCGGACAAGAGTTCTTTTTGATATAAGAGACTGTTCTCCTTAACCAGGTTTCCGTATTTCACGATGGTCGCCTTGTTATAGAAAGGTAACAATTTTTCAATGTTCTTATAAACCAAAGCACGGTTAGCTTGATAATGCTTCACCTCAGAAAAATCACTTTCTTTACTACCACTTGTTGAAAGGGGTTCCACTGTTGGAGGAGTGAGAGGATTAATTTCTGCTTTTTTATTAGTCACTTCAGAAGCATCTAGCATTGTTCCTCTTTCTTCAAAGGATTCTTTGCTGATGACTTCATCCCTAACCAAGGTGACATTGTATACTCTGTTCGCCTTACTGCTGAATGTGTCCTTCACCTTCATTCCATTGTAGTGGTAACCGGTAATGGCATTCCCGTTGGTTACATTGACATCACTTAGTACATTGGTCAATCTTCCTGCATGCTGTTCCTCATTCGTTTTTCGATCCCACAAATATCCAGCTACACCCGCGACTCTACCAAAGTGCTTGACATTGTTGATATCACCTTCAGCATAGCTATCCTGTATATGCGCATCTTGATCTACTAGACCTGCTAGCCCACCAACAGTCTGATCTGAACTATTGGTGTTGGATGAAATGGCTACTGTCGCTTTTGATTTAGTCAGTGAAGCTTTGTTTCCTGTCAAATGACCGACCAGACCACCAATATTATAGGCAGCGGTTGTTTCATAGGTATTGACAATTCTTCCCTTGAAACTACTTTCTGTAATGCTTGATTGGTCTGCCTTAGCCAACAAACCACCGATACCACGTTCTCCAGCCAGAACACCATCGACATGAACTTGTTTGATCTTTGTGCCATTTGTAGCTTCATTTGCCAGTGAAGCAATATCATTTTTACCTGAAATAGCAACATTTTTTAGACTCAGTTTTTCTACTGTAGCACCACTCAAGTTTTCAAACAGAGGTTTTTTCAAGTTATAAATAGCATACTTCTTACCATCTTTTTCTCCAATCAACTGACCAGTAAAGGTTCCCTTGATATAGGATCTTTCATCAGGACCAAGCTCCACTTCGTTAGCATTCAGGCTAGCTGCTAAATGATAGGTTCCAGAGAGATTTTGGTTTATAGCTTTGACCAGATTACTAAAGGAAGTAAAGTTTGTCTTTTCCTCTGTAGCCTTCTTATCGAGGTAGAAGGTGAAATTGTCGACATATTTATTGTTCTGCTCTTGCTGGAGTTTCTCAGCCTTAGCTGTAATTTTATAAACTGGCTGACCATTTCTTTCCTCTTCAGTTATTGAAGCTACTGGTAGATAGACATCTTTAAATGCTGAAGATTTCACCTTGACAAAGTAATTATCCGTATTCTTTGGAATTCCATCCAATGAAATATGTTGTCTATAAGTCCCATTCGTCTGGCTGTACAACTCAATATCCGAAACATTTCTTAATTCGAGTGTTTTTTCTGGATCCTGCTCTTTCGTTTTTTCAGTCGGAATATCTGGCTTTACTTGATCAATATCACCAGTGTATTCTGGAAGTGGGGCTACCTGTTCAGGCTCACCTTTGTCAGTTACAACCGCTTCTGGTAACGCTGGGTGAATCTCTGGTTCGCCTTTGTCGGTTACTACAGCCTCTGGTAACTCTGCTTGGACTGCAGGTTCACCTTTTTCAGTTACTACAGCTTCTGGTAACTCTGGCTGAATTGCAGGTTCCCCTTTTTCAGTTACTACAGCTTCTGGTAAGGCAGGTTGGGTTGCAGGTTCGCCTTTGTCACTTACTACAGCTTCGGGAAACTCTGGTTGGACTGCAGGCTCGCCTTTGTCACTTACAACAGCTTCCGGCAATTCAGGTTGGACTGCAGGTTCCCCTTTTTCAGTTACTACAGCTTCTGGTAACTCTGGCTGAATTGCAGGTTCCCCTTTTTCAGTTACTACAGCTTCCGGTAAAGCGGGTTGGACAGTTGGCTCACCTTTGTCACTCACAACAGCTTCTGGTAATTCAGGCTGAACTGCAGGTTCACCTTTATCGGTTACAACAGCTTCTGGCAACTCTGGTTGAACTGCAGGCACCCCTTTGTCGGTTACAACAGCTTCTGGTAACGCTGGTTGGACTGCTGGCTCGCCTTTGTCACTTACCACAGCTTCTGGTAAAGCGGGTTGGGTTGCAGGTTCGCCTTTGTCAGTTACAACTGCTTCGGGAAGCTCTGGTTGAACTGCAGGCTCGCCTTTGTCACTTACCACAGCTTCTGGTAAAGCGGGTTGGGTTGCAGGTTCGCCTTTGTCAGTTACAACTGCTTCTGGTAAGGCAGATTGGGTTGCAGGTTCGCCTTTTGCGCTTACAACGGCAGAATTTGAAGATTGTTTCTCTTCTTTTCTTGGATTGGTTAATTCTGCAGAGAGAGTTTTTTCAACTACTTGAACTTCTGTCGGCTTAGTTGAAGAAACAGATGTTTGTTCCTGCATAGTTTGTACTGTTGATGGATGTTCTACAAAATTTGGTGTAACACTATAATCCACCTTTTGTTGTTTTGTAGGAGTGGCTACTGATTTTTCTTGATTATTTACTTTAGACTCAGAAGTCGTTTTCCCCTCTTTGATATATCCAATATATGTGTAACCTGAAATGGCTTTAGGAAGAGGTAATTTTTCTCCAGAGGTCAATTCATAGTCAGTATTGTAATTTAGCAAAAGATTATTTTCTAAAGCATGAGCGGATACAAGAACACCATTTCCTATTCCTGCAACCAATACTAAATGTAATACCGTTTTATTCTTAACTTTTTTCTTAGAAACGGCAAAAATTAAAATTCCCAGAGCAGCTAAGCTAGCACCAGTAACTAGGGCTTGCATATCATTCTTGCTTCCAGTATTTGGCAATTCTCCCAGTTGATTTTGGGAATTTAACTTATAAACAAGATAATAAGTCTCATCATCATTCTCCATGTATGTCGGAATATCATAGACAAGCTGCTTCTTTTCTTCTGATGATAACTCTGACTCTGTCACATATTTATAGTGAACACCTTTAGTCTCTTGAGCCTCTACAGATGAACTAGCTAATACAGACATAAAAAATAAACTTGAAATCGTCGCAGATACAAGTCCTACTGATAATTTTCTAAATGAAAAACGCTGCTGTTTTTCACCAAAGTACTTTTCCATTATTCCTCCTTGAAATAAAATTTATATTTATCTTACGAAGGCCTTCAATATATTAGTGTATTATCTATAAAAAAGGCATTACACTTTGATTATACTCTTAATTTACCAAAAAGTCTTAAAATTGCGTTACGTTTTCATACTTTGTTTTATATATAAAATACGAATGAACAGGGTTTTAATTTCTTATATTCTTTTGGAATAAAAAAATAGGCTCTCCGAAAACTCGGAAAGCCTTATTTAATGCTACTTCTAGCTTCCTCGCCTTTTCATTTCAAGGCTCGGGATAAAAAGGTTCACTGGACCTTTTTATTTTGCGATTGGGTAAACAGAAACTTGTTTTTTATCGCGACCTTTACGTTCAAAGCGTACTACGCCTTCAACTTTAGCGAACAAAGTATCGTCTCCACCACGTCCAACGTTTACACCTGGATAGATGTGTGTACCACGTTGACGGTAAAGGATTGATCCACCTGTTACAGTTTGTCCGTCAGCTGCTTTAGCTCCAAGACGTTTTGCTTGTGAATCGCGTCCGTTTGATGTAGAACCTCCACCTTTTTTGTGGGCGAAAAGTTGCATGTTAGTAAGAGTCATTTTTAACATAATGTTTTCCTCCGTGTTAGTTTTCTGTGATAACTCTGGTTTGGACGAACTCAGAAGAGTCCTCCGATAAGTTTGCCATACCTAAGAAAAATGATTCAAAAAACAACTGAGTCATTTCTCTCTGATGTGAAGGGATATCTTTAGGAATTTCCACCATTAGATAACCATCTTCATCTTCGTTTAATTGTAAGATTGGTTCATAGCCTGCAAATTTCTCAATTGAATTGACAAAGTTAGTGGCAAGCGTAGAAACCGATGCACACACGACGTCAAAGCCGTTTTCGCCAATTTTGGCGTGTCCAGTAATCTCCGCACTCCTCAGCTCGCCATCTTCGGCTCTCTCAAAGACTGCTTGTATCATGTGTTCTCCTTAAAATTAAGCGTTGATTGCGTTGATGACAACTTTAGTATATGGTTGACGGTGACCTTGTTTACGGTGGCTACCTTTTTTAGGTTTGTACTTGTAAGTAACAACTTTCTTTTGTTTTCCTTGTTTTTCAACAGTTCCAACTACAGTAGCTCCAGCAACAAGTGGAGTTCCGACAACAGTGTTTTCACCACCAACAAGAACAACTTCGTTAAAAGTAACTTCTTGACCAGCTTCAACGTTCAATTTTTCAACGTAGATTGCTTGACCAACTTCAACTTTAACTTGTTTTCCGCCAGTTTTGATAATTGCGTATGTGCTCATTATGCACCTCCTATGATTTTTTGGGGTTTCCCCATATTTTTGTGAAGACTCGCCTAGCATCGTGGGACGAACCACTTACACTTGAAAATCAAGCAACGATGTTCG
This sequence comes from Streptococcus mitis, assembly GCF_009496285.1. Lineage (GTDB taxonomy): Bacteria > Bacillota > Bacilli > Lactobacillales > Streptococcaceae > Streptococcus > Streptococcus mitis_BP. The sequence continues at coordinate 19,795 of NZ_WIJK01000007.1, forward strand.
TGCGGTTGCACAGGATCGTGCATAGTCAACTCTTCAAGTATAGCATGATTCCTAGTTTTTGACAAGTATTTATCATCGAATTTAAACTTTTTCTCTTATTTTTTTCCTCCAAGATGCAAAAAGCATACTTAGATAAAAAATACTCATCATGATTGGAATCCCTAAAATTGTTTTTTCTTCATAAAAAATACTCAGATAAGCTGATACAACAACCCCAAGCACAAAACTCGACAGCAAGCTAACAAAGATGAGACCTTCTCTTAAAAAAGGTGTATGTTTTGTGCGAACATATTCACCAAATGCTAACATTGTTCGTTTGATATTTCCAGTCATAAATGCATTGTTGTATGCAATTCCTGAAACTTCTCCGAATGCTGTTGTTACAAGTCCCATACAAAATGCTAACGGTGGTACTATGTATATATTATCAACCGTCAAGGGAACAAATCCTATTATCAAAGATAAAATTGCTAGTGGAATAAGGGATAGAATTGGTTTTCTTACAATCCTCAACTTTTCTTTATAGACTGTCAAAAGGAAGACACCCACCATGAAGGAAATCAAGGTCATTACCTTGGCGCTGGCATCTGAAACATTGTCTTGAATGAGACCAACGGAAAGGAAAACGACATTTCCCGTTTGGCCTGCAACTAGAGTATTTCCACGTATGATAAAGGTATAGGCATCTACATAACCCGCACAAAAAGTCAAAAAAAGCGCCAATCTTTTTGAATGACGAGAAATTTTTCTCATAGGTAATAATCTCATACTACACTCCTATTTTTTCTGAATCTATTGTACCATTTTTTGATAAAAATTCGAAGTGTCAAATAAAAGAATTGTCTCCCTTTGGCTAGTTTAGTCTATCTGTGATATAATGAAAGCAGTCATTACTTGTAGAAAAGGAGATTTCATGCTTAAACTCGGTATTATCGGTACTGGTGCAATCAGCTACCACTTTATAGAAGCTGCTCATGCTAGTCAGGAATTCCAGTTAGTGGCTGTTTATTCAAGAAAGCTCACGACTGCTCAGCAATTTGCTAGTTCCTATACAGATGTTAGTCTATTTGATAATTTAGAGGATTTCTTCCAGTCTGATTTTGATATTGTCTATATCGCAAGTCCCAATTCTCTGCACTTTACTCAAGCCAAGCTTGCTCTAGCATCGGCTAAGCATGTTATCCTTGAAAAACCAGCGGTGACTCAATCACAAGAATGGCAAGAATTAATTAAAATAGCTCAGGAGAATCACCGTTTCATCTTTGAAGCAGCAAGAAACTATCATGAGGAAGCCTTCACCCTTATTAAAAACTTTTTAGCAGACAAGCAAGTTTTAGGTGCAGATTTTAACTATGCCAAGTATTCTTCTAAGATGCCTGACCTTCTTTCTGGAAACACTCCAAATGTTTTTTCAGACCGTTTTGCTGGTGGGGCTCTCATGGACTTGGGAATTTATCCGATCTATGCTGCGGTTCGCTTGTTTGGAAAGGCACTTGATGCGACCTATCAAACTCAGCAACTTGACAACACCATTGACTTAAATGGAGATGGTATCTTATCTTATCTTGAATATCAAGTTCACATCAAGGCTGGTAAAAATATTACTTCTAATCTGCCTTGCGAAATATATACAACAGATGGAACACTGACGCTCAACACTATCGAACATGTCCGCTCAGCTATTTTCACAGATCATCAAGGAAATGAAATACATCTACCTATTCACCAGGCACCTCATACCATGACTGAGGAGGTCGCTGCTTTTGCTAACATGATCAAGCAGCCAAACCCAGAACTTTACCAAGCTTGGTTAGAGGATGCGTCACACGTCCATAACCTAATTTTCACTATGCGCCAGACTGCTGGCATTAGATTTGAGGCAGAAAAATGAAAACCAAACTACCTACAGAATGGCTAGAGCTAGCCGAACAACTCGGCTTTCAAGAATTCACACCCATTCAAACTCAGATTTTTGATCCGATTTTAGACGGTCAAACCCTCCTTGGAGTCAGTCCAACTGGTACAGGAAAAACTTTAGCTTATCTCCTACCAAGTCTTCTCCGTCTCCAAAAGAAAAAAGCGCAGCAACTATTGATTTTAGCACCAAATACTGAACTGGCTGGTCAGATTTTTGAGGTAACTAAAACTTGGGGTGAAGCAATTGGCTTGACTGCTCAACTCTTCCTTTCTGGTTCGAGTCAGAAACGTCAAATCGAACGACTTAAAAAATGCCCAGAAATCCTTATTGGAACTCCTGGGCGTATCTTTGAACTGATCAAATTGAAAAAAATCAAGATGATGAATGTGGAAACGATCATTCTTGATGAGTTCGATCAGTTGCTAGATGATTCTCAAATTCACTTTGTTGAGAAAATCACTCACTACGCACCTCGTGACCACCAACTCATCTATATGAGTGCCACTACCAAATTTGACCAAGATAAGATTGCACCTAACACGCGCACGATTGATCTATCCGATCAAAAGCTCGATAACATCCAACACTTCTACATGCAAGTAGACCAACGACACAGAGTAGATATGCTTCGTAAACTAGCACATGTCGATGACTTCCGTGGACTGGTATTCTTTAATAGTTTGTCAGACCTCGGAAGCGCTGAGGAAAAATTGCAGTATCGCGATGTTTTAGCTGTTTCACTAGCTAGCGATGTCAACGTTAAATTCAGAAAAGTTATTCTCGAAAAACTCAAAGACAAGCAACTAACACTGCTTCTTGCAACAGACCTTCTAGCTCGTGGTATCGACATTGATAGCTTGGAATGCGTGGTTAACTTTGACGTTCCTAGAGATATGGAAACTTACACTCACCGCGCTGGCCGTACAGGACGTATGGGAAAAGAGGGCTATGTAATCACACTTGTAACGCATCCCGAAGACATTAAAAAGCTGAAGAAATTTGCAAGTGTACGTGAAATTGTCTTGAAAAATCAAGAACTCTATATCAAATAGAGGCTGGGACAAAAATCCCAACCTCATTTTTTATTAGCAAAAAAACTTTGACCTGCTAGTTGATTTAGAACTTCGAAATCGAAACTTTATCTACTGATTTCTCCTCCACCGGCTTTATTACCCCCAGGTAATTTCTAAGCGATAGTTCGCAAATGGATTTCCTTCTTTGTTTTGTAGTTGATAGGCTAGTTCAATCTTTTGCTGATCAACTTGATAATGGCTTGTTTGGATGATAAACTCCTGTATCCCCATTGGTGTAGGAATATAGGCTAAACTATCAGCTTCCTTCAGAAAACGCATGATGGTCTTAGGGTTGGAAAATCGAGACATCACCAACTCTGTATCATTAAACTTGAGTACCACTTTTTCCTTCTCTTCATTGTAAAAAAGGAGATAGGAAAAATCACCTTTCTCACGTAACTCAACATCATAAAGTTGGTCGATCACTTCCAATTGTTCATCAAATTGGATGGTATTTCTCATTCGAATCTTCACTTCAAGTCCTCTTTCTACACTCTTATCCTACTATTTTACCAAAAACTGTAGCTTTTTGCTATAATGGTTTTATGAATGAAAAAGTATTTCGTGACCCTGTTCACAATTATATCCATGTTGATAATCAGATTATCTATGACTTAATCAATACCAAAGAATTTCAACGCTTGCGTCGTATCAAGCAACTAGGAACATCCAGTTACACCTTTCATGGTGGAGAACATAGTCGTTTCTCTCACTGTCTAGGTGTTTACGAGATTGCACGTCGCATCACCGAGATTTTTGAGGAAAAGTATCCTAAAGAATGGGATCCTTCGGAGTCCCTCCTAACCATGACTGCAGCCCTCCTTCATGACCTAGGCCATGGAGCCTACTCGCATACCTTTGAAAATCTCTTTGATACCGATCATGAGGCGATTACGCAGGAAATTATCCAAAGTCCTGAGACGGAAATTCATCAAGTCCTGCTACAAGTAGCGCCAGATTTTCCTGAAAAGGTAGCTAGCGTTATAGACCACACTTATCCAAATAAGCAGGTGGTCCAGCTGATTTCGAGTCAAATCGATGCAGATCGCATGGACTATCTCTTACGTGACTCCTATTTTACAGGGGCTTCTTATGGGGAATTTGACCTAACACGTATCTTACGAGTTATTCGCCCTATCGAGAACGGAATTGCCTTTCAACGAAACGGGATGCATGCCATCGAAGACTATGTTCTTAGTCGCTATCAAATGTATATGCAGGTTTATTTCCATCCTGCAACACGTGCTATGGAAGTTCTTCTGCAGAATCTTTTGAAACGTGCTAAAGAACTTTATCCAGATAACAAAGACTTCTTTACTCTTACATCCCCGCATCTACTGCCATTTTTCGAAAAAAATGTTATCTTAGCTGACTATCTGGCTCTGGATGATGGTGTGATGAATACCTACTTCCAGCTCTGGATGACTAGTCCTGACAAGATACTAGCAGACCTGTCACAACGTTTTGTCAATCGCAAAGTCTTTAAATCCATTACCTTTTCACAAGAAGATCAAGAACAGCTTGCATCTATGAGAAAATTAGTAGAAGACATCGGCTTTGATCCCGACTACTACACAGCTATTCATAAGAACTTTGACCTTCCTTATGATATCTATCGGCCCGAATCAGAAAACCCACGGACACAGATTGAGATTTTACAGAAAAATGGTGAACTAGCAGAACTTTCTAGCCTTTCGCCTATCGTTCAATCCCTTGCTGGCAGTCGCCACGGAGATAATCGTTTTTATTTCCCGAAAGAAATGTTGGACCAAAATAGCATTTTTGCAAGCATTACCCAGCAATTTTTACACTTGATTGAGAATGATCATTTTACTCCAAATAAAAACTAGAAGAGGAAATTTATGAGTATTAAACTAATCGCCGTCGATATTGACGGAACCCTAGTCAATAGCCAAAAGGAAATCACTCCTGAAGTCTTTTCTGCCATCCAAGATGCCAAAAAAGCTGATGTCAAAGTCGTGATTGCAACTGGCCGCCCTATCGCAGGTGTTGCCAAACTTCTGGATGACTTGCAGTTGAGAGACCAAGGTGACTACGTTGTTACATTCAACGGTGCCCTTGTTCAAGAAACAGCTACAGGACATGAAATTATCAGCGAATCCTTGACTTATGAGGATTATCTGGATATGGAATTCCTTAGCCGCAAACTTGGCGTCCATATGCACGCTATTACCAAGGACGGCATCTATACTGCCAATCGTAATATCGGAAAATATACCGTTCACGAATCAACCCTCGTCAGCATGCCTATTTTCTACCGTACACCTGAAGAAATGGCTGACAAGGAAATCGTCAAGTGTATGTTTATCGATGAGCCTGAAATTCTGGATGCCGCTATTGAAAAGATTCCTGCAGAATTTTATGAGCGCTACTCCATCAACAAATCTGCTCCTTTCTACCTTGAGCTCCTTAAAAAGAATGTAGACAAGGGCTCAGCTATCACTCACCTAGCTGAAAAACTTGGACTAAGCAAGGATGAAACCATGGCTATCGGAGACGAAGAAAATGACCGTGCTATGCTTGAAGTAGTAGGTAACCCAGTTGTTATGGAAAATGGAAATCCAGAACTCAAAAAAATCGCCAAATACATCACCAAAACAAATGATGAATCTGGCGTAGCCCATGCCATTCGAACTTGGGTGTTGTAAAAGGAAAGAATAGATGAAAACCGCTCAGCCGAGCGGTTTTTGATGTCTGATTACTGCCCCCTGCAGGAATCGAACCAGCAACTACTCCTTAGGAGGGAGTTGTTATATCCATTGAACTAAGGGAGCTAGATAAAAACTCTGCTGAATGAGCAGAGTTCTTTAGTCGAATTAACGACGGATTTCTTTGATACGAGCTGCCTTACCTTGAAGTGCACGCAAGTAGTACAATTTCGCACGACGTACTTTACCGTAACGTACAACTTCGATTTTTTCAACACGTGGAGTGTGGATTGGGAAGATACGCTCAACACCTACACCGTTAGAGATTTTACGAACTGTGTAGTTTTCTGAGATACCAGCACCTTTACGTGCGATAACAACACCTTCAAAAATCTGGATACGTTCACGGTTACCTTCGACAACTTTCGCGTGTACACGAACAGTGTCACCAGGACGGAATGATGGGATATCTGTACGAAGTTGACCTTCAGTCAAGCTTTGGATTAATGGATTCATTTTATTCTCCTATCTTTGTCAATCTTGAGGAATCTTCCTCAGCGGATAAACTGTATTTTTGTGCGTCCATTACACACAAGATACAGTTTACCAAATTTCCACAAAAAAGTAAAGAAATTTATAGCAGAATTCCTAAAAAAATCGCAACTAAACCACCTAGGTAGGTCAAAATCAGGTAAGAATAAAATACCTTCTTATCGCTTAGCAACCTTTGGAGTTCGTCATTCAAGGTTGAAAAAGTGGTTAGACCTCCACAAAATCCTGTGGCAAGGATAAGATATACTTCTTTAGACTCCACATGATTGTAAAATAAGCCGATCAAAAAACAGCCCAGTAGATTAGCTATGAGAGTTCCTAGAGGCAGTACTGAACCCTGATTATAACGTGAAAAGAAATAACGCACGAGAGCACCTAATCCACAAGCAAGTGCTAGATATAATACTACCATTTCTTCCTCCCTAAATAATAAGCCAATAAAAGTCCACCACCAATGCTCAGAACTAGATAGACTACTAGACTTAGGTAAGAACCTCTATCCAGCAATTTTACGCCATCTAACATGAGGCTTGAAAAAGTCGTTAATCCTCCACAGAAGCCAGTTCCAAGCGCTAAAATGACACCTTTACTGCTTCCCTTATAAACCAAATAACCTTTGACAAGATAGACTAAGCAGAAAATTCCTAGATAGTTAGCAAAGAGAGTTCCCCATGGAAAGCCTGGACTAGCTGGCAACCATCTCGAAATCTGATATCGGATAAGTCCTCCTAGCATGGCAGCTAGAAAGATTCCTAGTGGGTAAAATTGTTCTTTTTTCATTTGATGTTTTTATCCTGATAATCGCGTGAACGTTTGAGAATATCAGAAAAAGTCTCAACGATTGTCTCTTCGTATTTTTTATTTCTGACATGACTTCTGACCTTCTCAAAGATGGCTTCTTCTCTTTTAGTATCGAGAATAGCTTTTCCTGAAGCTTTTTTATAAGCCACTACACCCTCAACTAGATGCATTCTTTCTTCTAAGAGTTTTACGATTTGGTCATCAATTTGATCGATTTCTTGTCTAATAATATCTAAATCCATAGAGTCTCCTTCATTATTTGAATGATTGTATCAAAAAGCTTCTAAATGGGCCAGTACATTCTTAGGGTTATCTAACAAAAACTGCACTGACAACTTTCATCAGTGCAACTTCATGCTTATCCTACTTTAGCAGCCAATTCTTCTGCAAATTGTTCCAAGCGTTCGATATCTTCTTCTTCTGCAGAGAGATCCACTTTGACACACTCTGATCCCTTTTCAGCTCCTGTTGCCACAAATACACGATCAAAGTCATCAACAGCTTTACAGAACTCATCGTAGAAAGTATCACCTGATCCTACTACACCGTAGATTTTACCACTCAAATTAAGATCTGCTAGGTCCTCGTAGAAGTCCATCATCTCATCTGGTAACTCTCCATCACCGTAAGTGTAGGTTGCAACGATTGCGATATCTGCTTCAAGAAAGTCAGATGCGTCAACAGTTGTACACTCATCAACATCCACCTCTAAGCCCAATTCACGCAATTTATCTGCTACAATATCTGCAATTTCTTCGGTATTACCGGTCATACTGGCAAATACAATTTTTGCTAATGCCATATCGTCCTCCTCAATTTATCTTTCTCCATTATATCACATCTTTTTCATTTTAAAAATAAAAACTCTTGTGCTAAAATGAAATAAGAAAGAATTGAGGTCACTTATGGAAATTTGCCACCAAATTTTAGAAAAAATCAAAGAATACGACACGATTATCATTCATCGTCATATGAAACCAGACCCTGATGCCTTGGGAAGTCAGGCTGGATTGAAATCCTTGCTGGAACATCATTTCCCAGAAAAAACCATCAAAGCCGTTGGTTTTGATGAACCAACTCTTACTTGGATGGCTGAAATGGATTCTGTCGAAGATAGTGCCTACCAAGGAGCCCTTGTCATCGTCTGTGATACAGCTAATACTGCTCGTATTGATGATAAGCGCTATAGTCAAGGTGATTTTCTCATTAAGATTGACCACCATCCAAATGACGAAGTCTATGGAGATCTTGTTTGGGTAGATACCAACTCTAGCAGTGCCAGTGAGATGATTGCTCTCTTTGCTGAAGCAACTAACCTAGAATTATCCGACTACGCTGCTAAAATGCTCTGCGCTGGAATTATTGGCGATACAGGCCGTTTCCTTTATCCGTCTACTTCTGCTCGTACCCTTCGAATTGCTAGTAAACTAAGAGAACATAACTTTGACTATGCTGAATTAACACGTAAAATGGACACTATGAGCTTTAAAATTGCTAAACTTCAAGGTTATGTCTATGATCACCTAGAAGTTGATGAAAATGGTATCGCACGTGTCTTACTGACTCAAGAAATTCTAAAAACATATCAGGTAACAGATGCAGAAACAGCAGCCATTGTTGGAGCTCCAGGCCGTATCGATACAGTTAATCTTTGGGGAATATTTGTGGAACAAGCAGATGGCCACTATCGCGTTCGACTTCGCAGTAAATTCGTTCCAATCAATGGTGTTGCAAAAGAACATGATGGTGGAGGTCACCCACTTGCAAGTGGTGCTAACTCCTATAGCCTAGAGGAAAATGAAGTTATCTATCAAAAATTAAAAAACTTACTGAAAAAATAGATAAAAAGCTTGCCAAACTTATCAGAATCTGATAGACTAGTATGGTAACAATCTATGGCTCGCAAAGAGACCATGGCAGAAAGGAAATATTGCAAAATGAAAAAAGATATCCATCCAGAATATCGCCCAGTTGTCTTCATGGACACAACTACTGGTTACCAATTCCTTAGCGGTTCAACAAAACGCTCTAACGAAACTGTTGAGTTCGAAGGCGAAACTTACCCATTGATCCGTGTGGAAATTTCATCAGACTCACACCCATTCTACACTGGACGTCAAAAGTTCACTCAAGCAGATGGACGCGTGGATCGTTTCAACAAAAAATACGGTCTCAAATAATCATAAAAAGAACAGTTCCGACTGTTCTTTTTTTGTTCCTCAAATTAAAAGTCAACCACCACTGCTGTTCCACTACAGGTGACCATCAGCATACCATTTTCAGCACCTAAGGTTTCATAGTCCATTTTTATACCTATAATAGCATTTGCTCCACGTTCACTTGCACGCTCCATCATTTCTGCTATAGCTTCTTCTCTTGCTTGAGTCAATTCACCTTCATAACTACTCGCTCGACCTCCAAAAACATTACGGAAGCCAGCAGCCATATCTTTGAACATATTAACTCCAGCAACTACTTCACCAAAGACAATTCCTTTGTAGGCTAGGATTTTTTTCCCTTCAATTCCCGTAGTTGAAATAATCATCTTCCTTTCCTCCTAACTTCTTTTATATAATTGTAAACCCTTTCACTAACTCTGTCAATAAATACTATAAGGGGCTCAATACTTGAAAGGAAACTCTTCTCACCATCCTTGTTTGCTCTCTATTTAGTGCCAATTGTATGGATGGTGACCTAAATCTTTTCTTTGCAAGCCTAACTTGAGATAGGCTTCTCAGCCTCACTATTCTTACCAATAGTAGAGCTTAAAATCTATGACTGGTATAGAAAATACTGTTCTCTCCTGCCCCCTTTTTGCCCAAAAACTACAAAAAAGCCTATCGACCAAGCTAGAAAGCTTGATACAATAGGCTTTTTCTAAATTCATTATTTAACAGCGTCTTTAAGAGCTTTACCAGCTTTGAATGCTGGAACTTTTGAAGCTGCGATAGTGATTTCTTTACCAGTTTGTGGGTTGCGACCTTTACGTGCTGCACGCTCACGAACTTCGAAATTACCAAAACCAATCAATTGAACTTTTTCACCAGCTGCAAGGTAATCAGCTACTGCTGCAAATACAGCATCAACTGCTGCTGCTGAGTCTTTCTTTGTCAATTCTGTAGCTTCTGCTACTTTAGCGATCAAATCTTGTTTGTTTGCCATGTTAATAATTCCTCCAAATATTTTCTAATTAACAATTACAATCATATCCTAAATTCTCTTGTAGGTCAAGTCAAAAACGCTATTTCTTGCTATTTTCTTTATTTTTTTAGGACTCGTATCTGACCAAAATAGCCCAAGCATTTTCACCTGTATGGGTCTGAATAATAGAACCTGTTTCAAGTACAGAGATTGGTTTTTCAACGAATGGTTGTAGGATTTCTTTCATCTCTTCTGCCCAGTCCCTAGTTCCAGAATAGGAAATACCAATCTCAGAAACAGAACGCTCTGACAGTGTTGAAACTAGTTCATCCAACCATTTCTTAAAGGTTTTTGCTCCACGTCCTTTAACGATTGGTTGCAATTCATCATCTTTCATCTGCATGACTACGCGGATATTTAATAGAGAGCTTAAAAGACCTGTCACTCGGCCAATACGGCCACCTTTAACAAGGTTTTCCAAGGTAGAAACACCGATGTAGAGCTCTGTGTTTTTCTTGACTTCTTCAACATGAGCCACAATTGTTTCTATGTTTTGTCCTTCTTGAGCTAACTTAGCTGCTTCAACCACTTGAAACTTTAGGGCTTGGTCTGTAAAGGAACTATCCAATACGGTCACATTAGCCGTTGACAAACTTGCACCCTGACGAGCTGCTTCGACAGTTCCTGATAAGGCATGAGACATATGAATGGCTAAAATTTGACTACCGTCTTTACTTAACTCATCAAAAATCTCAGCAAAGAGTCCAACTGGAGGTTGACTTGTTTTAGGCAGATTTTTACTCTCTTTCATCAAGCGAAGAAATTCCCCTTCTTCAAGATCAGCATCCGAATAAAGAACACTATCAATCATTACAGAGAGCGGAACGACGGTAATATTTAATTCTTTGACCACTTCTGGTTCAATGGTAACTGACGAATCTGTTACGATTTTTACTTGTGTCATAATTCAAATCTTTCTATGTTTCACTTTTTGAGTGAGTTTTTTCAATTTAACTATAACAATTATATCAAAAAAAAGCTAAAAATTCATACTGTATCTATTCATTTTTATGATAGAAATTATATATTTTTAAATCTTTCATTTTATAAAAATAGTCGCCTGCTAAGACGACTATTTTGGTATCATCATAAACGTTCATACAAATCTTGCATCTGTATGTCATCAGGAACCAACTTGAGATAGTGTTGGACCTGTTCTTTTGCTTCTTCAAACCTTCCAAGTTCGCGTAATAGATGAATGTATTGCTCTAAAAACTCAGGATTTTCCTTGAGTTCTGAAACCAATGCCTGATAAGATTCATAGGCAACATCCAAATCTTCAGTTTCTTGGTAACTCCGTGCAATCATCCACTTAGTCAAGAGATTTTCTGGCCCATATACTTCTAAGGCTAGAATATCCTCATACCGTTCTTGCTCCTGATACATGGTTGCTAGTCGCAAGAGGATTTCTTCTTGGTCTTCCGCATCTTCTTGAGCTTGAAGAAGATAAGCTTCCGCCTGCTCAGGTTGATGCAATTCGTAAGATAATTGTGAAGCAAGGAGTAGTAAACGTGTTTCAAATGGATTTTTTTCCAAACCTTGTTGAGCTATCAGTAAGGCTTGCTCAGTCTGGTGTTCCTTATGTAGAGCCTGACTATAACCATACTCATACCCTTCAAAATCTGAAGAAATAGTATCCAGCTGTTTAAAATATAAAACTGCCTTTTGATATTCCTCTTGATCAAAGTAAAGACTTGCTAATTCAAATGCAGTCTGATCTTCATAATCTAACTCTAAAGCTTTTTCTAAAAACTCTATGGCTGATTCAAACTTTCCAAGTCGAGCATAGGCAGTTCCAATTCGTTGATAGGTCGAAATCCCTGTCTGCTCATATATTTCACGATTATCCAGTTGAGCATAGCCCTTAATCGCTTCTAAATCATTTCCAAGTTCACTATCTAACTCTGCTAGCCCAAAAATCAATAAAGGATCATCAGAGTAATTAAGAGCTTCTAATAGCTTGTCGCGAGCTACATCCGTCAATCCTTCCATTTGATAGAAATCAGCCTTTAAAACAAGAGCAGATACATAAGAATCGCTATTGGGTTGAATTTCTTCCAGATAAGCAAAAGCTTCTTCGATTTGTCCGTCTTCACTTGCGATACTAGCTAGATTGAGATTTACTTCTGGAAATATTGGAGCTAGTTTTTCATAGATTTGACGAGCTTGTGGATAAAAACCAATACCTTCTAGATAATAAGCCAGTTCCAGAACAAGATCATCAGAGTCTTCTACCAATGCTTTTTGAAAATAGTAATCAGCTCTTGTTAAATCTTGCTGATCCAAAGCTTCAAGCATTTCTTGACTATTGCTCACCTTCAACCTCCTCTTCTAACTCATACAGACCACTAACTTTTTTATACCATTCAAAAATCGCTGAAATAACAACTTTGGCTGAAGCATAAACAGGAATTCCCAATAGGACTCCCCAAACACCAAACATAGAACCAGACGTCAACAAAACGAATAGAATAGTGATTGGATGGATGTTTAGCTGACTACCTAAAATCAATGGAGACACAAAACGACCTTCAATTGTCTGCTCTACGATAAAAACGATAATAACTTTCAAGAGCATAACTGGTCCAGCAATTAACCCTAAGACCAGAGCTGGTATCATAGCAAGGAAACTTCCAAGATAAGGGATAAGATTTAAGACCCCAGCAGTAATACCAAGAGTCACCGCATATCTCAAACCAATAATTTTAAAGAAGATGATAAACATAATCGCTACGATAACAGCAACAGTAATTTGTCCTCTCACATAGTTAGAAAGTTGTTGGTTCACATCCGTTAGAACCTTACCTACTGGTTCTCTCAATTTATTAGGTAAGAATTGTGTGATATGATCTCTCAAACCTTTTCCATCTCTAAGGAGATAAAAGAGCATAAAGGGCATGATAATCAAAGCAACAATGACTTGTGACGTTCCACTAATAAGAGCACTCACCCAGTTCACAGCTTTTGATGAAATATTACTTGCCCAAGCAGTTGCTTGTGTTGAGAATTGAGCCAGAACCTGTTCTAGTTGAGGTCTAAAGTCATCTGGTAACCGCTTAGTTACAAGATCATCAATAACTCTGTCAGCATCTTCGAGATAATTTGGTACATTTTGCGCAAAAATAACTACTTGACGTTGAAGATTTGGAATCGCAACTGCCAGACCAATAATCAAGAGTATGGCAATAATGACAAAGATAATACTAATTGCTAAGACACGATTTATCTTGTACTTCTCCATCAAATCTACCAGTGGATTTAACAAATAAAAAAGCAATCCTGATAAAATAACAGGTAACATGACAACTGATAAAAAATCAACGACAGGGATAAATAAAAAACTAATCTTACTTAAAATAAAAATATTCAGACCTAGTAACAAGGCTACCAAAAAAACTGTAACAGCCTTATTATCTAAAAACCATTTAAAAAACCAAGATAAATTAAAATGTTTCTCTTTTTGTTCCATATCTACTTCCTTTCCTTTGTCCTTTCATTATACCATTTTTATAGGGAATAAACTGTTTTTAAAGTGTTGAGGTGACGATTGAGAACTTTAACAAAGCTACCTTGCATTTTACTAATTTTATACTTAGATGTTTCATACTTTTTTCACTATTTTCTTCAGGCCTCCTAATTTATGATATAATAGAAACATCTTTATTTAGAGGTATAGCTATGATTGAAACAATTTATTTCGGAACTTACACACGTCGTTTATCCCAAGGGATTTATCAAGCTGATTTTGATACAGAAACTGGGCAACTATCCAATCTTAAACTATTTGCAGCTGAGCCAAGTCCCACCTATCTTGCCTTTGATCAAGAAAATCACCTCTACACTGTCGGTAGCAAAGATGGACAAGGTGGAATTGCTGCCTATCAAACAGATGGTACTTTGCTAAACCATGTTGTGACAGAAGGTGCTCCTCACTGTTATGTTGCAGTTGACGAGAAACGTAGCCTAGTATATGGGGCTAACTATCACAAGGGACAAGTTTTGGTCTATAAACGTAAAGAAGATGGTAGTCTAGAATTGGCTGATACAGTTCAGCATAGCGGTCATGGTCCTCATGAAAATCAAACTTCTCCACATGTACACTTTACAGATTTAACACCAGATCAGTATTTAGTGACTTGCGACTTAGGTACTGATGAGGTTACTACTTATGATGTCAATCCAGAAGGAAAACTAAATAAGATAATTACCTACAATTGCAGTCCTGGTGCTGGTGCACGTCACCTTGTTTTTCACAACCACTACAAGATTGCTTATCTCATCTGTGAACTCAATAGTACAATTGAAGTATTGATTTATGATGGTGTTGGTGCATTTGAAAAAATGCAAGTTATTTCTACCCTTCCTGAAGGATTTAATGACTTTAATGGAACTGCTGCTATTCGTCTCTCACAAGATGGAAAATACCTGTACGCATCAAACCGTGGTCATGATTCTATTGTAGTTTACACTATTCTAGCTGATGGTAGTTTAGAATTGTTGGAATTCGTTCCTACAAACGGAAAAACTCCTCGAGATTTTATTCTCTCACCAGACCAAGAATTTCTCATCGCTGTTCATCAGGATTCTGATAATGCAACTGTCTTTAAACGTAATCCAGAGACTGGTCGTCTTGCAGAACTTTCCAATGACTTTCACGTACCTGAAGCGGTTTGCGTCACTTTTTAAACATAGAAAAATGGCGGTGGGACAGAAATCGATAGACAAAGTCTCGATTTTGTAGTCCCAGCCCCGCGAGGATGATTAGGAGCTTTTTGGAGTCTAAAAGACGAACAAAAAGTTCAATCAGCTACCGCGTCAAAGTTTGATTGCTAATAAAAAATGAGGTCGGGATCTTTTTGTCCCAACCTCATTTTTTTATAGTTTATTTCCGACATTGATTCGGTTAATAGCACGTTGTAATGCAATCTTAGCACGACGCTCTTGGTCAATCAAGTGTTTGTCTTGTGCTTCTTCAATTTCACGTTCTGCACGAAGTTTGGCACGTTCTGCACGGCTAATATCGATATCACGAGCACGCTCAGCTGAGTCTGCAATGATAGTAATCACATCATTTGCAATCTCGATGATTCCTCCATTTACTGCTATCCAGTTGACATGAGAATCATCATCAATACGTTTGACTTTAACTTCATCAACTGCTAATACCGCAATCATATTTTGATGTCGTGGCAAGATCCCCATCTCACCATCCAGAGTTCGAACTGATACAAAGCTGGCATGGTGATCATAGACGAGGCCATCTGGTGTCACGATCTGGACAGTTAACTGAGCCATAGATCACCTCTTAAAATCCCATTTTTTCAGCCTTAGCAATAACATCTTCGATTGAACCTACTCCACGGAAGGCATCTTCTGGGAGATGATCGTGTTTTCCATCAAGAATTTCCTTAAATCCACGAACTGTTTCCGCTACTGGAACATAAGAACCTGGTTGACCAGTAAATTGTTCCGCAACGTTGAAGTTTTGTGAAAGGAAGAACTGAATACGACGGGCACGAGCAACCAAAGTTTTTTCTTCATCAGAAAGTTCATCCATACCAAGGATAGCAATGATATCTTGCAATTCATGGTAACGTTGAAGGACACGTTTAACTTCAGCAGCTACTGCATAATGCTCTTCTCCAACGATTTCAGGCGCTAAAGCACGAGAGCTCGAAGCAAGTGGATCAACGGCTGGATAGATACCCAATTGAACCAATTTACGTTCCAAGTTGGTTGTAGAATCCAAGTGGGCGAAAGCTGTTGCTGGCGCTGGGTCAGTATAGTCATCCGCTGGCACGTAGATAGCCTGGATAGAGGTTACAGAACCTTTCTTAGTTGAAGTGATACGTTCTTGCAATTGACCCATTTCTGTTGCGAGGGTTGGTTGGTAACCAACGGCTGATGGCATACGACCCAAAAGGGCAGATACTTCTGAACCAGCTTGTGTGAAACGGAAAATGTTGTCAATAAAGAGAAGAACATCTTGACCTTCTACATCACGGAAGTATTCAGCGATTGTCAAACCAGTAAGGGCAACACGCATACGTGCCCCTGGTGGCTCATTCATCTGACCAAATACCATGGCTGTTTTTTCGATAACGCCTGATTCTTTCATTTCCCAGTAAAGGTCATTCCCTTCACGAGTACGTTCCCCAACACCAGTAAATACTGAGATACCACCGTGTTCTTGGGCAATGTTGTGAATCAATTCTTGGATCAAGACAGTCTTACCAACTCCGGCACCACCGAAGAGTCCGACCTTACCACCTTTAAGATATGGGGCAAGAAGGTCGATAACCTTAATCCCTGTTTCTAAAATTTCTGAAGAGGTAGACAACTCATCAAAAGTAGGTGCTTTTTTATGAATTGGCTGACGCTCTGCATCTTCTCCAAAAGGAGCTTCCAAGTCAATAGTGTCTCCCAAAACGTTGAAGACACGTCCCAAGGTTTCTTTACCTACTGGTACAGAGATTGGGCGACCTGTGTCCAATACTTCCATTCCACGAGTCAAACCATCTGTTGATTCCATGGCGATGGTACGAATCATACCATCCCCCAACTCTAAGGCTACTTCAAGGACGATTTTTGTTTTCTTTTCGTCATTTTTGTAGACGACAAGTGCATTGTTAATCTCAGGAAGTTTTTCCCCTGCTGCAAACAAAACGTCTACAACGGGTCCGATAATCTGAGCAATTTTACCTGAACTCATCTCCTTCTCCTATTCTATATAAGATACTGTCGGTTCCTAGTTTTGCTAGGTCCTAAGTTCATTGATATGAGCAGGATGGCTTTATTCTAAAGCGCTAGCTCCTGCCACGATTTCTGTGATTTCTTGTGTAATCGCCGCCTGTCTAGCACGGTTATACTGGATTGTCAAATCATTAATCACTTTTTTTGCATTATCAGTCGCTGTTTGCATGGCTGTCATACCTGCAGCATTTTCAGCTGTCTTGGCATCAATAATAGCACCATAAATCATACTTTCTGCAAACTGTGGTAGCAATTGATCCAAGATTTCTTCACGACTTGTTTCAAGGTCAAAGGTCAAGCTATAGTTATCATCTGCTTCATTTGGATCCAAGTCCACGATTGGAAGCATCTGTTCTACACGCATTTGACTTGTCAATGTATTCACGTGGTGGTTGTAGCAAACGTAGAGCTCATCGAAAAGTTCGTTTTGATACATTTCAATCGTTTTTGTGATAATCTTACGAACTTCATCAAAACTTGGTTGGCTTGCAAGTCCACGCAATTCATAGATTGGTTGAATACCGCGTGATTTGAAGAAATCGGCTCCCATACCACCAATACAGATGACTTCAAAATCATCACCTGAAGGATGGTATTCTTGCTGGATTTCCATGACAGCTTTTAAGATTGAAGAATTATATCCTCCAACAAGACCACGGTCAGATGTAATGACGATATAGCCTGTTTTTTTGACGGGGCGACTAATCAACATTGGGTTTGTTGATCCGCCAGCGCCATCTCCGTGAAGGATATCTGTAACCAGTTTACGTACTTTTTGTGCATAAACTTGGAAGTTACGTGCTGCTTCTTCAGAACGACCTAACTTAGCTGCAGAAACCATCTGCATTGCGTTAGTGATTTGACTAGTATTTTTTGTTGAGGCGATTTTTGTTTTAATATCATTTAGAGATACTGCCATCTGACACCTCTATTCTTATTGGAAGCTTGATTGATTGAGAAACTCAGTAATCGCAGCATCCAAGACTGCTTCATCTGGCAAGTCTTTTGTTTCACGAATGGTTTCCAAAATCTCAGGATGTTGAGCATCAAAGAACATATGGAACTCTTCTTCGAAACGAACGATATCGTCTACAGGAATTGTATCCAAGAAACCATGGGTCAAAGCATAGAGAATAGTAACTTGTTTCTCAACAGGTAATGGTTTGTGAACAGGTTGTTTCAATACTTCTACAGTACGACGACCACGGTTCAATTTAGCCTGAGTAGCCGCATCCAAGTCAGAACCAAATTTAGTGAAGGCTTCCAACTCACGGTATGAAGCAAGGTCGATACGGAGTGTACCAGCAACTTTCTTCATGGCCTTAATCTGTGCAGAACCACCAACACGAGATACGGAAGAACCTGCATCAATAGCTGGACGGATACCTGCATTAAAGAGTCCATCGCCAAGGAAGATTTGTCCATCTGTAATAGAGATTACGTTTGTAGCGATATAGGCTGAGATATCTCCGGCTTGTGTCTCGATAAACGGAAGGGCTGTGATAGATCCTCCACCCAATTCATCCGAAACTTTAGCTGAACGTTCAAGTAGACGGCTATGAAGGTAGAAGACATCCCCTGGGAAGGCTTCACGACCTGGCGGACGACGGAGCAAGAGAGAAAGTTCACGATAAGCTACCGCTTGTTTAGATAAGTCATCATAAACGATCAAGACATGCTTACCTTGGTACATAAATTCTTCGGCCATAGCAACCCCTGCATAAGGTGCAAGGAAAAGCAATGGAGAAGGTTGTGAAGCTGACGCTGTCACGACGATTGTGTAATCCAAGGCTCCGTACTGGCGAAGTGTTTCTACTTGTGTACGAACTGTTGATTCTTTTTGACCAATCGCTACATAGATACAAATCATATCTTGACCTTTTTGGTTCAAGATTGCATCGATAGCGATGGTGGTTTTCCCTGTTTGACGGTCACCGATAATCAACTCACGTTGTCCACGACCGATTGGAACAAGGGCATCAATAGCTTTCAAACCAGTTTGCAATGGTTCTGATACTGATTTACGTTGCATTACCCCAGGTGCTGGTGCTTCAACTGGACGAGTCTTGTTTGTGTCGATTGGACCAAGCCCATCTACTGGACGACCAAGTGGATCCACGACACGTCCAATCAAGCTATCACCAACTGGAACTTCCATGATTTTCCCTGTACGACGAATGGTGTCGCCTTCGCGGATATCTGTAAAGTCTCCAAGGATAATAATACCAACATCAGTTGATTCTAAGTTTTGCGCCATACCATAAGAGCCGTTTTCAAAAATCAACAACTCTCCACTCATGGCATTTTCAAGGCCATGAGCACGCGCAATTCCGTCACCGATGTAGGTTACAACACCAGTTTCAGTCACATCAAAATTGGGTTTGAAATTTTCAATTTGTTGCTTAATTAAAGCGCTGATTTCTTGTGCGTTAATTGCCAAAAGAACACCACTTTCTATTTCAAATTTTCCTTAACAACTTTAAGTTGTTGTTTAATACTAACATCAATTGTCTTGTGATTGGCGATAATAACAAAACCACCGATTAAACTATCGTCGATTTCTTCTTTAATGCTACGCACTTTTAAAGACATCTTTTTCTCTATAATTGGAAGCAAACGTTCTTTTTGTTCATCCGTTAAAGGATGAGCAGACATAATCGTTACTTCAAAACGATTCGTTTCTCTCTCAAGACGGTTTAAACAATCTACAATCACATCATAAAAAAGATTTGATCGATGATTGTACAACAGAACTTGAATGAAGTTTTGTAATAATGGCGATGCAGAATCTTGGAAATAACTGACTGTTTTTTCCTTGTCAGACTCATCAACATCTACCTGAGCCAAAAAAGAAGGCAAGTCTGTTTCTTCAGCGACTTGCTTAATCTGGGTCAAGTCTGAGAAGATAGAATCTTCTTCTCCTTTTTCAATCACCAATTGGACAAAAGGCATGCTGTATTTTTCAATTACCTTTACTGTCTTTTTGTCCATTAAGCTTCTCCTAGCTGATCGATATACTGATCAATGAGTTCTTTATGGGCATGACCGTCAAGGTTTTGTGAGATAATTTTTCCAGCTAGACTAACTGTCAAATCTGCTACCTCACCTTTAACGCTTTGTAAAGCCTCAGCTTTGTTTTGCGCAATTTCTTGGTTAGCTTTTTCTTTCAAGCGGCCAGCTTCTAGCTTAGCTTCAGCCAGAATATCTGATTTGCTCTTTTCAGCTGTCTCCTTAGCATTTTCGATGATAGTTTTAGCTTCGCTTCGGCTACCTGCTAATTCATCTTCACGCTTTTGAGCAAGAGTTTCTGCTTTTTGACGAGCTTGTTCAGCACCATCAATATCAGCAGTAATCTTTTCTGCTCGTTCTTCGAAGACACTTGTCAAGTTTGACCATGCGAATTTTTTGACTAAGACGATCAAAAGGATAAAAGAGCCAGCAATTAAAATAAAGTTACCAATCAATTCACCTACTGTTACGTGCATCATTTACTCCTTTCTACTCTTCATCATTAATTTTATTTCCTAGATACATAGAAGACAAGACTGTGAATACATAGGCCTGAACACAGGAAATAAACACAGAAAATGCCGTCCAGACAAGATTGGTAACAAATGCGACTGGATACCAATAAAGTGCCTGATGAGAGAGAGTAATCAGCAAGCTTGCCATCACTTCTCCGGCAAAGATATTCCCGAACACCCGCAAGGCAAGTGATAGGAAATTCGTGACTTCTTCAAGGAGATTCATCGGTGTCATGAAACCTGGGGTTACAAAACCTTTTAGATATTTTTTAACACCGCGACGACGAATTCCTTCAATATGGGTCATCAGGATAATTCCGAATGACAAAGCCAAGTCAAACTGGAGATTTGCTGTTGGCGATGTCCAAAGGTTTGTCCCATCTGTAGTTTGAAGTTTCGCCATCAAACCAAGATTATTTGCGATAACCATAAAAAGAAATAAACACAAGTAAAAGAGTGAGTAATCTTTCATGTACCGTGAACCTACGTTAGGTTCTGTAAATCCGACTACAAAGTCATAGAGATACTCGAGTACATTTTGCTTTCCTTTGGGTTTTACAGTCATATTACGACTTGCCCAATAGATAAAGCTAAAAATAAGTGCCACAGACAACAAAGTCAATGCTGTCAAGGTTAAATCAAAGGTAACAGGACCAATATTGATGGTTGGATTGATACTTTCTTCCATCTAGAATCCTCCCTTTTCCATTTTATACTTCTCTTTATTTGATGATAAATGAAAATACGAGAGTTACAAAGAATGTTCCTTCGATAAAGGCGATCCCCATGATCATCAAACTACGCAATTGTGGGATGATATCTGGTTGGCGTGCTGCAGATTTGAACAAACCGTTCATCAAAAATCCTTCTGCAAGAGATACACCCATACAGGCAAGACATAGACCGAAAAATGTTAAATTCATGACGAATTCTCCTTTTTTAAATAAATTTACTTCCCTAGTTTAGTCCTAAAATTTGCTTTTGTCAACTTTTTACTAGCATTGAAAGCGTTTCTAATCATTTATTTCTATTTTTACGATTTTCAAGTCAATTTTATAGAAAATTTTAATGTCTTTTCAGATTGTTTTCCTTATCTTTCCTGTTTTTCTGAAAACAAAAATCCAAGTTTTACAACCTGGATTTATCGTTTCTTATTTAAAATAATAGGAATGGTGACTCTGGCAAGCTGGATTAAAGAGTGCTGCACAATAAGGACAGCTCCCCTTTTCTCTATACTCCTCATAAGTTAGTGTCTTCTTACAGGAACCACATAAGATGGGTTTATCCTGTTTAAGTCTTAAAGGGTAGGGAGAAAATGTGTGTGTTTCTAATGCATTGTGGCATTGATAACAAGCATAGTATTTCTGACACTCATAACACTGGAGCGCAACGATATCTTTGTCAGTATGATAATGAACACATCTGCTTTCATCATCTACCAGTAATCCCTGAGCTTGAACCATGATTTTCCCTTATCTAGGCACGAACAGTAACGCTTGTTCCATCTTCTTTGTAAAGATTGATCAAGCCTTCTTTCAAAGCACGCACCATATCACCTGCTTGTACTGGTTGAGGAACCTTGATGGTCAAGAGTTCCATTGGGTTTGGTGCACGGTCGATTTTATTTCCTTTTGAATCATGAAGGTCTTCGATATAAGTTTCAAAATGGCGGAAACCTGGGCCATAAAACTCAACTTGGTCTCCTTCGTTGATAACGTTACGTTGGCGAATAGTTGCTGTTTGTGTTGCATCATCATAAGCTACTACTTCAGCAACAAATTTGTATTCTGGAATCTTACGACGAGCACCGAACAGTTGTTCATTTTCAGATGGTGTCCCGTAGTAGAAACCTGTGGCCAATTCACGTTGGGCCACCTTCCACATTTCATCAATCAAGTCTTGCTTGATAGCTTCAAACTTTTCAGGACTTTCGAGGTAGGCATCAACGGCAGCCTTGTAGCAGTTTGTAACTGTTGAAACATAGTGAATAGACTTCATACGACCTTCAATTTTAAGACTGTCCACACCATTTTCAATCATATCTGGGATATGATCAATCATAGACATATCAACGGCTGACATTGAAAATTCTTCAGGAATTTCTCCCTTGAGACTCTTACGCTCTTTACCAAATGGCATATCGTAAAGGTCATATTTCCAACGGCAAGATTGTGAACATCCACCACGGTTGGCGTCACGCATACTCATATGGTTAGAAAGCGTACAACGACCAGAGTAGGAAATACACATCGCACCATGTACGAATGCTTCGATTTCCACATCTGTACGTTTTCGGATTTCTGCCAGTTCTTCCATGGAAACCTCACGCGCCAAAACAACGCGAGTCAATCCAAGTTCTTTCCAGAATTCAAGAGTTTCATAGTTGGTCGCACTAGCTTGTGTTGAAAGGTGGATTTCAAGTCCTGGTGCTTCTGTTGCTGCAATCATGATTAAGGCAGGGTCAGAAACGATAACCGCTGCAATACCAATATCACGCAACTTACGGAACCATTCTCCGGCACCTTCTTCATTTCCTTCGTGCATAACCATATTAGCAGCCACATATACCTTAGCTCCATACTTAGCCGCGAACTGAACTCCTTCTTCCATTTGTTCGAAAGTGAAGTTACCAGCACGGCTACGTAGACCATAGGCCTGACCACCGATAAAGACAGCATCTGCTCCGTATTGAACAGCTACTTTTAGTTTTTCAAGAGTTCCTGCAGGTGATAGAACCTCAGGACGTTTCAAAGTTTTTGTCATTTTTTCTCCTATTTGCAATATAAAAGTTTGACACCAATCTTAACTATTTTATAGTAAACAGGGTTCAAAATCAAGCCTTGAATGATTGTTTAGACAATTTTAATGTTTAGTTTTCTCTGAAAACGTTATTGAACAGTTTCAACATTCCAAGTAGTCCATCCCTTGAAACGAATGGCGCCCTTTTGATTCGTTTGGTATATAGAATTCCCAAGTTCTTGGTTACTTTCCCCATTTTTTTCTTTGAATTTTTTCTTCTTGTCTACCGAAATAACCGTGATTTTTGGGTGTACATTTTTGAAGATTTCGATATCTGTCTTTTTCTTCGATGCTTGCTGATGAGTTATCACTACATCTGCTTGGAGTTTTGGATAATGACTCGTTAAAAACTTCTCCTCTATATTTCCAGTAACTAGAAAGGTTTGGTTTAGTAACTTTCCATACATTGTAATTGAATCATTTTTATCCTTATTTTGAGTTTCGATTACTTCCAAACTACTCCCAAAAACAAATAAGCTGTCTCCTTTTTTAATTGAACGTAGGTTGACTTTTCTCTCCTTCAGCTTATCCATAAATTCTCTTTTAGATAATGTTTCTTCAGTTACTAGGATCTCTTCAAGCTCGAAGGCTTTACTCATTTCTAACACATGATCTAACTGCTTAGTATCACTAGTCGTTAAAACCAGCTGATCAATCTTGGCCACTCCTCGACTTTTCAGATAAGGAATTAAACTACGTTTGGCATTGCTGGTAATAGCTTTCTCCTGCCAGACTTCTTTCTTTTCAACTGCTAGCTTTTCACCAACATCCAGTAGTATGGTCTTTCCTGTCATGTCTCTTAGGAAAATGCTTCGTCCCTGTTCCATATCTAGGACTGTGATTTCATTTTCTAGTGGATGCTTGGTTACTAAAAAGAGTGAGATGGCAACTATAACAAGTATAGATATTTTTTTCACATTCTTTCGATAGTCGTAGATGAGAGCTAAAGTAATCAAAAGAAGGATTAAAATCCAAAGACTCGGCTGACCAAAAACAAGAGGTCTCGTAGATAGCTGAGAAATATATCGTATGATGTTTTCTAGCCATTCAAATAGAAAGTTGAACTGGGTGATGGGATATATAAATGACAGACAGAAGAGAATCGATAAGAGTGGTAACAGAACCATATCAAATAATAATGAAAAAGCAAAGGTCAAAAGAATGGACCACGGTTGAAATTCAGAAAAGTAAAAAGATAAAATTGGCAGAATTCCCAAGGAAATAATACAACTCTCTCTAATCAAACCTTTTATCCCTGCTACTTCCTCACCAGTCATTGTCAGAATAAAGGCATACGCACAGGAAAGAACTCCCCCAGCAGTTAAGAAAAAGTTCGGTATGATTAAAAATAGAATAAGAATCGTTAAAGCAAAATTATCCAGTGACTTAAAGCCATGCTGAGCCAATAGCTTTTGTAGAAGACTACGAATAACTGAAGCTGAAAATCCTGTCAAGCCTGCATAAAACAAAGAAAAGGGATAAGTTAGCCATTTGAACTTCTCTTGTGTCAAGCCCAATCGCAAGAGTGACTTTTTAAAAGCATCCATGAAAAATCCCACTTGCATTCCAGATAAAGCAAACAGGTGAATAATCCCTAGACTGGAATAAAGTTCGTTCATTTCCTCAAAGTCTGTATCTAAGTGTCCCAATAAAAGACCTGTCATATAGTTGCGCATGGGGTCAGGAAAATTCCGTTTAATCCAGACAACTGCTTTTCTTCGCAAACTAGATAGATTTTCTCCAATATCCCAACTGGAAATTTGCTTTAATTCCACAATTTCGGATATGGTTAAGGTCTGATAAATTCCTTGCGTTTTGAGATAGTTTCGATAATCAAAACCCGCAAAATTACTGGCTCCTTGAGGACTAGCTAACTTGCCTTTCACAACCATTTCATGCAGATCAGACAACTCTTGATATTTTTCCTTTTCAGCTTCTGACTGGAGTTTATAATAAACCTGAAAGAGTCTGCCCTCAGCCTTGCCACGAAAAGATAAGCTATCTCCATTTACTTTGATGGTATCCGGTAATATTCGCACTGTATCAACCGTGTCTACAAGATTCCGATTGGCTTCTTCTTGCTGCCATTTTTGAAAAATAAACCAACTCCCAAATATGCTGCAAATCAAGAGGACCTTGGTTACCGTCTTCCATGGAAATTGGAAAAAGAGGCAGACTAGTAAAAAGACAAAGCCCAAAAGTGCTAAGAAATTTGCTGAAAAGATTGCATAATAGAGCCATAGCAAAAGAAAACTAAGATAGATTTTTGGAATTGGAAAGCGACTAATCCACTGTAACATACTCTTTTAACTTTTCTATCGTTTTTGCACCAATACCAGAAACCTTTTTGAGCTCATCAACTGACTTAAACTTACCGTTGGAATCACGATGGTCAATAATATCTTGAGCACGTTTAGCACCTAAGCCTTTGACTTGTTTCAGTTCCTCTAAACTGGCTTTATTGAGATTGACTTTCTTATTTTCCTTGCTGTTAGAAGCATTTGATTGTGTTGCTTGACTGGTAGCTTCTTCCTTAGTTGGAACATAGACAAGTGCTTCGTCACTAATTTTCTGAGCAAGATTGATAGATTTATTGTCTGCATTATCTGTCAGTCCACCAGCTTTTTGAACAGCATCATTGATACGACTTCCAACTGGCAAATCATAAATCCCTGGTGTTTTGACAGCCCCTTTGACATCGACAGTAATCAGATCTTGCTCCACTACTTCTTCCTTCTGATTTCCATCTTCCTTTTCATCCGTCGAATCCTTTGGAACAGCTATAACTTCAGACTGCAAATTACTTTCCTTAGCAGGTGTTTGAGCGACTGGTTTTAGGAGGAAAAATCCACCCAAGACCAAACCCAAACTAACACAGATAACGATAATTTTATATTCTTTGATTTTCTCAATAAGTTCTTCCATATTTTCTCCTCTCTTAGCTTATTCGTAAGAGAAAGAAAAAACAGCTGAAAAATCTTTTCAACTGCTTACTTATTTGCAAAATAATCCTCCTTGGTTAAAATGTAATGTACACGTGTTACAATTCGTCCTGGTTCTTTATAGTCCATTCTAGCATATGGTTCTTCGTGGGAGAAGTGCATACCTGATTTCTCCATGACTTTTCCTGACGCAGGATTATCCTTATCGTGAAGGGCCGTCAACTTATTCATCCCAATCTTTTCAAAAGCCAGTTCAATTACAGCTCTGTTGGCTTCTGTCGTCAAACCTTGATTCCAATATTTTTGATGGATAATATAACCAATGGCTGCCTTCTTAAGAACAGTGTCCATCTTGTGCAGGTCAATAGTTCCGATAAACTCTCCAGTACTTTTTAGTTCAATTCCCCATCGCCCCAAGGGATTGGCTAGATAAAACTGGGCAATATTATTCTTGGTTTCCTCTAAACTTTGATTGGTTGGAAAAGTATAGCGTGTATTTTCTATATCTGAGGCATACTCAAACATAGCTTCTGCATCATCGAGCGTTACTGGTCTAAGCACTAAGCGTTCTGTTTCGATAATTGGATGCTTAGCTAGTTTGATAAATAGTGATTCCATGATTACACCTCCGAAAATAGGTTGCTAAAAGAATAGCATAAAAGAAATAGGTTTACAAGTTTTTCATGTGGATAATGAAAAAAACACTTCTTTCAAAGATATTTTCTAATTATAAAAATGTTACTCTCTTAGTTTCATTCATAAACTTCCAATTATTGTTACCTATTTTCCAAATAAATCTTTAGTAATTAAGGGTAATCCTCCAAAACCTATAAAGCCTGTGTTCCTATCGTCAAAATAACCTTCACGAAATAAAACTATTCCACCACTACCAACCACATTTTCAATATACTCGCTATTTTCAGCTATTATCTTTGAAAAACCTGACTGTAAAAAAGTTGTAACTTCAAGTCCCTCTGGCAACAATAATAAATGAGCCGTTTGTTTTGCTAGCAAGATTGAAACAATATCTGGAACAGACTCTCTACCTAATATTTGAATTCCACCAAAAAATTTCACTTTATGATTTTTCGTAATCATAATCTCATCAGAATAAATTGAATTTCTAACTTCTAGGTGTTGCTTTTTTAGCAATTTCCAAAGTTTATAATATTGGGATATTCTAGTATTATCATTAAAGTAATCATCTCCTAATACTAAATATAGATTAAATTTATTTTTAGTTGAATAATCATATAATTGCGAAATCAAATACTGTAAATACTCCTCCCTTCTTCTATAGTCACCAATAATCTCCCATCGTCCCGCATAGATATTAAATGCGGATGTAAAGTGAATAAGAGAAGAATCTATATTGGCATCTTCATAAATAATCACGCAGCTTGTCCCTCACTAAATTAAGTTTATTTTCTAAAAGCTTAACAAAAAATACAATACAAATCAATAATTTCCCTTGCCTTTTAAAACGGTTTCATATACAATAAAGTCATCACAAAAACTCTAAAGAATGATGTGATACAAAAATTGAAACAGCGTAATAGAAAGTGAGTTATCCTATGCTAATTGGAATTCCAAAGGAAATTAAAAATAATGAAAATCGTGTTGCTCTGACACCTGCTGGTGTACAAAGTCTCGTTGGTCGTGGCCACCGTGTCCTTATCGAAACAAATGCTGGACTTGGATCTGGTTTTACTGATGCTGACTATGAAATGCAAGGAGCAGAAATTGTCGCAACTGCTGCTGAAGCCTGGGCTGCAGAATTAGTTGTCAAAGTAAAAGAACCCCTTGCTAGTGAATATCAATTCTTGCGTGAGGATTTACTTCTCTTCACCTACTTGCACATGGCAGCTGCTCCAGAATTGGCTGATGCTATGCTTGCAGCTAAAACAACTGGTGTTGCGTATGAGACAGTCCGTGATACTCAAGGACAACTTCCTTTATTAGTTCCAATGAGTGAGGTTGCTGGTCGTATGGCTGTCCAAATCGGAGCTCATTTCTTGACGAAACAAGCTGGCGGTTCTGGTGTTCTCTTGGGTGGTGTTCCTGGTGTTCCAAAAGGAAAAGTAACCATTATCGGTGGTGGTGTCGTTGGTACACACGCAGCTCGCATCGCTCTTGGTTTGGGAGCTCAAGTAACCATTCTTGATATCAGTGCTAAACGTCTCTCTGTCCTAGAAGATGTCTTTGGCCACCAAATCCAAACACTCATGTCTAACCCATTTAATATCGAAGCAAGTGTGCGTGAAGCAGATGTTGTTATCGGTGCTGTCTTGATTCCTGGTGCCAAAGCTCCGAAATTGGTAACAGATGAAATGGTCAAACAAATGCGTCCTGGTTCTGTCATTGTTGACGTTGCTGTTGACCAAGGTGGTGTTATCGCAACAGCTGACCGTGTGACAACTCACGATGAACCAGTCTATGAAAAACACGGTGTTCTTCACTATGCCGTTGCTAACATTCCTGGAGCTGTTGCTCGCACATCTACGATTGCCCTTACAAATGTGACTCTTCCTTATATCGAAGCCTTGGCAGGTAAAGGATTTAAGAAAGCTATCCTTGAAGACGCAGGCTTGCTTGAAGGTGTAACAACCTATCAAGGATATCTCACCAGCCAACCAGTTGCAGAAGGCTTGGATCGTGACTTCACTTCAATCAGTGAACTTGTCTAAAATAATTTATAAATTTAAACTACAAAAATAGAATGCTACGTAAAAACTAGCTTCTAAATCTCAAAAACGAGCATTTCCGTTCTTGGAGATGCTCGTTTTCTGATGTCATGGTTTATAATTTAAATTTTGGTAGACTCTATTTTCTAATCAACGTGATCCATATTTGTCAACACTAACCCTTTCAATCAATTCATTACTTACCTAAACTAAGTCCATTCATAAATCCAAAAAGGGTATCAATATCAAAGCAAACTAACTATTTGAGTTAAAAATGGCTATTTTCACAAAACTGTTTCATCATCACACTAGCTAATCTCAGTACGTAAACCAATTTTTTATCTATAGCTTTTTCTTAATCTTGATCTTTTTTCTTTAATCCAAGAAATGCACCTACAGTAAACATTATTCCGGCAACCAATGACGTGAAGACTTCGCTAACTGTTCCGGTTTTTGGCAACCTATCATTGTTAGTAGTTGATTTACTATCAATATTGGTATGTTTATTATCTATGTTCTCTAGTTCATTAAGATAAACTTCCTTCTTATTTTCAAAGTTTTTATCATTTTCATCAGGAACTATAACTTTGACATCCTCAGTTGAATCAGATCTTTGACTTTCATCTAATTGACTATAATTTACTTGTACAGGAACTGTAGCTGTGACATCCTTAGTTGAATCAGATTTGTGTGAATGATTTTCTCTTTGGAAATCCTCTTTTCTGTGACTTTCATCTAATTGATTATGATTTGCTTGCACCTTATCTTTCTTTTTCGATACATCAAAAGTAGGTTTATTTTCCTCCTCCTTTTTCTCCTCTATTTTCTTGAATACAGGTTTTATAAGGATATCTTTTGACACATTAATAACATAGCCAACGTCTTTTTTCCCTTCGACACCAGAAATTTCCCAACCATCAAATTGATAGCCTTTTTCTAATTTACCCTTATAGACAGGTAAAATGAAATCTTCTTCCGACACTATCGTTGAACTCATTTCTTTTCCATTTTGAATGGTCACAGTCACCGTATGAGCTTTTAATTCGCTCACCTCTCCCGTATCTTTGTTTAAAATGAATTCTTTTACGGTCGTATTTCTTGCAAAATCTTTTACAACAATCTTAATGTTTAGTGTCTTATCTGTTAGTTGTTTAATATCATCAAATGATTTATATTCTTTTCCATTTACATAAATATGTTTGTCTTGAATCTCACCATCGAATCCATTATTTCTTTTATCATTGATGTTAAAGACTACAGATTTTCCGTCAGCATATTCAATACTAGTATTTCCCTTAGGATCAATGTTTACTTCGGGTTTGACATTATCATATAAAAATTGATAGTGTACTCCAACCGCTTTCGCATTCAAATCGCTATAGCCAGTTTTAAGATAAACATTTCCATCCATATCTGTTACCTTATCTGGGAATCCGTTTGCTTTATAGTCTTTCATTCCCCAGTCCATGATGTCACCGTCTTTAACATTAAGCTTAACGTTAAAATCTCTAGTGTTATCAATGTGTAAATCTCCGTAGATTAAATAATTATCTACAACAGATTCATTAACTCTCAACTCCCAGTTAAAACCACCCTTATCAGAAATCTTACCTCTTAAATAAAATTCTGGATTTCGTACATAAATTTTATTAGATTTAGATGGATTAAAGTAGTTCTTGTCCATTGAAAGGTTTACTGGTTTTGCATCAATAAATAACGTAGAGCCATCTTCTTTTATAGCTTCTACATTGGACTTATCCTCTCCAGTGTACTCTTTATCATCTTTACCAAATAATACAAGTTTAGAAGGATCTGTTACAAGATTTCCATCTTTATCGATTGCCTCCCCTTTATCGTTCATTTTAAATCTAAACACTTGATACCTTACAATGTTAAAGCCGTCCAAAGCCGACATTAATACGGATTGAGTACTTCTTCCATCTTCAACATTTCTACTATCAGCATAAATTATTTTTTCTGATAAGGCTCTTAGATTAGGATTGGCCTTTTGTATTTTTGCTATATCTTCCTTGCTATAGACTCCATTTCCTTCTAACATATCCGTTTTTCCAGGATTATAGGTAGTCACTTTTAGTGCATAGCCTTTTCTCAGAATGATATTATCCTTTAATAGATATTGTTGTTTTTCTGAATCAGAATAGATTTTACCAGATTCCATATCCGTTAAATTGTTTGGTTTATTTTTTGAAAGATCTCCTTCTCCTAATTCTATTACATTCCCATAACTTGATGCATAGGGATATTCTGCTTTAGTTTCCTTATTTTTTTCAGGCATTCTAATTTTAGTTTCAGCTTTTGTCTGATTATCATCTTTAACAAAGAATCTCATATCTCCTGCAAAAGCTAATCCATCCACAATATCATTAATATTAGCGTATAAATCAAATGTCATCGTTTTTGAGTGGGAATCATACTTGGTCGTTTTGATTTCTATAGATTTATAATTATTTCCATAATATACCTTGGCATTTTTAGAAACATTACTTATCTTTCCAAGAATTTCAAAGTGTCCATTTTTAGACGGGCTTAGAACACCATAAATTTTTGATTTGATTTCGTCAAGTTTTTCAGTTTCATATTCTAAGGCACTACCATCGTCATAAGCAATGATATTTCCCTTATCATCGTATTTATAATCGTATTCTTCTGTCCTCTTACCAGTTTCACTTGTAAAGTCATCAACTTCTCTAAATTTCTTTTTAATGAGTTTCTTCAAGTCTTTACTTTCAAACTCTCTAATTGTTGAAATCGTTTTATGAATAGTCAAGCTAGATTTTTCTTCGATAGATTCTTCATTTTCTTGATGATGTTCTACCTCAGTTGTATCTTTTTTAAGACTATCCTCTTTTCTATTTTCTAAATTTTTAAATTTAGATTCGGAAATCTCGCCAAGTTTTTGGTATTTAGATGAATCCTGATCAGGATCTACTAGATAATAGGAAATCATTCCCTTTTCATCAGCATGATCAGCAAATTTAATTCTATGAATCTTTGTGAAATTGCTAGATCCATCTAATGCAATGACTTCAATGATTTTTCCTCTTAAATCTCCTGCACCATTAATTTCATAAATGGTATTTCCGTCTTTGTCAAGTTTCCTATTTCTTCCTTGACCCTCACCTGCATAAGTTACTTCAAGATTTTTCTCAACCTCTCCGTCTTCATTAACAAGAGCGGCACCAGCATACCAAACTTCGTTTGCAATCTCATCAAATTTTTCAGGATGTTCTTTTTGATCTCTCGCAAATAGGGTTTCATTCTTGTATTGATCTTTTATCTTATGATAAGTATCCTTTGTAATCAACTTAATTTTTTCAGGATTTGAAAAATCAACCGAAACAATCTTAGGGGCTGTGTTATCAATTTTTACAGGAATATAGGAAACCTGCCATGGATAATCTTTAGTTAATCTATATTTAAATTTATAGAAATATTGACCTTCTGCAATTGGTTCAAATTGACCTCTTATCTTAGTAGCAGGATCTTGGTTATTCTTACTTTCTGGTGCATTTTCTTCTCTACCTCTAGGGTTATAGATGAGTCCATCCCACTTCAAGTCACCCCAAACTTTTAGTTTTGAAGATTTGATTCCCTTTGCATCATTTCTCTTAGAATTTAAAATTCCTTTAATAAAGTGTTCTCTCGAAATGACTTTTAAGTCTTTTTGATTTTCTCCCTCTTTATTTGTATTTACTATTGAAATCAATCCTTCTTCTGCACTTCTTAATACAAGTGGAGAAGGTGTTAATCCTCTCTCAAGTTGAGCATCTTGAGGATTTCCATTTGAATCTAAAGGATAAATTTTAGCAATATTAGAACCACTTGATGATGGTGCGTTGATCCCTTCGTTATTGAAAGCAAATAATTCTGGATTTTGATCTAGGGATGTTGTATTTTTATCTTTTCTATTTTGTATAACTCCTGCTGGATTAAATTTATCTATACCATGTTCTCCACCAATTCCCTTATTTAAGGTTCCTGGAATTTTTGGTTTACCATCATCATCATAACCTTCCATTGTTTTTGATTTTGATCCTTCTTCCCAGGCCCATTTATCAAGGATTGGTTCATGGTTCCAATTCCCAGCAAATCCCATTAGAGGCATCGATAAAGAAGGTTGGAAGTTTATTTTCTTCCCGTTAGAGTTTAGAGCTTCCATTTCTTCCACTGATTCAAAATGAATAAATGATTCTACAAATTTATTTTTATTTTTAGCCTCCCCAACGTTTATAACCGCATTTAAATCAAAGCTAGAATTTGGGGCTATAGTGAAAGTGTCATGCTCAAATGTGATATTTGCATCTTTTACTTTCTCTGGGTGAATTTCTGGAACAATTTGCTTCCCATCTGGAGATTTTTCATCTTTGTATGTTTCATCCAGTTTTAGTCTATTAGTTAGAGCGTCTGTAGTTACCGCTGATGCTGAAACTTTAAAGGTTAAAGGTCTGTTTGATGTATTGTGAAGCTTAATTGTAAAGTATTTTTTATCTCCTTTTATTTCTTTAAGAGAAATAGAACCATAAGAGTTTACCAAACCTTTAGAATCCGTGTTTTTAAAAGTCGCTACAACTTCATTTCTCAAAGCATTGGCAACATTAATTAGCCCTGCTCCCTGTTGTCTAGGTGATGCAAAGTATTGACTTTTTTCTTTCCAAGAAGTCGCATCCATCATAGGCCGTGCAGTATTTTGTAGGGCAATTTTTGTAAGACTTGTAAGGTCTATTTTGTCATCTCCCTTAAGATTTTTCAAGGCAGGTCTTTCAAGCATTTCCTTTAACTTTGGTCTAATCAAAACAGTAGAAGCTGCCACGATAGGAGTTGCCATACTAGTCCCTGACATATAACCATAAGTTGATTTCCCATTAATGACATTGAGAGTGGATTTAATGTTTTTACCTGGTGCTGAGACATCAGGTTTTAAAAGCAAATCTGTTCTCGGTCCCCAAGATGTGGATCCTGCTGGAACTATGACATCTTCTTTATACAATTCTTTGTCTGTGTCAGGTGCAAACTTAAAGTCAATCTCTTTTTCATCACCTACATTCGGTTTATTAGAATTATAGCTGGCCATATCAATTGGATAGTATTGCTCCAATTTATCTTTGAAATCTTCCTTACTATTTCTTTTAACCTCCGTTTTTTTATCAGGATTAATCATGTTCCATAGCTTTACACCATCATCTCCTGAAATTGAAAATACTTGACTTTTAGTCCCTTCATCCGCTTCATATCCCATGGCTGGAAGCTCTGTCCAATTATCTCTATTGTAATAATTGACAGTATTTACAACCATAATGGCGCGTGCACCCTTATCCGTTGCTCTTTTAAAAGCATCTTTTAAATCCTTGGTATAAATTCGATCCATTACTGCAATTTTGCCCTTAAGATCCAATCCTATCAAATCTTGGTCTTGACCTTTGCCTATATATACAAATTTCAATTTATCAGGAGCGTTTGAACCATCTTCATTTGTTGTGATTTTATTCTTATCGAAAAAGGCCCCTATATTTCTGTATTTAAAACTTTCTCCACCTATGTTAACTTTATCAAACTCAACTGTTTGATTTTTAGCAGAAGCAACTGCTATCGCATCTTCATGTGCTGCAGTTCGTGTTACATTTCCAGTGTCGGTCATTTTCAGATTATTATTTGCCACTAAATCCCATGAAGAACTTGAAGCAGAAGTCGCATAGTTACCCGTAGCTACAACCATTGGAATGCCTGCTTTTCTTAACGCTCTAATAGCTTCCCAATATTTCTCACCTACAAGACCTGTTCCTGTAAAGCCAGATGATACCGAAACAACATCGACATTGTGTTTGATCGAATCTTCAATAGCATGAAACATTGTTTCATCTCCTGCGAAGCCAGATCCTGCGTCAGAGTACATTTTATAAGAGAAGATCTGTGCATTAGGAGCAATTCCATCTATTCCGTTAAAGTTTTTAATATCTTTTTCAGTATCATTTCCCGCAAGAATCCCTGCAATATGCATTCCATGTGGATCAAAATAATCGCTTCCATCATCAGCTTTTTCTACAGTGATTTTACCACCATTATAATAATTGAAAGCATGAGGGATTTTGTCACTCAACCAGAAATTTTTATCAGTACCTTTTAAGTCTTCTTTTTTGAATCTCATTGAGCCTTTAGCATCATCATCAATCCTCATGGCCTTATGCCTATAGTCTGTCCCGGTATCGATATTTGAAATGACCATACCTCTACCATCAAAATTTTTACCAAATGGAGCATTGATAGATTTTAGGTAATCAATTGCCTCTTCAACTCCAATTTCCTTCCTAGCATGATTCATCATTGGCTGGACTTTTTGTGATCGTTCAACCGATGAGATACCTTCTATTAGTTTAATTTTGTCCAGATTATCTGGAGTTGTTTCTATTGCAACACCATTAAAAACCGTATCATAAGTATATAAAACTTTTGTATCCTTAAGATTGGATAATTCCTTGATTGCTTTTTCTCCAGATTCTTTATCTTTAAATTCAGCAATATAGACAAGTTTATCCTCTTTTTTGGGACTTTCTGAGTCTTTACTTGCAGACAAGTCCGCTTTATCTCCTTGGGATTGATTGGAATTTTCTTCTTTGATTTTTGCTTCTTCATTGCTAGTGTTATTGTCTATCACAGGATTTTTACTAACAACTTCTTTTTCCTCAATGACTGTTGTTTTCTTCTCTTTAAAATCCTGTGAACTTTCCATATCTATATGAATATCTTCATGTTTCTCTTTATTTTCTGTTTCCTTATCTACTGCTACTTTTTCTTTATCAGAGATAGTTACAGCATCTTCAGAACTAGATGTTTCTGCTAAGACTACCTCGTTAGGGACATATGCTGCTAAAATAACTGCAGCTGTAGTTAATGACAATACTGTACTTTTTTTCATTTTAATTCCTTACATATTTATTTAACTTCCGATAGATAGAAAACTTTAACTTTGCTAGCCTTTGTTATAAAAAGTTTTACTAATACTCTTCGAAAATCAAATTCAAACTGCGTCAACGTCGCCTTGCCGAATATATGTTACTGACTTCGTCAGCTCTATCTACAACCTCAAAGCAGTGCCTTGAGCAACCTGCAGATAGTTTTCTAGTTTGCTCTTTGATTTTCATTGAGTATAAGTATTATCTAGGAAATAGAGTAGTACATTTATATATAATTGTTAACTCTCTGAAAAATAGTATATCAATTAAAAAAATTTAAGTCAAGAAAAAATTAACACAGGTTAATTTTTTTATTAATGTGTGTTAATTTTATAAAATCCAAAGCTTTCGTGGTTAACTGGAATACATTATAAATACATTCACACCATCAAAAGTAGTAGCAATCAAGTTGAACCACTACTAAAACCACCAAAAACTCAGTTAAGTTTGGAGGTGAATCTTACCTACGATATCACGAAGCGAGAATGATTAGCCTCTTTGTGGACAGTATTCCTAGTCAAGTTCTATTGGAAGAGACTTCCTACACTGGCCGCCCTGCCTTTCATCCAGCCAT
The DNA here is from genome assembly GCF_009496285.1 of Streptococcus mitis. Classification (GTDB taxonomy): domain Bacteria; phylum Bacillota; class Bacilli; order Lactobacillales; family Streptococcaceae; genus Streptococcus; species Streptococcus mitis_BP. The sequence goes on from NZ_WIJK01000007.1 coordinate 56,253, forward strand.
GCTCATGAAGATGATCCTGTTCGCTTATGCTCGTCAAGTGTTCTTTGGACGTAAAATCGTTCAAATGAACGAAGAAGTCATTCCCATGAAATGGTTCAGCCAAGATACCTATGTTAGCTATAAAACGATTAATAACTTCCGCTCCAGTAAACATGCCAACAACCTAATCAAAATTGACTAAAAAGTACTAAACGAGCACAGATAACCCAATGAACTGGGAATATCTTGAAGACACGGACCGGTTTATAAAGCCCGATGGCCTAGTTTATTCCTTTAAGAACTACTCTAGTCGAACTGATAAGGATGGCTTTCAACGTGATTTCAAGATTTACGAGGCGGATAAAGTTCAAGATACTCCTGAGTTAGAACAGTTAGCTAAAACAGATAGTGGAAATCAGAAACAAATCCATTATAATCCAACTTGGAATTACTTTAAGGAACTCCTTAAGCAAACATTACATAGTGAAGAAGGCTCTCGAATCTATGCAAAACAGAAAATCGATGTTGAACCCATTTTTGGTAGATTGAAGAGTGTTTTTGGCGTGCGCAGAGTGCGTGTCAGAGGTAAACAAGCTGTCGCAACAGAGATAGGATTCATCTTTATGAGCATGAATCTCACCAAGTTGGCCAAGAATCTAGCCTCTAAAACATCCACTATTCAAAAACCACACAGTGTTTCTTTCAGCTTGATTATATTCAAGACTGGAATCACTGTGTGGTTTTATTTAGAAGCTAGTTTTTACCTAGGTCCTTTTTCCTTATTCTCTTTCTTCTTCACTTTCTTCAGCTTTGACAGGTAGAGGTTCATAGGCTCTGATAATTTGAGCTACAACTGGGTGGCGAACCACATCCTTGGCTGAGAAATGAACAAAGTCAATCTGATGAATATTCTTGAGTTTTTCTTGAGCATCAATCAAACCTGACTTGACGTTCCGAGGTAGGTCAATCTGACTAATATCCCCATTGACAATCATCTTAGAATTAAATCCAAGGCGTGTCAAGAACATCTTCATCTGCATGATAGTCGTATTTTGCGCCTCATCGAGAATGACAAAGGCATCATCCAAGGTACGCCCACGCATATAGGCTAGAGGAGCAATTTCAATAATTTCACGTTCCATGAGACGGGTTGTTTGATCCTTCCCAAGAATCTGGTACAAGGCATCATAAACTGGACGAAGATAAGGATCTACCTTTTCCTTGAGATCCCCTGGAAGAAATCCTAAGCTCTCTCCTGCTTCCACTGCTGGACGTGTCAGTATGATTCGCTTGACTTGTCCACGCTTGAGGGCTGTTACGGCCAAAGTCACTGCTAAGAAAGTCTTACCTGTTCCTGCCGGCCCAATCCCAAAGGTCACATCGTGTTGCTTGACACTATCCACATAAAGCTTTTGACCCAAGGTTTTAACACGGATGGGCTTACCAGTATTATCCTTGATAATCTCTTCTTCATAGAGGGCGACAAACTTATCGATTTCATTATTCTTAACCATGGTAATGGCTGTCACCACATCCGGAGTTCCAACAGTCATTCCACGATTAACCAAGACCATTAAGGCTTGAATAACTTGTCGGGCTTCCTCACAAGCTGACTCCTCTCCCAAAACTTGTACAATCTCTGTACGAGCATGGATGATGACACCTAACTCATCCTCCATCAGACGAAGGTGGCGCTCATTGGACCCAAAAAGATGAAATAGGTCATCTGGATGACTCAGTTGAATATCTATTGAATGTTCCTTCAAACAAAGAACCTCTCTAATTCTCTTATTTCGTTTTATCATTTTTGTTTTCTTTTAAGAATGAAATAACTTTCAAAAATCCTAACACTCTGACAATTCTGGTAAACGATACTTGTCAAAATAAGGAAAATCCTCATAAAAGATAAACTGAATGACTATATTATAGCAAAGAGGCTGAGAAATTACTATCCCCAACCCCATCTAGTAGCCTTAATGTTCTAAATATTCCTGCCAGATACGATCGAAGTCTCCCATATTAAAGGAAAAGCTAGCATGTTCCTCTAAAAAACGACTGACTTGATCGAAATCATCTGAATGTTTCGGAAAGGCGGATTCTTCAAAGGCAAGATCCGCTAAAATTGCTTTGGGACTATTGCTTTTAGGATTGCGCTCGGTCATCAGCCAAGTATAAAATGATTTTCTCATAAGCCTCCTAAATCAACTCTGTGCCGAACTGATCTTGCTTGATTTTTCCAGCCTTCATCAAACCACCGAGTGCTTTTTTAAATTGACCTTTTGAAATACCGAAAGTAGCCTTAATATCATCTGGTGATGACTTATCATTCAAGGTCATGAAGCCACCATTGCTTTCCAAATAAGTCAAGATCATCTGCGCATCATTTTCCAACATCTCAAAAGAGCGTGGTTTTAAAGAGAGATTAAGCGTTCGGTCAACCTCACGGAATCCAATGACACGCGCATCTAAAACTTGTCCCAAACGAGGTTCCGCATAGCGCTCACTTGGATGGATAAATCCAAGCATGTTGTTCTCTGGTAAATAGACGAAGGTTCCTGATAATTTGAGACGGTAAACAATGGCAGGCCAATTTTGATTCTGCATGTTATTGTAGGCAGGACGTGCCAATCGTTGGAAATCTTCCTGATAAGCTAAGATTCCCCAGATACGGTCCTTCTTATCCACTTCTAGACGAATATAAAGTCGATCACCTTTCTTTGGCCAGAGTTCTTTAAGTTCAGGGAGAATATCTAGTGACACAACGATTTCCTTGTCTGGTAACCCTGTATCAACAAAAACCCCAAGGTCCTTACGAACCTCTGTTACGGTTCCCCAACCAAATTGTTCCTGAGTTGCAGTCACTTCTGTAGTAGTGAGACGCAATTTTTGCTTCATATCTGTGTAAGCAAAACCTTTGACCGTATCACCAACTGTATGCTGACCTTCTTCTTTAGCTAGGGCATATGTTTGACCATCCTTTTGAACAAAGTAAAAGCGGTCATTTTCATCGATGATGAGTCCAACGATAAAACTTGCAAGATTTGTATTCATATTTCCTTCTTTCGAATAAAACTCAGCCAGCAATGCCAACTGAGTTTTTCTGTTTATTTCTTAGACTTCCAAGATTTCTTTTTCTTTGTTGGCAGTCATTTCGTCGATGTGTTTAACAGCATCGTCTGTTGCTTTTTGAATATCTTTTTCAAGAGTCTTCAATTCATCTTCAGTGATTTCTTTAGCTTTTTCTTGTTTCTTAGCTTCATCCATAGCATCACGACGGATATTACGGATAGCTACTTTAGCATTTTCACCAACTTTTTTCACTTCTTTAGCAAGATCACGACGAGTTTCTTCTGTGAGAGCTGGGATTACCAAGCGAATAACAGAACCATCGTTAGCTGGTGTAATACCTAAGTCTGAAGCATTCAAAGCACGTTCGATATCTTTCAAAGATGATTTGTCAAATGGTGTTACCAACAAGACACGCGCTTCTGGGATTGTGATAGAAGCAATTTGGTTAAGTGGTGTTTCAACACCATAGTACTCAACGTGGATGCGGTCAAGCAAGCTAGCATTAGCACGGCCAGCACGAATACTTCCAAACTCACGAGCAAGTGAGTGGTGAGATTGGGTCATTCTCTCTTTTGCTTTTTCTACGATTGCGTTTGCCATAATGATTTCTTATTCCTTTTCTTCGATATTATTTGAAACTGTAGTTCCGATATTTTCACCAAATACAACACGTTTAATATTTCCTGGTTGGTTCATGTTGAAAACTACCAAGTCAATATCATTGTCCATTGAAAGTGTTGAAGCTGTTGAGTCCATGATACGGAGACCTTTATTAATCACGTCACGGTGAGTCAACTCTTCAAATTTAACAGCTGTCTTATCTTTTTTAGGATCAGCATTGTAGACACCATCAACCCCATTCTTAGCCATCAAGATAGCGTCCGCTTCAATCTCAGCTGCACGAAGAGCCGCTGTTGTATCTGTTGAGAAGTATGGTGAACCAATTCCCGCACCAAAGATAACAATGCGTCCTTTTTCAAGATGACGAAGGGCACGACCACGAACGTAAGGTTCTGCTACTTGTTGCATGGCAATGGCTGTTTGAACACGTGTATCCACACCAACTTGTTGCAATGAATCTGCCATCACAAGAGCATTCATAACGGTTCCAAGCATTCCTGTATAGTCTGCTTGTACACGATCCATTCCAGCTTCTGCTGCAGGTTCTCCACGCCAGAGATTTCCTCCACCAATAACAAGGGCAATCTCAATACCTAAGTTATGTACTTCTTGAATTTCTTGAGCCATTGCTTGAACTGTTTTAATATCAATTCCGACACCACGTTCGCCAGCAAGGGCCTCACCTGATAACTTAATCAAAATACGTTTATATTTGGGTTCCACCTGACTTCGCTCCTTTATTTTATTCAAACTATTTTATCACATTTTTTGAGAATTTTATAGTCTCATGAGTTATTCTTTTGAAAATTTTAAACGGATAAATAGTTTTCCAAATCAGCCAAGGCACGCTCTGCAATTTTTTCATAACGAGCCTTCTTATCACGAATGCGGTCGCCTTCCAATTCCTTGATAATTCCGAAATTGACGTTCATTGGTTGGAAGTGTTTACTGTCAGCATGGGTGATGTAATGGGCTAGACTTCCAATTGCTGTTGTCTCTGGGAAAATAGCCTCGCTTTCGCCCTTGAAAAGACGAGCTGCATTAATACCAGCTACTAGACCTGATGCCGCTGACTCAACATAGCCTTCCACACCCGTCATCTGACCAGCAAAGAATAGATTTGGCTGTTTCTTAGAACGATAAGTTTGCTCAAGAAGATTTGGTGAATCCATATAAGAATTACGGTGCATAACTCCATAGCGAACAAACTCAGCGTTTTCAAGACCTGGAATCATTTGGAAGACACGCTTTTGTTCTCCCCATTTAAGGTGAGTTTGGAAACCAACAATATTGTAAAGACTACCTGCCGCATTATCCTGACGAAGTTGAACGACTGCATAAGGTGTTTTAAAGTCACCATCACGTGGTCCTTTGTAATCATCTGGATACTCTAGGCCAACCGGTTTCATTGGTCCATAAAGCATGGTTTTGATGCCTCGTTTAGCCATAACTTCGATTGGCATACATCCTTCGAAGTATTTTTCTTTTTCGAAAGAATTCAACGGAGCTTCTTCCGCATTAACCAAGGCTTCATGGAAATTCATAAACTCTTGCTTGGTCATAGGAGCATTGAGATAGGCTGCTTCTCCCTTATCATAACGAGATTTGAGATAAACCTTGTTCATATCAATCGTATTAACATCCACAATAGGCGCTGCAGCATCGTAGAAATAGAAGCCATCGCCGTCATTAAGGGCATGAATTTTCTCAGCCAGGGCATCGCTAGTCAAAGGACCAGTCGCTACAACTGTAATAGCATCTGTTGGCAATTCTGTAATTTCATCGCGTACCACTTCAATTAATGGATGATTAGCAATTTTTTCAGTGACCATTTGAGAGAAACCATCACGGTCAACCGCCAGAGCACCACCAGCAGGAACACGCGTTGCTTCGGCGGATTCCAAGATTAGAGAACCTAGGCGGCGCATTTCTTCCTTAAGGAGACCAACAGCATTTGTAAGAGCATCTCCACGCAAGGAATTAGAACACACTAATTCTGCAAAATTGTCAGTTTTGTGTTGCGGTGTTGACTTGACACCACGCATTTCATAAAGCTTAACTGGAATACCACGCTCTGCGATTTGGTAGGCTGCTTCAGAACCCGCCAAGCCAGCACCGATAACATTGATATAAGATTGAGACACGACACTAATACCTCTTTGGGTGAAACTTAAGTTCATTCCAGAACAAGTCATTAGACTGTTTGACACCCACAAATCTTTCTATTTTTTTCTTATTCTAGTATAACAAAAAAAGGGAAGAAGGAAAACTTCCCTGTTTAGTCGTTTTCTTGTTTCTCTTCCCATTCGTGGTAGGCGGCGTATAGCTGGCTTTTATTCCACTGATAAATCTTAGCGACTTCCTTAATGGCTTGATTTTTCTTGATTCCTTGTTGGATACGCTCTTGAATTTCAGAAAATAAATCCTCTTCATCCTTATCTTCTACTTCTTGACTAGCACCCTCCACAATGAGAAGGCATTCGCCTTTAAGAGGTGTTTCAGAAATACTTTCTAATAATTCAGTAATAGTTCCACGCTGATATTCTTCAAAGATTTTAGTCAATTCTCTGACCAAAACCACCGAGCGATCACCGTAGACTTCTAGCATATTTTCTAGCGTATCCGCCACACGGTGAGGTGATTCATAGAAAATCTGAGTTTCTGGATAAGCTTTTTTCGCTTCGAAAAACTGCTTTTGTTGGCCTGACTTTCGTGGTAGAAAACCATAAAAGATGTGGGGTTGTGGTGCCAAGCCGCTTGCAATCAAAGCAGAAATTCCTGCACTAGCTCCTGGAACTGTGACAACTGCGATATCTTCTTCAATGGCAGCCTTGACCAAATCATGACCTGGGTCTGAGATGCTAGGAAGTCCTGCATCAGATACTTGGGCAAGATTTTGACCTTGTTTCAACAAACCAATCAAATCAGGAATTTTTTCCTTGACATTGTGTTCGTGAAAACTGATTTGCTTGGTTGAGATCTCAAAATGCTTGAGCAAAAGTCCAGTATTACGAGTATCTTCTGCCGCAATCCAGTCGACCTCTTTCAAGGTCTGAATAGCGCGAAAAGTCATATCATCTAGATTACCGATTGGCGTTGCGACTAGATAAAGCTTGCCATAGGGAGATTGTCCCTTAAAACTCTTTTGAATCTGCATACTTACTCCCTAAACAACAGTTCATCACAGAACATACATTCTGCATCTTGCTCCCGACGTTGGCCATAAAAGTCACGGCAAACATGAAAACCGTCCTCATAAATGCGACGGACATTTTCCCTCACATGTTTCGTTTTGGCTGGAGCTGTCTCCTCAACCTCTCCCAAACGTTCTCTCAGTTTATCATTTTCTAAACGAAGAGCTGTATTTTCCTCTACCAGACTCTTGAGATTTTTCTTGATAGCTTCGACGTCTGCCAAGGTTACCAACAATTGCTGTGAAAAGTCATCTAAAGCATCAAATAATTCTTTTTTATTCATTACAGCCCTTTCTATAATCTATCTTTACTTTAAATTTTTTTGTAAAACGAGGTATTCCAAAGCGTTTTGAAAGCTAACATTGGCCCGCCACATTTTACGAGTTTGGACGAAATTTTGCAAAATATTTCGAGCTGAAACATTGAGAATCTCTTGACCAGCTAGTACCTCTAAAATCCTGAGCACTTGATCTTGCTTTTCTTTATCATCAGCCAAACTCGTTAATTTTGCAACTTGCAAATAGGATTCTTTTTTATGGGCTAAAAGCCAAGAAAAGAGGCGTTCACTTTCATCTACTAGTGTCCAAAATCCTGCTTGATGGACAAGCTTATCAGCCTCTGCCTGCGATTGACTAAACTGAGCCAATAGCTTAGCTTTATTTTTTACTAAACCAGCCTCTTCAAGCTGTGACATTAAAGTAGAGACTTGCTTCTTAAATTGGAAAATCTGTGTCCGACTTCGAATTGTTGGTAACATCTGTTCCTCATCATCGGTCAAAAAGAAAATATAAATCTCACTTTGTGGCTCTTCAATAACCTTCAAGAGTGAATTTGCAGCATTCACATGCATTTTTTCTGCTTGTTCGATAATAAAGACCTGACGTTGATTTTCAATACCAGACTGGGAAAATTGACCAACTAATTCTCGAATACGCTCCGTCTTAATGACTTGATTCAGAGGTTTAATTATGGTCACATCAGGAAACTCTTCCTGCTCAATCAATTTACAATTCCGACATTTTTCACAAGGAAAAATACCAGTTTTCTCACTACAAAAGAGACTTTTAGACAAGAAAAGGGCCATCTCTAAACTTCCAAAATTACCTGAAAAAAGATAGGCGTGATTGAGTTGTCCTTGCTCCAAGATATGAACAAAACGTTCAAATTGTAGAGGTTGACAAGCTCTTAATTGCTCTTGTTTCATCTCCTTAATCCCATCCTGTCAAAAAGTAGCTGCTGCGTATTTTCAATCACTTGATCAAGTGGTAGGCTAGCATCGATTTTTTCGATGCGATTTCCTTCTCTTTCAATAAGAGAAAGGTAACCTTGACGAACTTTTCGGTGTAGATCCAGACCTTCCATGTCCAAACGATTGACTTCCCGATTACTGTTGGCAGCAATACGTGCCAGGCCCTCTTCGACCTCAATATCAAAATAAAGAGTTAAATCAGGTTTCAGTCCATCAGTCGCAAACTGATTAAGCCAATCAATGGCATCGATATCTAAACCACGCCCAAAGCCCTGATAAGCAACCGAACTATCAATAAATCGATCCATGATAACCAGTTTTCCAGCTGCAAGTGCTGGTAAGACCTTTTCCACCAAGTGTTGTCGACGACTAGCAATATAGAGGAGAAGCTCAGTCTTAGGATCCATTTCAGTATGACTAGGATCTAGGATAACTTCGCGAATTTTTTCTCCAATTAAGACCCCACCTGGTTCACGGGTTGTTAAAACTTCTACTCCCCTATCCTCTAGTACAGGGATTAGGGCTTCAAGAACGCTTGTTTTTCCTGCTCCCTCTGGTCCCTCAAGAGAGACTAAAAATCCTTTTGACATGTCTGACTCATTTCTATTTTTCTCTCTTCTATTCTATCAAAAAAATGGGGATTTGTGAAAAGCTTTTTTCATTTCCTTCTTTGTAAGAAAAAAAGAGTGTGAGTTTTAACACTCACCTCTTATTTGCCTAATTCTTGAGTTTTTTTGTAGGCTTGATTGACAGCATCCATAACGGTTCCTCTAAAAGCATGTTCTTCTAGACTTGCTACACCAGCAATGGTTGAACCACCTGGACTGCAAACTTGGTCTTTCAAGACTCCAGGATGTTGCTGACTTTCTAGGACCATTTGACCTGCACCAACTACTGTTTGAGCCGCCATTTTCAGAGCCATTTCTCGTGGCAATCCTGTCTGAACACCTGCATCCGCCAAGGCTTCGATGAAAAGATAGACAAAGGCAGGACCACAACCTGCAAGCCCTGTTGCCGCATCTATTAAACTATCACTTATTTCAACCAACTGCCCTGCACTTGCTAAAAGTTGACAAAAAAGTTCACTGTCTTCTGGATGACAATTTGCAGACAAGGCATAGCTAATCACTCCTTGCCCAATAGCAACAGGTGTATTAGGCATAATACGAATAATCCTATGGTGACTTGGAAGAAGACTAGCGAGTTTTTCCAAGGTCAAACCAGCAGCCATAGAAATCAAAAGAAGACTTTCTCGTTTCTCAAGGACTTGCTGATATTGAGAAAGTAGTTCTGAGAACTGTGCTGGCTTTACTCCTAGAAAAATCACATCTGCTTCTGCAAAGATTTCGTCATTGCTAGAAGCCAGACCACCATAATTGGCAATAAAAGCATCCACCTTAGCTTGACTACGATTAGCAAGGAGAATCTGATGACTCGTTTTTGCCTGCAAGACAGCCTTAGCCAAACTAGCTCCCATATTCCCCAAGCCGATAAATCCAATCTTCATCTCTTACTCCCTTATCTGTCCATCACCAGTAACCACATATTTGTAGCTGGTCAATTCCTTCAAGCCCATTGGACCACGCGCATGTAATTTCTGAGTAGAAATCCCCATTTCACATCCTAGTCCGAATTGACCACCATCTGTGAAACGAGTTGAAGCATTGACATAAACCGCTGCCGAGTCCACTTGATCTGTAAAGTAAGCTATAGCATCAGCATTTTCAGTCACAATCGCATCCGAATGATGGGTGCTATGGACTTCTATATGCTCTACAGCTTCCTCAAGACTAGAAACGACCTTAACGGCTAAGATATAGTTCAAAAACTCGGTATCAAAATCTTGTGGCTCTGCTGCTATCCCTGAAATAAATTGACTAGCTTTTTCATCTAAACGGAATTGAATAGGTTCAAGACCAGCTTCTTTTCGATCGGCAACCAGAACTTGCTCCAAACGAGGAAGAAAGCTTGCCGCCTTGTCTTGATGAACAAGCAGAACTTCCATGGCATTGCAGACTGAAGGACGACTAGTTTTAGCGTTATTGATAATAGACAGTGCCTTGTCTTCATCTGCATCCTTATCCACATATACATGGACAATACCCGTTCCTGTTTCAATAACAGGTACAATTGCATTCTCAACGACAGCATTGATCAAACCAGCACCCCCACGAGGAATAAGAAGATCTAGATAACCCTTAGCCTTCATCATGGCATAACTACTTTCACGGCTAGTATCTTCTACTAATTGAATGACGTCTGGATGAATAGTAGTAGTCTCCAAGCCCTTCTTCAAGGCTGTGACAATGGCATGAGCTATTTGGTAGGCATCCTTACCGCTCCGAAGGACAACCGCATTTCCACTCTTGAGAGCAAGGGCAGCTGCATCAGAAGTCACATTAGGACGGCTTTCATAGATAATACCGATAACCCCCATTGCAACTCGCTTCTTGCAAATAACCAAACCATTTTCAAGCTGACTTGTTTCTAGGACTTCACCAATTGGATCTGGTAAAGCAACCACATCACGAATGCCTGTTGCCATCGCTTGGATACGACCTGCATCCAAATAAAGACGATCGAGCATAACATCTGATATTTTCCCCTTAGCGGCTTCCATATCGCGAACATTAGCTGATAAAATCTCTTCAGTAGCTGCCAATAAGTGATCGGCCATAGCTAGCAAGGCTTGATTTTTCACCTCTTCACTAGCTGTGTTAATTGATTTTTTAACAGCCTGTACTTTTTCAAATTGTTCTTGTGTACTTACCATAGTTTACCTCTAAAATTCTGTAAAGAGTAGTTGGATTTCAGGAGTGATAGAAATCCAGTCATCACGATGAATCAGGACACCCTTGGCTTTTTGAGAACGCAACATATCCTCCAAAGCAGATGCTCCAAATTGCACACGCCCTTTTCCAAGTGATTTTCCACTTTCCTTGTCAAATACTGTCACGATATCACCGTAAGAAAAGGCACCTTCTGCATCAACAACACCAGATAAAAGAAGACTCTTTCCATGTTGAGAGAGAGCTTCTGCAGCCCCTTTATCAACCCAAATTGCTCCCTGACTTTTGGCATAAAAGGCTAGCCATTGTTTCTGGGTACGGAGCCCCTTCTCCTGTGCAACAAAGAAAGAACCATCAAGAGTTTCTTCAGCTGCTTCAATTAAAGCATCAGGTTTCAAGGAAGAACAGATATAAACGGGAACACCTGACTCTGTCGCAATGGTCGCTGCCTTTATCTTAGTTAGCATGCCACCAGTTCCATTTGATGATCCAGCTCCACCAGCCATATCAATAATTTCACGATTGATGGTCTCAATTCTCTCCAAGCGTTTGGCTCTTGGATCCGAGTTAGGATTACCAGTATAAAGACCGTCTACATCTGTTAAGAGGACCAAAAGATCTGCCTGCACCATTGCTGCAACCTGAGCACTAAGTGTATCATTATCTCCTACCTTAAGTTCGTCAATAACGACACTATCATTCTCATTGATGATAGGAATTGCACCACGATTAAGCAGGACAGATAAAGCTTGATGGGCATTTTTATAACGTCGCTTATCGACAAAATCATCCTGAGTTAGCAAGATTTGCGCTGAAACAATCTGTCTTAAGAGCAAATTAGTTGTGTATTCTTCCAAAAGCAAACCTTGACCAACCGCAGCTGAAGCTTGCTTATCCGCAATCTTTGTCGGTCGTTTCTTAAATCCCAAGGCACCAAAACCAGCCGCAACAGCCCCAGAAGATACCAAAATAAGCTCATGACCTGCTTCATGCAGCATTGCAAGCTGTTGTGTGATAGCTTTTACTTTACTTCGAGATAAACTTCCATCTTTATGAGTCAAGGATGAAGTTCCAACTTTAAATACGATACGCTTGTACTTCATATTTTTCTCCAAATTTAATATTTAACCATTTTACCACGATTTTATGAAATTGTAAAAAAGGAACTCTCTCACTTTTGATCGCAAAAAAAGAACCTTGCATAGCAAGATTCTTTTAGTGTCTGACTTAAATAATTGTTCTTCTGGGAACTAAATCGAATTAAGCTTCGATTTCTGTAACCATACCTGAACCAACAGTACGTCCACCCTCACGGATAGAGAATGTAGTACCTTGTTCTACGGCGATTGGGTGGATCAACTCAACGTCGATTGTCACGTTATCACCTGGCATTACCATTTCAGTACCTGCTGGAAGTTCGATTGAACCTGTAACGTCAGTAGTACGGAAGTAGAATTGTGGACGGTAGTTGTTGAAGAATGGAGTGTGACGTCCACCTTCTTCTTTAGTAAGGATGTAAACTTCACCTTTGAATTTAGTGTGTGGGTTGATTGAACCTGGTTTAGCGATAACTTGTCCACGTTCGATTTCGTCACGTTGAACACCACGAAGAAGGACACCTACGTTGTCTCCTGCAAGACCTTCGTCAAGTTGTTTACGGAACATTTCAACACCAGTAACAACTGCTTTTTTAGTTTCTTCTTTGATACCAACGATTTCGATTTCGTCGTTGACACGAACAGTACCACGGTCGATACGTCCTGAAGCAACTGTACCACGTCCAGTGATTGAGAATACGTCTTCGACTGGAAGAAGCAATGGTTTGTCAGTGTCACGTTCTGGTTCTGGAATGTACTCATCAACAGTGTTCATCAATTCCATGATGATGTCTTCGTATTTAGAGTCACCTTCAAGAGCTTTAAGAGCTGAACCTTGGATAACTGGAAGATCGTCACCTGGGAAGTCGTATTCTGAAAGAAGGTCACGGATTTCCATTTCAACCAATTCAAGCAATTCTTCGTCGTCAACCAAGTCGATCTTGTTCATGAAGACGATAAGGTGTTTAACACCAACCTGACGTGAAAGAAGGATGTGCTCACGAGTTTGTGGCATTGGTCCGTCAGTTGAAGCTACTACAAGGATAGCTCCGTCCATTTGAGCGGCACCAGTGATCATGTTTTTAACGTAGTCCGCGTGTCCTGGAGCGTCGATGTGAGCGTAGTGACGTTTTTCAGTTTCGTACTCAACGTGCGCAGTGTTGATTGTGATACCGCGTTCGCGTTCTTCTGGAGCAGCATCGATAGACGCATAGTCTTTAGGTTGGTTAACTGCTGAAGGCAAGCGACGTGCCAAAACAGTTGTGATAGCTGCAGTTAGGGTAGTTTTACCGTGGTCAACGTGTCCGATAGTACCAATGTTAACGTGTGGTTTACTACGATCGTATTTTTCTTTTGCCATTTGAGTAAAAGCCTCCAATAAAATATATTTTATAGATAGACAGTAGGCAATACAGTCTAACTTTCCTTACTATTTTATCAAATTTCAGCTAAATTGCAAGTGTTTTACAAAGTTTTTGTGAATTATTCTTATTCTTGCTCTACTTCCTCTACCAATTGATTTAAAATATCTATAAATAGGCTTATTTTCACAAAAAGCGATAGACCATAAATCAATAACCCAAGTCTGAATTTCCTATATTCAGCCCCGAAAGACTTCAATCATTCAGTTGTTTGTAAAAAAATATGTATTGAAAAATTAAAGTTTCATCATAAGAGATTTGAGAGTTTAAAACCAATAAAAAGTTTGATCAACTACAGCGCCAAAGATACAATGATCAAAAAAAGGTCGGGATTTTTTATCCCGACATCTTTATTCTGATAGATGTTTCTTAACTTCTTGTGCTTCCTTATGATTTTCATACAGTCGCGCTAAGAATTTAGCAATCTCTTTTAAAATGGAATAGGTTGGAACAGCAACAATCATCCCAATCACACCATAAATATTACTTGATAATAAAAGCAAGACTAAAATAGTAATCGGGTGAACCTTCATAACCCCACCCACAATACGTGGATATAAAATATTTCCATCAACTTGCTGAATAATCAACATATAAATGACAGCAATAATCATTTTATGAGGATCGGTGAAGAGATTTGAGATGATCATTGGAATCAAGCCAATGCTTGGTCCTACATACGGAATCAAATTAGCCAATCCAGAAAAAATGGCGAAGACCAAGGCATATCTTAGACCAATCACACTATAACCGATAAAAGCTAAACATCCAATAATAACTGCATCTATAGACACTCCACTAATGTAACGAGAAATAGTTGTATTTAGGTTTGTCAATAAACCAGATATGTTCAATTTATCTCGTTTTAATATAGTTCTTTCTAGCATGGGTAAAAATTTATGCCCATCAAGTAATAAGTAAATCAAGAAAACTGGTGTCATGATGATAATCAATACAGTGCTTACGAGTGCAGATAGAACACTTCCAACACTATTTGTCACACTGTTCAAGATATTTTGCAAAATATCAACATAAGAGAGGTTCAGTTGCTGAATAGTTTGTTGGATATCTAGATTTTGCTGGGCTGGATGTTTTGATAACTCAATGACTAAATCTTGAAGACGACCGTAAATGTTTTGACTCGAGTAAATTAAGCTACTTAACTGATTAATCAAAATCGGCAGCAGATAAACAAAACTAAGTACGAGTGCACAAACTAAGGCACAAAGGGTTAACAAAATCCCAATGATTCGATTGATTTTACATTCCTTCTCTAAAAAGATAACAATTGGGTTGGTTAGATAATACAAAAATCCTCCCAGTAAAAAAGGAATCATGATTGTATTTGCAACACTGACAAAGGGTGTAATAATAGCACCCATTTCTTTCCATAGATAGAAAATTAAGGTTATTAGTAGAATTTCAGTTGTCCAGAAGAATAGTTTGTTTCTCCGAAACATAGGCCACCTCCTCTTTTCCCTATTTTACCATATTTCAAAAAAGATTGATAGCCTTCATCATAAAAACAAGAATATTTTTTGTCTTTATGATAGAATAAAGTTACTATGAAGAAATTATTTTTAACATTAATCACGCTTATTTCATTTGGTTCTGCTACTACTGTTTTTGCTCAGGATTTTGATGTCGCAGCAAAACATGCCATCGCTGTTGAGGCTAACAGTGGTAAGATTTTGTATGAAAAAGATGCGACCCAACCGGTTGAAATTGCCTCTATCAGTAAACTACTTACCGTTTACCTAGTATATGAAGCTCTAGAGCAAGGCAAAATCACTCTTTCTACTCCTGTAGAAATCTCAGATTATCCTTACCAGCTCACTACTAATTCTGAAGCGAGTAACGTTCCTATGGAAGCTCGTAACTACACAGTTGAGGAATTGCTAGAAGCTACTCTGGTATCCAGTGCTAACAGTGCAGCCATTGCCCTAGCTGAAAAAATTGCTGGCTCTGAAAAAGACTTCGTTGATATGATGAAGGCCAAACTACTGGAATGGGGGATTCAAGATGCTACCCTCGTCAATACAACTGGTCTTAACAATGAAACTCTTGGGAATAATATCTATCCTGGTTCTAAGAAAGATGATGAAAATAAATTGAGCGCTTATGATGTTGCTGTCGTTGCTCGCAACCTCATCCTCAAGTATCCTCAGGTCTTAGAAATCACCAAGAAACCTTCTTCGACTTTCGCTGGTATGACCATTAATTCTACTAACTATATGTTGGAGGGAATGCCTGCCTATCGTGGGGGTGTTGATGGACTTAAAACTGGTACGACTGATAAGGCTGGAGCATCCTTTGTAGGTACTACAGTCGAAAAAGGAATGCGTATCATTACTGTTGTTTTAAATGCTGACAACCAAGATACCAATCCATATGCACGCTTTACAGCTACTTCTTCTCTCTTAGATTATATTTCCTCTACCTTTGCTCTCCAGACCATCGTCAAGCAGGGTGAAAGTTATGAGGATAGTAAAAGTCCTGTTTTAGATGGAAAAGATGACACAGTCACAGCGGTCGCAAAAGAAGATATCAAAATTGTTCAACGTTTGGGCAGTCGAGCTCAATCAACTATTACCTATACTGCTGATACTACTGAACATACTGCACCACTTGAAGCAGGAACAGTTGTTGGCCATCTCACTTATGAAGATAAAGATCTAGTCGGGCAAGGTTACATCACTACTGACAAACCTAACTTTGAAATGGTTGCAGAAAAAAATGTTGACAAAGCCTTTTTCTTAAAAGTTTGGTGGAATCGATTTGTTCGATTTGTAAACGAAAAGTTATAAAAAAATCGCGAAATTCGCGATTTTTTCTTTATTCATTTTCAGCTAGAGTTGAATGTTTATAGCCATAAGTAAAGTAGATAAGAATTCCAATTAACAAGGCAATTCCAAATGCCATCCATGTTTCAAGGGTATACTGAAGCATAAATGAAAGGCAGATTAGAATAGACAAGATTGGTAAAAAAGGAACCAGGGGAGTTTTGAACTCGCCCTCTTTTGGCATACCCTTATCTTTTCTCAATTTGATGATCCCATAGGCTAGGAGAATAAGATAGGCTAAGGTGCAGATATTGAGAAAGGCTGCAATACTTGCAAGTGGGAAGATCCCAGCTGCAATTGCTGAAACAACACCAGTTAAGATAGTTGCATTCTTTGGAACGCGACTAGTCTTGGTCACTTCTTTAAAACTTTGAGGCAAGAGTCCATCACGGGCTAAACTATAGATCATTCGTGACAAGGCGTAGGTCATTGAAATACATACCGTAATCAAGGTAAAAATCGCAACAAGTGAAACATAGTTAGCTGCCCAACCAATACCGATATTTCTCAAAGCGAAGGCTACTGCATCATCTACATTGAGGTTGCTATAATGAACAATCCCTGTCAATACTAGAGTGACTAGTGCATAAAGTATAGTTACAATAGTTAAGGATAAAACAATTCCACGCGGTACATTCTTCTGGGGGCTTTGAATTTCATCAACTGCCATTGAAATGGATTCAAACCCTAAAAACCCAAAGAACATGAGTGAAGCTCCTGCCATAATCCCAGTGCTTCCACCATAAATCTGACCAAAGCCAAATGGTGCAAAGTCTGCCCAATTTTCAGGTTTAATGTACCAGATTCCAACTAAGATGAATAGTGCAAGAGCAGAGAATTTTAAAACTACTAAAATGGAATTAAATCGAAGCGCAGCCTTCGAATTCAATAAGACCAGTCCCGTAACGAGGACGAGAACTAGAATTGGCAGGAGGTCAAGATAGGTCCCTTGCTCTGGATTAAAGGTCCCATTTAATGCTTGCGGCATTGAGATTCCATAGTTACTAAGCAAACCTTTAAAATAGGCCGCCCAACCAGAAGCAACACCTGAAACTGCTGTCATAAATTCCATAATGGTTAACCAACCAGCTATCCAGGCTGGAAATTCTCCCAAAATTGCATATAAATAACTATATGCTCCACCCGTTGCAGGAACACGAGAAGCAAATTCTGCAAAAAAGAGAGCAGATAAGGATACACAGATAGCAGAAATTACAATCGATACCACAAGGGCAGGTCCTGCTAGTGTTGCTGCAGCTGTTCCTGTAATGGTAAAGATACCTGTTCCTACCATGGCACCAATCCCCAAGAGAATTAAGTCCCATAATTTTAAATGGCGATGCATTTCTGTCTTACCTAGACTAACGTCTTTGGTTCTAAAAATATTCATCATTCATCTCCCACTTTATGTGATTGTATTATTTTACCATACAAAAGACTTTTTGTGAATATTTATTAGCATCTTTCATCAAAAAAACTGAGAGTGGGACAGAAATCGGTAATTCGTTAGAATACGATTTCGTCGTTCCACCTCCCCACAGTTGAGTAGGGCTGTAAAAGCTGATGAAATCAGCGTAGTAGAGCCCACTCAACCACTGCGTCTTGCTCGACAATCCAAAGACAATTGAGAGGCTAGGACTTTTGTCCCAGCCTCAGTTTCTGTTCATAAAGTTTATCCAACTGATCCTTCCATCTCATAGCTAATCAAGCGGTTAAGCTCAACGGCGTATTCCATTGGAAGTTCTTTAGTGAAAGGTTCAACAAATCCCATGACAATCATCTCAGTTGCCTCAGATTCTGATAAACCACGGCTCATGAGATAATAGAGTTGCTCTTCTGAAATCTTAGATACTTTGGCTTCGTGTTCCAAAGCAACTTGCGAGTTATGAATTTCATTAAATGGAATAGTATCTGATGCTGACAAGTCATCCATGATAATGGTATCACACTCAATGTGAGAAACAGATTTCTTAGAGTTTTTATTAAAGGTTACTTGTCCACGGTAGTCAACCTTTCCTCCGCCTTTAGCGATGGATTTAGACACAATAGACGAGCTAGTATGTGGAGCATTGTGGATCATCTTAGCTCCAGTATCCTGGTGTTGCCCTGCATTGGCAAAGGCAATAGAAAGCATGGTACCACGCGCCCCTTCTCCATCAAGGTAAACAGATGGGTATTTCATAGTTGTTTTAGCACCCAAGTTGCCATCAATCCACTCAACAGTGGCATCCTTTTGAGCCTTAGCACGCTTTGTCACCAAGTTATAGACGTTATCAGACCAGTTTTGGATGGTTGTATAACGCATATAAGCACCATCCAAGGCAAAGATTTCTACGATGGCGGCGTGCAAGCTGTTACTTGAATAAGTTGGTGCTGTACAGCCCTCTACGTAGTGGACACTTGCTCCCTCATCAACGATAATCAAGGTACGTTCAAACTGACCAGTATTTTCGTTGTTGATACGGAAGTAGGTTTGAAGTGGAATATCTACCTTGACCCCTTTTGGTACGTAGATAAAGGTTCCACCAGACCATACTGCTGAATTGAGGGCAGCTAACTTATTATCTGTTGGTGGTACCAACTTAGCAAAGTACTGTTTAAACAAGTCTGGGTATTCCTTGAGGGCAGAATCTGTATCTGTAAAGATAATCCCCAATTTTTGGAACTCTTCCTTCATATTGTGGTAAACCACTTCTGACTCGTACTGGGCAGAGGCACCAGCTAGATAGGCACGCTCAGCTTCTGGAATCCCAATACGTTCAAAGGTTTCTTTAATCTTTTCAGGAACGTCGTCCCATGAACGAGCTGGTTTATCAGATGGTTTTTGGTAATAAATCAAGTCATCAAAATCAATCTCTGACAAGTCTGCTCCCCAAGTTTGCATGGGCATTTTTTTGAAGGTTTCATAAGACTTCAAACGGAATTCTAACATCCACTCAGGTTCTCCCTTAGCAGCTGATAGTTCACGAATGACATCTTCATTCAATCCTTTTCCTGTCGATAGGACAGGCTCTACATCATCATGGAAACCAAATTTATATTCACCAAGGTCAATTGGTTTTGGTTCTACTCTTTCTTCAGCCATAATATCCTTTCTTTCATTCTTCATTTCTACTGATTCATAAGACAAAAGAAACTTGTCTTAGTTATTTTCTTGATTTTCAATTGTTTTCTTCAAGGCATTCCAAGCTAGGGTTGCACACTTGATTCGTTGAGGGAATTTGGCAACGCCTGATAAGAAGGCCGCATCTCCAAGTTTGTCTTGGCGTTCATCTTTTTGACCTTGAACCATTTCAGAAAAAATAGTCGCAAGTTCTAAGATTTCTTTCTTGGTCTTTCCCAAAACGGCATCTGTCATCATGCTCGCAGAGGCAGTCGAGATGGTACAACCTGAGTTTAGAAAAGCGATATCCTCCAAGCGGTCATCTGCATCAAACTTGACGGAGAGATTGATAACATCTCCACAGGTCGGATTGTTGAGACTGATTTGTTCAGCGTCTTCTAACTTCCCTTGGTGATGTGGATTTTTCGAATGATCTGCTACCACTGCCATATAAAGGCTATCTAGTTTAGAAAGTGCCATTGAAAAACTCCTTTGTCTTTTGTAAGGCATCGACTAGCTTGTCGCAATCTGCCTTGGTATTGTAGATATAAAAACTTGCACGAGCTGTTGCTGGGACATCCAAATACTGGAGCAAAGGTTGAGCGCAATGGTGACCTGCTCGAACAGCCACTCCTTCATAATCCAAAGCAGTAGCAAGGTCGTGAGGATGAAGGTCGCCTAGGTTAAAGGCAATGACACCTGAACGTTGAGCCAAGTCCTGTGAACCATAAATGGTCAGTCCTTCAATCGCCTGCAGTTTTGGATAGACGTATGCGATTAATTCCTGTTCATGAGATTCAATGGCATCCATACCGATGTTTTCTAGATAATCCACTGCAGCAGCAAGTCCGATAGCACCTGCCATGTTAGGAGTTCCAGCCTCGAATTTCCAAGGCAATTCCTTCCAACTAGCAGATTGTTCATAAACGAAATCAATCATTTCGCCGCCAAATTCTACTGGTGACATTTGCTCCAGATACTTTTCTTTACCATAAAGAACACCGATACCAGTCGGACCTGCCATCTTGTGACCTGAAAAAGCAAAGAAGTCCACATCCAAGTCCTGAACATCAATCTTCATATGAGGTGTAGATTGAGCACCATCCACCACCATGATAGCTCCAACTTGGTGGGCCAATTGAGTGATTTCTTTGATTGGATTGACCACACCCAGAACATTTGAGGCGTGAGCAAGGGAGACAAACTTAACTCTATCAGTCAATTTAGCTCGCAAGTCATCCATGTCCAAGGCTCCATCCTTGAGATAGACATAGACAAGCTCCGCTCCAGTCTTGCGGCAGGCTTCCTGCCAAGGAATGATATTGGAATGGTGTTCCATGACGGAAATCAAGACCTGGTCTCCCTCAGTCAAGACTTCCTCAGCATAACGCGCTACCCAGTTAAGACTGGTTGTCGTTCCTCTGGTAAAGAGAACTTCCTTTGTAGAGCCTGCATTGATAAACTTACGAATGGTTTCACGAGCCGCCTCATAAGAAGCTGTCGCCCTTTCTGCCAAGGTATGAACACCACGGTGAACATTGGCATTGTCGTTCACATAGTAGCGGTTAATCGTTTCAAGAACAGCTAGTGGTTTTTGTGTCGTCGCAGCATTGTCCAGATAGACCAGAGGCTCATCGTTAACAATCTGGTCTAAAATTGGAAAATCCTTGCGAATCGCTTCTACATCTAACATAGGCTACCCCTTAGCGTTTTGACAATTTTTCTTCGATGGTTGCAATCATTTCATCACGAACTTCCTTGACTGGAATCTCAACGATAACGGAGCCAAGGAAACCACGAACAACCAAGCGTTCTGCAGTTGCCTTATCCAAACCACGGCTCATGAGGTAATACATATCTTCTGGATCTACCTGACCGATAGAAGCCGCGTGTCCTGCAGTTACGTCATTTTCATCAATCAAAAGAATTGGATTGGCATCTGAACGCGCTTGGTCTGAAAGCATGAGAACTCGACTTTCTTGTTGCGCATCTGCTCCCTTGGCACCCTTGATAATGTGGCCAATACCATTGAAAGTTAAAGTTGCTTTTTCAAGAATAACCCCATGTTGGAGGATATTTCCGATTGAGTTGCAACCATAGTTAGTTACTCGGGTATCAATCCCTTGTACCTGACGGCCACTTGAAAGAGCTACGACTTTAAGGTCCGCATGGCTACCGTTACCAATCAAGTCGCTATCAAAGTCAGCAACGACGTTTCCTTCGTTCATGACACCAATCGCCCAGTCAATGCTTGCATCATTACCTAATTTACCACGACGGCTAATGTAGGCAGTGACGTTTTCACCTAGACGGTCAATCGCAGCAAACTTCACTTGAGCTCCAGAACGTGCAATCACTTCTACTGTGATATTAGCAGTTGCTTTGGCACTTCCTTCACCGCGTGACTCTAAACGTTCCAGATAACTAATCTTAGAATTTTTACCAGCGATAATCATAATATGCTTGTTAAACGGCACATCACTATCGCTGTCTTGATAGAAAATTCCTTCGATTGGTTCTTTAATCTCAACATTATCAGGAATGTAGAGAACAGCACCACTGTTGAAATAAGCTGTATGGTAGGCTGCCAACTTATCATCGTCATACTTAACAGATGACATGAAGAACTCCTCAATAATCTCTGGAATTTCTTCTAAAGCTGAGTGAAAGTCTGTAAAGACGACACCCTGTTCAGCTAACTCAACGGGAGTTTGCTCAAAAACAGTTTGAGTTCCTACTTGCACCAACTTCAAGTGATTATCTAGAGCTGTGAAATCTGGAACATTTGCTGATGGCTCACTTTCTGTAATCGTTCCATCACCCAGATTCCAACGGTGGAATTTGACACGCTCAATAACTGGTAATTCCAAAGTCTCAATCTTGTCAAAAGCTTTTTGACGGAGATCAGCCAACCAGCTTGGTTCAGCGTGCATTTCTGAAAAAAGTTTAATATTTTCTTTAGTCATTTACTTCTCCTAAAAGATACGAGGGAATTACAATTCTTCCTTGTAGTCGTAGCCAAGTTCTTCAGCTAGTTTTGCGTATCCTTCACGTTCCAAACGCGCAGCTAATTCTGGACCACCTGAAAGGACAACACGACCTTCCATCATGACGTGTACCACATCAGGTGTGATGTAGTTCAAAAGACGTTGGTAGTGAGTGATAATCATAGCACCAAAGCCTTCACCACGCATAGCATTGACACCTTTAGAAACAACTTTAAGGGCATCAATATCAAGACCAGAGTCAATCTCATCCAAAAGGGCAAAAGTTGGTTCCAACATCAAAAGTTGAAGAATCTCATTACGTTTTTTCTCACCACCAGAGAAACCTTCGTTGAGGTAACGCTCAGCCATTTCTTCTTTCATGTTGAGCAATTCCATCTTCTCATCCAATTTAGTGATGAACTCGCGAACTGAAATCTTCTCATCATCTTCTTTACCAGCATTCATGGCTGCACGAAGAAATTCAGCATTGGTAATTCCAGGAATTTCTGATGGGTATTGCATTGCAAGGAAAAGTCCCATACGCGCACGCTCGTCAACTTCCAATTCAAGGATGTTTACGCCGTCAAACAAGACTTCACCTTTGGTAACTTCATAGTTTGGATTTCCCATGATAGCGGCAGATAGAGTCGATTTACCCGTACCATTTGGCCCCATGATAGCGGCTATTTCACCTGTTTTCAGGGTCAGGTTAACCCCTTTTAAAATTTCTTTTCCTTCAATCTCAACGTGAAGATCTTTGATCTCTAATACTGACATGATAGTTCCTTTCTTTTTCAAGGCCTTTACAGTACTTACTAGAAACATACTTAATTTCCCTAGAAAATACTGTAAAAGGTCAATAAATATACTTTTATAGTATAACAAAAAAAAGCCTAAAAGGCTTTGATTTTGTCTAGAAGCTGAGGGTTACTTCTTTCCTCGAAAATGGTCATTAATAGCGTTGACAATTTTCCCCATAATATAGCTGACTCTAAAATTTCTTAGGATTAAAATAGCCCAAAGCAAGGCCATAATATACCGTTGCTCCATGATGGATTCATTAAGGAAATAGGTCTCAGCAGCAGTAAATAAGGCCATGATTATAAATTGTTGTCTGTTCATCGTATTATGTCACAATATCCTTTTAATCTTCTTCTATGGTCACTTTATCCGCTAGAAATTCAAATCCTTGAGGAAGGACAGATTCTTCCATTTCTTCCTTAACTGGTTGACCTTGTGACGATTTAGCCTTAGCTGAGAAATCAGCCCTAACTTCTTTCCATTCTTCCATGGAAATAGCAAGAATCTCTGGTGAAAATCCCGCTGCTTGACTAAGGATATTGCCAAACATGGTGTTCAGATTATCACGTTTCATGGTTTGGCCAGCATTGAAGTTAGATTCAAATGCAAGAATCGCGTGGTGCTCATTAGCCGCAACAGGTTGAGAACCGACTAAAAGTGCCTTATCTGGACCTGACAAGCTTTCAATAACTTCTCCCCAAGAATTTTGGAGACGGATTAGATTTTGACGGGCTAAATCAGGATTTTCAACAGCTTCTTGAAGAATAGACTGAACCTTATTGCGATCTACGCGATAAATTGACTTGCTGTTAACTGGACGACTCGGTGTTGGTGTAGTCTGCTTAGGACTCGTATTAACATTTGCCAGAGCCTGTTTCAATCGCGCAACTTCTTCTCTAAGAGATGATAATTCCTCAGCCACATCACCTGAAAGTCCTGGTTGGGAATCAAGTTCTGTCAAACGAATGGTCATCATTTCAGCATAAATCTTAGGCTGTAAGCTAGCCTTGATATTAGCTAAACTACTTGTTGCAATTCCAATCATCTCGAACAAAACAGCCTGTGAAAGACCTAAGTTATCCTTAAATAGATCACTATAGTGAGTATTCTCCCCACCAGATTGGACAATCAAAATATCCCGTAGATACTGCAACAAATCCGTTACAAATCGTGTCATGCTCTTTCCGTTATCAAAAATCAAATTAAGATTTTCCAAAGCACGAGTCACATCTTTTTGTGCCAAGGCAGCCACATAATTATCCAAAGCACTTAGACTAATAGTCCCAGTAATTTCCTCAGAAACAGCTGTTGTTAATTTAGCATCTTGAGTCAAGCTCAATGCTTGGTCTAAAATGGACAAAGCATCCCGCATACCACCTTCGGCTCTACGAGCGATAATTTCAACAGCTTCAGTTTCATAAGCAATCCCTTCCTTCTCTAAAATATGGAAAATATGATCTCGAATATCCTGAGTTCTAATAGATTTGAACTCGAAGCGTTGAACACGAGATAAAATGGTTGCAGGAATCTTATGAAGCTCTGTCGTTGCTAGGATAAAGACAACATTTGGAGTTGGTTCCTCAAGAGTTTTCAAAAGGGCATTGAAGGCTCCAGTTGAAAGCATATGAACCTCATCAATGATATAGACCTTATACTGAGCTATACTTGGAGCATAGGTTGATTTATCACGGATATCACGAATTTCATCAACCCCATTATTAGAGGCTGCATCCATTTCGATAACGTCTTCTAAACTTCCATCCGTAACAGCTTTACAGATATAACAATTATTGCAAGGTTCTCCTCCCTCTTGATTAGGGCAGTTCATAGCCTTGGCAAAAATTTTGGCTACGCTGGTTTTTCCAGTTCCACGAGGGCCTGAAAAAAGATAGGCATGGCTGATCTTTTCCTGCTCTACAGCTTGTTTCAGAGTTTTTGCAACAATTTCCTGGCCTACTAACTGTGAAAATGTTTGACTTCTATATTTTCGATAAAGAGCCTGATACATTACGCTTTCTCCTCAAACATTGAAAAATTCCATTCGGTTTTCTCTAACAAAATAGCAACAAACACTTCTAGATATTTCTGATCCAACTCATCATAATCATCAACAAGAGATGAATCTAAATCTAAAACACCCAGAAGTTGTCCATCTTTAACCATTGGCACAACAATTTCACTACGAGCACTACTATCACAAGAAATATAGTTTGGATAGGTTTTAACATCACCAACAATCACTGTTTGACGGCTAGTTGCCGATTCGCCACAAACACCTTTTCCAAGAGCGATTCGTACACATGAAACTCCACCTTGAAAGGGTCCCAAGATCAGTTCATTCCCATCAAATAGATAGAAACCTGCAAAAACAGCATTGGGAAAGCTTGTTTTTAGCAGGGCACTGGCATTTGATAGATTAGCCAACACATTGGGCTCTCCTTCTAAAAGATAAGAGAGCTGTTCATTTATTGTTTGATAAAGTGATTCTTTTTCTGAATATAACATAAAACCATTATATCAAAAAATGCTAGTAGAAAAAAGAAAAATCCTCTGTTTAAAAAACAAAGGATTTTTTTCAAATTCAAATGAATTAAAGTTCGATGTCTCCGAACAAGTCAGCCATTGAGAATCCTGTTTGAGTTTCAGGGAGTTCAAAGTCACGTTTTTCTTGACGTTTTGGACGACGTGGACGTGGAGCACGTTTTTCTTCTTTTTGTCCTTCTTCTTGAGCTGGACGTTCTTCAAGAGCTTTGATAGAAAGTGAAACGCGTTCTGCATCAGCGTTAACTTCAAGAACTTTAACAGTAACTTCTTGACCAACTTTAAGAGCTTCTTTTGGATTTTCAATACGTTTGTGTGAAATTTGTGATACGTGAACAAGTCCATCGATACCTGGCAATACTTCAACAAATGCACCGAAGTCAGTCAAACGTTTAACTGTACCTTCTACAACATCACCTTTAGCCAATTTTTGCTCAACGCCATCCCATGGTCCAGGTGTTGTAGCTTTAAGTGAAAGTGATACACGTCCTTCTTCTTCGTTAAGATCAAGGATTTTCACTTCAACTTCTTCACCAACAGTTACAACTGATTTTGGTGAAACGTTACGTTCGTGTGACAATTCAGTCAAGTGAACCAATCCGTCAACACCACCAAGGTCGATGAAAGCACCGAAGCTTGTGATACGTGCAACTTTACCAGTTACAACATCACCAACAGCCAATTTACCGAATACTTCAGCACGAGCTGCTGCAGTTGCTGCTTCTACAACTTCACGACGTGAAAGGATGAAGCGGTTTTCTTTAGGATCAACTTCTTTGATTTTAGCATCAAACTCTTGACCTACAAAACGCTCAGTGTTACGTACAAAACGAGTATCCAACATTGAAGCTGGGATAAATCCACGTACACCTTCAAATTCAACAGAAAGTCCACCTTTAACAGCGCGAGTTCCTTTAACTGTAACAACTTCTTCTTCGCGACCAACAAGTTTGTCCCATGCTTTGCGAGCTTCAAGGCGTTTTTTAGATACAAGGTATGTAACTGTATCAGTATCTTTACCAACTACTTGACGAAGTACAAGAACATCCAATACTTCTCCTACTTTAACAAAGTCATTGATATCTGCATCGCGATCGTTTGTCAATTCGCGAAGAGTCAAGACACCTTCAACACCAGTTCCTGAGATTGCAACGTTAGCTTGAGTCGCATCGACTGTCAATACTTCAGCACTAACAACATCACCAGGCTCAACTTGGCTAACGCTATTTAGCAAATCTTCAAATTCGTTCATCTAAAAAATCCTCCAACAATCAAGCTTTTCTTAAGCTTGACATACTTATAATTTTTTCCTAAGCACCCGCAAAGACATGTTATATCGTTCACGTCCTTCAATTATAAAAATAAAATACCCTAAGATATTTTTCTTTTTATCCTTGAATTTATTACCTAAGAACTGGGGTAGCTGGATTCGAACCAACGCATGAGGGAGTCAAAGTCCCTTGCCTTACCGCTTGGCTATACCCCAAAAGTGAAATGGAGAGAGAGGGATTCGAACCCCCGAACCCGAAGGAGCGGATTTACAGTCCGCCGCGTTTAGCCTCTTCGCTATCTCTCCAATGTTCAACAAAAACTATTATATCATGAAAATTTACAAAAAACAAGCTTTATTTTGCTAAATTATAGTTTTCAATCAAAATTTCCACAGCTTTTTCAAGTTTTTTATAAAAACTATCGACATTTCCATTCTTTATGATCGCAAATTGATTGTCTAATTCGGCAATTTCACCAATAACCTTTTTACCAATCGTTAAAGTATACCCTTCATACTTTTCCTTACCAACTAAAACAGTTGCGTCTGTTAATTGAATTTCAATTTTTTTATCTTTTTTACTCATACGATACCTCTTTTCACTCTTCCTATTGTACAAGAAATTTAAAAAACTGGCAAGAAAAAACTCTTTATCAAGACAACCTTGATAAAGAGTCAGAACGAAGACAAACGTCATTTTTGGTGTTTGTCTTTTTCTGTTTTCAAAAATATTTTGTCTCATCATCTGATATTCCATTCAAAAATCGAATTTAGAACAAAATAAAAAGGGATATTCTCTATC
>NZ_WIJK01000008.1 GCF_009496285.1 Streptococcus mitis
TTATAATCAGGTTTTTCTTTGTGAAACATAGGGAACACCTCACAACTTTTCTTACCTCTATTATACGACTTTACACAAAGAAAAGCCCTTAGAAACTGGACTTCCAAGGACTTTGTCTTCAATCTGAAAGAAGACTCACAAGGTCTTCTTTTTCTATGCATCCAACAGCATTACGGACAATACATATTCACTCAATGAACATGTTAGACTAAACTAGGTTAAGGCTAGACTAACCTAGCTTGAAAATGTTTTTAAAGAAAATCACTTTACAAGGCTACTGTTAATACTTGCCCTGCTCTTACAACCTGCTCTCCTGCAATGTAAACATCGTCGACATCACTGGATTTCACGGCATAAACGAGGTGAGACAGCATGTTTTCTTGAGGTTGAAGATGGATTTTTCCTTGGGGCTGGATGACGAGAAAATCAGCCTGCTTACCGACTTCTAGACTACCAATCTCATCTTCCATTCCCAACACCTTAGCTCCTTCAATCGTCAGTGCCTTGAGGGCATTTTCGATTGGAAATTGGCTGGCATCACCACTCTTCATCTTCTGTAAGAGTGCTGCAGTCCGCCCTTCCTCAAACATATCCAGGTTATTGTTAGAAGCAACTGAGTCCGTCGCAATACCAACTGCTACTCCTGCCTTTTGAAGTTGAACGACTGGTGCAATCCCTGAGGCTAGTTTGAGGTTGCTGATAGGATTGTGGGCGATAGCGACTTGCGAATCTACCAAGCGCTCAATTTCCTTTTCATTTAACTCCACACCATGGGCAAAGACCGCTTTATGATCTAAATATCCGAGCTCATCTAGAAAGGCTAATGGGCGTTTGCCATAGCGTTTCAGGATAATGCCTGACTCTTCCTGTGTTTCTGCAACATGGATATGAAGTGGAATGTTTTCTTCTTTTGCTAGCTCAAGACTTGCCTCCAGCAAGTCTCGACCACAACTATAGGGCGAATGAGGGGCCACCATAACCTTGAACTTGGGATCCTGGTAGCCTTTGATTGACTCAATGATAGCTCGAGTTCTAGCTATGGTTTCAGCCGTCGTCTCCACATCTGAAGAAAAGAGGGTTGGAGAAAAATAGCAACGCATCTTGGATGCCTTGACTGCCTCATAAATCTCAGCTATATCCACTCCATTAGGATTATACATGTCGTTGAAGGTTGTTGTTCCAGACTGGAGCATTTCTGTCAGAGCCTCTTTGACAGCTTTTGTGGTCATCTCTGGTGTAAACTGAGCTTCTGCTGGCCAGATATAGTCATTGAGCCATTCGTGGAGATTGCTATCATCACGAATCCCTCTCAAGCCTGTCATGGCAGAGTGAGTATGGCAGTTAACCAAACCAGGCATGATCCAAGCACCCTTATAATCTATGATTTGATCTGCTTGTTTAAGAATCTCTTGATTTTCCTGACCGACATAGACGATTTGAGAATTTTCAAGAACTAAGATACCATCCAGGTAAACATGGAAATCCTGGTCACAAGTCACAATATTTACATGCTGAAAGACTTTCATCAATAGGTTCCTTTTCTAAATTATACTCTTCGAAAATCTCTTCAAACCACGTCAGCGTCCCCTTACCGTATATATGTTACTGACTTCGTCAGTTCTATCTACAACCTCAAAGCAGTGCTTTGAGCAACCTGCGGCTAGCTTCCTAGTTTGCTCTTTGATTTTCATTGAGTATTAGCTTTCATACTAGATAATTTTTCTAGCTATTGTAACAAAAAAGTCACCCGAAGGCAACTTTTATTCTGTATTTGCTTATTTGCTTTATAAACGATTAAAAATCTATTCTGGACTAAATGCAGCTGCTTCTTGCATTTGATAATATTTCCCTTTTCTCGCCATGAGTTCCTGATGATTGCCATACTCGACAATATCTCCATCCACCAAGACAAGAATCAAATCAGCATCTTGAATGGTCGATAAACGGTGGGCAATGATGAAACTTGTCCGCCCCTTCATGAGTTTGGCAAAGGCATCCTGAACCAGAACCTCGGTACGGGTATCGATGGATGAAGTCGCCTCATCTAAGATAAGAATCTTAGGAATGGCTAGAAAGACACGGGCAATAGTTAAGAGCTGAGCCTGACCAACAGACAAGGATTCCCCTGCATTTTCAAGCTTGGTATCATAACCATGTGGCAACTGTTGGATAAAGAAGTCTGCGTTAGCTGCCTTGGCTGCCGCAATGACCTGCTCTC
Source organism: Streptococcus mitis (assembly GCF_009496285.1). Lineage (GTDB taxonomy): Bacteria > Bacillota > Bacilli > Lactobacillales > Streptococcaceae > Streptococcus > Streptococcus mitis_BP. The sequence goes on from NZ_WIJK01000008.1 coordinate 2,219, forward strand.
GGCTAGCATCAGGATTGCCAAAGGCAATATTGTCATGAATGCTTCCTTGCTTGAGCCAAGTTTCTTGAAGCACCATTCCAAACTGCTGTCGAAGAGAAGCTCGAGTATAGTCATAAATCGAATGACCATCTAGCAAAATATCTCCAGAGTTAATCGGATAAAAACGCATGAGGAGATTGATGAGGGTGGATTTCCCAGCACCCGTTGGTCCAACGATGGCAACCTTACTGCCAGCTGGAATGTCAATAGACAAGTCCTTGATTAAGATTTTTTCAGGATTGTAACCAAAAGAAACATGTTTAAAGGAAATAGCTCCACTGACTTGGTCGCTGTTCAATTCTTTAAGACCAGTTTCTCTAATCTCAGGGCTTTCTAAAACAGTATAAACACGTTCTGCACAAGCCAAGGCACTTTGCAACTCAGCTAAGACCGATGAAATATCATTAAAAGGCTTGGTGTACTGCTGCACATAATTCAAAAAGGTCACTAAACGCCCAACCGTCAAAGTAGAACCTGCCATGATGCGTAAGGCTCCAACACCAGCAAGTAGGGCATAAATGAGGGCATTGACAAAACGGGTGGAAGGATTGACTGTCGATGAATAAAAGATAGCCGACTGAGAATAACCTGCGTAGTTGTCATTTGCCTCATGAAGTCTCTCGATAAATTCTTCCTGAGCATTGAAGGACTGGATAATGGCCTGTTGGGTGAGCGATTCTTCTATCAACTGAGTCTGAATCCCCCTAGTCTCTGTCTGCTTTTGAAAGAGATGGTAGGATTTCTTAGCGATAAAGCGTGAAATGACCATAGATAGAGGTGTTAAGAGCAGAACCAAGAGAGTCATCAATAGATGGATTTGGAGCATAGCAAGGATGCTGACCAAAATCATCAAAACTCCTATGAAAAATTGGTTGAAAATCATATTCAGACCCGCTGCCAACTGCTCGATATCTGTCGTTACACGGCTGACCATTTCCCCACTACCTTGTCTATCTACAAGGGCAATCGGAAGACGATGGAGCTTTTCAATGATTTTTTCGCGCAAATCTCTAGTATAGGAGAAAATCAGTCGATTATAGAGGAGAGGATTGGCCCATTGTACCAGCGTATTTCCTATCACCACCAAAATCATCTGGAGGAAAAACTGCCAAAATAGCTGAGATGAACCATCGACTAGGACTTGGTCAATCACCTGTCCTATCAAGATTGGTAGATAGATTGATAGGGCTACCTGAGCAATGGTACCTAAGAAAGCCAGGAAAAGAAGGACGGGATGGCCAGCTAAATCTTTTGCTAATCGTTTAAGGGTTTGACTTGCATGTTTGCCTTTCATTCTAGTCCTCCTTTCCATGTTGGGATGCATTGATTTCACGATAGACTTGGCTAGTCTCCATCAATTCCTTATGATTTCCAAGTGCTAATTGCTCCCCTTTCTCTAAAAGGAGAATTTGATCAGAAATCTTCAAGGTTGAAGTTCGTTGGGAAATCAAAATCAAACTGGTATCTGGCAAGTTCTCCTGAATAGCCTTTAGAAGATTGGACTCGGTGATGGTATCAAGGGCTGAAGTCGCATCATCCAAGACGAGAAAAGGTGCTTGATGCAAGACTGCTCGGGCGATAGACAGACGTTGTTTTTGCCCACCTGAGAAATTTCGCCCTCCTGCCTCAACTAGGGCATCCAAGAGTCCTTCCTTTTCACTGACAAAGTTCTTGGCTTGCGCAATCTCCAAGGCCTGCCAGAGTTCTTGATCAGATACTTCTTGATTTAAACCCAAAGTCAAGTTGGAACGAATAGTTCCCTTAAAGAGTTCGACTTTTTGAGGCACATAGGCAATCCAGGACCGCCACTGCTCAAGATTACGAGGACTAGATCCATTTCGATAAAGGTCAATGCTTCCCTTGTCTGCTGGGTAAAGTCCAAGTAAGACTTGCACCAAGCTTGATTTACCAGAACCCGTCCCTCCGATGATACCAAGGATTTTCCCTTGCTTCATATCAAAGGAAATGTCTCTTAGAGAAGGTTGGGCCGCATCAGGATAGGTAAAGGTCAGTTCTTGGACTTGTAAAACCTGATCACTGGTAGCTTGTTCTTGTTCTAATTCTGAATGAATATCTTCTGGAGCTTCGGCAAAGACTTCCTCGATTCGCTTAGCTGAGATATAGGACTGGTTGAGGGAATTGATCAGCATGGCGAGCTTGACCAATTCCACCAAAATTTGTAAGAGATAGTTGATTAGGGCAATAAGAGCACCCTGACTGAGTAAACCTCCTTGAATAGAAATATAGCCCTGCCAGATGATGACGAGGAGAGTTCCATTGACAATCAGATAGGTCAGAGGAGTTAATAAACTAGACCAGAAGCCTGTCTTTTCTTGTAATTTGGCATAAACTTGATTAAGGGTTTGAAAAATCTGTAACTCTCGTTTTTCTTGTCCAAAAGCACGAATGACCCGCATGCCTTGTAATTGCTGGCGCGTTTCCTGAACTAGCTGGTCTGTTTTCTTTCTGAGACTGCTGTAGAGAGGATTGACCAGTCGAGAGAGCCCGACAATGACAATCGTCAAAATCACAACCATGACCAAGAACCAGAAAGTCAGCTCAGCTGAGATTCGATAGGCCATAAAAATGGCTCCAAAAACGATAATAGGTGCTCGCAAAAAGAGGCGTAGGAATTGATTGATACCAGTCTGAATCTGATAGGTGTCAGAGGTCAAGCGGGTCACCAAGCTAGAAGTTGTCAAACGATCTCTGCTATCCTTGGGCAAGGAAAGAATATGACGATAAAGGTCGTTTGTCAGTTCTTTGGCAAAACCAACCGCAGCCTTGGCTGAGTAAAACTGGGCTATCAAGGCCACTAAAACGCCAATCACTGCAAAGATAAGGAGCAGGCCAATCTGCATCCAGAGGTGTCCTTGATCTCTCTGGGGCAAGGATTGGTCAACAATTCCTGCAATCACCATAGGAACCAAGAGTTCAAAAACAGCTTCAAGTAGCTTGAACAAGGGTGCCAAAATCGATTCCTTGATGTAGGGTTTAAAATAAGATAGTAAGTGTTTCATAAATCCCTTCTATTTTCTAAAATGAAGAAAGTGGGAAGCTCCCACCCTCTCAATTTTATTTGTTTAAGTATGGCAATAGATCGCCATATCCTGCTTCGTCCATCTCATCCTTGGCCACAAAGCGTAAGGAAGCAGAATTGATACAGTAACGAAGTCCACCTAACTCCTGAGGTCCATCAGTAAAGACATGTCCCAAGTGAGCATTGCCAGAACGTGAACGGACTTCGATTCGCTCCATACCATGACTTAAGTCTTGGTAGTAATGGATGAGCTCTTTAGAAATTGGTCTACTAAAACTTGGCCAACCGCAGCCTGATGCAAACTTATCCTTGGCAAAGAAGAGGGGCTCTCCTGTCGTGATATCGACATAAATTCCTTCCTCAAAGGTTTGATCATAGGCATTGCTAAAGGGAGCTTCCGTCGCAGCTTCTTGCGTAACTCGGTAAGACTCTTCTGACAAATTTTCTCGTAACGTTGCCTGACTAGGCTTTTCATAGTTGGCGGCATCTATCAGTGGTTTTTCAGCATCCCTCACATCAATGTGGCAATAACCACCAGGATTTTTCTTGAGGTAGTCTTGGTGATAGTCCTCAGCCAGGATATAGTGACGGAGTTTCTCCACTTCTACCGCTATCTTGCGACCGAGCATGCGCTCCTGCTCTTGGACAAGGGCATAGATAGTCGGTAAATCCTCTTCATCTTGATAATAAATCCCTGTACGATATTGACGGCCACGGTCATTTCCTTGTTGATTGACAGACAATGGATCAATGACTCGGAAATAATAAAGCAAAATCTCACGGAGCGAGACTGCCTTTTCATCATAAATAACTTGAACAGTCTCTGCATGATCTGTTTCTTTGATTAATTGATAATTGGTGGTTTCAACTTGACCATTAGCGTAACCAACACTTGTTTGCAGCACTCCAGAAATTCTGGAAAAATATTCTTCCAAGCCCCAAAAACAACCACCTGCTAAATATATTTCTGCCATCTCATACCTCCTTGACCATCTATCGGTCATCAAATACGGGAAACATTTCATACTCTTCGAAAATCAAATTCAAACCACGTCAGCTTCGCCTTGCCGTACTCAAGTACAGCCTGCGGCTCGCTTCCTAGTTTGCTCTTTGATTTTCATTGAGTATCAGTTCCCACGTTTCATTTTCAAAAAAAGGACAGGAAGCCCTCTAATAGAGAGTTTCCCCATCCTATCGCTATATTTATTTTTCTTCGATGCGCACGCCTTCTGTGTCTACTTGCAAATCATGAAGCTTGCCTTTGAACGGTTGTTTTTCAAGCTCTGCCTTAATCTTCGGCATCTTATCAGGATCAGCTAGAACCATGACAGTAGGCCCAGCGCCAGACAAGTAGGTCGCATAAGCACCGTTTCTCTTGGCAACTTTTTTAATTGTCGCAAATTCTCGAACCAAATCTTGACGATAACGCTCGTGGAAAAGGTCACTCTCGATAGCTTGACCAGCTTTGACCATGTCTCCTGTCAATAGAGCTGCGATAGCCACATTGGCGATTGAACTTGCTGCAACAGCTTCCTTGTATGATAATTTCTTAGGCAAGACACCACGACTATCGCGAGTTCGCAATTCATAGTTTGGAATATAAGCTAGGAAAGCACACTCTGGGAAAGGCGCCACAACAGCTGAAACCTGATCTTCGACTGAGCTGGCAATGACCAGATTACCGTAGATGGCTGGTGCAACATTATCAGGATGGCCTTCAATCTTAGTCGCCAATTGCAATTTGTCGTGATCGCTTAATTTAAGATTTCCTAATTGATTTGCCAGTTCAATTCCTGCAACGATGACAGAGCTCGATGAACCTAGTCCACGCGCAAGCGGAATATCACTAATCATTTTCAGACGTCTTGGTTGTAGGTCTGGAACAATTTGTAAAGCAATCTTCAGCAAAAGATTACGTTCGTCACGTGGGATCCATTTGCCTAATTGGTGCTCAATCATCCATTCTTCACGTTCTTCACAAACCTGAATTTCTAGATACTTCGTTACAGCTACACCAACTGAGTCAAATCCAGGACCCACATTGGCACTTGTAGCAGGTACAATAATCTTCATCTTAGTCTCCTAAAACCTTGAAGGTGTTGAGAAGTTCAAACTCAGATACACCCTTCAAAGCTGATGTAATATTTTCAAGCTGTGCCTTGTTGATTTTATGAGTGATGATAACGACACGAGCCTTGCCTTCTTGCTTGCCATCTTGAAGGATTTGCTTGAAGGAAATATCTTCCACGTTAAAGAGTTCAGCCAATTTCAAGACTTGACCTTTTGAATCTGGTGCCAAGATTGAGAAATAGTAGTTGGCTTTGACATCTTCTGGCTGAGCCAAAACAAGGTCACGATGATATTCATTAAAGGCTTTTCCAATTGTACCGTCATTCAAACGACGAACGATACGAACTATATCAGCTACGACACTCGTTGCAGTTGGTTTTTGTCCGGCACCTGGTCCATAGTACATAGACTCGCCAATCCCGATAGACTCCACAAAGACTGCATTCATAACCCCATTGACACTTGCAAGCGGGTGAGCCTTAGGAAGAAAAGTCGGTGTAACCTCAGCAGCGATTCCAGAAGCTGTTTCTTCGATAGAACCTACTAATTTCACAACATAACCAAGTTCTTGAGCTACTGCTACATCTTCTGGAGTGATGTTGCGAATTCCTTGGTGGCCAACATCTTCAAACTTGACATTCATCCCAAAAGCAAACTGGCTGAGGATGACCATCTTGTAAGCCGCATCAATCCCGTCAACATCATTGGTAGGGTCACTTTCAGCAAAGCCAAGTCGTTGGGCTTCTGCCAAAGCATCTTCATAAGACCAGCCTTCTGTTACCATTTTGGTCATCATGAAGTTAGATGTTCCATTGACAACACCAAGAACACGTGTGATTTTGTCTGATGCTAGTGAGTTAACCAAGGTACGAAGGATTGGAATTCCTCCCGCAACAGCTGCTTCATAGTAAAGAGCAACATTATGAGCTTTGGCAATCTCAAGCAATTCTACACCATGAACAGCCAAAAGGTCCTTGTTGGCTGTCACAACATGCTTCCCTGCTTCTAAGGCACGAGTAATAAAAGTTTTAGCAGGCTCGATACGTCCCATCAACTCAACAACAATCGTGATGTCTTTGTCTGACAAGATTTCATCGATATTTGTTACAAAATTAAAATCATTTCCTGCCTCAAGCAAGCGTGCTTTCTCCTCATCGTCTTTGACCAAAACCTTGGCTACTTCAATTTCTGAATGTGCTGCTTGAACAATTTTTTCTTCATTTTCCTTTAGTAAGAATGGCACACCACTGGCTACTGTACCAAATCCAAGTAAAGCAATCTTAACTGACATATTTGTCTCCTCGAAATTTTCTAATAGTCCTATTATACCAAAATTGTGAGAAAATTCCTACCATTCTGAACTAAAAATAGGAGCGTCAAATCATAAAAAAGCCTGCCCTGATACAACCTAGGGCAGACTCTATTTTCAATCTATTTCACAAAAGCCAATTCCTTGCCAGTAGACAGGTCTTCTCGATAGTGGAAACCTGCAAAGCTGAGCTTTTTGATTTCTTCTACCGAAGTCACCTGATTTTCCATCAAGGCTGTTAAGAAAGCCCCTCTGGCTTTTTTTGAAATGGTTGAGTGGACCTTAAGTTTTCCATCTCTGTCTTCCATAAACTTAAAGGTCACCATTTGCTCGCGAACCTCTTTAGGGAAGACAGTTTCGAATTCCGAAGACAAGAGTGAAAAGATTAGTTCTTCACCCTTCACCGACTCTTCATATGCTGATTGCCAGTGACTTTTCAGGCTTTTCCCAGCGATTTTAAGCTTCATCAAAAAGTCCAGTCTGTGAGGTGCAATCGGTGCAAAGGCTGGAATCACACCGTAAAGAGCTGACGTTATCATGAGGTGTTTCTCCAGATAGGCTTGTTCAGCTTGGGTTAGATTGTCCCGTTTGATGTTGCGATACATAAGTCCATCAAAGATGTACAAGGCTGGATAGTTTCTAGCCGTTCCATTTTTCAAGGCTTGGATATGGTCATACTCCTCTTGCGCCTTTTCGGCAGAGATTTTATAAAAACTCTCTAGTTCTTGGGCAGAATATCTAGCTAATTCATCCAGAACAGCCTGACTCTCAGGAGACAAAGGTTTTGCCTCTAAACTAGGAATTTCAGTGTTCATTTCTTTTGCAGTTGGGATTAAAATTTTCATAGTGTTAGTGTAGCATATTTTTCTAGGACTACCAAGGATTTGTACTTAAAAGAGAGTGGGACAGAAATCGGTAATTCGTTAGAATTCGATTTCGTCGTCCCACCTCCGCACAGTTGAGTAGGGTTGTAAAAGCTGATGAAATCAGCGTAGTAGAGCCCACTCAACCACTGCGTCTTGCTCGACAATCCAAAGACAATTGAGAGGCTAGGACTTTTGTCCCAGACTCTTCTTTCCTTATTTTGGCAATCCTAACCAGATTGCAAAGAGAACTAGTGCTGTCCCAAGGCAGCTTGCCAAGATAGATGACAGATTAAACTTTTTCTCCTTTAGATGAGAAAATCCTATCTTCAAAGCGAAAAGACCAAGCAACATCGAACCAATCATCAGATAAAATCCCATTTGACTGTCCTCCATTTATTATTCTTTCTTTCATTATCACAAATTTCAAACAAGAGTGCAAGAAAAACGAGGTTGTTTCCTTAAGCTTGAAGGATGTACCCTGATCTGGGATACAAAGCCTATATGATAATCCCTTCCAAATGATCCAATTCATGCTGACAAATCTGAGCCGGAAAACCTGTCAGGGTAATGGTCTTCTCTTGCCAATGAATATCTCTGTAACTCACTGTAATTTTTTCATATCTGGTTGTTGGTCTTACACCTGTCAAAGACAAGCAACCTTCCTCGGTCTCGTAAGGCCCTTCAAAAGACTTGAGAACGGGATTAAACATAACCATGGGAATCATGCCAATATTAAAAATAATAACACGTTTTTGTACCCCAATCATATTGGCTGCTAGTCCTACACAGCTTTCACGGTTAGCCTGCAGAGTATCTTGCAAATCCTTTGCTAGGGGTAAATCTTCTTGGCTTGCAGGCTGGGATACCTGCGATAAAAACATCATATCTTTGACAATTTTCTTTTCCAACTACTCTTTCCTCCATCTTTCTCTCTACTTGATTATATCACAAAATCTTTGTCAGTTTATCTTATATAAAACCAAAAAAAGCCATCCGAAGATGACTTTTCATAGTGCTTAAATGGCGTTTTTATCTTTTCCGAGTGCTCGTTGGATTGCCTTAACAATTTCAACAAGGACAACAATCATAAGTGCTCCTACAGCAACCACTATCCATTGAGTCAAGCTCAAGTGAGACACGTGGAAGAGGTTATTAAATCCAGGAACCAAAATTGTCACCACAAAGAGAACAAAGGCAACTGGGATAGACCAGTTAAAGGTCTTGTTGGTAAAGAGTCCCACTTTAAAGATAGATTGGTAAACAGACTTAACGTTAAAGGCATGGAGCAATTGAATCAAACCGAGAGTTGCAAAAGCCATGGTAAGGGCATCCGCATGGATTTCTGCATGACTTTGGTGCTCTGGGAAGAGAAGAGCCCAAGCATAAACACCTAGAACGAGCATAGTTTGGAAGATACCTTGATAAATGATTGCTCCGAAGACACCACCATCAAAGAAGTTAGACTTACGCCCACGAGGTTTGTGAGTCATGACGCCTGGCTCAGCTGGTTCCACACCAAGGGCGATGGCTGGGAGCGTGTCTGTTACCAGGTTAATCCATAGCAAATGCACTGGTTGAAGCACATCCCAACCCAACAAGGTTGCAAAGAAGATGGTGAAAACTTCAGCCATATTAGCAGACAAGAGGTATTGGATGGATTTTTGGATATTTGAGAAGACCTTACGTCCTTCTTCTACCGCTACGATAATGGTTGCAAAGTTATCATCAGCAAGGACCATATCAGAAGCTCCCTTAGAAACTTCTGTACCTGTAATCCCCATACCGATACCAATGTCAGCTGTCTTAAGTGAAGGCGCATCGTTGACCCCATCACCCGTCATAGCGACAACCTTACCTTCATTTTGCCATGCTTTCACGATACGAACCTTGTGCTCAGGTGATACACGAGCATAAACAGAGTATTGCTTGAAGACTTTTTGGAATTCTTCATCAGTGAGTTCATTCAACTCAGCACCAGTGAAGACATGGTCTTCTGTATCATTTGGATCGATGATACCGAGACGTTTAGCGATAGCTTCCGCTGTATCTTGGTGGTCACCCGTAATCATGATTGGACGGATACCCGCTTCCTTAGCGACACGAACAGCTTCTGCTGCTTCTGGACGCTCAGGGTCAATCATTCCGACCAAACCAGAGAAGATGAGGTCAGACTCAACGATTTCAGATTCCAAGGTTGGAATTTCGTTACTTGTCTTGTAAGCCATCATCAAGACACGGAGGGCTTGTTTAGCCAAGTCTTTGTTGGTTGCAAGGATAGCATTCTTGTCTTCTTCTGTGATTGGACGAACTTCCCCATTAACTTCAATACGAGACACACGCTTGAGCAATTGGTCAGGAGCACCCTTGACAGCGATAAAGTAAGAACCGTCTGCTTCCTTATGAATGGTAGACATGAGTTTACGGTCTGAGTCAAATGGCAATTCAGCTACACGTGGCTCATCCTTCAAGACTTCACGAACATCAAAGTTGTGGTCCAAACCAAACTGTACAAGAGCTGTCTCCGTTGGATCCCCAATCAGCTTACCAGATGGATCCACCTTGGTATCGTTGGCAAAGTTCATGATACGTAGCGTATTGTTGTTTGCAGCAATTTCAGCTGCAGAGCTTTGCAATTGACCGTTAGTATAAACTTTTTCAACAGTCATTTGGTTCATGGTCAAGGTACCTGTTTTATCAGATGCAATGATTTCTGTTGAACCAAGCGTTTCAACTGCTGGTAATTTACGAACAATCGAATTACGTTTAGCAAGGGTTGTTGTTCCCAAAGAGAGAACGATAGTTACAATAGCAGGGAGACCTTCTGGAATCGCTGCAACCGCAAGAGCAACCGCAACCATCAAGCCTTCCAACGGATGTTCACCACGAACGAAGACACCAACTAAGAAAGTGATAATCGCAATCACAACGATTAAGTAAGTCAAGGCTTTAGATAATTGTTCCAAGCTTTGCTTCAATGGTGTTTCTGTCTCATCGGCATTAGCCAACATATCTGCAATCTTACCAACTTCTGTATACATACCAGTATTGGTTACGACACCAATACCACGACCGTAAGTTACGTTTGAGTTTTGATAACCCATGTTAACACGGTCCCCGATACCAGCATCCGTTTCAACAAGTCCTGTCACATCTTTTTCAACTGGGACAGATTCCCCTGTAAGAGCTGCTTCTTCAATTTTAAGAGAAGCTGCTTCAAACAAACGCATATCTGCAGGCACGACATCTCCCGCTTCAAGCAAGACGATGTCCCCAGGTACCAATTCTTTCGAGTCAATCTCAATGACATGACCATCACGACGAACACGGGCCATCGGGCTAGACATATTTTTCAGAGCTTCAATGGCTGCTTCTGCTTGCCCTTCTTGGTAAACCCCAAAGGCAGCATTCAAGACAACAACGGCTAAGATGATAATGGCATCCGTTAAACCGTCCATTCCTTCTGTAATCACAGAAAGTGCCGCTGCCGCAAGCAAGATGATAATCATCAAATCCTTAAATTGATCAAGGAATTTAGCTAGTAGGCTACGTTTCTCTCCCTCTTCCAACTCATTTCGACCATAAGTCGCTAAGCGTTCTTGAGCTTGGGCAGTTGACAAACCTTCAACAGATGAGTCCAGATTCTTTAGGACTTCTTCTGAGGTTTGTGTGTAAAACAAGTCTTTATTTTGTTCTTTTGACAAAACAGTCTCCTCCTTTTTGGCCTCTTTTACAAAAAAAGAGACCTGTTTTTTAAAAAAACAAGTCTCGCTGTTTAATATAGTGCCGGAAATAATTCGGAATGACGACACTATCGCGGTTAACCGCCAGCTACTCCCTTGAGTAGTTCTATTATATCAGAATTTCAAAAGTTTTCAAGTTTTGAGGTGAGGTTACTCATCACTCTCATCATAGGTGCGATCGCTGATAATATATCTTGGACGTTTTTTCGTTTCTAGATAGATTTTTCCGATATATTCCCCAATTACACCAAGACTAATGAGTTGAACCCCGCCAAGTAAGCTTACAATTGCGTAGGTACTGGCCCAACCAGCTACTACTGTACCAGCAAATTTGCTCCACAAAACCCAGATGATCAACAAAAAACTAAACAGTGAAGTCATAACTCCCAAGCTAGTAATCAAACGGATTGGTTTAATCGATAAGCTAGTAATTCCATCCATAGCTAGACCAAGCATTTTAGAGAGTGGATAGTGACTCTCACCAGCAATCCGTTCATGACGTTTATAGGTCACGTAGGAATACTTAAATCCTACAAGAGGCATCAGTCCACGAAGGAATAAGTTGACTTCTTTAAACTTGGATAATTCCTGTAGAAATCGTTTTGAGACTAAACGATAATCAGCATGATTAAAAACGACATCCGCTCCAAATAAATGCATCACTTTATAGAATCCCTCTGCTGTAATACGTTTAAAAGCCGAATCTGTCTCTCGGTTATCACGAACGCCGTAGACAATCTCTGAACCTGACTTATATTCAGCAATCATCTGATTCATACAATCAATATCATCTTGACCATCTGCATCAATGGTAATCACGATATCCGCAAATTCTGCAGCTTCATACATCCCAGCAAGAACACTACTTTGATGACCACGGTTTCGACTTTGAGAAATACCTACAACAAATGGATTCGATGAAGCATATTCTTGGATAAGTTCCCAAGTTTTATCCTTACTGCCATCATTGACATACATGACCTTACTTAATGGATGGACTTCTTGGTTTTTCACAAGCTCCTCTATTTTTCCCACAAACATTGGGTTAGTATGAGGCAATACCTGCTCTTCGTTATAACATGGAATCACGATATATAAAATCGGATTATTTCTACTCATTTTTGTCTCCTAACCTCTTAAATCCAAAAGGGAAATTAGTCCCTCTAAATACTCTGACAATCAATTCACACCCTACCAAAGTCAATATTGTCACAACACTTGTTGTAATATAGGCATTCACAAAAATACCGGTATATCTTGTAGATAATTGTAAAACTAATTTTTCTACCAATACTAAAACAATCGGGGCATGGACACCATAGTAAATCAAGGTTCTTTGACCGATTGATTTCAAGAGAGTCATTTCAGGAATTGACTTAAAGAATATGAGGGTGGACCATATACCTGAAATTGCAGCAATGTAAAACAAGAGATGGTTTCCAATCTGTTGATAGTAAAGATCAACAATCTGTTTCCCGCTCAAATTATAGTTTAGTTTACCTATCACCATAGTTAGCAATAAGGCAAGCGGCAAATAATAAATTGCAAAAAACTTTTCCATCTGCGCTAAATATTTTCTCACTCCGACACCTAAGAGTGTAAAGATAATGGCTACAGGGACCAGGTCAATATTCCAGATAAGATAAAAATGCCAAGCATAGATTTTTTGCCCTAAAATGACTAGAAGCAAGAGTGATACACTAATCAAAAACCATTGGATAATGGTCCATTTTTTTCTGAGAATAAAGTAACTAAAAACATGTGCTAAAAACATGACATTCAGAAACCATAACTGAAAATAAACATGCAAGCGGTCTGACAACAATAACTGTTTAGTAAAATGAATAAGATTAAAACTAAACACTTGTTCAGGATACATGACAAAGAGTTGAAAGAGAAAAACAAAAATATTCAGGCAAAAAAAGGGAACGACCAAACTTTTCACCTTGCTAAGAAAATATTCCTTAAATGTTTTGTATTTAGTGACATTTAAAGTAAAACCTGACAAGAAGAAAAATAAGGGGATATGAAAAACATAGAGGAGTATTTTTGCACCAAGAGGCACAAAACTGCTATGCCCTATAATAACAAGTATAATCGCTAGCCCCTTAGCCATATCTAGGTAACCTATGCGCTTTTTCATCCTATCTATCTTCTCCTGTTCTTAGTCGATAAAGATTCATATCAGAAGTGACCAACTCAACTTCTTCAAAATAAACATCTTTCTGGTAATGTTCTTTCATAATTTTTTTGACCCGATCCATATTTCCTGAGGAAGGTGACCAAAAGAATAGGATGTTCTCCTTATCTAAAGCCGATGAAAGAAGATTACTAGGGTCCTCCACATTGTAGTTTTCCATTAATTGATAGTAATGTGGCGAAAAAGTTTGCCAGTTACCTAAGGTTGTTGTATTTTCAATCAACTGATCAGGCTTCCTTCTAATCGTAGCCAAGCTCGGTTGAGAATTGACAAGTGTTCCATAGCCACCAAAAACAAGCAATTTATCAGAATGTTTTTCCACTACATCATGATACTCTGTTACCATTGATGATTGAATGATTGGAAACCAGTAAAGTTCTTGTCCCACACTATTTACCCAGGCCATACTCGCCAGCATTCCTACAAGTTGTAAACTATAAAAAATTCCTCTTTTTTTCAACAGTTTGCGCTTAGTGTAAAATAAAGGAGCATAGTAGATAAAAAAGATTAAAAAGCTAATGATAATTGGGATATAGACACGTTCTACTACTCTCTGCCTAACAAATAGTGCACCGATTAGTACAAATGGAACAAGCGGGAGTAACCAGCCATAGACTTTCTTAGGCTTAAAGAACAAAAACCAGCCAACCATAACAAGAAGAAAGGTTGTCAAAATGATATTTTGGAAATAATCTTTCACCATCTGAAATACATTAAAGGAGTATTTCTCAGAGAAAGAACGTACGGATTGAATTTTTGTTAACAACTCATTGTTCAAAGCATCTTTTTCTGCAAACAACCAGTAGGTTGAAGCAGATAAGTCGTTTTCACTGACCCCCAATTCTTGAAATTCCTTGGCATGCTTCTCATACTCAATCGCAGGGAAATCTCTCAAATTGGTACTTAGAGTATTCCAATTTAGGTATTCTTGAACACCTGGTCTCATTAAGGTATAAATTTTATTGGAAGCAAAGATAAATAAAATGGCAGCAGATAACAAGAATAATTCTTTTTTCTTTTTTCCTTTGATGACTTCAAAAGCTAGAAACGGCAGTAAAAGTAGCAATAAACTGGCAATGATTTGCGGTCTAATCGACAATCCAATCAGAGACAACAGAGCTCCTACGATGTATTTTCTATCGAATAATAAAAGTATCCCTGCTGTAGACAACAAATAAGCAATTACTGAAAACGAGAAATACTTCATCAAAATCATTTGAAGTATAACAAGTAGGGGAAGAACAAAATAAAGTTTCTTCCTGAAAAAAGAATCCAAGTATACACTAAAGCTCAAGCAAAAACTAAGGGCTAGGAAAATAAAATAAACATTCCAAGTTGTAAACAATTGCTGAAGGAATACTAAAGCAGATGACAACATAATCCCAATGTAAGGGAGCAACATATTATCACCAGATAGTATGGTTTGATTGACCATGATATCATCTACGACTGGATATTCAAAGCCTTTCATCAATCTATATCCATAAAAAATAAAAAATGGTAGCACAATCAAACCAATGCGAATCATTCTATCTGTGATTTGTTTTTGGGTCATGGAAAACTCTCTCTAAAATTATGATTACTTTATATTCTATCATATTTCAATCAAAAAATCTGTTGAATCAATGCAAATCTCCCCAACCACTCCATTTGAATTTTCCTTACAAAACCAGTATAATGATAGAATACAAAAATTCTAGGAAGAGAGTCAGATGAATCAATCAGTTTCAAATTTGAAATTAGCTGAGCGAGGTGCTATTATTAGCATCTTGACCTACCTTTTCTTGTCAGCAGCTAAGTTAGCAGCGGGCCACCTCCTTCACTCGTCCAGTTTGGTGGCGGATGGTTTCAACAACGTTTCTGATATCATCGGAAATGTTGCCCTCCTCATAGGGATTCGATTGGCCCGACAGCCAGCAGATAGAGACCATCGTTTCGGTCACTGGAAAATCGAGGACTTGGCAAGTCTTATCACCTCTATCATCATGTTCTATGTTGGTTTTGATGTTCTTCGCGATACGATTCAAAAGATTATCAGTCGCGAAGAAACTGTGATTGACCCACTTGGAGCGATTTTGGGAGTGGTTTCTGCAGTGATTATGTTTGGAGTCTATCTCTACAACACTCACCTCAGCAAGCAATCCAAGTCTAAGGCACTGAAAGCAGCTGCCAAGGATAATCTATCAGATGCCGTCACCTCACTTGGAACCACCATCGCCATCCTAGCCAGCAGTTTTAACTTCCCTCTCGTGGATAAATTGGTTGCCATCGTTATTACCTTCTTTATCCTCAAAACTGCCTATGATATCTTTATCGAGTCATCCTTCAGCCTTTCAGATGGTTTTGATGAACACTTGCTCGAAGATTACCAAAAGGCTATCATGGAAATCCCTAAGATTAGCAAAGTCAAATCACAACGGGGTCGTACTTATGGAAGTAATATTTATCTAGATATTACTCTCGAGATGAACCCGGATCTCTCTGTTTTTGAGAGTCACGAAATTACTGACCATGTCGAATCCATGCTGACAGAACGCTTTGGTGTCTTTGATACCGATATTCACATTGAACCAGCACCGATTCCTGAAGATGAAATTCTAGATAATGTCTATAAAAAATTGCTCATGAGAGAGCAACTAATTGACCAAGGAAATCAATTGGAAGAATTACTGGCTGAAGATTTCATTTATATTCGCCAAGACGGACTAGAACTAGACAAGAAAGCCTATAAGGAGGAAAAAGAATTAACCTCTGCTATCAAGGAACTTCACTTGACGTCCATTAGTCAGAAGACAAAACTCATCCGCTATCAGATTGGGGACACCATCCATACAAGTATCTGGCGCAGACATGAAACTTGGCAAAATATATTCCATCAGGAAACGAAAATTGAAAAAGACTAAAGAAAGAGGCCGGGACAAATCCCGACCTCATTTTTATGCTTATTTTGCTACGCTCTTAGCAAGAACGAAGTTTCCAAGTGTAGCCGAACCATTACCTGCAACAGCTGGTGTTACGATATAGTCACGTACATCCGGAACTGGTAGGTAACCATTGAGCAAGGATGTGAATTTCTCACGCACACGGTCAAGCATGTGTTGTTGGGCCATAACCCCACCACCAAATACGATGACATCTGGGCGGAAGGTTACAGTTGCGTTGACTGCAGCTTGAGCGATATAGTAGGCTTGAACATCCCATACAGAACTATTCAATTCGATGTTTTCACCACGAATTCCTGTACGAGCTTCTAAGCTTGGACCAGCCGCAAAGCCTTCCAAACATCCTTTGTGGAAAGGACAAACACCGTTGAATTCTTTTTCAATATCCATTGGGTGTTTAGCCACGTAGTAGTGACCCATCTCAGGGTGACCCACGCCACCGATAAACTCACCACGTTGGATGACACCTGCACCGATACCTGTCCCGATTGTGTAGTAAACCAAGTTCTCGATACGGCCACCAGCATTGTTACGGGCAACCACTTCACCGTAGGCAGAGCTGTTTACGTCTGTAGTGAAGTACATTGGCACGTTTAGGGCGCGACGAAGGGCACCAAGCAAGTCCACATTTGCCCAGTGAGGTTTTGGAGTTGTTGTGATAAAGCCATAAGTTTTTGAGTTTTTGTCAATATCAATGGGACCAAATGAACCAATTGCAAGACCTGCAAGATTATCAAATTTTGAAAAGAACTCGATGGTTTTATCGATTGTTTCGATAGGAGTTGTTGTTGGGAATTGTGTTTTTTCTACAATGTTAAAGTTTTCATCACCGACAGCACAGACAAATTTTGTACCGCCCGCTTCCAAGCTTCCGTATAGTTTTGTCATGATAAACCTCTAGTTTTTATTTTCTCTATTATAGCATATTTCAAGGAGGAAAGTTGCTCTATATTTTAGTTTTTCCTCTGTAAATTTTACGATTCAATCAAAAACGAACAAACATGACATTTGTTCGTTTTTTTGATTTATTAAGCTTTAACTTCGATGATTGCATCACCCTTAGCAACTGTTCCAGAAGCAACTGGATTTACTGAAGCAAAGTCTGCAGTGTTTGTCACGATAACCATTGTTGTGTTATCAAGACCTACAGCAGCAATCTTAGCTGAGTCAAATGTTCCAAGAACATCTCCAGCTTTAACCTTGTCACCTTGAGCAACTTTTTGGTCAAATCCTTCACCGTTCATTGAAACAGTGTCGATACCCACGTGGATCAAGATTTCAGCTCCGTTTGCAGTTTTCAAACCATAAGCATGTCCTGTTGGGAAGACGATTGTCACTTCAGCATCAGCTGGGGCGTAAACAACATCTTGACTAGGTTTTACAGCGATACCTTGTCCCATAGCTCCACTTGAGAAGACTGGGTCATTAACATCTGAAAGGGCAACTACGTCACCAACGATTGGTGTTTGGATTGTTTCGTCTGTTAGCTTAGATGCAGTTTCTACTACTTCTTCGCTAACTTCAGGCTTTTTTACAGTTGATTCTCCATCAGTTTCATCTTCATAACCAAACATGTAAGTAAGAGCAAAACCAAGAGCGAATGATACAGCTACCATAAGAAGGTATTGTGGAAGTTGTCCGTTACCAATGTAAAGCATTGTACCAGGGATGATTGTGATACCATTACCAGTACCAGCAAGACCAAGGATAGATGCCAATCCACCACCGATTGCACCAGCAATCAATGAAAGGAAGAATGGTTTACGGAAACGCAAGTTAACCCCGAAGATAGCAGGCTCAGTAATACCTAGGAAGGCAGAAAGAGCAGCTGGGAAAGCAAGTGTTTTAAGTTTAGGATTTTTAGTTTTCACACCAACGGCTACTGTCGCAGCACCTTGAGCAGTCATGGCAGCTGTGATGATAGCGTTGAATGGGTTAGCATGGTCAGCAGCAAGCAATTGAACTTCAAGCAAGTTGAAGATGTGGTGAACACCTGATACGACGATTAATTGGTGAACTCCACCAATCAAGAAACCACCAAGTCCGAATGGCAAGTTAAGAATTGCTTTAGTTCCAATGAGGATGTAGTTTTCAACAACGTGGAAGACTGGTCCGATAACAAACAATCCAAGAATTGACATTACAAGGAGTGTTACGAACGGTGTTACCAAGAGGTCAAGTACATCTGGAACAACCTTGCGAACTGCTTTTTCAAACTTAGCTCCGACAACCCCGATAATGAAGGCTGGAAGAACTGAACCTTGCAAACCTACAACTGGGATAAATCCGAAGAACTGCATTGCAGTTACTTCACCACCAGACGCAACAGCCCAGGCATTTGGAAGTGAACCAGAAACGAGCATCATACCAAGAACGATACCAACGGCTGGGTTACCACCGAATACACGGAAGGTTGACCAAACAACCAAACCTGGCAAGATGATGAAGGCTGTGTCAGTCAAGATTTGAGTGTAAGTTGTCACATCTTCTGGAAGTGTCATTCCAAGAGCATTCAAGAGACCACGAACACCCATGAAGAGACCAGTTGCTACGATAACTGGAATGATTGGAACAAAGACGTCACCAAAAGTACGGATGGCACGTTGGAACCAATTTCCTTGTTTAGCAGCTTCTGCCTTCATCTCATCCTTAGATGTCGTTGGCAAACCAAGAGCTACGACTTCGTCGTACATCTTGTTTACTGTACCTGTACCAAAAATGATTTGGTATTGACCTGAGTTAAAGAAAGCACCTTGAACTTTTTCCAAGTTCTCGATAGCATCTTTGTTGATCTTCGCTTCATCTTTCACCATAACACGAAGGCGAGTCGCACAGTGGGCTACACTGTTAACGTTCTCACGTCCACCCAAGGCTTCGATGACTTTTTTTGCAATTTCTGTATTGGTCATTTGCAAAAATCTCCTTATAAAAAAATTTGTTCTTGTTTGAAAGCGATTTTACTCGCCTCACGAATATTATTCTATCACGTTTTAAAAATATGTCAAGCGTTTTGCAGAAAAAATTTTGCTATTTTTTATTTTTTGATTGTTTTTGCTATTTTTTTCATCAACACAGCCATAACACCCTCTAAAATCAAGGTTTTTACTTTAAAGTTTTCAAAAACTTCCATATTTTCATCATTTTTCATAAAATTACGTTCCTAGATTCTGTCAATCGTTTGACATTTTTTTCTTTAATTTAGTGTAAAAGACTTGCTTTTTTATAAGGAAACGTTTACTATTAAGATAGTAGAATTTATGGAGGAAATAGAAATGGAATGGACTACTGAACGTCGTTACAGACGTTATGAAGATTGGACACAAGAAGAAAGAAAAGAAATCCAAGAAAAGATGGCGCAATCCCCATGGCATGTCAGCTATCACATTGAACCAAAGGAAGGACTTCTCAACGATCCAAACGGTTTTTCTTATTTTGATGGTAAGTGGATTGTCTTTTACCAAAACTTCCCCTTTGGAGCAGCCCACGGCTTGAAATCTTGGGTTCAACTTGAGAGTGATGATTTGGTGCACTTTACTGAAACAGGTGTTAAAATCTTACCTGATACTCCACTGGATAGCCACGGCGCTTACTCAGGATCTGCTATGCAGTTTGATAATAAATTGTTCCTATTCTATACAGGAAATGTCCGTGATGAAAATTGGGTACGCCACCCTTATCAGATTGGTGCCTTGATGGATAAGGATGGAAATATTAAAAAGATTGATAAGGTCTTGATTGATCAGCCTGCTGATGCTACTGACCACTTCCGCGATCCACAGATTTTCAACTTTAAAGGACAATACTACGCTATCGTTGGTGGTCAAGACTTGGAGAAAAAAGGTTTTGTCCGTCTCTACAAAGCGGTCGATAACGATTATACAAACTGGCAAGAAGTTGGTGATTTGGACTTTAACAACGACCGTACTGCCTATATGATGGAGTGCCCGAACCTCGTCTTTGTTGGAGAACAGCCTGTCCTTCTCTACTGTCCACAAGGTTTGGATAAAAAGGTTCTTGACTATGATAATATCTATCCAAATATGTACAAAATCGGTGCTTCCTTTGATCCTGAAAATGCACGTATGGTAGATGTGTCTGAACTTCACAATCTTGATTATGGATTTGAAGCCTATGCCACTCAAGCCTTTAACGCTCCTGATGGTCGCGCCCTAGCAGTCAGCTGGCTTGGTTTACCAGATGTTTCTTACCCATCTGACCGTTTTGACCACCAAGGAACTTTTTCATTAGTCAAAGAACTTACCATTAAAGATGGCAAACTCTATCAGTACCCTGTAGCAGCTATCCAGGACCTCCGAGCTTCAAAAGAGGAATTTTCAAATCGTTCTGAAACTAAAAATACCTATGAACTTGAGCTTAACCTTGAAGCAAATAGCCAAAGCGAAATCGTTCTTCTTGCTGATAAAGACGGTAAGGGACTCTCTATCAATTTTGACCTTGTCAATGGTCAAGTTACCGTTGACCGCAGTAAAGCAGGTGAGCAATATGCTCAAGAATTTGGAACTACTCGCTCATGCTCAGTTGCTAATCAAGCTACTACTGTAAATATCTTCATCGATAATTCAGTCTTTGAAATTTTCATCAATAAAGGAGAAAAAGTATTTTCTGGTCGTGTATTCCCACATGCGGATCAAAATGGAATCCTCATTAAATCTGGAAACCCAACTGGAACTTACTACAAATTAGAATATGGTCGCAAAACTAACTGATGTCGCAAAATTAGCTGGCGTCAGCCCAACTACTGTCTCACGTGTTATCAATAAAAAGGGCTACCTGTCAGAAAAAACTATTCAAAAGGTTAAGGATGCCATGCGTGAATTGGGCTATAAACCCAACAACCTAGCTCGTAGCCTCCAAGGGAAATCAGCCAAGTTAATTGGGTTGATTTTCCCAAAAATCAGCCATGTTTTCTATGCTGAATTGATTGACAAATTGGAACACGAACTCTTCAAAAAAGGCTACAAGACAATCATCTGTAACAGTGAGCACGATTCAGAAAAAGAACGTGAATATCTTGAAATGCTAGAAGCCAACCAAGTGGACGGCATTATCTCTGGTAGCCATAACTTAGGGATTGAAGACTACAATCGCGTAACAGCTCCTATCATTTCTTTTGACCGAAACCTATCACCAGACATTCCTGTCGTTTCCTCTGATAACTATGCTGGTGGAGTCCTTGCAGCTCAAACTTTAGAGAAAACTGGAGCCAAGTCTGTCATTATGATTACAGGTAATGACAACTCCAATTCACCAACTGGACTTCGCCATGCGGGATTTGCTTCTATCTTCCCCAACGCTCCCATCATCAATATTTCCAGTGACTTTTCACCCCTTCGAAAAGAAATGGAAATCAAAAATATCTTGACTAAGCAAAAACCAGATGCTATTTTCGCATCAGACGATTTAACAGCCATCTTGGTTATGAAGATTGCCCAGGAGCTTGGTATCTCTGTTCCAGAACAACTCAAGGTTATTGGTTATGATGGAACTTATTTTATCGAGAATTTCTATCCTCATCTTACTACCATTAAACAACCTTTAGAAGAAATTGCTCGCCTGACAGTTGATTTACTACTTCAAAAAATCGAAGGAAAAGAAGTTGCCACAACCGGTTATTTCTTACCAGTTTCCCTCCTACCAGGAAAAAGTATTTAAACAAAAAGAGTCTGAGACAAAATAGTTCTCAGACTCTTAATTTAGTATACTATCAATAAATAATATTATAGAAGCAATAATAACTATAATTTTACCTATTTGGATAAGCTTATTTTGAGATTTAAATATATTTTCTAACAAAAATATTTGGATCACACACATTATAGGAATTAAATTTTTTGAAATTGAGAAGTACCCAAACAAATAGACTATAAATAATAAAAATAAAACTATATTGTATTTCTTATTCAAAACAGTTATCACTAATTGCCTTAATTCCCAAAATAGTAGATCCCATGTCAACTACAGCATATCCGAATTTTGTAATATTGTCGTAATTAGCTCCAGATTCAGCAATGGATATTAAAGCAGAAGCGGCTGCCTTGATACCTCCTACTGCTGCTATAAATTGTTTAATTTTAACAAGCATACCAATACCAACAGCAGCAGATCCTACTGCCCAAGCAACTGCACCGACACATCCCCAAAAGTCTCTGAACTGTACTTCATTATCAAATTTTAAATCTATACCTTTACTAAGCATATATTTATCAATTTCTTCCTGATTCCCTCTTTCCAACATTCCTTGTGGCATTTCATCTACTGCTTTTAAAATTAATAAAATAGATTCTTCCGATAAATCTTTAAAAGTATTTCCAAGTTTTGTCGCTGAAACCACCTCATTAGCATGAACAACTGAAACACCTTCTGTAAGTGCTATATTCAATATTACTGTACTAAGTAATGCAACACTCACCATTTTTATTTTTTTATTCATAATCAAAAATCCTCCTCTCTATATTTTTTTATTCATAATCAAAAATCCTCCTCTCTATATTTTTTGATTAAGAATCTTAATAATTTACAACTATGTTATAACAAAAAATGAAAGCGCTGTCAATACATACGTCTTGTTTTTTTGAACAAAAACAGAAAAACTGGCAAATAATGTCATTGAATTAAGAAACTCAAATACGATTCTGTATTTGAGTTTCTTTTATTTGAAAAAACAGTAAAAAGCGCTAAAAATCAAACCAGTCTAAATTTTTCTTATGATCTTAAATGTTTCAATAGCGTTTGCGCTTTTTCTAGATTAAAGGTTTTTTCAGCAATCAAGTTTTCTACTAACTTGGGTACTTCTGCCTCAGTCGCACCTGCTAAAAGCGCTAAAGATTTCGCTTGAAGCTTCATGTGTCCATGCTGAATCCCTGTACTGACAAGAGCTTTAAGTGCTGCAAAGTTTTGAGCGAGACCAATCGAAACGATAATTTGAGCCAATTCTTTGGCAGATGGTTGACCTAGCAACTCATGACTGAGTACAACTCGAGGATTGAGACCAATCGAACCGCCCTTAGTGGCAACTGGCATCGGCATGGTCATCTCTCCAATTAGCTCTTCTGTTTCCAAATCCATAGTCCAACGACTAAGACCTTGATAGACACCATCGTGGCTCGCATAGGCATGCGCTCCCGCTTCAATAGCACGCCAATCATTTCCAGTAGCAATCAAGAGAGCATCAATTCCGTTAAAGATTCCCTTGTTGTGAGTCGCTGCACGATAAGGATCGGCTTGGGCAAACTGGCTGGCTAAAACCATTTTTTCTGCCAACTCACGCGCCTCATCCTTCTGTCGGCTCAAATAACGAAAAGCAATCCGACAAGTTGCTGTTACTAACGAATCAGTTGCGTAGTTGGATAGGATCCCCATTAAACTTTGCCCTTGACTGAGAGCCTCTAGACTTGGTTTTAAAGCTTCAAGCATGGTATTGAGCATATTAGCTCCCATGGCTTCCTGAGTATCGACATGGAGATAAACCACTAAAAAGTCAGCCTCACCAGAAATTTTTTCAACTGTTAGCTCTCTAGCTCCACCACCACGTTTGACAATAGAAGGATAGGCTTGGTTTGCTTGTTCCAGCAATTCCGCCTTTTGACTCAAAATAGCCTGGCAAGCTCGCTCTCTATCCGGAACCTGATAAAGAGCAACCTGACCTATCATTTGTCGCTGATGAACTTGAGCTGTAAAACCTCCAGCACGTTTGATAATCTTACTGGCAAAACTAGCTGCAGCAACTACAGATGGTTCTTCGGTCACATAGGGAACTGTGTATTCTTGACCATTTACCAGAACTTCTGGAACGATTGAGTATGGAAGTGAGAAGGTTCCTACTACATTTTCACTCAATTGGTCCGCTACTGCTAGACTGAGATTTTCATTCTGCTCAAGACTTTCTTGGGCTTCCATAGAAGTAAGCGCCTGAGACTTAACTAGCTCTAGGCGCTCTTGAATTGATTTTTTAGCAAATCCATTCCAATTTTTTTTCATTATTTTTCAACCTTGCTGTAGCGACGTTGGTGGTCTACAATCTCAACAAGGGCATAGTCTTGCCCTTCATAACCTGACATCGTTGCTGATCCAGACTCATCTAATTGGGCTTCCTCAAAGAAGATTCGTTCATAATCAGCTACGCTCAATGCTTGACGTTGGTCTAGCAACTCTAAGCGATTTTTCCGCAATTGCTTTTCAAAACCTTCAACCAATACTACACTAAAGAACTCAGATACAGCACCACTACCATAGCTGTAGAGAGCAATCTTATCCCCAGCTTTGAGACTATCAGAATTTTCAAGAAGAGACAAGAGACCTAAGAAGAGTGAACCTGTATAAATGTTCCCAACTTTTTGGCTATAAATAATAGATTCATCAAAGTGCTTTTGAAGCAAGTCCTTCTTCTCTTGAGGCAAGGATTTGTCGAGAATTTTCTTCAAACCCTTGAGAGCTAGCTTTGGATATGGCAAGTGGAAACATACAGCTTCAAAATCGTCCAAGTTACAGTCATAACGCTTTTGGTACTCTTCCCAAGTCGTTTTCAAACTATCAAGATACTGCTGTGTTGAGTAGACTCCATTTACAAATGGTGTCGTTGAATAATTTGGACGCCAAAAGTCCATGATATCACGAGTCTGCGCAACGTTATCGTTGTTGAAGACCATAACACGTGGATTTTGGCTAATCAACATGGCAACACAACCTGCTCCTTGAGTTGGTTCCCCAGGAGTTTCAACACCATACCTTGCAATATCACTGGCTAGTACCAAAACTTTTGATTTTGGAGAATTTTCTACGTGTAACTTAGCATAGTGAAGGGCCGCAGTCGCACCATAGCAAGCTTCTTTGATTTCAAAACTACGAGCAAAAGGTTGAATTCCAAGTAGACCGTGTACAAAAACCGCAGCCGCCTTACTTTGATCGACTCCAGATTCTGTCGCTACGATAACCATATCAATCTCTTGCTTCTCTTCTTCAGTCAGGATAGAATTTCCTGCACTGGCAGCCAAGGTAACAATATCCTCTGTTAAAGGAGCAATACTCAATTCTTTTAAAAGGAGTCCTTTACTCAATTTTTCAGGATCAGTCCCTCGAGCTTCTGCTAAATCTTGTAATTTCAAAACGTATTGACTGGTCGCAAAACCAATCTTATCAATACCGATTGTCATATTTACCTCTATTTTTATCATTCATTGTAAAAAATCGTTCACCTCTATTTTATCACAATTGAAGTCAAAAGCACGAAAAAAGACTTGATTCCCCAAATCAAGTTTGCTCATAAATTTAAGTATCAGACTTTAATCAAGCAAGGTCCTAGCATAAACCGATCAGCACAAAAAAATCGAGTCTTAAGCAGCCCGATTCTTTTTGAGATAATGATACAATTTCAACAGAACTGTCCCACTGGCCATTCCTATAGAGATAACAAGAGCCAACATGACCACTAGCATTGCACTGGTAATGGCGTGGCTGAAGTCGCCTGTCACAAAGAAAGAAGTTGTCCGATAGGACAGATATCCTGGCACTAGAGGCGCCAAGGTAGCAAGAGCAAAGACAACTGCTGGTGTCTTATAGAGGATACTCATAATTTGGCTGACACAAGAACCAATCACAGCAGCAATAAAGGTTGCCAAAATAACATTGGTTGGTTCCTTGAGTATCAGATAGAGTAGCCAGATAGACATCCCTAAAACTCCACCGGGGATGAGCATGGAACGCTGGACATTTAAAACGATTAAAAAGGTGATAATGGCAAGCAGACTAGCTAGAGCTTGCAATAAAAATGTTGTTAGTGTCATATTAGTTCATGAGTATGAGGGCGACTGATGTTCCAGCCCCTAAGGCAAGGGTAATCAGCAAGGATTCAAACATCTTGCTCATACCAGAGTTAATGTGATTGGTCATAATATCTCGAACAGCATTGGTCAGAGCAATTCCAGGTACAAAAGGCATAACCGCACCCGCAATCACCAGATCAGCTGTTGACGGTAAACCAGAATAGCGCGCCCAAAATTGTGCAATCAAACCAAAGACAAGAGCACCTGCAAAAGCTGTCATAAAAGGAATACGAATAAACTTCTCTACATAGAGAGAGCAAGTAAAGGCAAATAAGGTCGCCACTCCCGCTCCGATTGCATCGTAGACATTCCCACCAAACATGATTGAAAAGAAAGGAGCACTGAGAGTCGCTGCAGCAGTTAGTTGAACATTGGTATAGGGAGACGGTTTGGCATTTAATTCCTTTAGTTGGATAAAAGCTGTATCCAGATCAAGCTGACCAGCCACGATCTGCCTTGAAATTTGGTTAACATCACAAACCTTCTCAATATTATAAGAGGAGGATGTCACTCGCTTCATACGAGATATATTTGTATTTTCAATGGAGAAAAAAATGGCGGCAGGCATAGCTAAAACATTACAATCCATAATGCCCTGTGAATGAGCAATCCGAATCATGGTATCTTCAACACGATAAATCTCAGAACCATTGCGAAGCAGAATCGTTCCTGCTAGCATGATGACATCAATGACTGCATTCAGTTTTTTTGATTCGTCCATGTTTCCCTCCTTTTTCAAACTCCATTTTATTTTATCATAATTTCGAAGGAAAAAAAATCTTTGCCACAAAAACTGTGACAAAGATTATTTAGTTATCAGTGTTATGTTCGTCCGCATGAGTTTGCGTAGACGAAGATGGAGTAGATGAACTTTGAGATGGCACCGTATTATCTGCCCTGTTAGAGTTACGCTGGCTCGAAGATGGAACAGAAGAAGATGATGGTGGAGTTTTTGGTTTATAAATAGAGATCTTTATACGTGTCGTACTTAGATCAACTTTCGCACCTAGTTTTGGACTTTGATCGACAACAGTTCCTTCAGCAGTGCCCTCAGGTGCTGTCGAAACCTCTACTACTTCGATATTAGCTTCCTTGACACCAACAATCTGAATTAAGTTATTCTTTGTAAATTCAAGACTTGAGCCAATATAACTTGGCATGGTCACGGTTGTCACCTTTTTAGCAACAGTCAAAACGATAGAAGTTGCCTTGGTAAGATCATAAGTCGTACCTTCTGCTAAGCTCTGTTTTAAAACCACACCTGGTTCTGATTCACTGGACTCTTCTTCTTCAATCTTAATCAGATTTTCAGGAACTTTTTTCCCTTTCAATTCTGCAATAACATCAGTAGATTTGCGTCCAATATAGTTTCCAATCTTAAATGATTGTTTACCTGAAGATATGATTAGATTAACTTTAGACCCTTCTTTGCGAGCTGAGCCAGCATCTGGATCTGTTCGGATAACCCGACCTTCCTCTACGGTATCACTAGCTTCCGTTTTTTCCTCACCAATTTCAAAATTCGCTTTTTTCAGATTTTCTTTTGCTTCAGCGACAGTTTGACCTGCAACTTTTGGAATCTCAACAGTAGCTGGTGTTCTGGATAAAATCCACACCAAAGAAGCGACAACCAGTACGAAACTTGCTAGTAGAACCAGATAACGTGCTTTAAAATGACGTTTTTTCACTGGTTTTTCCACAGATTTTTTAGCACTTGCTTCTGGGCTATCTTTAGTTGCCTGATGGCTATCTGTCTGTGGTTGCACCTTAGGAATGGAGGTCAAGGTTGTTTGAGGAACCTTTGGCAATGTCTTTGTGTCCGCCTTAGTAGCATCATCAAAAACAAGTTTTGGTTCATTTCTGCGGTTATAAGATAGACTGCTAGACAAATCAACATACATCTCTGAAACCGACTGGTATCGATCCGTAAGCTTTTTAGCAGTTGCTTTGATGACCACATTCTCCAAAGCTTGGGGAACAGATGGATTTTCAGCTATAACCGAAGGAAGTGGTTTTTGAAAATGCTGGAGGGCAATGGTTACTGCACTATCGCCATCATAAGGGATATGCCCTGTCAGCATCTCGTAGAAAATAATCCCCATGGCATAGATGTCACTCTGGACAGTTGCCTTAGAGCCACGAGCCTGCTCAGGTGACAAGTAGTGGACAGAACCCAACATAGAGTTGGTCTGAGTCAGACTGGTCTCTGCAAAGGCTACAGCAATCCCAAAGTCCGTCACCTTAGCCGTTCCATCAGGAGTTAAAAGAATATTTTGAGGTTTTAAGTCACGATGGACAATACCTTTAGTGTGCGCCAAGCGCATCGCTAAGAGAATCTGACCCATGATACGGACAGCTTCTTCATTTGAGAGGGGATAGTGTTCTTTGATATAGCGCTTGAGATCAAGACCAGCTACATATTCCATAGCTAGGTACTGTTGACCGTCCTCTTCGCCGATATCCGTTATCCGAACGATATGGGGATGATCTAAGTCAGCCATTGCACGCGCTTCACGTTGAAAACGCGCAACAGCAATCGGGTCAGTCTGGTAGT
Organism: Streptococcus mitis; assembly: GCF_009496285.1. GTDB lineage: Bacteria > Bacillota > Bacilli > Lactobacillales > Streptococcaceae > Streptococcus > Streptococcus mitis_BP. The sequence goes on from NZ_WIJK01000008.1 coordinate 30,818, forward strand.
TAGTCCTCAAGACCTTAACAGCTACCTCTTCCCCGTCTAAAATCAAATCCTTGGCCAGGTAGACATCCGCCATACCTCCACGGCCAATTTGTTTGACAATCCGATACCGCCCGGCAAAAATCTTGCCGATCTGGATCATTGTGCCGCCTCCTCCTCAATCGAAACAAGGGCAACTGTAATATTATCAAGGCCACCAGCATTGTTAGCAAAACGAATCAAGGTCGCCGCTTTATCATCAAGTGAGATATCACTTGTGACAATATCACAGATTTCACTAGCTGAAATCATATTTGTCAGACCATCGCTATTGAGCAAGAGATAGTCTCCTGCTTCCAAACTGACAATTCCTAAGTCAGGTTGAATTTCGTCTTTTTGTCCGATAGATTGGGTGATAATATTTTTTTGTGGATGCGCTTCTGCCTCTTCTGGTGTCAGTTGACCTGCCTTGAGCAATTCGTTAACCAAGGAATGATCACTTGTCAGTTGACGGTACTCTTCCCCTCGAATGAGACCGATTCTAGAATCTCCGATATGGGCATAAATTGCCTGATTTCCGATAACCGCAAGAGCTTCGAGGGTTGTCCCCATTCCCTTGTAGGCTTCATCTCGTCCTAGTTGATAAATCTTTTGATTTTCAACTTCTAGATGGTGGGCAAACCATTCGCGAACTTCATTAACGGTGTCGATCTGGGTATCTACCCATGACACACCCAAGTCAGTCACAGCCATTTCGCTAGCAATATTTCCTGCGCGATGACCTCCCATCCCATCAGCCAAGATGATCATCGTGCGACCGGCACGGTTGACAAAAAGATTGACATAGTCTTGATTATTTGTACGCTTCTGACCCACATCTGTTAATAATGAAATCTCCATTGTGTCAGTTCCTTCCTAATTGGACATCTTACGAAATTGGCTGATGAAGAATCCATCACTTCCGTATAATTCCGGAGTAATAAGGATACAGCCATCTTTTAGAATATCCTTGCATTCGTGTTCTAGTTTAACCTGCTCGAACTCGGGATGACTTTCTAAAAATGCTTGAACCACTTGAAAGTTCTCTTCCGAGACAATAGTGCAGGTACTATAGGTTATTATACCACCTTTTCGTAGTGTTTGACAAACACTACCTAATATTTCCAGCTGAATTTCCTGTAATGACGCGAAATCTGCCGTTTCTTTATTGTATTTGATATCTGGTTTTCGACGCAATAGACCAATCCCTGAACAAGGAGCGTCTACTAAAATTTTGTCAAATTGATCATTGCCAAAAAATTCATGCACTTTTCGAGCGTCCAGTTTTTGCGTTTGGACACGGTCCGCTACACCTAAACGCTGAGCATTTTCTTGAATTAAGGTGAGTTTGTGGTCATAGAGATCTAAAGCCGTTACCTGACCTGTCGTCAGATAGGATGCCATATGGGCGGTCTTTCCGCCAGGAGCTGCACAAGCATCTAAAACCTGCTCAGTGCCTTGTAAATCAAGAGTTGGAGCAACCAGTTGACTAGACTCATCCTGGATAGTAATAGCCCCTTCAGCAAACAAGTCATGACTAGCAAAATGCCCCTGTTCCTTAACCAGACCAACAGGAGATAAATGAGAATCACTTGCACCGAGCCATTTTTTGATTTCTTCTTTTCGGCTCAAATCAGTCACACGTATACTGGCCTTGTTACGCTGGAGTAGGCTTTCAAAAATCGCTTGCGCTCGCTCTTCTCCATACTCTTCCTTGAGCTTAGAAACTAACCACACTGGCAAAGAGTAGGCAATGGAATCACGCTTGTTCTTACGTTTGATAGAGGCAATATCTGGCAAACCTTCTCGCAGGATACGGCGCAGAACAGCATTGACTAGTTTTTCGCTCCCCTTTTTTCGAAATTTAGCAATTTCAACTGCTTCATTGACCACTGCATGATCTGGAATCTTATCTAGATATTGGAGTTGGTAGACGCTCATGAGAAGCAAAACATAGAGCCAACTGTCTAGCTTGTCTCTATCCTCAATAAAGTGAGACAAATACCATTCTAAAGTTAGTTTACGAGCTACCGTTCCATAGACCAATTCGGTCACTAAGCCTTTATCTGTTGCTGACAGCTGACTGGCTTTTAGGTGTTTATTTAAGGCGATATTGGAGTAAGCTTGTTGGATAAAGACATCCTCCAATACCTCTAGGGCTAAACTTCTAGCCGTTTCTACTTTAGTCACCAAATCGTTCTCCTACTGCCAAAGTTCGTCCCACACCGTTGAGGAAGGAAGCAATGTCCATCTTAGGTTTTCCTGCTGGTTGAACCTGTTTGAAAGACAGGGCTCCTTCTGCTGTTGCGACAATCAATTCCTTCTTACCGATGAAAAGAATCTCGCCTGGAGTTCCATGACCTTCTACAGGCAAGGCTTCATAGATTTTGAAACGTTCTCCTTTGAGGAAGGTGTGGGCAACTGGCCAAGGATTCATACCACGAATTTGGTTGAAGAGTTGACGATTGGTCTTGTTCCAGTCCAATTTTTCTTCCTCAGGTTTGATATTTGGCGAAAATGTAACCTGACTTGGGTCCTGTGGTTGAGGCTGAATTTCACCAGCTATATAAGCAGGTAGAGTATCCAAAAGCAGATCACGACCAACAATTGCCAATTTTTCAAATAAGGTTCCAACATTGTCCTCATCAGTAATGGGAATACTGCGACGAGAAATCATGTCCCCTGCATCCATTTCCTTGACCATTTCCATAATGGTCACTCCTGCCTCCTCATCACCCTGAATCAAGGCATAATGAATAGGAGCTCCACCACGGTGCTTAGGCAGGAGAGAAGCATGAACATTGACTGCAAAATCCATGCTATCAAGGAGTTTACTTGGGAGAAATTGCCCAAAGGCGGCTGTTACAATCCCATCAGCTCCCAAATTCATGATAGCTTCCATCTCTGGACTACCCGATAATTTTTCAGGTTGGTAAATAGGAAGTCCTGCCTCTTTGGCTGCTTGTTTGACTGGGGTTTCTTGGATGACTTTTTTACGTCCAACCGCACGGTCTGGCTGAGTTACAACTGCTAGAATCTCATAGCGATCATCTGACAAAAGTCCCTTCAAAACGGTTGCTGAAAAATCGGGAGTCCCCATAAAGATTAATTTTGTCATATCTTCTCCTTCTTATAAAAACTGTTGCGGTTCGTGATCAATACTGAGACGAAGTTCGCTATTTTCCCGTTCTTGTGTCAAAGCCAAGACCTGGTTAAGGGTTGGACCAAGCTCATCTTCTAAACGGTATTTAATTAAAATCTGATAATGATAGAGGTTATGCGTACGAGCAATCGGTTTAGGGGTCGGTCCTAGGATTTTACTAGCATCCGACAAACCAGACCTCAAAATACCCATGACTTGATAAGCACGTCTCAGAACCTCTTCCTCTTTTTTATGAGACAAGGTAATCCCAATAGTGAAATAATAAGGCGGGTAACCCAACTGACGTCTGATACCCATTTCATAGGCATAGAAACCTTCGTAGTCCTGATCCTTGGCGAAGCGAATGGCATAATGCTGAGGATTGTAAGACTGGATCAAGACCTGCCCAGCTTTTTCAGCCCTTCCTGCTCGTCCTGCCACCTGGGTCAAGAGTTGAAAGGTTCTCTCAGAAGAACGAAAATCAGGTAGATTCAAGGCAGTATCCGCATTGAGGACACCAACAAGGGTTACATCGGGAAAATCCAAACCCTTGGCAATCATCTGGGTTCCCAGAAGAATATCCGCTTCACCCTTGCCAAACTGCTCAAGAAGTGCTTGGTGACTACCTTTTTTGCGAGTTGTATCCACATCCATGCGCAGAATACGTGCCTCTGGAAAGAGTTCAGCTAGTTCATCATAGGCCTTCTGAGTTCCTGTTCCATAGTAACGAATACTGCGACTCTGACAGTTGGGACAGACATGAGGAATTTCTTTGGAAAAACCACAATAATGACAGTTCATAGTCTTGGTATCCATGTGCAGCGTCAGAGAAATATCACAGTTCGGACAGGTATCCACGGTCCCACATTCTCGACACATGACAAAACTAGAATAGCCACGGCGGTTGAGCATGAGAACAACCTGCTCTTTTTTAGCCAATCGATCTTGTATTGCCTCAATCAGTGGTGGTGTAAAGTTGGACGTTTCATTCTGCCCAATATAATCACGGAAGTCAATCAGTTGAACCTCAGGAATACTTGCTAAAGGATTGGCCCGTTGCGTCAGGCGTAGATGTTGATAAACACCCTTACCAGCACGCGCACGACTTTCTAAACTCGGCGTTGCAGAACCAAGGACTAATGCTGCTTGATTGTACTGTGCTCGTAAACCAGCCACATCTCTAGCATGATAACGCGGATTGCTGTCTTGCTTGTAGCTAGCCTCGTGCTCTTCATCGATAATGATAACACCTAGATTTTTCAAAGGTGCAAAAATAGCAGACCTGGCCCCAACCACTACCTGGGCTTCTCCACGCTCCACCTTGCGCCATTCATCGTACTTTTCACCATTTGACAAGCCAGAGTGGAGAATGGCGACTTTATCTCCAAATCGAGCAATAAAGCGCTCGGTCATTTGAGGTGTCAGAGAGATTTCCGGAACTAGAACAATCGCTGTTTTTCCCATATCCAAGGCCCCTTGGATAATCTGCAAGTAAACCTCTGTTTTCCCACTACCTGTGATTCCTTGAAGAAGAAAAGGAGGATGTTTCTTTCCAATCGCTCCAACAACCGCCTCACAGGCTTCTTTTTGTTCTGGATTTAACTCTAAGGATTGGCTAGCCTCAATGCCTTCAAAATAAGCCGCTGAACGTTGGACTTCCTTTTGCACGATGCTGATAGCACCATGTTCCACAAAGAAATTAACTTGTTCACGTGAGTAATGTTCTAACAAATCAGCCAAAGGAACTGTTTCAGGATGTACTAATAAGTATTCTCGCAGTTCCAATTTCTTCTTGGCACGATTTGAAATTTCTAGCTTTTCTAACTGTTCAAGATGAACTTCAACCCAAGACTGCATCTTAACCTTCTTCTGATCCACAGCCTGGTACTCTAGTTTTAAAAGCCCTTTTCGAGTCAATCGCATCATCTCAGCCTGCTTTTCTAAGTCTAGAGATGAAAATGCTAGAGACTCCTGTGAACCGAATAAGCGTTCTCTATCTTCTTGACTTAAGCCTTCCAGAGGATAGAGGATCTTATCATAGCTAGAGTTCAAAAATCCAGGGAGCATAGCTTTTAGAATGGAAATTTTGTAGGAGAAGACTGATTTACGTAACTCCTCTGCTAGCCAGAGTTGTTCCTCTGTTAAAACTGGAGAAAAGTCAAGTACCTCGGCAATCTCTTTCAAATCTTCGTCTGCCACATCTGCATCAGATTGAGACTCCATTCCAAGAACAATACCCTGAATCAAGCGATTGGCCTTCCCAAAAGGTACATGAACTCGCATGCCAACTTCCAGCATCCCCTCAAATTCCTCAGGAATTTTGTAGCTATAGGGCTGGTCTGTCTGCATCAAGGGAACATCCACAATGATTTTTGCAATAGCCATATCCTCACCTCCTTCTCTTCTTAAATCCTTTTAATTAATTGAGTATTCTTGCAATAGAAAAAATAAGATTGAGTCCCCCCAACCTTAAATTTTTTCACCTTCTTCTTTTTCTTTCGCGATTTGCTCTTTGATTTTCTTTTCTTCTTCTTCTTTCAATCGTCTTTCTTCTTCGATACGACGACGAACAGCTTCGCGTTTTCCTTCTGGATCTGGATGGATGGTTACATTCCCTGATTCAATTTCTTCCAAGGCACGAAGAGTAGATTTCTCAGATTTAAATTCTTGAGTTGGAGGTGCTCCAGCTTCTAATTCGTGAGCACGTTTTGCTTCCAAGATTACGAGTGAATATTTTGATGGTACCTTGTCAAGTAAGGTATCGATAGAGGGTTTAAGCATCATTTGTTTGTACCTGTTTTCTATAGTTTATCGAATAGTCGGAGACTTTGGTAGCATATCCTGATAATGACCAATCACACGGTCTACACGGAAATGTTCTGCTTCAATCACACGTTTCACACGCTCGGCCGCTAGAGGAACATGGTCATTTACAATAGCGTAGTCATACTCACGCATCAAAGCAATTTCTTCCTTGGCTTTTTCGATACGCTGAGCAATCACTTCTGCACTATCTGTACCACGGCCTACGAGACGGTCTTGCAATTCTTCCAAATCTGGCGGTGTTAAAAAGATAAAGACCGCATCTGGAACTTTTTTCTTGACCTGAAGAGCTCCCTGCACTTCAATTTCAAGAAAGACATCGATTCCCTTATCAAGCGTTTCATTAACATAAGTCAGAGGAGTTCCATAATAGTTACCCACATACTCTGCATACTCTAACATTTGCCCTTGACGGATCAACTCTTCAAATTCCTCCCGTGTACGGAAGAAATAATCAACACCATCTACTTCACCTGGACGTTGTGCCCGCGTTGTCATAGATACAGAATATTGAAATTGATTTTCAGAACTCTCAAAAATTTCTCGTCTAACCGTTCCTTTTCCAACTCCAGAAGGACCTGAAAAAACGATTAGTAAGCCTCGGTCTGCCATTATGTCTCCTTTAGATAGTTTGTGAAATGACTTGAAAATTTCTGTAAGATTATATGTCTAAAGCCATTTCTGCACACTACAATCTTTCTATCTAGTGTAACAAAAAAGCAGTAATTTTTCAACTGCTCTTTCTTATTTATTTTGCATAATCAACTGCACGAAGTTCACGAATCACGGTTACCTTAATATTTCCTGGATAATCGAGATTGTTTTCGATTTTCTCACGAACTTTATGAGCCAAGATTGTGACCTTGTCGTCCTTGATTTGACCTGGGTTTACCATGATACGGATTTCACGACCTGCTTGAAGGGCAAAGCTATTTTGAACACCTTCAAAGCTATTAGCAATTTCCTCTAAATCATGGAGACGTTTGATGTAGCTTTCAAGTGATTCACTACGAGCTCCTGGACGGGCAGCACTCAAGGCATCCGCCGCAGCAACGATCACTGCAATCACACTCTCAGGTTCTACATCTCCGTGGTGACTGGCAATAGTATTAACCACAACTGGGTGTTCCTTGTACTTGCGAGCCAATTCTGTACCAATCTCAACGTGGCTGCCTTCTACCTCACGGTCAATGGCTTTACCAATATCGTGGAGGAATCCCGCACGACGGGCAAGTGCGGCATTTTCACCAAGTTCGCTGGCCATGATACCAGCCAACTTAGCCACTTCAATCGAATGACGCAAGACATTTTGTCCGTATGACGTACGGAACTGCAGGCGACCCATGATCTTCATCAAGTCTGGGTGAAGGTTCGGTGCACCAATCTCATAGGCTGCAGCTTCACCATATTCACGAATCTTGTTATCAATCTCTTGACGATTTTTCTCAACCAACTCTTCGATACGAGCTGGGTGAATACGTCCATCCTTAAGCAAGGTTTCCATAGTCATACGGGCAATCTCGCGACGGATAGGATCAAAACCTGACAAGGTTACCACTTCTGGCGTATCATCAATGATGACATCAACCCCTGTCAAACTTTCAAAAGTACGGATGTTACGACCTTCACGACCAATGATACGACCTTTCATCGTATCATCAGGCAGATGAACCGTAGAGTTGGTAGACTCAGCCACATACTCACCAGCAATTCTCTGCATAGCTTGGGACAAGATGTCCTTAGCCAATTTGTCTGAACGTTCCTTAACTTCTTGCTCAGCCTCACGAATGCGACTAGCAATTTCCTTAGTCAAGTTTTCCTCTGTCTGGGCCAAGATAATGTCTTTTGCTTCCGACTGAGTCAGAGTTCCAATACGCTCTAGTTCAGCTTGCTTTTGTTTCTCAATTTCTTCTAGTTGCTCTTCACGTACATCAAGGTTTTTTGCTCTATCAGAAATACTTTGTTCTTTTTGTTCAAGTGTTTTTTCTTTGTTCGTCAAATTGTCATCTTTACGATCAAGACTGCTAGCACGTTCGGTCAAACGACTTTCGATCTGCTTGAGTTCTTGACGTTCTGATTTAAATTCAGCGTCCACTTCTTCACGGTATTTTCTGGCTTCTTCTTTGGCCTCCAATAGTGCTTCTTTTTTAAGAGACTTGCTTTCGCTCTTAGCTTCATTGAGTAATAAATCCGCTTCGCGCTCAGCTTGTCCTCGTAAATTAGTTGCTTCTTGTTCAGCATTTAAAAGCATCAGCTCTGCAGCCTCTTGTGATGATTTCATCTTGACTGAGATGCTGACATATCCAATGACTAAACCAATGATGACGGCAAAAACAACGATAACAATCGCCATAATTTCCATGTTTTTACCTCAATTTATTTGTTTATCCGAATGATATGCATTCTTATACATTCTACCATAAAAAATCATTTTTAACAAACCTTAATTTGAAGTTGTTTTGGTCATTTCAAGGTTAAAAATCCTTATTTTCCCTAATAAAATAGGCTATTCTCCCTAAGTAAATTTTTAAAGATTTTTTTAGAAAAAAATAAGTTAAAAAGCCTACCTTTCAGTAGACTTAATAATGATCTTTAAAGGATAAGAAAGCGACGCTATCTGCATCCATCATGTAAATCAAGCAATTTTCTGCTTCAATACGACGTGACCAAGCTCCTTGGTAATCATACTTGAGCGGTTCTGGTTTACCAATTCCTGTAAAAGGGTCGCGTTGAATATCCTTGATTAGTTTATTGATTCTTTTCAATGTTTTCTTATCTTGGTTTTGCCAGTAGCAATAATCCGCCCAGGCATCTTCTGTAAACTTGAGTAGCATCCATCACTCCTCTATCACATGCACCTGAGTATGTCCTGCACGAACTTGGGACATTCCTCGCAAGACCTTGTCAGAAAGCTCCTTATTCTGAGCAATTCTCAAGGTTTCTTGAATACTATCCCACTCACTCTTTGAAAGAACTACAATGTCTTCATCAGGATTTTTATTAACTACTGTCAAAGGCTCAAACTCATCGTTTACCTTCTTCATATAGTCCTTTAAATGATTTCGGAATGTTGAGTAAAGAACTGCTTCCATAACCATACCTCGTTTTACCTCTATTCCATTATTATACACGAAAAGAAAAAATTGTCAGGAACTTGTACAAGATTTTTTCCTTTCTTTCTATTTATTCGAAAAAAACAAAAAAGCCTACCTCAAAGTAGACTCAGTTTGATTCGATTTTAATTGGCACTCGACCAAAATTCTGCTCTAAGAGATTGGGATTTCCTAGTTGGTAGACTTGATCTGCCTTTTGAGTCATAGCATCCCAGGGTTCTTTACCGATGCGACTAACTAGCTGGACTTGGTCTTTCAGAGATTTGAGATGTTGTCTGCCTTTTTCTGTAAAGCCAAAGACATGTATGCCTTCTGGTAAGTCGCTTTCTCTAGCCTGGACCAAGATATAGGTCAAAAGTCGTCGTACACGAGCCTTGGTGTATCGTTTGGTGGCAACTGCCTCTACCAACTCTTCCACAGACTGAGCTATCTTTATAGCATCCTTGATGCGCACCGCCATTTCTTGATTGACCTGATAAATGTTAGTTAGGTCAGGATTTGACAAAATTTGATAGCAGAGCAAGGGAAAATAGTTATCCCAGCTCACCTTACCAGCATTTTTAAAGATTTCAACCGAAGGCATAAAACGTTCTAAGAAATTTTGATCATTTTGATGTTGACGAAGAGCTGTCGCTGAGGCAAAGTCCACATCCTTGTCCACAGAATGATAACCTGCTCCCTGACGTTGAATTGGATGAAGTTTGATGTTGCGCCCCGCGACTGCCTTGGCATAGGCGAGAGCAAGAACATGATTGGGCGTATCACCAGAAAAATCAAGACCTGCAAACTCCTTCCACATAGCTTGGTTTTTCTGGGGATAAGAAAGAGAATCAGGTAAGTTTTCCATGAAAAGTTCCATCTCTTGACCACGTTCTGAGTATAGGGCAGTAATTTTCTGATAATCCAGAACTTCCTCTGTCCCAAAGGCTAAGGTATCAATTCCCAAACGAGCCAAGATAGCCACTGCACCTTGGCCGAAAAAATCCGCCGCTTGGACACTGACTAAAAAGGGCAATTCCACGACCAAATCCGCGCCATGTTCCAGCGCCATCTGCGCCCGTGTCCACTTATCCACGATAGCAGGCTCTCCACGCTGCATGAAATTCCCAGACATGGCAACGATTTTCAGTCCCTCTGCCTGTTCCAGCAGGTATTTATGTCCATTATGAAAGGGATTGAACTCCGCGATAATACCTGTAATGGTCATGGTAATCTCCTACTTCTGTGCGACGAAAAACCAACGGGTACTGGTTTCTGTTGGCTCCTTGTCTTCAAAGTCCGCAAAGAGTTTAAAGGATTTAAAGCCAGCCTGCTCCAGCAAAATATCATAGGTCAAGACCTCATAAGTACGCTCTTCATGGACTTCATCATGACGACTAAAGGAACCGTCTGTCTCCTTGACAAAGAAGGTCAGTTCATGCACGATAGAATGTGGTGCTGCATCCTCATAGGTATCCCAAAGCATGGCAAAATCTTCCGCATTTTCATGATAAGAATAACCTGGAAAGACCTCATCAGTCTGGTAGGTCGAATGCACATCAAAGATAAAGACACCATCTTCATTGAGGGCATTATAGACTTCTTTAAAGACATCCCCTACTTCCACTTCATCCTGCATATAGCAGATAGAATCGGAATAGCAGGTCACAAAGTCGTATTTACCTGCCTTGGACAAATCCAGCATATTACCTTCAATGAAATCAATCTTTTGCTTGGCTGAAGCCGCTCTCTTTTCGGCAATCTTCAACATATCCGCACTCAAATCAAGTCCAGTCACATCAAAACCAGCTTGCGAAAAGCGAACGGACTGGATCCCTGTCCCACAAGCCAATTCCAAAAGCTTCTTTCTGTCCTTGGTTTTAGGCAAATGGCGTAGCGAAAAGTCCGTCCATTTGTCATATAAACTATCATCCATGACCGCATCATAGACCGCCGCAAAAGTTTCATAAGTTGCCATAATCATGATACCAAGAGCGTCCATGGCAAACACCACTCGCCCTTTACCTTTCAATCAATTTTTCTAAAATAAGCAAATAAAACCCAGTTGACTGCAACTGAGTTCAATTGTAACGCTATAGTCTTTTCGTTTGCTTTTAGTACTAGGAAACGAATTGCAGGCATAACTAGAGTTTGCTCAATCAGTCTGGGAGACTGATTGAGGTTATAAATCAGACAAGCTTAGCTTGTTTCTCGTTTCGAGTTAACGCCGTAATAAAAGATAAAGGAAAAGACTATAGAGTTTCTGATAAATCTACAGAATTAGCCTCATGCCATAGCTTTTCGAGGTTATAGTGGGCACGCATTTCTTCTGAGAAGATATGCACAACGACACTGCCGAGGTCTAGCAAGACCCAGCCTCCAGCTGCATCACCTTCGACATGGCTGCCTTTAAAGCCTGCTTCAGCAACTTTTTCACGGATATTGTCAGCGATAGCATCCAACTGACGGCTATTCATTGAGCTAGTGATAACAAAGTAGTCTGTCACGCTGGTCAAATCTTGTACGTCAAGTGCGAGGATATCCTCCGCGCGTTTCTCATCAGCCGCTTTCACGACTAGTTCTAGTAATTCTTTTTCTTTCATTTAATCCTCTTTCTAGAAAATATGTTTGTAATCTAGGACATCTGCAAAGCGCCCCTCCCAAATGCCCTCATAAAATTCATTTATCGTTTCTGCTGGAATGTCATCGCCATCAAACGTTGTGCAAGTTCCTTCTGGAATAATAAGCTGATAGCCATATTCAAAGGCAACCTTGACAGAGGTATCCACACAATATTCTGTCTGCATACCACATAAAACTAATTTTTCAATCCCCTGTTTATCCAAGTATTCTTTTAAACCAGTTTCTTTGAAAATACTGTTATACTTCTTCTGAAAGACCTTTTCATTAGGTTTTCGACTTAAAAGCTCAGATAACTGCCAATCTTCTGATGTTTGAGCTTCAGAGTTCTCAATATGTTGAACATAAATAATTTCGATATTCTTGCTTCTAGCCTGGTTTTGTAAATAAGAAATTTTTTCCAATAGACTTTTTGTCTGAAACCCAGTTTCCACTAAAATATTCTGAACATCAATGATTATAAAAGCCGTCTTCATTTAGTCCTCTTTCAAATAGTGCACATAGGCGTTATAGGTTCCAAGGGTTTGGGGATAGATGGGGAATCCCTGGTGAGCCAAATGCTCCACTGTGTGAGCTGTTTCGTAGGCCACCGCCTTATTAAGTGACAAACTTGCAATCTCACGCGCCACATCCACTCCTGGAAAGGTACGATTGTGCTCGATGTAGTCTGCGACGTAGATGACCTTATCTAGGTCCGTCATCTGGTCAGCCCCAACTGTATGGATTTCAATGGCTCGCAGGATTTCTGAATCATGCAAATCCAAATCTTCCTGAATCTTGTAGATGCCAACCATGCCATGCCAGACATTATTGCCCCAGTTTTTGAGGTCAGGGTCTAGCTGATAACGATCAATCAAATCCAGAAATTCCTGATCTGACAGCTTTTTAGCATAGTCATGAAGAAGGCCTGCTAGACCTGCTTTCTCAACATCGACTCCAAAGCGCTGAGCCAGTTCTATGGCTGCACGCTCCACACCCAAGCAATGGGTTAAGCGTTTTTCAGGTAGAAGCTCTGCCATTTTTTCCAACAATTCCTCACGGGAACAGTTGATATAGTCTTGGTATGCCATCAGTAAAGCCCTTCTTTCTCAATATAGTCTAGCACTGGTTTGGGTAGGAGAAAGTTAGGTTTTCGTCCTTGGGCAATGAAGTCACGCACCATACTAGACGAAATATCCATGAGAGGCACATCCACCCAGATAACTGGATAAGAAGTCCCTGCCTTGTAACGCGGACGTTGAACCCCTACAAACTGAACTAGTTCCACCAACTCATCAATTCGGTACCACTTAGGCAAATAGTCTACCATATCGGCACCGATAATGAAATAGTAATCTGTATCTGGATTCTTCTCTGTTAGAAGCTTCATGGTGTCGTAGGTGTAGGAAATCCCCTTACGCTCTAGCTCGATGGTCTCAATAGCTATACCTTCGATTCCATCAATCGCCAATTCTAACATCTTGAGGCGATGGTGTTCAGGAATGGTTTCCTTTTTATCTACGTGAGGTGGTTGGTATTCGGGCATGAGCAGAACCTGATCCAATCCCAACTGTTGGCGCACTTGATCTGCAACAATCAGATGGGCATTATGAACGGGATTAAAATTCCCTCCTAAAATACCGACTTGTTTCCGTTTTTTATCCTTGATTTCTGGCTCTAACTCCACTTTCGTAAAGGGAGTTAATAATTCGATTGCCATAGGTTAATCTCCTTTACTCTTCTGTAAAAACAGCTTTTGGGAGTATCGTTCTTAGATTTCTTTAACTTTTTTAGAAATCTTGCGATTTTCTTTTTTGCTTGATTGTTTATACAAAATCAAGATGCGTCCAATTTTTTGGACTGTATCCACACCGATTTCTTCTTCCAAGATTTCAGCTACTTCGTGGATATTCTCATCTGTGTTTTGCAAGAGTGTAACCTTGATCAATTCACGAGCATCAAGAGCCTGACGAACACTGGTTTTGATTTGGTCGTTGAGACCATTTTTCCCGATTTGGATAATGGGTTTGAGGGTGTGTGCCTGGCTGTTGAGGAAGGCACGTTGTTTCGATGTTAATGACATATTCTTTCTTCCTTTTTTGATAGTTATTTTAGGTGGTGAGGGACGGTCGGAACTAATTTTTCAATGATTTCATCTTTGAAAAATGGATTTCCTAACCTCACAATTGAGCCTAGGTCTCAATTGTGCCCCTTGCCAATCTAAAGATTGGCAAGACACCACGGCAATAACTATCTTTTTATGAGCTCACTTTGTTCGCTCGGTGATTTTATTTTAAATAATTGCTTTTCGTGTGACGACGGCGACGCCTTCTGGTGCCCAGACGGCGACTTTGGCGGTGCCTGTCACTCGAATCCAACCTAGTCCTGAGATGACTAGGTCAGTTTTGTCCTTGATGGTAAATACATGTTGGACTAGTTTTGGAAAATCTTCTTTTTCCTTGCTATTTGGTGGCGTAAGGAGGGTTCCAAGGTGCTTGTCGTAAAAGACACTAGCTCCCTCTAGCTTGGTACGATGAAGTTTGAGTTCATTGTCAAAGAAGGCTGTAAAACCTTGCTTTTCTCCTGCAATAAAGTCAAAGCGTCCCAATCCACCTAAAAATAGGGTTTGTTCAGGGTTTAGCTGATAGGTTTTTGGCTTGATTTCCTTTTTAGGACTGACATACTTGAGGTTTTTAGCAGTCAAGTAGTGAGCCATCTGGTGACGATGGATAATCCCTGGTGTATCGTAGATATAAGTTCCATCATCGAGTGGAATTTCAATCTTATCTAGAGTTGTTCCTGGGAAGCGTGAAGTTGTGATGACGTTCTGGTCACCTGTAATTTCTTGGATAATGGCGTTGATAAGGGTTGATTTCCCGACATTGGTCACCCCAACAACATAGACATCACGTCCCTTACGGTAGTGCTCGATCTTGTCAATGACTTCCTTAATGGCATGCTTGTTTGGGGCTGAAGTCAAGACGACATCAACAGGACGCAAGCCTTCCTCGTGAGCACGCTCCATCAGCCACTGGCTAATCTTACCTGGTTTCACCGACTTAGGTAGGATATCTTTTTTGTTTCCAACCAAGAGCACATCATTTCCCGACACAAAGCGTGGCAAACCTGGGATAACAGAGCCATTGAAATCAAAAATATCAATGACATTGACCACCAAGGCATCGCTATCTCCAACCTCGTGCAAGAGTTTGAGGAAATCATCATCCGTTAACTGAACATCTGTGATTTCATTATAATGACGAAGACGGAAACAACGCTGGCAATAAACTTCTCCAGTTTCCAAACCTTTTTCAAGTGCTGACTGAGGTGTAAAACCTAAACCAGTCTTATCTTCCGTCTGAATGGTTGCTCCACAACCAATACAGAGAATTTCTTCCATAATTAGATTCCTTTTTTATAAGTAATAGGGGCGTACTTTTCAGCGATTTTTCTCATCACACGACGCTCACGCGCTCGGTTAATCTGAGTCTTAATAGAGTCGTGCTGAACCAAGGGTTTAACCAAAATCGAGCGAATACCTGCTCGATGGGCTGCTCGAATATCCGTCATCAGCTGGTCGCCTACCATGACAACTTCGTTCTTTTTATAGTGGAAGTGTTTCATGGCACGGTTAATTCCTAAAGTAAAGGGCTTCAGTGCCCAGTAAACATAGTCAATATCAAATTTTTCAACTGCTCGTTTGACACGTTTGGGAGTATTGTTAGATACCACAATGATACGTATCCCAGCATCACGCAGATCATACAACCATTGCTTCATCTCTACTGTTCCATCTGGATTATTCCAAGCAATCAGGGTATTGTCCAAATCCACCAAAACAGCTTTGATTCCCTGTTTTTGCAGGCTTTGAACTGTCAGATCATAAACTGCTTCCACAGCAAAATCTGGCATGTAATTTTCAATCGCCATTCTGGCTCCTTTTCTTTCTATTTTTTAGTTTCTAGCAATTTTCTTTAGATACTGAGCCAAGATTGCCCATAAAATTAAACTAGCAATTAAAATATATATCCAGGCATTAGGCTCTTCTGTAAATGGCAGAGGGACATTCATTCCGAAAAATCCTGTAATGACTGCAAGAATGGCTAGCAAAACTGAGATAATGGTCAAGGTTGTCAAATTATCATTCAGATTGTTGTTTAGGATATTATTGTAAGATCCTGAGAGTTGTTGTAAAACCTGAGAAATCAAATCTGTCATGGACACCAACTGATGAGCTTCAATCATAGCATCATCAAACTGCTCTCTTTCCACTTCGTTAAAGTTCCGATAAAGCGCATGTCCCTGGATATGCTCCAAGAGGAGGCGATTTTGTTTAGCCGCAGCTGTTAAGTAAACCATACCAGTTTCCAAGTCAGAGAGGGCAAAAAGATTTTTTTTAGTGGTTGTTTGACGCAACAAGGCACTGATTTCATCCTTACTTTTATCCATCTGTTCAATGACAGGATAATAGGCATTGCTAATAAGCTCTAAACCAGCAAATAGAAACTTGTAGATTGAAATGATTTCATGATTTTCAAGATAGCCTAGCATCTGATCAATGACATAAGCATTCTTATGGTTGCTGATGGTAATCATTCGTTGCTTTTCCACGATAAAGGTCATAGGAATGGCTTCATAGTATTCCTTGTCCCTTTCTAAGTCAAGAACGTTGTAAATAAAGGTCACTGTCCCATTTTCACGGTTATAATCCATGTGAGCTCGTTCGTTTCTATCCAGCGCATACTCGATGGTTTCTTTATCCAATCCATAGATTTCAGATAAATCTTCAAGATTTTTGATGATTTCCACATCTAGATTAATCCAGGTACAACCATTCCCTAACTGCTTATCTAAAAACATCGTTTCTCCTTTACCAAACTCTTTCTATTGTACCATAAATCAAGTAAAATTTCAGTTCTCTTCTTTCCTTGAAAAATTACTCACAACGGTAATATTGCGGTTAGGAACAAAGTGAAGGGCTTGGTCATCACTTCTCAGTTGAGTCGTTCGAATTCCGACACTAACTACTTTTCCCGATACAGTAATAGGACCATTGGTCAAAACAACTTCATCTCCTACATCCAACTGGCGTTCAAAGAGAATAAAGAAGCCATTGATGACGTCTGATAGAAAACCTTGTGCTCCCATACCGATAGCCACTCCAGCAATCCCCGCACCTGCAAGTAAGCTAGAAACAGGCAACCCTAAGATAGACAAGATACAGTAAATCAAGAAGAAATAAAGAATATAGTTAAAAATATTCTCAAGCAAACGAGAAATGGTCTTTTGTCTACCAGCATCTCGATTTGAAAACTTAAGTGAAGGTTTAACAATCTTTCCTACAGCAATATGGAGGAACTTTTTAGCAATATAAAAGGTAAGAATCAGTAGCAAAAGGGAAATCACCTTGGTCAAGAGATTCTCTAAAACAGTTGCTACATCTAATTTATCCAGATAACGTTGAAAAAATTCTTGCATATAAAACTCCTTTTCTATTCATTATACCATAAATCCTTCCTCGCCATCCTTTTCATAAATATTCATTTATTCTAATAAAATCTATAAGACACTTGCTTTTCAAGTATATTTATACTATAATCATAAACAATACACAAAAAGGAGACCTTTATGAAAAGAATTATTCGTGCTTGGAACAAAACAAATCTTATCAAACGGATCGGAATCGGAATGACCTTAGGAGCAATTCTGGGTCTACTCGTTCCTAATCTAACTGGCATCGGTTTATTGGGAGATTTATTTGTAGGAGGACTAAAGGCCATCGCCCCTATCCTAGTTTTTGCTTTAGTCGCTAACGCCCTTTCCCAACACCAGAAAGGTCAAGATAGCAATATGAAAAAAGTCATTTTCCTCTATTTGCTGGGGACCTTTGCTGCGGCTCTTGTAGCAGTTTTGGCTAGCTTTCTCTTCCCTGTTCAGATGGTCTTGAGTAGTGCTAGTACAGAAGTTACTCCTCCAGACGGCATCGGACAAGTCCTCAGTAATCTCCTACTAAAAATAGTAGATAATCCTGTCAATGCCATCATCGAAGCTAACTATATTGGAATTTTATCTTGGGCTATCGTCTTTGGAGTTGCCATGCGTGAAGCTAGCAAAAATAGCAAGGAACTACTCAAAACAATGGCCAGTGTGACTTCAAAAATCGTCGAATGGATCATTAACCTTGCGCCATTTGGTATCCTCGGATTAGTCTTCGAAACCATCTCTGGCCAAGGTATTGCGAGTTTAGCAAATTACGGAATCTTACTCGGACTTTTGATTGCCACTATGGTTTTCGTTGCCCTAGTGATCAATCCTCTGATTGCTTTTCTATTTATCAAGAAAAATCCTTATCCACTTGTTTGGAAATGTTTGCGTATCAGCGGAGTCACAGCCTTTTTCACCCGAAGCTCAGCTGCAAATATCCCTGTTAATATGAAACTCTGTGAGGATCTAGGTCTTAATCCAGATACCTATTCTGTTTCTATCCCACTTGGATCAACTATCAATATGGCTGGAGCTGCTGTTACCATCAACATCTTAACCCTAGCTGCTGTCAATACCCTTGGAATCTCAGTTGATTTTGCAACAGCCTTTGTACTCAGTATCGTTGCAGCCATCTCTGCCTGCGGTGCTTCAGGAATCGCCGGAGGTTCACTCCTACTTATCCCGGTTGCTTGCAGTCTCTTTGGAATTACCAATGATATCGCTATGCAGGTTGTGGGTGTCGGATTTGTCATCGGTGTTATCCAAGACTCTTGCGAAACAGCCCTCAACTCCTCAACAGATGTCCTCTTTACAGCAGTAGCTGAATTTTCCTCTGCTCGCAATAAATAATCAAGGAGGTTGGGACAAAAAATCCCGACCTCACTTTTCATTAACAATCAAACTTTGACGCGGTAGCTGATTGAACTTTTTGTTCGTCTTTTAGACTCCAAAAAGCTCCTAATCATCCTCGCGGGGCTGGGACGACGAAATCGAGACTTTGTCTATCGATTTCTGTCCCACCGCCTTTGTCTGGTTTCTATCATTCATTTTAGGAAATGTCTCATGTCTATCACTCAACGTACTTTTAAACTTGTTTTAGCCACTTGTCTAGCCTGTGTTCTAGCCTACTTTCTTGATTTATCTTCGGCTGTTTCTGCTGGTATCATCGCCCTTTTGAGCTTATCAGATACCCGTAGAAGTACGATCAAACTGGCTAAAAACCGCTTATTCTCAACCCTGCTGGCTCTGTCTATCGGCGTCTTAGCCTTTCAACTGACTGGCTACCATATTTGGAGTTTTGGTCTCTATCTCGCCCTCTATGTCCCTCTGACCTATAAACTGGGCTGGGAGATTGGCATTACCCCTAGTAGTGTCTTGGTCAGTCATCTCTTAGTTCAAGAGTCTACCTCACCAGAACTGCTAGTGAATGAACTTCTCCTATTTCTCATCGGTACTAGCTTTGCCTTGACAGTCAATCTCTATATGCCTTCTCGGCAAAAAGAGATCCATCTCTACCATCTCAAGGTAGAAGAAAAACTCAAGCATATCCTCCTCCGTTTTGAATATTACCTTGGAAAAGGTGATGGTCGTAACCGTGCCCAACTTGTTGAAGAACTGGACCAGCTCCTTGAAGAAGCTCTAAAACTCGTCTACCTAGACCATTCGGATCATCTTTTTCACCAAACCGATTACCACATCCACTATTTTGAAATGAGACAGAGACAGAGTCGCATTCTTCGCAATATGGCCCAGCAAATCAACACCTGTAATCTAGCCGCAAGTGAAAGCCTGATCCTTGCTCAACTTTTTGCGAAAATTGCGGATCAACTCAGCCAGACCAATCCTGCCGATGATTTGCTAGCTGCCATCGAAGGCTATCTTGAAGTTTTTCGTCATCGCACCCTCCCAAAAACAAGAGAAGAATTTGAAACACGCGCAACCTTGCTCCAACTCCTACGCGAATTGGAAAACTTTATCCAACTGAAAGTTGACTTCTATCAGCGGTATACTGAAGACAAAAGTAATTTATCTTAACACACAAAACACCTTTCGATCTGCAAAAACTTGCCATTCGAAAGGTGTTTTTCTGTTTCGAACCTAGCTCACTAGTGAATCTTACTGAGTTGCAAAATTTCTATGAACTCCTAATGATAGACTTATCTTTCCCTTAAGAAGTATAGATGGAATTTCTAAACTCATTTGATTCCTTGAGATATGCCTTGTATATAGCTTTTTTCAACGTCTGAACAGGAGTTTCAATAAATCGGTATTGTTTTTGGCTGATATTTCCTACTTTAATCTGAGCAAGTTCTTCTTTTACCGCTTCTTCCATCAATTGCTTCATTCTTTCAGGACTAGAAATCAGTTCTTGCTTACCTTTGTAGTCAATGGTAATCGGTTTTAACTTACTGATATTAGCAATCCGTTCATCCATTTGTTCCTTCTTAAATTGAGCATAGGTCTTACCAGCTAAGATCTTTTCAAAGATGTACTGGTCTGACAAGGGACGATTCTCTTTTTCTGCATCTTGCTTGTATTGATTAGAGACATAAGGAACGAATCCTTCGTAGTAACCAAGACCTGCCATGAGTTCAAAGGCTTGTTTTCTAAAGCTGATATCGCCACTCATCCCCTTATCATTTTCGTTGACACCATAAATCGTATCAAACATATCAACGGTATAATAACCATTGGCATCTACTTTCCCTGTAGCCGTAAATCCTTTAATGATATAGCGATTTACCACGATGTGATTGTCAATCAAACTATGAACATCGCCTAGCTTGCTAGCATCTGCCTCGGTCAAGGCCTTGATTTCCTCACTCTGGTGAGTTGGTTTGACCGATGGATTTGGATAAGGAACAGGTGTTCTTGAACCACTTGTCGCACTTGGTAAGAGTTGCTTGAAGTAGACTGCCTTATCCGTTGCTGATAATCCTCGACTCGCCTCAGCTTCTAGATAATCTAAAGTATAGAGAACATCGAAACTACCGTGCATATATTCTTTCAAATCTGCGGCTGATTTAAAGCGCTCTGGTGTCTTGTTGTAGAAACTGTCTTTGTCACTCTCATCATAAACAAAGTTCAAGTTAAAGTAGCTATCCGTTTCAGGAGTGTAGGAGTTTTCAAAGATTCCACGTGCATAGAATTCTGCCCCTGTACCATCTCGTCGACCATAATTGTTAAAGAGAACTGTACGATCCAACAAGTGAGTCATTTCATGAGAATAGGTTGCTGACCCTCGATCGTCCAAAACCCTATCAATAAAGTAGCGAACACCAGCCCCATTAGCCTCAGCACCTACTGATTGAGGCGGAGAATACATGCCTAACGGAGACATGAAGTCCTTGACTCCCTTATCCGCCTCTGGACCAAACTCCTTGGACCAGGTTTCCTTGATGCCTACATTTTGCTTACTAGTATACTTTTTCATAGTATCCACAATCAAACGGTTGGTTACTAGTTTTGATTGATTGTCTTTTTTAGTGATTCTATAAAGCGTATCAACATAAGCAGCCTGACGCTCAGCTGTCAATTCAACCAAAGCCTTCACTTTTTCCAATTCAGCCTTATATTGAGCAGGATTGCTCTGAGCCAGTGAGGTATCCATATAAGTTCCGATATTTCCGTAAGAAACGGTTGCCATATTTGTAATGGCATAAACGCTTGGTTCCTTGATATTCACTAGTCCTAGAAGGGTAGCCATGTTATATTGTTTGCGATTATCAATCTGTTGAGGTTCTGCTCCATACTTGGCAGGATCAGAGGTCAACTTCGTGTAGAGACTTACATTTTCGTCTGTTTTTTCTTTAGATTGCTTCTCAACAACGATGGCTTTTGTAGCATCCTTCAACCAAGTATCGCCATCCATGTTTGTAAAGGTTGTTCGGTTATAGTCAAGGAAGTCTAATAGGCTTGACTTATCTGTTACTTTTCCAAAGTATGTTTCAAATGTTCGTGGACTATTGACCAGCTTCATCTCATCATAGCTCATTGAACCTAGAGATGTTAGCCATTCTAATGACGTCACCTTCTTGCCAAAAGAGCTTGGATTGTAGGCAAGAATATCACGGATGTTGGTTTTGCCAAAATCAATATTGTAGAAACGATTGATATAGGTTAAACCTAGGAGAATCTTTTCCTTATTAGCTTCTAAATCTGCCTGAACCTTGGCTCTGGTTTCTGCTGTGTTTCCGAGTACACTCAAGGTATGGGCTACAACTTTTTTAAGGTCTGTATCTAGGGTCTTTTTCGTTTCTTCAAGCGTATCTTTAATAGATAATCTCTCTAGATATTCTTTGCGAAGGACTTCTTTAACCTCTTCATCTGTAATAGTAGGATTAGTTTTTTTGAGTTCAATCTTCTTACTAATTACATCCCGTCCCAGAATATTTGGTCTGAGGGCATTTGTCACGTAAGGATTGGAAAGCAAATCTACAGCCTTCATTCCTTGGCTAGCCGGTCTTACATCAATGGCATTTTCCAACTCCGTATTCACTGGAAGAAGATGAGGTTTGTTTTCTTTGCTTCCCACCAAGATGATCTTTGGCTTCATTGCTTTTGTCACAGTACTTGTTTCCGTGTGTGATAGCAATTCACCTGTTTGAGAATTTACTTCATAGACTCTGGTAGTGGTGGTCTCGCCAGGCTCGCCCTGGCTTTCTACTTTTTCAAAATCCTTATCAAGTGTTGGATCCTGACGACGTTCCTCCTTGATTGGAATTGGGGTCACAATAGTCTGGACATTTCCGACCTTCACTACCTTATCAATCGGAGCTGTTACTTCTTTTTGGTGTTCTCTTTCTGTAACCTGACCTGTCTGAGCATCTACTTGATAGGTGGTAGTCGTTTTTTCGCTTCCTTCCTTACCTGAAACAGCAACTTTTTCTGTTTGATAAGGAAGCGCAGGGTCCGCTTCATATATCGTTTTATTGGTGATAACCTTCATTTCCACACTTGGTTTGCTTCCAACTAGAATAATCTCATCTACCTTTTCCACCAAGGTTTTTGATGTACTAGACTCTGCAATCTGGCCACTTGTTTGATCTCTTGTATATCGGGTAGTGGTTTCTACTTGTCCATTGACACCATGTGTTTTCGTTTTTCTAGAACCGACCTCTTGACTGTCATCTGCTTGATAAATTATTTTGTAGGGGATTGTTTGGGTTTCAACTTTTGGTTGTGGTAAAGGCAGAGGCTCTTTTTTGGTCCCTACAAGGATGATTTCTGGAATCGGGGCTGTTGTTATTTCATTAGAGACCTGCTTGCGATTTTCCTTGCCATCTACACTCGTAACCTCGGTTAAAATAGTACGCTCGCCGGCTACTCCTACTCTGATGACACGGGTTTGACCCTTAAGCAAGTCTGGATCTTCCTGATGAATAGTGTCATAAGCAACGGATTCTGTCGTTACTTCAAGATCTGGCTTCTCCTCGACCAAGCTTGGAGAACCTTCACTTGGAATTGAGGTCGATTCTACCTTAGTGCCTACTGCGATGATTTCGGTAACTGGCGCCAAGGTTACAGTGTTGGATTTGACTTGGCGGTCTTCCTTGCCATCTACAGTCGTGACTTCCGTTAAAATAGTGCGCTCGCCTGCAACGCCTGCTCGGATAAGGCGGGTTTGACCCTTAAGCAAGTCTGGATCTTCATGATGTATTGTATCATAGGCAACGGATTCTGTCGTAACTTCAAGCTCTGGCTTCTCTTGGACCAAGCTTGGAGAACATTCACTTGGGGTTGAGGTGGATTCTACCTTAGTACCTACTGCGATAATTTCGGTAACTGGTTCTAAGGTTACAGTGTTGGACTTGACTTGACGGACCTCCTTGCCATCGACAATCGTCACTTCCGTTAAAATCGTGCGCTCGCCTGCAACGCCTGCTCGGATAAGGCGGGTTTCACCCTTAAGCAAGTCCGGATCTTCCTGATGAATAGTATCATAAGCAACGTTTTCTGTCGCAACTTCAAGCTCTGGATTCTCTTGGACCAAGCTTGGTGTACCTTCACGTGGAGTTGAAGTGGATTCTACCTTAGTGCCTACTGCTATGATTTCGGTAACTGGTTCTAAGGTTACAGTGTTGGATTTGACTTGGCGAACTTCCTTGCCATCTACAGTCGTCACTTCCGTTAAAATAGTACGCTCACCTGCTACGCCTGCTCGGATGACACGGGTTTGGC
Organism: Streptococcus mitis; assembly: GCF_009496285.1. Classification (GTDB taxonomy): domain Bacteria; phylum Bacillota; class Bacilli; order Lactobacillales; family Streptococcaceae; genus Streptococcus; species Streptococcus mitis_BP. The sequence continues at coordinate 54,674 of NZ_WIJK01000008.1, forward strand.
CCTTAAGCAAGTCTGGATCGTCCTGATGAATAGTGTCATAGGCAATGACTTCTGTCGTAACTTCAAGCTCTGGCTTCACCTCTTCCAAACTTGGAGTACCTTCACTTGGAATTGAAGTGGATTCTACCTTAGTGCCTACTGCGATAATTTCGGAAATTGGCTCCAAAGTCACAGTATTGAATTTGACTTGACGGACCTCCTTACCATCTACAGTCGTGACTTCCGTTAAGATAGTGCGCTCGCCTGAGACTCCCGCTCGAAGGACGCGGTTTTGACCCTTAAGCAAGTCCGGATCATCCTGATGAATAGTATCGTAAGCAACGGTTTCTGTCGCAACTTCAAGCTCTGGCTTCACTTGGACCAAGCTTGGAGTACCTTCACTTGGAGTTGAGGTGGACTCTACCTTAGTGCCTACTGCTATGATTTCGGAAATTGGCTCCAAAGTCACAGTATTGGATTTGACTTGGCGGACTTCTTTGCCAGCCACAGTCGTCACTTCCGTTAAAATAGTACGCTCACCTGCTAGGCCTGATCGGATAAGGCGAGTTTCACCCTTAAGCAAGTCTGGATCGTCCTGATGAATAGTGTCATAGGCAATGGCTTCTGTCGTAACTTCAAGCTCCGGCTTCTCCTCGACCAAGCTCGGAGCACCTTCACTTGGAATTGAGGTGGATTCTACCTTAGTGCCTACTGCTATGATTTCGGTAACTGGTTCTAAGGTTACAGTATTGGATTTGACCTGGCGGACTTCCTTGCCATCTACAGTCGTCACTTCCGTTAAGATCGTGCGCTCACCTGCGACGCCTGCTCGAACAACACGAGTTTGACCCTTAAGTAAGTCTGGATCGTCCTGATGAATTGTGTCATAAGCAACGGATTCTGTCGTCACCTCTAACTCTGGCTTAACCTCGACCAAGCTTGAAGTACCTTCACTTGGAATTGAGGTGGATTCTACCTTAGTGCCTACTGCGATAATTTCGGTAACTGGCTCCACAGTTACAGTATTGGATTTGACCTGGCGGTCTTCCTTGCCATCGACTGTCGTCACTTCCGTTAAAATAGTACGCTCACCTGCAACGCCTGCTTGGATAAGGCGAGTTTGACCCTGAAGCAAGTCTGGATCTTCCTGATGAAGAGTGTCATAGGCAACTGCTTCTGTCGTAACTTCCAATTCTGGTTTATCTTCGACAAGACTTGGAGTACCTTCACTTGGAATTGAAGTGGACTCTACCTTAGTGCCTACTGCGATAATTTCGGTAACGGGCGCGGTTGTTATTTCATTAGAAACCAGTTTGCGAGTTTCCTTGCCATCGACAGTTGTCACCTCAGTTAAGATGGCACGCTCACCGGCTACTCCTGCTCTGATGACACGGGTTTCACCCTTAAGCAAGTCTGGATCGTCCTGATGAATAGTTTCATAGGCAACGGCTTCTGTCGTAACTTCCAATTCTGGTTTATCTTCAACAAGACTTGGTGCACCTTCACTTGGGATTGAGGTAGATTCTACCTTAGTGCCTACTGCTATGATTTCGGAAATTGGATCCAAAGTCACAGTATTGGATTTGACTTGGCGGTCTTCCTTGCCATCTACAGTCGTCACTTCTGTTAAGATAGTGCGCTCGCCTGCAACCCCTGCTCGGACAACACGAGTTCGGCCCATAAGCAAGTCTGGATCGTCCTGATGAATAGTATCATAAGCAACGGCTTCTGTCGTGACCTCTAGCTCTGGTTTCACCTCGACCAAGCTTGGTGTTCCCTCACTTGGGATTGAGGTGGATTCTACCTTAGTGCCTACTGCGATAATTTCGGTAACGGGTGCGGTCGTAACTTCATTAGAAACTACTTTACGGGTTTCCTTGCCATCTACAGTCCTCACCTCGGTTAAAATAGTGCGCTCACCTGCAACCCCTGCTTGAATGACACGGGTTTGACCCTTAAGCAAGTCTGGATCGTCCTGATAAAGAGTGTCATAGGCGATGGTCTCTGTCGCAACTTCAAGCTCTGGCTTCACCTCTTCTAAACTTGGGACACCTTCACTTGGAATTGAGGTGGATTCTACCTTATCTGCTTGTGGAGAATGAGGTTTTGTATTTTCATTTCTAGAAACTTCTCCATTCCCGCTTACAAAATAATAGCCTGTAAATTCATACCCCTCGATCCTTTCTGGTCTAGGCAAAAATTCTCCTGCAACTGTTTTGACAAGAGCTGGACGAAGCTCTACTAAGTTCTCCAAGGCAGAAACTGATAGTGCAGTACCACCTACAGCCAAAACTGTCACTAGAAAGAGAGAGGCTCCTTTTCTCTTTTTAATGAGAGTGAGCGAAACTAACAAGATACCTGTACCTAAGACAGGTAGGATAGCATTTGAAAACAAGCCAGTATCAGGTAACTTAGTAGCAGACTTACGGTAGACGAAGTAATAATCCTTACCTTCCTCCACTTGGATAGCATTCTCTTCAAACCAACGTAGTTCAGCCTTCAAAGATTCAGGAAGATCTTTATCTTCCACATAGTGTGACACTAGCTGAGGAATTCTTTCCTCTGCAAGCACGGCATTTCCACCTGTGCCTACAAAAAACAAACTCGTTCCCAATAAGACGGAACAAGTTCCTACTGCATACTTTCTCAAAGAAAAGCGTTGTTTTGCTTTAAAATGATGTTTCTTCATGACAAACTCCAATTTCGTATCTATTCCTTTTCCCAGTATATCAAAAATAGTAAACGTCTACAAAGGATTTGAATAATAAAATTGCTATGGTTAGCTTCTTTATCCAATTTTTAAAGAAAAGTATCCTTATTCTTTGTAAACATTCACAGTAAGAACGTAATTTCCTCCCAGAAGTTCTTCTATTATCTGCTACTTAATAAAAATCTAGTGAATGAAAGTAGGAGGCCGATGAAGCTTAAAGAGCCTAAATTTCTAGATTCTACAAAGCAAAAACCACAAGTAAACTCAGTTTTACTGACTTCACTTGTGGTGGTTGTTTTTATCAAAATATTTACCGAATCCTAGTAGAACCCCAGAGCCACTTACCTATCTCTTTTTCACCGACATTAGGGAGATATCTCGCAAACTAAAGTAAGTGAGGACCAGCATGGCTACTGTGATAAAGAATTCTGTTGGTAGCTGAAAGATTTGTAGGATGGACAACATAAGCAAAATCACGAGGGAAACGAGACCAAAAACAAGAATTACAATATTAACTGTTCCCTTGATACTTTGAGGTGTCGCAAAGATGTAGAGTAAGAGTAATAAAATCCCTATGATTAAATAGACCATTTTCTGCTCTTTCTAGCTCTTATTCAGCTGATTTTTTCTTTTTGTTTGCTTTCTCACGCTCTGCCTTGTTAAGGATTTGTTTACGCAAACGAATAGATTCAGGCGTTACTTCCATGTATTCATCGTCGTTCAAGAACTCGAGTGATTCTTCAAGAGTCAAGATACGAGGAGTCTTGATAACCGCTGTTTGGTCCTTAGTTGCTGAACGAACGTTGGTCATTTGTTTTGCTTTCGTGATGTTAACAGTCAGGTCATTTTCACGAGAATTTTCACCGATAATCATACCTTCGTAAACTTCAGTTCCTGGGTTAACAAAGATTGTTCCACGTTCTTCGATAGACATGATAGAGTAGGTTGTTGCCTTACCAGTATCGATAGAAACAAGGGCACCACGGTGACGTCCACCGATTTCACCTGGAATCAATGGCAAGTATTGGTCGAAGGTATGGTTCATGATACCGTAACCACGAGTCATTGACAAGAACTCAGTTGAGTATCCAATCAAACCACGGGCTGGAACTAGGAAGACCAAACGAGTTTGACCATTACCAGTTGAAATCATATCCAACATTTCACCTTTACGTTCAGAAAGACTTTGGATAACAGATCCTTGGTATTCTTCTGGAGTGTCGATTTGAACACGTTCAAATGGCTCACATTTAACACCATCGATTTCTTTTACGATAACTTCTGGACGAGATACTTGAAGCTCATAACCCTCACGACGCATTGTTTCGATAAGGATTGACAAGTGTAATTCCCCACGTCCTGATACAGTCCATTTATCTGGTGAATCAGTTGGATCAACACGAAGAGAAACGTCTGTTTGCAATTCTGCTTGAAGGCGCTCTTCTACCTTACGAGAAGTTACCCATTTACCTTCTTTACCAGCAAATGGTGAGTTGTTGACCAAGAAGGTCATTTGAAGAGTTGGTTCATCGATGTGTAAGATTGGAAGAGCTTCAACTGCGTCTGTTGGAGTGATGGTTTCACCGACAAAGATATCTTCCATACCTGATACGGCAATCAAGTCACCAGCTTTGGCTTCTTGGATTTCACGACGTTCCAAACCAAAGAAACCAAAGAGTTTTGTAACTCGGAAGTTTTTAGTTGTACCGTCAAGTTTAGAAAGGGTAACTTGGTCTCCAACCTTAACTGTACCACGGAAGATACGTCCGATACCGATACGTCCTACGAAGTCATTATAGTCCAAAAGTGACACTTGGAATTGAAGTGGCTCATCCGAGTTATCGATTGGAGCTGGAATGTGGTCAATAATGGTATCAAAGATTGGCGCCATAGTCTTTTCTTGGTCTGCTGGATCATCTGACAATGAAGATGTTCCGTTGATCGCTGATGCATAAACAACTGGGAAGTCAAGCTGATCATCATCCGCACCAAGCTCGATGAAAAGTTCCAAGACTTCATCTACTACTTCTGCTGGACGAGCTGATGGCTTATCAATTTTGTTAACCACAACGATAGGCACAAGGTCTTGTTCCAAGGCCTTTTTCAATACAAAACGAGTCTGTGGCATAGTTCCTTCGTAAGCATCTACGACCAAAACAACACCGTCAACCATTTTCATGATACGCTCAACTTCTCCACCGAAGTCCGCGTGTCCTGGTGTGTCCATGATGTTGATACGAGTTCCGTTGTAGGCAACTGCTGTATTTTTCGCAAGGATGGTGATTCCACGCTCTTTCTCAATATCGTTTGAGTCCATTGCACGCTCAGCTAACTCTGTACGCGCGTCAAGAGTTTCAGATTGTTTCAACAATTCGTCAACGAGGGTAGTTTTACCGTGGTCGACGTGGGCGATAATCGCGATATTACGGATATCTTCTCTTAATTTTGTCATGATTTCCTCTATTGTATTCAAAAATTTATTTTCTAACTGAACGATTATACCACAATTTTGAGCAAATGACTTAATTCAAGTAAGTGTAAATGTTTTCAAAAGATCATTATTCTTTATAAATTGAAATACAGTTGAAAAGGCATCTTAAAATAATGTACTAATGTTACGAAAACTAATACAGCTGATGGTTTTCCCATCGGACTTGGTTACTTTTTCGAGCTGGTTATTGACATTATAGGTATAGGTCTCCTTATCTCCAAGACTGGTCATGCGTTCCACTAGATTGAAAAGTTGGTCATAGCTGTAGCTTGTGACCTTGCCATTGCCATTCGTAACCGAAGTAATCCCCGTATAGCTAGAGGTGGAAGCCTTCTCTCCACTTCCTTGCGTCGCTGTAAGCAACTGATCCTTTAGGTCATAGGTGTAGCATAAAACTCTCGAAGAAATCAGAAATCCTTCCTCGAGAGTTTTTGCATGTTTGTATTACAACAGAAGATAGCCAGCAACTAAATACTGAGAGCCTAAAAATCGGTTAATCTATTCAGAAAAACTGAGCGGCACAATCTCTACATCTCCAAGACTGTCAACTGATTAACCCTGATTACTATCTTTGAACTAACGTGCTAAAACGACATCATAGAGCATGAAGTGGGACTTTTTGTTAATCTGTTTCGTTTTCCCTAATCATCTTTACATTACCCCAATTTTCAACTGAAAATTGACTAGGATAGACGGAAAGCCAGTCTGGAATAATCTTATTTCGTAACAATTCCTCACTTGTAGTAAAGTATGGTGAAAGATTAATTTTTTTCTCCTTTACATACTCCATAATTTGATTGAGGTCTGTCAACCTTTTTTCATCAATAATGTTTAGAGACTGAACCAATTTATCAGATTCGTGATTATACTTATAATATATATCTATAATCACTCCACTACTATGCATGAATAGAAAGTCTATAGACATTCTCCCACTATCTAGTTTACCATCTGGATAATAAAAACTGTACGAAATACTCTCAACTCCTGTAGGTAAGACTTCTGAACGATACTTTTCTGAAATTGAACCGTAAAGCAGCCCGCCTGTTTTATTTACTTCCATCTCAGGTATTCTATTTAAAGTAGAATTCGTACGTAAAAAAGAAGTTGTAGCATGATGGTACTCGTCATGATAAATTTCTTCAAAAACATTACTATATCGTGGCTTTAAAAAAATGAAAGCGAGCGGTAGTAGCATGATTAAAAACGCCCCTATAGATAAGCTATAAAACATTTTTTTATTCATTTTGCGACCTCTTTCTTGTTAATCAATATAATCTTGCAAATCATTTTTACCCTCTTCTAAACTTCGAATAAAATTATAAGAATCTGGATAGTTTTTCTTCAAGTATTCCATGGATTCTGCATCCGTTCGTCTACCACTATAGGATTGGATATTCGGACCTAAATCTACCACTTTACTTGGAACTAAACTATTATATACTGCTTTTTTTACATAATCTAGACTAACATTTTCTTTAAAAGCATTTGCTCGAGTGTAAGACCCCGAAGATATACCGTCATAGTACAAATTACTTGCAGAAATGTAATCAACTTTATTTTTTTGCATGATCGAAGTGATATTAACTGTATCTAAATCTGCTTTGTAATCATCATTTCCTAAGCTAGGTTTGTCTTCCGCATCTTTTGTGACATCTCCTCGCCAACCTGCTAAGGCACTTGTACCTCCCATAAAGATACCATAAACATCTGCTGGTGCAGGCTTATCATACAAATGAGTTGCTGTGGTAATACTTTGATGAGCAAAGTCTGTTTTACCACTGTATTTAGAATAGTTACTATTCCATAATGTGTCAAAATCAACACCAGGATAACTTTTACTAGCAGTTAATTTGAATGCTTCATAGTTCATTGAAGACAAAGTAGAAGCTTCTCCATAGCTACCTGAGGACATATAGTACTGAATCCTTATGTTGTAAATCAATTTTTCAGCTTGTGAATCTTTAATACCATATTTATCTAATTCAGACCTAATATCTCCAATACTACCAGCAGTGTTATTCCATTTAAAGTTACTCCAGTTAGAGTTGTTATATGTCACCCCACCTACTAAACGATTATAGATATAATCAGTATTTCCACCTTCTGTTTTTTCAATGTTTTTATATAATTTCCACAATAAATCTGAAGTTTCTTCATCAAAACCATATTGTTTTTTAAGGTTTTGTTTAAACTCATATGCTGAAACACTATAATCATCAACCGAGTTGACCTTATTTCCTGCCCTATCTGAAGCCTTAGTCGTTTTTGGATCACATATATGCTTCAATGTGTTCAGTAGAGCCGGATTCCAGTTACGAAGAAGGTTCTTGCCTTCTCGGATTGTAGGGGAGGCCTTAAATCCTATTGCCACAGCATAGGCAGTACGAATTGCTTGATAGTGTAGTTCTTGAATACGAGCTTGTGCTTGCTGGTATTTCGTTTGAACATAATCGACTGTACTATTGTAGGCCGTTTGAACCTTATTCCACTGTCTGCCAAGCCAATTCGATGCGCGATTGAATTGGGTGCTGACCCAGTTAACACCTCTATCAATCTGTCTGCCAACCCAGTTAATGCCTCTATCAATCTGTCTGCCAACCCAATTAACGCCTCTACTAATCTGTCTGCCAACCCAATTAACGCCTCTACTAATTTGTTTGCCAGCCCAATTAAGACCTGACTTAACATAGTTCCAGCCTTTTTTGATACTGTTCCAGAAGTGCCCACTCGGGTCGGTATAGTTGACAGGGTTGTTCTGCACATAGCTGTAGCGGTTCTGGCTGAGAGGGTCTGTTTCCTCCCCTGGGTAGCTATCCTCGGTTAAGAAAGTACCTCCCTGACTATCATAATACCTTGCGCGTAAATAGTCAAGTCCAGTATCATCACGGGCTTCGCCGTTATAGGCAAAGGGATTTCCTGTCGTGTCTGTGCTTGTCTTTCTTGCCCCATAGAGATGATAGCGACTGGATGAGACGGCTTGTCCATCCTTGGTCAAACCTGTCACAGAGCCCAACTGGCATAGGTCACTTCTCCCTGATCCGGTAGGTTACCGAGTTCTGGTGGGTTGACAACGATTCCCTCCTTAGTCACTGTAAGCAACTGATCCTTTAAGTCATAGATGTAACATAAAACTCTCGAAGAAATCCTTCCTCGAGAGTCTTTGCATGTTTCTATCACAACAGAAGAGGTTAATTTAAACAATTAGTACGATTCTAGTTAAGATAATCATGTAATTTAATTTCTCTTTTTAAGTTTTTCAAAAACATTCTAAGCAAATTATTTCTGAGAACTTTTCAATTTATTAACTTAAATAAATAATTAAATTCCTATAGTCTCAGATACTAAATAACAATCACTTTTCCAACTTGAAAATAAGAGGAAATTTCTCAGAAATTACATCTATCCCAAAATTAATACCAATTACTTGATAATGGTGAAAAGTTTTGAAATATACTTGTTGTAATTTTTCTCTTAACCTAGTATTCTCATCTAACCTTTATCACTGTGCAATATCGGACCAAAAAGGAATTTGGGGTAAATTAGATAGATTTGTCTCTCTGCTTACTGTGATTCCATGAAAATAATCAGTTAGGCTTTTTGAATAATAAATGATATCTGAACCAACAATTGAAAATACAGGCGAAATTGGAGTATTACATGATGCAATATACCTATGACCAAAAATGGGCAATAATGTTGGGGAATTCATTAAACGACTTAGTATTTCTCCTTTTGTAAGTTCTAAATTACTTGGAGCTTCTCCCCAATTATCGCTCCAATCAACATATTCTATTTCTTCTGCTATATTTTCTTTTATTACTTGTATATAATTACTCAACACCTTAACATTCTGAGGTGAAAAATCACTCCAATCATACCAGTTTTCAGGAAGTTCCTCCATATTTCCATAAACTTTTTTAAATTCGTCAGGTAAATAAACGCTATAAATTTCTTCTATCTTTCTAAATGTTCTATTATTAAATTTCTTTGACATTATATTCCCCTTATTTTATTCTTATAAAAGTTTGATAGTGATCTTGAGTATACCATATGGATCCATCTTCACCTATAACAATTCTTTCCATTCCTCTTGGCACTCCTTTTTGATATGGATGAACATCGTACTCTTTATAAGTAATTCCATCGGGAAGGAGTTCTTCACCATCTAAAGGCTCATTTTTATAAACTTTTCCTCCTTTAAATCCATCTGGTGGATTACCCTTATTGTTTTTAATCTGTGAAATAGTATCTTCAACATATTGAGGAATTTTATTAACATCTTTGACATCATCTACTTTATCCGCCACACGAGCAGCGTCTGATGCCTTGTCCGCTGCCTTTGCAGCTTTCGAAGCATCTTTAGCTTTATCAGCTGCCTTTGTAGCTTTTGAAGCATCATTGACTGCGTCTACTGCATCGAGTGCTTTTTCAAGTTTCCTTAATTTGCCAGCCTTAGCTATAGGAAAGAAATTACTTGCAATATCAACAGCTAACTCTGCACCTGCCGCCCAACGATTTGCGTCTTCGCCCGTTAGTGGATCTTTCCCTGTAACTAAACGTTCTCCATTATTCCAGCCTATGAATTCAGCTGCTAAAGTTGGAAGTTTAGCTTTATTTTCTTGGTTAAACTTCGCAAATTTTACATTAGAGGCATAGGCATTTTCCTCAGGAGTCATTGGGGGAGCCTTTAGATACTCCTCTAATGTCATCCTATCAATTCGCTCTTTCTGATCCGGTCTAAGTCCATGTCTTGCCGCATCTTCATACTTTCTAAAGTCTGCGACAGATGGAACTTTATTTTCTCCCTTATCGGAGGCACCAGTTGTTTTTGGATCACAGACATGTTTTAAGGTATTCTGCAAGGCTGTTCCCCAGTTTCGGAGGAGATTCATGCCTTCTCGGATTGTAGGGGAGGCCTTAAATCCTATTGCCACAGCATAGGCAGTACGAATTGCTTGATAGTGTAGTTCTTGAATACGAGCTTGTGCTTGCTGGTATTTCGTTTGAACATAATCGACTGTACTATTGTAGGTCGTTTGAACCTTATTCCACTGTCTGCCAACCCAGTTAACACCTCTATCAATCTGTCTACCAACCCAGTTAATGCCTCTATCAATCTGTCTGCCAACCCAGTTAACGCCTCTATCAATCTGTCTGCCAACCCAATTAACGCCTCTACTAATCTGTCTGCCAACCCAATTAACGCCTCTACTAATTTGTCTGCCAGCCCAATTAAGACCTGACTTAACATAGTTCCAGCCTTTTTTGATACTGTTCCAGAAGTGCCCACTCGGGTCGGTATAGTTGACGGGGTTGTTCTGCACATAGCTGTAACGGTTCTGGCTGAGAGGGTCTGTTTCCTCACCTGGGTAGCTATCCTCGGTTAAGAAAGTACCTCCCTGACTATCATAATACCTTGCGCGTAAATAGTCAAGTCCAGTATCGTCACGGGCTTCGCCGTTATAGGCGAATGGATTCCCTGTTGTATCTGTGCTTGTCTTTCTTGCTCCATAGAGGTTATAGCGACTGGATGCGACGGCTTGTCCATCCTTGGTCAAACCTGTCACAGAGCCTGATTGGTTGGTCAAATAGTTGTAGCTGTCACCTGTTTGGTTGTTGAGGTAGCTAGCTCGACCCTGACCATAGCTATAGGTCACACGAGCCTTGCCATCATGATCATAGGTTTCGAGGACTTCTGTATGTTCACGATTGACATCGTTGACATAGTTGCGTTCCTCGTAGTAGTTGTAGGTATCCTCTCGTGTGGTGTAAGGGATCAGGACATCCTGAACCTGACTGGCATAGGTCACTTCTCCCTGACCCGGTAAGTTACCGAGTTCTGGTGGGTTGACCACGATCCCTTCCTTACTTGCTCGATCCTTAGCCACTTTCTGGTGATAGGCTCTCGACACATCGTCAAAGATACTGTGCCAGATGCTTCCTACTGTCTGTGGTAGGGTGGATAGAGCTTGGAGGACATTCTGACTAAAGCCATACCAGAAGAGGGAGTTTTCTTCCCCACTTGGGGCTGTATATGGCGACTTACGACCTGACTTGCTTTCCTTTGGCTTGCGTTGGAAGAGTTGATAAGTGTTCTTGCCTTCCTTGCGACTGGCAGTGAAGACACGGTTGTCATCCCCATCGTATAGTGCAGCCATGAGAAGACCCTTCTTGTCCTTGATCGCAAGCAAGCGGTTCTCTGTATCGTAGATATAGTCTAGCTTCTCTGAGTTCTTCTCAGAAGCGATGCGATTGCCATTCTTGTCGTAGGTATAGGTGATAGTGCCATCTGGACCTTCTAGTTTGGTCAAGCGGTTATGGTCATCATAGGTAAAGCGTGTCTGGCTCTCCTTACCATCGACTGTCTCGTTGCTGGTCAATTTATTGCCGGCTAGGTCATAGGTGTAAGAGAGCTTGGAGAGTTCCTTACCAGATGCATCCGATACGGTCATATTTTCCACTTGACCCAGAGTATCGTAAGTATAGGTATGGACTAGGGTTTCGCCATCCTGCTTGATGGTTTCCTTGGCGATATAGCCACCATCATCATACTCATAGCCGTAGCTGGAGATGAGTTTGTCCTGCTTGTCCATGTGACGGAGTTCGGTGAGGCGGTGAGCCTTGTCATAGGTCAAGAAGCTCTTGGTTCCATCTCCTCGATTAACTTCCGTCAGATCCCCTGCTGGGTTGTAGCTATAAGTGGTCTGTTGTCCCTTGACATCTGTCACGGAAGTGAGACGATCCAGTTCATCGTAAGTATAAGAGACTGTGCTACCATCTGGGTAAATCATCTTCGAGATATTGCCATAGGCATCATACTCGTACTGAATCAGGCTACCATCTCCCTGACGAACACCCGTGATCTCGCCTTCTTCGTTGGTCGCGTACTGACTAGTTCCTGTCAGGTCACTCATAGACACCCGACGGCCGTCCGCATCATAGGTATAGAGGACTTGACCATCTTGCTTTTCAGAGTACTCCACCTTGAGCAGTTGATCCAGCTTGTTGTAATCATAGCTGATGGTTTTCCCATCGGACTTGGTTACTTTTTCGAGCTGGTTATTGACATTGTAGGTATAGGTCTCCTTATCTCCTAGACTGTTCATGCGCTCCACTAGATTGGAAAGCTGGTCATAACTGTATCTTGTGACCTTGCCATTTCCATTCGTAACCGAAGTGACATTGCCCACACTGTCGTAGGTATAGCTAGAGGTAGAAGCCTTCTCTCCACTTCCTTGTGTCGCTGTAAGCAACTGATCCTTTAGGTCATAGGTGTAGGTCTTGACACGCTTGCTTCCGGATGTGACACTGGTGAGGTTGCCATTGGCATCATAGGTCATACTTGCGACGCCGCCAGCTTCATCTGTGATTTTCGTGAGATGGTTATCGTGGTCATAGCCATACTTAGTCCACTGGCCTGCCGTATCGCTTTCTGAGGTGAGGCGATTGAGGCTATCATAGGTCCGCTTGGTTACTTGACCGAGAGGATTCGTCTCCTCAAGGAGATTACCGTTCGGATCATAGGTATAGGTCGTTTCGCGCTTGCCATTGATGGTTCGTTTGGTTACCTGACCGACTGGGTCATAGCTTGACTCCACTGTTCGACCAGTTGGCGTTTTGATCGTTTTGAGTTGATCGAGGGTCGTATAGTCAAAAGTGGTTGTAGCACCTGACGGCTTGGTCAGTTTAGCTAGATTCCCCGCTTCATCGTAGCTATACTTGGTTTCAAGGTCAAGGGCGTTCTTAGCCGTTAAGAGACGGCCAACCTTGTCATAGCTATAGTGATTGCTTCGATCAGATTGGTCTGTCTCCTGTACCAAGTTCCCAGACACATCATAGCTATAGGTTTTCGATAGTCCCTGTGGACCTGTTTGCTTGGTGAGACGTCCCAAGGCATCATAGGCGTAGGTGTAAGCCGCCTCATTTGGTAAGGTGCGTTTGGTCACACGACCATAAAGGTCATTGACATAGTTGGTACTATGACCGTTGGCATCTGTTTCTTTTGCCAAGCTACCTGTAGCGTCATAGGCATACTGAGTCTCTCCACCTACACATTATCTTAAGTTAAACCTCACTATTTTGCTTACTATTTGAAAATGAAGTTGAGACCGCATCATCTCAACTTCACTTTGTAATTATTTTTTCTTAGTTCTCAAATCCCACTCCGCCTGTAATCTGGGTAATGAGGTCTAAATGTTCTTTGACGGTAACTTATTGCAGAATTTCAGTAATAGTGACTTCTATTTCTGACTTTAAATCATAAAATCCTATATGTACGCTATTCTTGTATATCCAAAACAGGTCTAAATTGGAATAATATTCTTATAGCTCAAATAATTCTTAAATTATTATCCGTCTTGAAGATTACACTCCTCAATGTATTCTAACCATGCATCAATATTAGGTAGAACTTCCCTTTGTTCCCATCCTGAATCAGCAAAGTCATGAATTATATGCACTAGAGTACTATCAACATCTTCAAAACAGGCGATATCATCATTATCACCTCTCCTTGCAAATGGATATAATGTTCGCTCAGGATATCTTGTTTGAAGACCTCTAAATCTCCTAACCGTTTCTTCATCGTTCATCAAGTACCAAACACCAAAATCAACGATACCTTTAGAAACTAAATCTTTTAATTGTTGTGGATAGGAAAAAAAAGAATGATTAAATGTAAATGGCATGAATTAATTCCTCCGTTCTAAGTCGTACGAACCGTATGGATTCAAGGTTCGAAAAGATGATTTTTGCTTACCAACACGTAACTGAACTGCTTCTCCCCAAGTTGAAGGTGTACCAGCAGGAGTTGTAAGTCTATCTATAAATTGTTCTGGAAGAGGATCCGTATATTGATGTACTCTAGCCGTAGCAGCAATCCCAGCTCCTCTAGCAGCTATAACCCTTGTATTATCAATAGTTGTTAACTTACCATCAGGCATATTCACAACATCAATTGCATCTCCTTTCCAACCATTAGATATCATACTAGATTGTATAGAATCGGCTCCATTAACAGAACTTTGACTAAACCTAATGTTGTAGGGATTAATTTGTGATATTTTATCTGATGGTGCTGGCAAGGCAAGTGGTTTACTAGTCGGCCCAGGCAATGCTAGTTGCTGAACAGGGGTTACATCTTTGCGTGGTCTCGTGATCGGTACATCCCCTGATTTCGGCTTCGTCGTCACCACATCAGCCTTAGGAGCCTTCTTAGGAGACACACTACCTGCTCCGTTGGTAAAGGTGTTAAAGGCAAAGTTCATAGCGACTGTTTGACCAGTAATCTTATTGCCTGTGGCCAAATCAATACCTGTATCAATCGCAGTCTCAACCGCAGATTCCACTCCAATCTTGGCAACTTGTCGAACTGCTTGATTGCCAATATTTTGGGTCACATTAGTTGCTAGACCAGCTCCTGCTCCCATCAATTGACCGCCAATAAGACCTGAGATAGCACCCGTTCCTGCTCCTTTGGCAATCGAACCAACCAATTCCCAACCACGTTGGCCAGAACTATAGGCATCATATCCTGAGATGATTGCTCCAGAGGCTGCACCACCGATAGCCATCGCTACGGGGGCTCCAAGACCTCCAGTCGCTACGGTAAGAGCAATACCGACACCGATAGCTCCCGCAGTTACGGCAACCTTCTTCCAGTCGACATTTCTCACGAAATCAACGACTTGATTCTTGATCCGTTCGGCTGTTGTACAAACATGTTTTAAGGTATTCTGCAAGGCTGTTCCCCAGTTTCGGAGGAGATTCTTTCCTTCTCGGATGGTTGGGGAAGAGCTCAAGCCTGTTGCTAGGGCATAGGCAGACCGAACCACTTGTTGGCGCTTAGCTTCTATCTGTGCTGCCGCTTGCTGGTATTTCGTTTGTACATAGTCGCGGGCACTATTGTAGGTCGTTTGAACCTTATTCCACTGTCTGCCAATCCAATTCGATGCACGGTTAACCTGGGTGCTGACCCAGTTAACACCTCTATCAATCTGTCTACCAACCCAATTCGACGCTCGGTTAAATTGGGTGTTTGCCCAGCTGACTCCTCTACTAATTTGTCTACCAGCCCAATTAACGCCTCTACTAATTTGTCTGCCAGCCCAATTAACTCCTGACTTAACATAGTTCCAGCCTTTTTTGATACTGTTCCAGAAGTGTCCACTCGGGTCTGTATAGTTAACAGGGTTGTTCTGCACATAGCTGTAGCTGTTCTGGCTGAGAGGATCTGTGTCCTCACCTGGGTAGCTATCCTCGGTTAAGAAAGTACCTCCTTGACTATCATAATACCTTGCTCGTAAATAGTCAAGTTCAGTATCGTCACGAGCTTCGCCGTTGTAGGCAAATGGATTCCCTGTCGTGTCTGTGCTTGTCTTTCTTGCCCCATAGAGGTTATAGCTGCTTGATGCGACGGCTTGTCCATCCTTGGTCAAGCCTGTCACAGAGCCTGACTGGTTAGTCAAGTAGTTGTAGCTGTCACCAGTTTGGTTGTTGAGGTAGCTAGCTCGACCTTTGCCATAACTATAGGTCTCTCGTGCCTTGCCATCATGGTCATAGGTTTCAAGGACTTCTGTATGTTCACGATTGACATCGTTGACATAGTTGCGTTCCTCATAATAGTTGTAGGTATCCTCTCGTGTGGTATAAGGGATCAGGACATCCTGAACCTGACTGGCATAGGTCACTTCTCCCTGACCCGGTAAGTTCCCGAGCTCTGGTGGGTTGACGACGATTCCTTCCTTGGTTGCTCGATCCTTAGCCACTTTCTGGTGATAGGCTCTCGACACATCGTCAAAGATGCTGTGCCAGATGCTTCCTACTGTCTGTGGTAGGGTGGATAGGGCTTGGAGGACATTCTGACTAAAGCCATACCAGAAGAGGGAGTTTTCTTCCCCACTTGGGGCTGTATATGGCGACTTACGGCCTGACTTGGTATCCTTTGGCTTGCGTTGGAAGAGTTGATAAGTGTTCTTGCCTTCCTTACGACTAGCAGTGAAGACACGGTTATCATCTCCGTCGTAGAGCGCAGCCATGAGAAGCCCCTTCTTGTCCTTGATCGCAAGCAGGCGGTTCTCTGTGTCATAGATATAATCTAGCTTCTCTGAGTTCTTCTCAGAAGCGATGCGATTGTCATTCTTGTCGTAGGTATAGGTGATAGTGCCATCTGGCCCTTCCAGTTTGGTCAAGCGGTTATGGTCATCATAGGTAAAGTGTGTCTGGCTCTCCTTGCCATCAACTGTCTCGCTGCTGGTCAGTTTATTGCCGGCAAGGTCATAGGTGTAAGAGAGTTTAGAAAGTTCCTTACCAGCTCCATCCGATACGGTCATGTTTTCCACTTGACCGAGAGTATCGTAGGTATAGGTATGGACTAGGGTTTCGCCATCCTGCTTGATGGTTTCTTTGGCAATGTAGCCACCATCGTCATACTCATAGCCGTAGCTGGAGATGAGTTTGTCCTGCTTGTCCATGTGGCGGAGTTCAGTGAGACGGTGAGCCTTGTCATAGGTCAAGAAGCTCTTAGTCCCATCTCCTCGATTAACTTCCGTCAGATCCCCTGCTGTGTTATAGCTATAGCTGGTCTTTTGTCCCTTGACATCTGTCACGGAAGTGAGACGATCCAGTTCATCGTAAGTGTAAGAAACTGTGCTACCATCTGGGTAAATCATCTTCGAGATATTGCCATAGGCATCATACTCGTACTGAATCAGGCTACCATCTCCCTGACGAACACCCGTGATCTCGCCTTCTTCGTTGGTCGCGTACTGACTAGTTCCTGTCAGGTCACTCATAGACACCCGACGGCCGTCCGCATCATAGGTATAGAGGACTTGACCATCTTGCTTTTCAGAGTACTCCACCTTGAGCAGTTGATCCAGCTTGTTGTAATCATAGCTGATGGTTTTCCCATCGGACTTGGTTACTTTTTCGAGCTGGTTATTGACATTGTAGGTATAGGTCTCCTTATCTCCTAGACTGTTCATGCGCTCCACTAGATTGGAAAGCTGGTCATAACTGTATCTTGTGACCTTGCCATTTCCATTCGTAACCGAAGTGACATTGCCCACACTGTCGTAGGTATAGCTAGAGGTAGAAGCCTTCTCTCCACTTCCTTGTGTCGCTGTAAGCAACTGATCCTTTAGGTCATAGGTGTAGGTCTTGACACGCTTGCTTCCGGATGTGACACTGGTGAGGTTGCCATTGGCATCATAGGTCATACTTGCGACGCCGCCAGCTTCATCTGTGATTTTCGTGAGATGGTTATCGTGGTCATAGCCATACTTAGTCCACTGGCCTGCCGTATCGCTTTCTGAGGTGAGGCGATTGAGGCTATCATAGGTCCGCTTGGTTACTTGACCGAGAGGATTCGTCTCCTCAAGGAGATTACCGTTCGGATCATAGGTATAGGTCGTTTCGCGCTTGCCATTGATGGTTCGTTTGGTTACCTGACCGACTGGGTCATAGCTTGACTCCACTGTTCGACCAGTTGGCGTTTTGATCGTTTTGAGTTGATCGAGGGTCGTATAGTCAAAAGTGGTTGTAGCACCTGACGGCTTGGTCAGTTTAGCTAGATTCCCCGCTTCATCGTAGCTATACTTGGTTTCAAGGTCAAGGGCGTTCTTAGCCGTTAAGAGACGGCCAACCTTGTCATAGCTATAGTGATTGCTTCGATCAGATTGGTCTGTCTCCTGTACCAAGTTCCCAGACACATCATAGCTATAGGTTTTCGATAGTCCCTGTGGACCTGTTTGCTTGGTGAGACGTCCCAAGGCATCATAGGCGTAGGTGTAAGCCGCCTCATTTGGTAAGGTGCGTTTGGTCACACGACCATAAAGGTCATTGACATAGTTGGTACTATGACCGTTGGCATCTGTTTCTTTTGCCAAGCTACCTGTAGCGTCATAGGCATACTGAGTCTCTCCACCTGTTGGACGTTTCTTACTGCTGACACGGTTCATACTGTCATAGCTGTAGGTCGTTGTATGTCCTTCGCCACTTGTTTCGCTCAAACGATTTCCCAAAGCATCATAGCTGAAGCTTTGCTTGCTTCCTGTTGGAGCTACTGTTTCGATGATTCGTCCTAATGGGTCGTACTTAAAGGCTGTCGCTTGACCATTTGGATCTGTATAGAGTACCAATTTTTTATTAGCATCATAACCATAGCTACTTGAATGGCCATTGGCATCTGTCATTTTAGAGAGGTTACCTAGGACATCATATTCGTAAGTGGAGGTATTGCCATCGGCATCCGACTCTGTCACCACTCGGTTGAGGGCATCGTAGCTATACTTGGTTTCACGTTTTAAATGATCGACGGTCTTAACTAGATTGCCATTTTGATCATAGTGATAGGTCTTTGTCTTACCTTCTTGGTCAGTTGAGCTTGCGACATTGCCCATGACATCATAGGTGAAGGTTTCGCTGGTCTTATCTGCGTAGACCACCTTAGTCAGTTGGTTGTCACTATTGTAGCTATATTGGGTAACTTCACCCAAGCTGTTTGTTAAAGTGAGACGATTTCCTGCCTTATCGTAAGTATAGGTCTCATTGAGATCCTGATTATCTTTTTTGTTCACTACACGGTTGGCAGCATCGTAGCTGTACTCCGTCACCAAGCCACTAGAATGCGTCTGCTTGATAAGACGATCAAGGGCATCGTATTCTTGTCTTACGGTAGTTCCGTCTGGAAGAGTCACTTCTTCCAGTTGAGCCGTTGAGGTATAGGTCATCTTAGTGACATTGCCATTGGCATCGATGACCTGAATCGGATAGCCCAGTTCATTATAGGTATACTGAGTCTTACCACCCAAGGCATCTGTCAATTCTGTCAACTGTTCCATCTGGTTGTAGGCCATCTTAGTGACATTGCCTAAACCATCTGTAATACTGGAAACTTGATTTTGGCCTGTATAAGTCGTGCTAGCAGTATAGCCTGCCGCATCTGTTAGGCTATTTTGATTGCCATTGGCATCATAGGTCATGCTGGTGCGGTGACCCAAGGCATTGGTTGTTGCGATCAGGCGCCCTGCCTTACTATATTCATAAGTCGTTTCTTTTCCAAGGGCGTCTGTCATGGACAGGATATTCCCCATCGCATCCAACACATATGAAACACTGCTACCATCTGGGTAAGTCACACCTGTCACATTTCCCGCTGCATCATAGGTATAGCTGGTAGTCTTTTTCTGTTTGGTTTCGCTAAGTTTATTTCCAACACTGTCATAGGTGTATGTCACTGTCTGACCTGCTTCATCGGTGTAAGATAGCACACGACCCATGATATCATAAGTAGTCTCTGCCTTTGTACCGATTGGATAAGAAACTGAGGTTACATTTCCTGCCGCGTCATAAGTATTTTGAGTAACTTGACCTAAAGCATCTGTGATAGTTTTAACGGCATTGTTTCTATCATCATAAGTCAAGCTGCTACTATTACCTACTTCATTGGTTCGAGTGACAATTCGACCCAACGCATCACGAGTAACGGTAGTTGTTTGCCCTGAAGCATTGGTTTCTGTTAGGAAACGACCCTTACTATCATATGTATAGCTAGTAGCGTGTCCTTCTGCATCAGTCACGGAAAGCTGGTTTCCAACACCATCATAAGTGTAACTATAGGTTCCACCTTCTCCATTCGAAGCACCGATTTTACGGCCAAAACCATCATAGGTGAAGGTAGTCGTATTACCATTGCCTTCTGTCACAGCTGTCACTTGACCGGCCTTATCAAAAGTATGGCTCGTCCCAACACCATCGGCATCTTTTTCGCTCAGCTTGCGACCTTCTGCATCATAGGTGAAAGTCTTGGTCCCACCGAGAGGATTCGTAATGCTAGTGACTTGATTGTGTGCATTATAGGTAAAGGTTGATACGCCTCCCAAAGGATTGGTAATGCTTACCAGATTCGCACCTTCATAAGCAAAAGAAGTTGTATGACCAGCCGCATCTGTTGTAGACAAGATGCGACCTTGCTGATCGACAGTATAAGTAATCTTAGACCCATCTGGCAATGTTGTCTGGATTAGATTACCATTGGCATCATAGCTATGAGCTGTTGATGCACCACTAAAGTCAGTGAGAGACAGAAGATGGTTCTTCTCATCATAGCTAGAAGTTTTTACCGCACCGTCGAAACGCGTTTCTGTCAAGGTGTTTCCATTGCTGTCATAGGTGTAGCGAGTTGTTTGCCCCGCTTCATTCGTCACGCTTGACAGACGGTTGTTTTCATCATACGTTTTTGAGACACTAGTTCCATCTGCATAGCGAATGCCAGTTGTGCGATATTGCTCATCGTAAGTATATACGGTTTGATTGCCATTTCCATCGGTAGTGATTGTCTGACCTTCACTATAAGAAAGAGTTGAAACAGCACCTGCACCATCTGTTTGCTTGATGACACGATTTTCCTCATCATACTCGTTTTGGATGACCTTGGTGCCGTTTCCATCATACCAGGCCGTCATACGTCCCTTATCGTCATATTCATAACGAGTAGGAACTCCCGTCGCATCCGTATAAGTAATTAAATGACCATTCGTGTCGTATTCATAGGTCAAAGTTGAGCCATTGGGGATTTGAATCGCACCAATATAACCATCTGTATTATAGGTGATACTATAAACCAAGCCTGTAGGAGATGTGATCTTGATCAGCTGGTAATTTTCATTATAATCAAAGCTTGTTTTATTACCTTTTTCATCCGTCTGGCTCGTTAAAAGACCGTGATAGTTAAAGGTTTTCTCTTGATGATTGTGATCAACAATTCGGTATTCCTTTACATCATAGTCTTCTTTTTCGTCTCCGCCAAAGTCACCCTTCTTCGTTTCAACTGTTTTTACTTCGAGAGTGAGGTCATAGCCACTTGGAGCACGATATCCATCTCCATCCTTCGCAAATTTAAGAATAGAACCGTCTGTACGAGTATAGTAGAGATTTTGATCTTCATCGCTTGATAACTGCTCATTAAAGGCAAATGACCAACCACGTCCAAAGAGACTATTGATGCCTGCTGCTTTAGAATTATAGGCGCGATTAATTTCAAATTTGCCGTCAACATCAGTGATAGAAACATCTGTTCGATCTAGGTAGAAATTCCCCGTGTTTAGATTGATTGGCTCAAATCCAAATTCACAGTGAAGACCACGCCCCATTAAAAGCCTGTCTATTTCCGCCTTTGTATTGGATGTCAAAGCTGGTGGATTATAAGGTTTATCAGCATTCTTTCTTGGATTGCGAATAAATAGGGTGTTATTTTGCACAAGCATCATATCTTGGATACGATTATCGTAAGCAAGTTGATTGAGTGGTACTCCATAATATGCCGCAATCTTTGGAAGGGTATCAAACTGGGTAACCTTGTAAATCAAGAAAGTATCACTTGATTTTTTACCACTAGTTTGACTATCCTTTTTACTCTCTGCGTCAATCGTATAAACCTTGTTTAGTTCAGGTTCTGTGAAAGGCACCTGAGTCTGCCAGTTTGAAAGTTTATCTTTATATTTGGTCGTTCCCTTTTCAAATGCTGCATCAAAGGAACTACTATCAGGGTATTTGTAAGAAAAACTTGCAGAGCTTTGTCCCTTGTAGTCTTTCGCAGTATCACTAAGATTGTAATCAACCTGAGCACCCGGCGTTGTCAGACCATCCGCAAAGACTCCCTGAAATTGCAACTTTCCTTTCTTATCTGTCTTCACCATTGTCCGAAGATTGATGGTTGTGTTCCCTATTGGATAATTTACATCAACTGGATCTGGAACGGACCAATTAATCGTCAAACTCGGAGCCTTGTCTGGAGTAAACCCAATCTGTCCTGCATTTTCTGCCGTCGCTTCAGTTGTATAGAAAGCACCACCGTCTGAGCCTTCGTCGGTTGCAGCTACAACTAGACCATAGTTTGGTTCCAAACCTTGAACCCATGCATTCACAGTCTCACGGATATCAAAGTTATGCATTCCAATCTTCTTACCACTGGTCGCATTCTTTCCTGCAATTTCCATATCAAGGCCCACAGAAGTATCCCATGTGAGGTTATTGATATCAAAGTCTTGTTTCAAGCGATAAGCTGCAAACTGGGTTGATTGAGAATCTGGTGCCGTATATTCATAGATGTTTAAACTCGCACTATCAATACGCGCTTCCTTAGGAATACTCTTTTGAAAATCGTAATTAATCTTAAAGTACATCCTTGCACGCCCGATGTCACGAACACCTGGAACACCCGCCATTCCGATCATTTCGGCTGTTAGATATCCAACATACCCATAAGAGTAACCTTGATATTGTCCATGTACAGATGAGGTAACAATGTCAAGAATTTTTTCTCGTGGAACTGTTACAGTCGGGTCTATCCGAACAGGATACTTACGTTCAGAATCAGACAACCACTCTTTACTAGCTGTGACTGTCACTTCATGACGTCCATCCCCTTTTTTCAATCCAAGGGTTAAGGCATTACTTGTAGCGCCTACACTATCCACCATCATTGGGGCAGTTAGTACAAAGAGGATTTTTGTTTTCCCCTTTGCGCGAACAAGGATTTGATTGTCTTTCAAAGAAACATCATACTTAGATGCATCCAAACCATAAGTAAAGGAGTTCTTCCCACCCCACTCGGCTAGAATGATTTCTTCTTTGATTCCATTAGACTGTACCGTATATTGCACATCTGTTTTGCCATCAACATTGTTATATAAGATCGCATTCTTTTCTACAGTTGCTTGTTCGTATGTCTTATCAAGCGGATACAAAGAAATTTTATCATCCTTATGAGTAATATCAATGGGAGTCTCTTTTTTGACTTCGCTCGGAAGAACTACTCCTACTGGAGATTCTTTTGGTAGATAATAATGCTTCCCATTAGCATGATAAGAATAGAGAGATAAATCTACAGGAACTTCTACCCCTTCTTTATCAATATAGGTTTTAATATCACTACCAATATGCGTCACAAAGTGAGTATCATCAACCCGAAACAGTTGTTCTTGCCCACTAACCGCTACTGGTGCCCCGTATTGTTTTTTCAGTTCTGCCTCTGCCTTACTCTCTTCGTTGACCACCTTTGGTTGTTGTAGGGCATCTCCACCATCTTTTGCTGGTTTTGATGAGGAGTCAACACTTGTCGAACTTTCCGTATTTGCATTTTCAGAACTAACAGTCTGGCTACTCGCCTCTGTAACAGCTTTTTTATAAGCTTCCTCAGCCTGGCCTTGTTTAATTGCTTGGTTTATTTCTTCCGCATAGATCAACGGCATGTTAGAAACAAATAAACTCAGCAATAATAACCACTGTATGGACTTACGCAGTCTTTTCATCATCATTCTCCTTTGTAAGATAAATAAAATAATAAAGTGTAAAAATTAAAATAAGAGCATCGCCGATGGATAAAACGAAAGAACCTGGTATTGGGAACCAAACAGCAATAGCTAAACAAAAGGCGACAATAAGCATGGATACCAGAACAGGTAGTCGCAATTGATCTACCCTACTTTTAATTGGTAAAGCTTTGTAAATACTAACCAGACTATAGGATAAGATTACTTTAAGAAAAGTTTGTACAATTGTAGTAAATGCCCAGATAGCAATCTTGACATGGCCATATTCCAAACTTGTATGATCGTATAAAACTTGACCCAAACCTCCGATGAGAATGCCACATAAAATTGCACTAAACAAGTAAATCAGAATAGTGTGATTTAAACGTTTATCTGATCGGTACTGCCTATAAAACCAGATTGTTATTGGAAAAATAAGAACTGTTCCTATTATTAAAAATAGTAGGCTGAATAAGGTTAGAATGAGTGATAAACCTTCCTCGACTATCACAGGGGAAATCGCACCTGTAAATAGAAGGCGTTGCCCCACTCCTAAAAACAGTAAGCCGATAGCTAGTCTCCAAAACCTTGAGAATCTTAATATTTTCATCATGTACTTGTCCTTTCTTTGATACTTTTTAAACGAGCAGTAACCACAAATCGTTGATCATTTCCAGTAGCATCACAGGTTGATAAGATTAAAAATCGATCTTTTTGAGGGTCAGTAGCAATCTGACGATAGAATCCCCCATAGTCTGATGTTCTTATCTGTAATGTTTCTAAATAATATCTGAGGCCTTCTCGACTTCCTAATTTGAATGTATGAAAAAGATGATCATCTGTATAAGAGTGAGCTGCCATCACCTCATATTCAAAATGTTGAGTCAAGGTGTCAATCGTAATACGTTCATGCTCCTTAAAAAAAGCTGGCTTCGCAAAATAATCTAAAGACCCAAACATCGAATCATCTAACATAGCATGTCCGTAGATAATCGTGACAGGATCTTCAAATGTTTTTTTGTTAACCAGCTCTGTAAATATAGCGCCATAATAGGTCTCTTCACCATCTATATCATGAGAAAGGTAATAAGCATCATCCCTTGGATGCTGAGCAACCGGGTAATCTATTCGAGTCCCTTCAACTGTTAGCCAAGCAAAGACATCTGGATTCTGATGAAACTTCTTCTCAACTGCGTTTTGAGAATGTTGTTCCACAGCCATCTGTTCAAGGCCATCTAAGACTTTTAAACCTAAAAATAACACCACAATTATTATAATTAGTGATAAACTAAACTTCAAAATTTTCATGTGCTCGCTCCCATACTATCATTGTATCAGAAATCTGTATGCTTTGTAAATCCATTTTTTGTATAAAACGCCTTTTTGTTACAATATTTAGGAATTTTTGTATTCCCCTATTGTAAAATGAAGCCTAACAGAAAAGATAGGTTCATCTAATATACTAGAATTACAAAACTCTATAATAAACGATGGATATGTTTATTTTTTGTTCTGATCAAAATTATTCATACAAACTCTGATTTCAAATTTATGCATCAGAAAGGATTGAAGCTTTTTGAAAGAATTCGTTACATTGACCCACTCAAAAAAAGAAATCCAAAATACTCCTAGCTATAAATCTGTAAAAATTTATTAAGTTATCTCAATAGACTTTAAAGATACTTAATTAACCATACGGACTAATTTGTCACGCTTGGCTTGACATTGCAAAAAAATTTCTTTCTCTTTTCAAAAATCCCGACTTGTGATAAGATAGGCTGGTATGCGTTTAGATAAATTATTAGCCCAGGAAAAAATCAGCCGTAAGGCCATGAAACAAGCTCTTTTGAAAAAAGAAATTTTAGTTGATGGACTCTCTGCTAGTTCCCTTTCACAGAATGTTGATACAGGGTTGCAAGAGCTGATTTTCAAAGATAAAAAAATCCAAGGATACGAACACACCTACCTCATGCTCCATAAGCCAAATGGAGTCGTGACTGCAAGCAAGGATAAAAACTCCCAACTGTCATGGACCTTCTTCCTCAGCATCTCCAGTCAGAGCAACTCTACGCCATCGGCCGTCTGGATCGGGATACGACGGGTCTCCTCCTCTTAACGGATAATGGTCCCCTAGGTTTTCAACTCCTCCATCCTCAGTATCATGTAGATAAAACTTACCAAGTAGAGGTCAATGGGCCACTAACTCCCGACCAGATTCAAGAGTTTAAAGATGGTATTGCCTTTCTTGATGGAACTATCTGTAAACCTGCTCAACTTGAGATTTTATCCTCAAGTCCTAGTCTCAGCCAAGCCACTATCACCATCTCTGAAGGAAAGTTTCATCAGGTCAAAAAAATGTTCCTCTCTGTTGGTGTCAAGGTCACTGCTCTTAAACGAGTTCAATTTGGAGATTTTATATTGGACTCTGAACTAGCAGAAGGTGATTGCCGACTTCTAAACAAAGAAGAATTACAGGTTATTAAAAATTACTTAGAAAACAGTGGATAAAACAAAAAAAGCTTTAAACAAATAAAGCTTTTTAAAATCTAATTTAGCGTATAAATACCATGACACCTAAAATAAAGTGAAGTGCAGAAATTACAATCCCTAGGATGGACAGATTTTTTTCTATCTTATAGTCAAGCCCAGATTCTTTTTGATGTGAGTTAGCTAAGACTAGACCAATAATACCCAAAATCAAACTTACCACCGGCGACAGCAGACCAAGAATGATAGACAAGATCCCTAAAACAAGTGACGCTTTTTTCTTTTCTTGCATATTCTAAAAACTCCTTAAACTCATACAAATGAATAATACTATAAAAATTAGTTTTATCAATTGGATAAAACAAAAAAAGCTTTTAAAGATAAAGCTCAGAACGAAGACAAACGTCATTGTTGGCGTTTGTCTTTTTGTATTTTCCAAAATAGTTTGTCTCATCATCTACTAATCTATCCAAAAATTTGAATTTGAGAAAAATAAAAAGGGATATTCTCTATCCATTTCACCAGTTTTTTGATATTTAAACACGCTAAAGTAAGCCCAACCTGATCCTCCATTTTGGACTTTCCTTTCTCTCTAGTGTATCTCAAATTATGGTAC
>NZ_WIJK01000009.1 GCF_009496285.1 Streptococcus mitis
GGATTTCGGAACTTTGACAACTTTAAGAAACGAATTTTCATCGCTCTGAATATAAAAATGAAGAGGACATCAATTGTCCTCTCCAGATGTTAGTTTTTATTCAACCCACTACAGTTGACAATGAGCCGGCTATTTCTCCATTCCATAAATAAAAGCAGACCCTAATTAGAGTCTGCTTGTATCCAAAGATTAATCTTCAAATTTTTCATGATTTTTTTCATAGAAATCAATTAATCCAAGGGCTGTTTCAAAGGAAATATTTTTAACTTTTGCACGTCCTTGAGCTAGAGCAATGATAGACATTTCACGTGCATTCGTTTCTTTAGAAATACGATAACCAGTGATCTTCTTATCACGAACCCAGCTAACAACTGATTCTACTTTTTCAAAGTTAGTCTTAGCCATGTTTTTCTCCTATTTTATTCTTTACGATATTTAATTGTATACGTTTTTATGGCATTTGTCAATAAAAAAACATATATCCAATCAAATAAGACGTTAAGATTTAGTTTACTTGGCTTTTAAAGCCGATAATATATGGGTTCGTATATCTTCAACTCCGTTAGGATTTGCTGGTAAGAAAATTGCATTATTACCTTGTTTTTCTGCAAAATTATTCAATGTATCTAAATACTGGTTAGTTAACAAGATTGACATGATTTGCTCTTCAGTTAATTCAACATTGGCTCCTTTTAACTCTTTAATAGAATCAGCAAGTCCATCAACAATTGCTTTTCGTTGCTCTGCGATCCCCACACCATGTAGGCGATCCTTTTCTGCCTCTGCTTCGGCCGCTGTTACGATCTTAATTTTATCTGCTTCGGCCAATTCTTGTGCTGCTACTCTCTTACGTTGAGCAGCATTGATTTCATTCATTGATTGCTTGACTTCCGCATCCGGCTCTACTTTGGTAATGAGCGTTTTGACGATAATGTACCCATACGTTGACATTTCTTCCGCTACTTGTTTTTGAACTTCTAATGCAATTTCATCCTTTTTCTCAAACAATTCATCCAAAGTTAACTTAGGAACTGATGAGCGCAATGCGTCTTCAATATAAGATTTGATTTGAGCCTCAGGTCTCATTAGTTTATAGTAAGCATCTGTAACATTTTGTTCATTTACTCGGTACTGTGTCGCAACATTCATCGTCACAAATACGTTATCTTGAGTCTTGGTTTCCACAATGATTTCACTTTGCAAGAGACGCAGTTGTACACGAGCTGCAATTTTATCAATTCCAAATGGTGCTCTTAGGTGAATACCACTATTGCTCAATTTTTGATACTTACCAAATCGTTCAATGATAGCTACTGATTGTTGTCGAACAACATAGATTGAGCTCATTAATATAGCTCCTACAATAAGCATTAGAATAATTAGAACAAGTATAACTTTTAAAACCATGGGAATCTCCCCCTTTCTTCACTTACATTATAGCACTAGTAAATAGGTTAGGCAAATAATATGATAAAAATTCTATAGGAAATTAAACAAGCATATTATAAAGAGTTTCATTCCCATTCAAATTAATATAAGATGGGTCAAATTTTTCCATCCTATGAATCAAGCCCGCATAATCATGTTTATCAGCAAGTGCAACCCCTATCAATACTGGACCAGTTCCCTTGCTAGCTCGTTTGATATATTCAAAACGAGTAATATCATCATGAGGTCCTAAGATATCATTTACAAACTCTCGAAGTGCTCCCGGACGTTGTGGGAAATTCACTACAAAGTAATGCTTGATACCATCATAAATCAAGGCACGTTCTTCCATCTCTGGCATACGGTTGATGTCATTATTCCCTCCAGAAATGATACAACAAATGGTCTTACCCTTAATATAATCGGATAATACTTCCAAGGCTGCAACACTAGCAGCACCCGCAGGCTCTGCTACAATCCCTTGTTTAGAATAAAGATCAATTAAGGTCTCAGAAATCAAACCTTCATCTACACCGATAAGAGTTTCAACATTTTTTCGTGTTGCTTCATAGGTCAACTGCCCTACTTTTTGCACTGCAATCCCATCCGCAAATTTATCAATTTCTTTAAGTTTAACCGGTTCCCCAGCTTCAAAGGCAGCCTTCATAGAACGAGCACCTTCAGCCTCGACTCCAATGACCTCAATTTGAGGATTTGTTTCTTTAATATAAGTAGAAACGCCTGAAATGAGGCCTCCACCTCCAACAGGTACCAAGACAGTATCAAAATCAATGGATTCTTTACGAGCTTCTTCTAAAATTTCATAGGCTACCGTACCCTGACCAGCTTGAACATAGGGATCATCAAAGGGATCAATAAAAGTACGATTTTCAGCTACGGTAAAGTTTTGAGCAGCCTTGGCTGAAGCATCAAAAGTATCCCCTACTAATTTGATCGTAACAAAATCTCCTCCAAAGAAACGAACCTGACCAATTTTCTGTTGAGGTGTCGTAATTGGCATAAAGATTGTTGCAGGAATCTTCATCTCATTACATGTGTAGGCAACTCCTTGAGCGTGATTTCCCGCTGAAGCACACACTACACCACGTTCACGTTCCTCTTTTGTCAATTGGGAAATTGCGTAATAAGCCCCACGAATTTTAAAAGAACGGACACGTTGAGCATTTTCCTTTTTAAGATAAATTTTCGCTCCGTATTTTTCGGATAAATAATGATCGTAGTCAAGTGGCGTATTGGCTACTACACCATTCAAAATCTTGTGGGCTTTCACCACATCTTTTGCACTTAGCATAATCTCCTCCTCGATGAGTTTTCAAGATAAAAAGCGAGTTAGGTTCCCCCCAACTCGCCTTCTGTTTATATTCTTAAAAATTAGTTGTAGATCTTGAATGCATCATCGTCGTTTTTACCGACAAATGGCATTGCTTTACGCAATTCTGCACCAACTTTTTCAATTTCAAGGTTAGCTGCTTGTTCACGGTAAGCAGTCAATTTTGGACGTCCAGCTTTGTAGTCATTTACAAAGTCGTTGGCAAATTTACCATTTTGGATGTCCGCAAGAACTGCTTTCATATTTTCTTTGACTTGTTCAGTGATTACACGTGGACCTGAAACATAGTCACCATATTCAGCAGTGTTTGAAATTGATTGACGCATTTTCTTGAATCCACCTTCGTAGATCAAGTCAACGATCAATTTCATTTCGTGAAGAACTTCAAAGTAAGCCAATTCTGGAGCATATCCTGCTTCTGTCAAGACTTCGAAACCAGCTTCGATAAGGGCAGTCAAACCACCACAAAGTACTGCTTGTTCACCAAACAAATCTTCTTCAGTTTCTTCTTTGTAAGTTGTTTCAAGAAGACCTACACGAGCTGCACCAACACCTTTACACCAGTCCATAGCGATGTCTTTAGCATTTCCTGTAGCATCTTGGTAGACAGCGTAAAGCGCTGGAACACCAAATCCTTCTTCGTAAGTACGACGTACCAAGTGTCCTGGTCCTTTAGGAGCACACATAAAGACATCAACATCTGCAGGAACTTTGATGAATTCGAAGTGGATGTTGAAACCATGTGCAAATCCAACAGCATTTCCAGCTTCCAAGTTTGGTGCAATTTCTGCTTCATATAATTCTTGTTGGATTTCATCTGGTGCCAAGATCATGATAACATCAGCCAATTTAGTTGCTTCTGCTACTGTGTAAGTGTCAAAACCATCTTCTTTTGCTTTATCAAAAGATTTACCTGGACGTACACCGATGATCACATCACGACCTGAATCACGCAAGTTTTGAGCGTGAGCATGACCTTGTGAACCATAACCGATAACGGCGATTTTTTTACCGTCAAGTGCTGCTACTTTTACATCTTTTTCGTATTCCATTTGAACTGCCATAGTTTTTTCTCTCTTTTCTATTTTTATTGCCTGTTAGGCTAGTTTAACAAATTTAGGTTGGATTTTTAGTCGCGGGTAAATCCAGTTGCACCCGTACGAGCGATATTCTTAATACCATATGGTCGAATCACTCGAATCAAAGCTTCACTCTTTTCTGCATTCCCAGTCATCTGAATGGTAATGGAACTTGGAGCTACATCGACTACTGTTGCACGGAAAGGTTGGATAATAGCCAAAATTTCTGCACGTTTTTCAGCAGGCGCTGAAACCTTTATAAGAATTACTTCTCGTTCTAAGTGGGGCTGATCCGTGATATCACGAATGCGAATCACATCAATCTGACGATTAAGTTGTTTGATGATTTGCTCAACTTCATCATGTGAGGCAACATCAATGATAATGGTAATTCGTGATACATTAGGATTTTCCGTTGCGCCCACAGAAATGCTTTCAATATTGACTTGACGTCTCGATAAGACTCCTGTGAAGCGATTGAGAACACCTGAACGGTTTTGAAGTTTGGCTGTTAACATTCTACGCATTAAACTTCACCCCCAACATCTCATGATTACTCTTACCAGCTGGTACCATCGGTAAAACATGTTCTTTACGAGAAATGTCTACTTCAATAAACATTGGTACATCTTCCATGATGACTTCCAAATCCTTCTCAAGAGTTTCAGGATTATCAAACTTATAATTTTTAATACCGTAGGCTTGAGCCATCAATTGGAAATCTGGAAGGCTATCAAAGACTGATTCAGATGTTCGACCATCATAGAAGGCTTCTTGCCACTGGCGGACCATCCCAAGTGAATGATTATTTAGCATGATGACCTTGATTGGAATCTTGTAAATATTTAAGATTGCTAATTCCTGATTGGTCATCTGGAAACCACCATCTCCGACAAAGAGAACAACTTCTTTATCTGGATTGGCAATCTTAGCACCAATAGCTGCAGGGACTCCGAATCCCATAGTTCCTAAACCACCTGACGTAACCAATTGACGCTCGTTTTGGTAAGGATAGTATTGAGCCGTCCACATTTGGTGTTGCCCAACGTCTGTTACAACAATAGCATCACCCTTGGTCAATTCACCGATACGTTCAATAACTGCTTGAGGTTGAACCACACGTTCTTTCTTATCATAAGATCGAACACGGTTCTTATCTTTGGTAACTTTTTCAATCCATTTTTCAGTATTGTTACGAACAATTGGCTCAGCTAGCAACTGCTGCAAAGCTTTTTTCGCATCTCCAACAACTGGAATATCAACTGCGATAATCTTACCAATCTCTGCAGGATCGATATCAATATGCGCTACTTTTGCATTCTTAGCAAAGGTCTTAGGATTTCCTGTCAAACGGTCATCAAAACGACAACCAATAGAAATCATAAAATCTGCTTCTGTCATGGCAATGTTAGCTGCAAAGGAACCATGCATTCCACCCATTCCCAAAAACAGTGGATGGCTAGTTGCGATTGTTCCCTGTCCCAAAAGACTTGTCACAACAGGAATTTGATAACGCTCTGCAAATTCATTTAACTCTACTGCAGCCTCAGCGTAACTAATCCCACCACCAGCTAGCAAGACTGGCTTTTTAGCCTTAGACAATTGCTTCAAGATTTTCTTGATCTGCATGTCATTTGGCTCAAGTGTTGGCTGATAACTTGGTAAATCTATCTCTGGAGAGTAAATAAAGTCTGTCTCAAGCGCAGAAACATCTTTTGGAAGGTCAATGACGACTGGCCCTGGACGACCTGTAGTCGCAATATGCACAGCTTCCGTAATAATCCGTGGAATATCCGCAGTTTCTCGAACCTGATAATTATACTTAGTGATTGGCATGGTGATACCAACGATATCAGCTTCTTGAAAAGCATCTTTCCCAATTCCAGCACGTGCCACTTGGCCAGTAAAGACTAAAAGGGGAACACTATCGCTCATAGCATCTGCGATCCCTGTAATGGCATTTGTAGCTCCTGGTCCACTTGTGACGACTGCAACACCCAGTTTTCCTGTTGACTTAGCATAACCTTCAGCTTCGTGAAGACAGCCCTGCTCATGGCGACCTAGAATATGGCGGATTCCCTTAAAATTATAAATAGCATCATATAAAGGAAGTACCGCTCCACCAGGATAACCAAAAATCGTATCGATTCCTAAGTCACGAAGTGTTTCCAAAACAAGATCCGATCCCGACTTAGGTGAGTCTAAAATGATTTTCTCCATCGTTCCCCTTTCTCTTCTCTTAAAAATAGCTTGTTACTATGATACCATTTTTTCAAAAATTTTCAAGGGAAAAGAGCAAATTTTCTGAATTTTCTATCTAGATACTTTACAATATCAAATAGATTAGAAAGTTTATACGTATTTTTATTTTTTAATAGAAAAAAGGTTGAGACAAACTTGTCTTCAACCTTTCATGTTAAATCATTACTAATTAAAGTGAGTTAACGTCAACCTTGATACCCACACCTTGAGTAGTTGTGATTGTCAAGCTTGTTACGTAAGTACCTTTAGCAGTAGCTGGTTTAGCTTTTTGGATTGTTTCGTTGAATGCTTTGAAGTTTTCAACCAACTTGTCAGCTTCAAATGAAACTTTACCGATGATCGCTTGTACGATACCTGCACGGTCTGCACGGTAAGTGATTTTACCACCTTTAGACTCTTCAACTGCTTTAGCAACATCCATTGTTACAGTACCAGTTTTAGGGTTTGGCATCAAGTTACGTGGTCCAAGGACACGTCCAAGACGTCCAACAAGAGCCATCATGTCAGGCGTAGCGATAACTACGTCGAAGTCCAACCAACCGT
The DNA here is from genome assembly GCF_009496285.1 of Streptococcus mitis. GTDB lineage: Bacteria > Bacillota > Bacilli > Lactobacillales > Streptococcaceae > Streptococcus > Streptococcus mitis_BP. Next base: position 6,664 of record NZ_WIJK01000009.1, read on the forward strand.
CGTTGATTTTAGCAACAAGATCATCTTCACCAATGAAGTCTGCACCAGCAGCTTTTGCTTCTTCAGCTTTTGCACCACGTGCAAATACAAGAACGCGAGCTGTTTTACCAGTACCGTTTGGCAATACCATTGCTCCACGGATTTGTTGGTCAGCTTTTTTCACGTCGATGTTCAGGTTGTAAGCAACTTCTACAGTTGCGTCAAATTTTGCGAAGTTAGTTTCTTTTGCAAGAGCTACAGCTTCTTCTACGCTGTATGCTTTTGTGCTGTCGATCTTCTCAAGAGCAGCACGAAGTTGTTTGCTTTTTTTAGCCATTTTCTATTCTCCTTGTAAGTGGTTCAATCGATTTTCATCTCCCACGTCACTTCTCGAAATGATGAAGTCTTGCGGGTTATATAGGGATGTTATTGATTAGTCAACAACAGTGAATCCCATAGAACGAGCAGTACCTTCGATCATACGCATTGCAGACTCAATGTTTGCAGCGTTCAAATCTGGCATCTTAGTTTCTGCAATTTCTTGTACTTGTGCACGAGTAACTGTAGCAACTTTAGTTTTGTTAGGTGTACCTGATCCTTTTTCAACACCTGCAGCTTTTTTCAAAAGAACAGCAGCTGGTGGTGTTTTTGTAACGAAAGTAAATGATTTGTCTTCGTATACTGAGATAACAACTGGAATGATCATACCAGCTTGGTCAGCAGTACGAGCGTTGAACTCTTTTGTGAATCCCATGATGTTGATACCAGCTTGACCAAGAGCAGGTCCAACCGGTGGAGCTGGTGTAGCTTTACCAGCAGGGATTTGCAATTTTACAAGTTTTTCGACTTTTTTAGCCATTTTTAAATCCTCCTTTGTGGTTTTGGCGGTAATTTAGAGATTTTTACCTCCCACAAGTATGCTTTACACATACCCATCTATTATACACTATTTTTTAAAAAATGCAAGAGAAATTTTTATTTTTGATATTTCTTTATGTTACAATTTTTTGGTGAAATCAATCTTCAGAATCTTCTATCACGATGGAGTGAATTCATTCAATCAAAGTCAGTACAAAGCTCACTCCATTTTCAGTAGTACCACTTTCCACAAATCCAAGAGACTCAAAACATCTTCTAGAGATACGGTTGAAAGTGTAGATTTCTTGAACTTTCAATTGTTTCCAACCCTTTTGCCGAGCTAGATCAATCAAAGCCTTCAAAACCTTGCGTCCAAGTCCCTGATGTTGATAAGTTGGATTGCCAATCACAATAGGAAGATTCTCCTGAGATAAGGTGACATCCCCAATTGGAAGCCACTCTCCCTTTTCTCGAAACTCAATCCAGAACAAATCCCCGTGTCTTTCTAAATAGGAATACATGGCATTTAATTTTTCTGAACTATAGGGTATTTTAATACCGTCTACAAGTTCCACCAAATCCATATCTTGATACCAGGCCAAAGCTGCATCATGATGATCTGCTAAAAAATAGGGAACTAGACGCAAGGAATTATCTATCTGAATGATTTTTGTCATCATTTTCTACTCCTAATACTAGCTCCGCTGCTTGATTAAAACCATCACACCAGTTATACCATCTTGCTTCATATTCATCTTGAGGTAAGATATGATTTTTTAAATCCAGAACAGAGTATATCTTTCTTTTCTCACAAGCTTGCGCATAGAGATGATATAGTTCATCACCTCCATCTCTATCCCACTCAGCAGAAATTGTATCCTGGCCTACCAACAAAGCCTGATAAGCCCTGTGATGGCCATCTGTAATCAAGAAGCAATTTCCAAACGCAAGAACGCTAATTGGATTGATATTGGGCTTTTCTTTCGACTGATAAAGCATCTGGATATCTTGTAACTTCTTTTCTGATAAGTATAGTTGAGTCGGATGAAGATCTTTTATGTTGACTTCCATTTTATCTCCTCAAGAAGGGGCAATTCCTACTTCTGCTTTCCTTTGAAGCGCCATTGAAAACGCAGTTTATCGTAGAAAGGAAACTCCATAAACAAAACTCCTAGGCCTACACAAAGGCTGGCAATCACATCTGATGGGTAGTGAACTCCCAGATAAATTCTTGATACCAATACACTGACTAAGTATATACCAAGTCCGATTTGCACGACTTTTCTCCAGGTTGTATTCTTAATCCGTTGGCTCAAAATCACAATCAAAGATCCTACCATGAGCGTCACAGCCAGAGAATGTCCACTAGGAAATGAGAAACCTTTTTCCTCCACTAGATGTACTATTTCTGGTCTAGGTCGTTGGTAGATATTTTTAAAGGTTACGATTAAGATTCCAGCTAAAGTCAAATTACCCAGCATGAGATAACTTTCCAGTTTCCATTGCTTACGGTAAAAAATAAAAGCTACAATTAAAACCCAGCTAATAATGACTGGGATATCAATTAAGTGCGTAATTGCCCGAAAAAGAAGCGTTAAGGTCTCAGGTAAATCACCTCTAATGGCAGTCTGAATCGGCTGATCAAAACCGACCAGCATTTCTGGATAAAATTTGACAATATAGCCAATAATCATAAAAAGTAAAAGGGCAAAAGAGCCCTTCATCATAAATGTTTGTTTATCTTTCATAGTATTTTAAAGTTGGTTTCAAAAGGACAAACAACAACCAGAAAGAGATGGCAAAGATAATACCTTCAATCAGATTAAAAGGCAAAACCATAGTCATCAGGTAGTTGCTCAATCCTAAGATTTTCTCAATATTAAAATTAGCAAACTTAGCGTACAAAGGAACAGCATAAACATAGTTTAGAACTAGCATAGCTAGAGTTAAACCAAGCGTACCAGCTAGTGAAGCTAGGACGAAACGCATGGTTGTTCGCTCTTTTTCCCAAATCAAACCAAAAGCAAGTACAAAGACTCCCAAGGCAACAATATTCATCGGTAAACCAATATAGGTACTAACCCCTTGATTGTTCAGAAGGATTTTCAACAAGGACCGAAGGAAAAGCACTCCAAAAGCTGCTGGTAAATCCAAGACTACCAAGCCCACAAGGACCGGTAAAATACTGAACTCAATCCTCAAAAAGGATGCCGCTGGCAAAAGCGGAAAGTCAAAGTACATCAACACAAATGAAAGTGCTGATAGAATTGCAATGGTCGAAAGTCGACGTGTGTTTGTCATAACAGGTTCCTCCAATTTTCTATAAAATCAGAAGAAGTTGGAAAGGATTCCTCTATCTATCCTTTATTTTTATATTCCAAAAGTTCCCCCTCACTCTTTTTTTAGCAAGCGGTTGCAATTTACCTATAAAAAATCAATTAGAATAGACAAAGCCATTCTTTCGTCTTCTCCCATCCAGACTATACTGTCGGTTGTGGAATCTCACCACATCAGCTTGCGCTCGCGGACTTATTTGGCTAAGATATTTTAGATTTATCTAGGCGTCGTAGTCGAAGATAATACTTAAAGTATATCGAGACAAGACAACGACGAGAAAGCTAAAATAGCTAGTCAAATTTACCGCCGGTCGGGAATTTCACCCTGCCCTGAAGACCCCTTTATGATAACAAAAAAAGCTTGCAAGCGCAAGCATTTTATCTAAGTGTTTATTTCAACTTATCTGTTTCGTAAGTGTGAACCAGTTCGAGACCCGCAAAGTTTTGTTGACGAAGTGCTTCATAAACAATCATACAAACTGTATTTGAAACATTGAGACTACGAACATGCTCATCATTCATAGGAATGCGGAGAGCTTTTTCTGGATGCTCACGCATAAATTCCTCAGGCAATCCCTTATCTTCTCTCCCAAAAAGAAAATAATGATCTCCTTCTGTCGTAAAATCTGCATCTGAATAGACTTTTTCTGCAAACTTGGAAATCAAGTAGAGCTGACCATCCATTTTTTCCATAAAATCAGCCAAACTATCATAAAAATGAATCTCAAGCTTGTCCCAATAATCTAGACCTGCTCGCTTCATCTTACGGTCATCGATAGGAAAGCCCATCGGTTTAATAATATGAAGGGGCGCATTCGTTGCTGCGCAAGTACGAGCAATATTACCCGTATTTTGTGGAATTTGGGGTTCAAATAATACAATGTGATTTGCCATGCCTTGTTTCCTCTCACTAGTGCAAAAAAATAGCCACACTGCCCGGAGTCAAGCTCAGCAAACAGCGTGGTTAAGGCATCGTTAACTTACCTCACAACAGGTTTGAAGTAAATCAGCGAAACTACTGTTTTAGTATATCACTTTCAGCTTGATTGTCAATAGAAATGACTTGATTTTTTCATTTTTTTACAAACATATTTACATTAGTTAAAAATGCTTCTGTATTCATTAGAATTAGACGAAAATAGCTGATTTATATCTTAAATTTTTAATAAGTAAGATTATCAATAGGACAATTTCCCACCCCAATAATGAAAAGAGTCGGTTGCCGAGTGCATTTTATTCTAAAAAAGAGTATGATAGATACATATTGAAAAAGTAGGTTATATAACATGAAGATTATTCTTGTCGGAGGGGGGAAAGTTGGTTCTGCCCTTTGTCGTTCACTTGTCGCTGACAATCATGATGTTGTCTTAATTGAACAGAACGAAACAGTTCTTAATTACATGACAAGCCGTTTTGATATTATTGGAATTGCAGGTAATGGGGCTGACTTTGCCATGCTAGAAGCTGCCAATGTTCAAGACTGCGATATTTTCATTGCTATGACTCAATATGACGAGGTCAATATGGTCTCTGCTGTCTTAGCTAAAAAGATGGGGGCTAAAGAAACCATCGTCCGTGTCCGCAATCCTGAGTATTCCAACCCTTACTTTAAAGAAAAAAATATTCTCGGATTTTCTCTCATTGTCAATCCAGAACTCCTAGCGGCTCGTGCTATTGCTAACATCATCGACTTCCCAAATGCTCTTTCTGTTGAGCGTTTTGTAGGTGGCTTGGTTAGTTTGATGGAATTTGTTGTCCGTAAGGATAGCAATATCTGTCAGATGTCTATCGCAGACTTCCGGAAAAAGTTTGGTAATGTGATTGTCTGTGCTATTGAGCGCAATCATAAACTGATGATCCCTAGTGGCGACCTTATTTTAGAAGATAAAGACCGTATCTTTGTAACAGGTCATCGTGTCGATATGATGCTTTTTCATAACTATGTCAAATCTCGTGTCGTTAAGAGTTTACTCATTATCGGAGCCGGAAAAATCGCCTACTACCTTGTTGGTATTTTGAAAGATAGCCGTATTGATACCAAGGTCATTGAACTCAATCCAGATCGTGCAGCATTTTTCAGCCAAAAATATCCAAAACTCTATATTGTACAGGGGGACGGAACTGCAAAAGATATTCTCCTAGAAGAAAGTGCCCAACATTACGATGCTGTCGCAACTCTTACTGGCGTTGACGAAGAAAATATCATTACTTCTATGTTCTTAGATAGTGTAGGTGTTCAGAAAAATATCACTAAGGTCAACCGAACCAGCCTTCTAGAGATTATCCATGCTCCAGAGTTTTCTAGTATCATCACACCAAAAACAATCGCTGTCGATACCATTATGCACTTTATTCACGGTCGTGCCAATGCCCAATATTCAGACCTTCAAGCTATGCACCACCTAGCAAATGGACAGGTTGAGACACTTCAATTTCTCATCAAGGAAGCCAATAAAATGACTGGCAAACCCTTGTCTCAATTGAAATTCAAAAAAGAGTTGTTGATCGCTGCTATTATTCGTAATGGGAAAACAATCTTCCCAACAGGTGAAGATAACCTTCAAGTCGGTGATAAGTTAGTTGTCATCACACTACTATCAAATATCACCAAGATTTATGATCTGTTAGAGAGGTAAGCTATGAATAGAAGTATGATTCGCTTTCTTCTCGCAAAATTGCTCTTGATAGAAGCTGTACTACTCTTAGTTCCTGTTAGTGTTGCTCTCTATTATCGAGAATCTAGCCAAGTTTTCACAGCTCTTTTTTCTACTATTGGTATACTTGTAGTTCTAGGAGTTCTCGGCATCATCAGCAAGCCTAAAAAACAGCGAATCTATGCAAAAGAAGGGGTCTTAATTGTAGCTCTCTGTTGGATCCTCTGGTCATTCTTTGGTGCCCTTCCCTTTGTCTTTTCAGGGCAAATTCCCGATATGATAGATGCCTTCTTTGAGATTAGTTCTGGCTTCACAACAACGGGAGCAACCATTTTAAATGATGTTTCTGTCTTAAGCCGTTCCCTTCTATTTTGGAGGAGTTTTACTCACCTTATCGGAGGGATGGGGGTGCTGGTTTTTGCCCTAGCTATCATGGACAATGCAAAAAACAGTCACTTAGAGGTTATGAAGGCAGAGGTTCCTGGACCAGTATTTGGCAAGGTTGTATCTAAACTAAAAAATACAGCCCAAATCCTCTATATCCTCTACCTGGCTATGTTCGCCCTTTTTGTGGTTATTTATTTCCTTGCTGGGATGCCACTCTACGATAGTTTTGTTATCGCTATGGGTACTGCTGGTACTGGTGGCTTTACTGTTTATAATGACGGAATTGCCCACTATCACAGTTCTCTCATCACCTATCTGACAAGTGTCGGGGTTTTGATGTTTGGTGTCAATTTCAATCTCTACTACTACCTCATGCTCCGTCGTATCAAGGAATTCTTTTTTGATGAAGAACTCCGAGCCTATCTCTTGATTGTAGCCATATCAACTGGCTTAATCACGCTTAACACACTCCACCTCTATAGCGGAGTTTCACAAAGCTTTGAGATGGCCTTCTTCCAAGTATCTAACATCATTACCACTACCGGTTTTGGATATGGAGATATCACGAACTGGCCTTTGTTCTCTCAATACATCTTGCTAATGCTGATGGCAATCGGTGGTTCTGCCGGCTCCACTGCAGGTGGTCTCAAGGTTATCCGTGGAGTTATCCTCTCTAAAATTGCTAAAAATCAAGTCTTGTCTACCATATCACCTCACCGCATTTTAACCCTTCAGGTTAATCAAACGGTTATTGATAAGGATACCCAGCACAAGATTCTGAAGTACTTTGTGGTTTATATCATGATTTTACTCAGTTTGATTTTCATCGTCAGTTTAGATACCAATAATTTAATGGTTGTTACGAGTGCTGTTTTCAGTTGTTTTAATAATATCGGTCCTATTTTAGGAACAACTGCAAGTTTCTCAATTTTTAGTCCATTTTCAAAACTTCTACTATCCTTTGCAATGATTGCAGGACGTCTTGAAATTTATCCAATCATACTACTCTTTATGAAGCGAACCTGGTCTAAACGTTAGAACAATCAACTGTACACCCTATCTCCCCTCTTCAAGGAACCCTTGAAGAGGGATTTTTTGTTTTCAAAAGACAAGACAGCCCTAAAAATCGACAATTGGGAATTTAAGGCTTTTTCTCTCCTATCTTTTAGCTATAATAAGAAAAAAATATAGGGGATACTTTATGGAAAAAGTCATAAAATCAATTCGACTACTCTTGTTCTTTGCCTTAATCCAACTGGCACTTTGTAGTTGTATCTTTTGGTCTGGAACCTCTCTGGCCCTCAAACAATCCTGTTTTTATTTTCTACTGGCTTTATTGGGCTTATCTGGGTCTTGTGCCTTTATGCATTATTTATCTAGTCATAACTTAAAAAGAGATAGACTGATTGACAGGAGTCGCTTTATCTTTTTATTTTATAGTATGATGATTGTGGTCAACCTCTGCGGGGTTGGGCTGGTTCTATCAGAGACTATCGTTACTGTCAACTTACTTCAAAAAGAAGCTGTAGAACTCATCCTCCCCTCCTTCTTTTTTCTCTTTGGAGTTGACCTTATTACCTTTCTCCCCTTGAAAAAATGGAGAAGGTTACAAAAAAATTCCAGTAGCAAGGAAGTGAGATTTTCCGTCATCATCATTTCTATTTTAATCTTCCTGCGTAACCCAATCACCATTTTATCGATTGCTTTTTATATTGGCCTTGGTGCTCTATTTCTCAGCTTTTTATTCCCAAAAAATTTGAGACAGGAGGTATCATTCTACGGTCATTTGATTCGGGATATTCTATTTGTCGTCTGTACGTTCCTCTTATGGTAACAAATAGAATCCTCTCAGCAATTGTGTTATAATTAGATAAAAATTTTAGGAGACCTATCAATGAACTTTTTTAAAGATTTTCGTAAACGACTCGCGTGGTTTGGGATTTTGTTAGTAGCTATCTTTCTCTCTCAAATCCCAATGCAAACTCTAGCTCTGCTAGCAATAAGTCAGATTGATCCTATATGGTCATCACTTATCGTAGCTCTTATTTCGATTCTTGTGATCGCTATCTTTTTATACGGAGCCCATAAGAGCAAGTTACTAGTATTTAAGCCTAAACTCTTAACGATTAATGATCTTCCTCGTATTGTTTTGAGTTATTTGACAATCTTTGTTGGAAATCTTGTAGGTGGCATCTGGTTACAACTCATAAAACAAACAACAACTTCTAATCAGCAAGTAATTAACAACCTTATTTCCGAAAGCTCTCTGATTAGCAGTTTCTTCCTCATCGTTTTAATCGCACCTATTTGTGAAGAAATCATCTGTCGCGGGATTATTCCTACCAAACTCTTCCAAGGCTACGAAAAGTTTGGCTATGTTATTGGTTGGTTGATCTTCCTCCTTGCACACAGACCTTCTAATCTCCCTTCCTTCTTGATTTATGGCTGGATGTCTGCTGTCCTCACTTGGACTGCTTATCGTACCAGACGTTTGGAAATGTCTATCTCAGTCCATATGCTACTTAATAGTATCAGTTTCATCTTACTGGCACTCTTTACAATTTTTATGAAAAATTTCGGTATCTAATACCCAACTATTCTTCCCTTAGGCTAGATCAATCGTCCTAGTCTAAGGGATTTTTTTATTTCAACAAACTTTTCACCTCAGAAAAGCCACTTTTTTCTACAATCTCAAAATTTTTTTAAAAAAATTTTAAAAATATTTTTATGCATAAATTTTATAGAATATAAAAATAAGTTAAATTAACATACATGTCTATGAATAATCTTATAAAAAAATGTAAGAAATCCTTTAAAATAGCCATTTTAAAGCCTTTTAGGCCTTATCATATCCCTTGTAATGCATATTAAATTGTGATACTATTAACTTGTAAGCGATACCAATATCATTTGGTACACACGAGAAAAAAAGGAGGATACACATGTCTTCACATCCAATTCATGTTTTCTCAGAAATTGGGAAACTGAAAAAAGTTATGTTGCACCGTCCGGGTCAAGAATTAGAAAACTTGATGCCAGATCACCTTGAGAGGTTGCTCTTTGATGACATTCCATTTTTAGCAGATGCCCAAAGTGAACACGACGCCTTTGCTCAAGCACTCCGTGACGAAGGAATCGAAGTGCTCTATCTTGAACAGTTGGCTGCTGAATCATTAACTTCTCCAGAAATACGCGACCAGTTCATCGAAGAATATCTCAACGAAGCAAATATTCGTGGTCGACAAACTAAAAATGCCATCCGAAAACTGCTTCATGATATTGACGACAATCTTGAACTGATCAAGAAAACAATGGCAGGTGTTCAAAAAGTTGAATTACCTGACATCCCTGAAGAAGGCAAAGGATTAACTGACTTGGTTGAATCTGACTATCCGTTTGCCATTGATCCAATGCCAAATCTTTACTTCACCCGCGACCCATTTGCGACTATCGGGAATGCAGTATCACTTAATCACATGTACGCCGATACACGCAATCGCGAAACACTTTATGGTAAGTACATCTTCAAGCATCACCCAATTTATGGTGGCAAAGTAGAGCTCATCTATAACCGTGAAGAAACTACTCGGATTGAAGGTGGAGATGAACTTGTTCTTTCAAAAGATGTCCTAGCAGTTGGGATCTCTCAACGGACTGATGCCGCTTCTATCGAAAAACTTTTGGTTAATATCTTCAAAAAGAATGTTGGCTTCAAGAAAGTTTTAGCTTTTGAATTTTCAAACAGCCGTAAGTTCATGCACTTGGATACTGTCTTCACCATGGTAGACTATGACAAATTTACAATCCACCCAGAAATCCAAGGCAATCTTCGCGTCTATTCCGTCACTTACGAAAATGAAGAACTCAAGATTGTTGAAGAAAAAGGAGATTTGGCAGAGCTCCTTGCTCAAAACCTTGGTTTAGAAAAAGTTACACTCATTCCTTGTGGTGATGGGAATATCGTTGCAGCTGCTCGTGAACAATGGAATGATGGCTCTAACACACTCGCTATCGCACCAGGTGTCGTAGTTGTTTATGAACGCAACACTGTGACCAATAAGAAACTTGAAGAACATGGACTTCGTCTCATTAAGATTCGCGGCAGGGAGTTGGTACGCGGTCGTGGTGGACCTCGTTGTATGTCAATGCCGTTTGAACGCGAAGACATTTAAATTCTTCCTATTTCTGCCTAGCATCTGCTAGCAGAATCATGCTTGTTAGAAAAGGATATATAGAATGATACATTCAGTATTTCAAGGAAGAAGTTTTCTAGCTGAAAAAGATTTTACCCGTGCAGAGCTCGAATATTTGATTGGACTTTCAGCTCACTTGAAGGATCTTAAAAAACGAAACATCGAACACCGCTATCTAGCTGGTAAAAATATTGCTCTTTTATTTGAAAAAACTTCTACACGTACACGCGCAGCCTTCACCACTGCAGCAATCGATCTTGGTGCACATCCAGAATACCTGGGGGCAAACGATATTCAACTAGGTAAAAAAGAAACTACGGAAGATACCGCAAAAGTTTTGGGACGTATGTTTGATGGTATTGAATTCCGTGGTTTTAGTCAAGATATGGTTGAAGAATTAGCTAAATTCTCTGGTGTTCCTGTTTGGAATGGCTTGACGGATAAATGGCACCCAACTCAAATGCTTGCAGACTACTTGACAGTACTAGAAAATTTCGGACATCTTGAAGGTTTGACATTGGTTTACTGTGGTGACGGTCGTAACAATGTTGCCAATAGCCTTCTAGTAACAGGAGCGATCCTTGGTGTGAACGTTCATGTCTTTTCACCAAAAGAACTCTTCCCAGATCAGGCAGTTGTTGCACTGGCTGAGGGATATGCCAAAGAAAGTGGGGCTCACATCCTCATCACAGAAGATGCTGATCAAGCTGTAAAAGGGGCTGATGTCCTTTACACTGATGTTTGGGTATCTATGGGCGAAGAAGATAAGTTTGCAGAACGCGTCGCTTTGCTAAAACCTTATCAAGTCAATATGGATCTTGTTAAGAAAGCAGGCAATGAAAACTTAATCTTCCTCCACTGCTTACCAGCCTTTCATGATACGAACACAATCTACGGCAGACAAGTAGCTGAGAAATTTGGTGTAAAAGAAATGGAAGTAACTGATGAGGTCTTCCATAGCAAATATGCTCGTCAGTTTGATCAAGCAGAAAATCGTATGCACACCATCAAAGCCGTTATGGCTGCTACACTAGGAAATCTCTACATTCCTAAAGTGTGATACAAACTATAAGAAACAGCTTAGGGGCTGAGACTAGTGTTTTAGTCCGGTCCCTTTTTGTAATAGTTACGAGCTCTGAGTTGGAATTCACCACTAGTCACCATTCAAGCAAAAACCTCATAACAAGTAACTGCCTTCCAGTTATTCGCATTTCGAAATTCCAACTCAACTCGTCCCTACAAAATCTTTCTTCTCAACTTCCAAACCCAAGCCTTTAACCAAAATTGGCTTTTGTTCATCCAAAAGAAAGGAGCGCTCATGTCTCATCGTAAAATCGTTGTCGCTCTTGGAGGAAATGCCATTCTTTCCACAGATCCATCTGCTCAAGCTCAAGAAGCTGCTCTGGCAGAAACAGCACACCATCTGGTGAAACTCATCCAAAATGGTGATGAATTGATTATCACCCATGGCAATGGACCGCAAGTTGGTAACCTTCTCCTCCAACACCTAGCAGCGAATTCCGAAAAAAATCCTGCCTTTCCTCTCGATTCACTTGTTGCTATGACTGAGGGTAGCATCGGTTTTTGGCTCCAGAATGCTCTGGAAAATGCTTTACAGGATATTCATCTTGATAAAACTGTCGTTTCTGTTGTCACACAAGTTGTCGTGGACAAGAATGATCCTGCCTTTCTCAATCCAAGTAAACCCATTGGTCCATTCTACTCAGAAGAAGAGGCTAAAGCAGAAAGCGAAAAAACTGGGGCTAACTTTAAAGAAGATGCAGGACGTGGCTGGCGTAAGGTAGTGGCTTCTCCAAAACCTGTTCATATCAAAGAAATCGATAGTATACGCGCACTCTTAGATAAGGGACAAATTGTCATCGCAGCAGGCGGTGGAGGTATTCCTGTAACCAAAAATGAAAACGGTTACTTCTCAGGAGTAGAAGCTGTCATCGATAAGGATTTTGCATCGCAATGCTTGGCAGAGCTAGTCGAAGCAGATCTCTTCATCATTTTAACTGGCGTCGATTATGCCTATATCAACTATAACAAACCAAATCAAGAAAAGTTGGAGCGAGTAACTGTTAACCAACTCCAAGAATACATCAAAGAGGGGCAATTTGCTCCTGGTAGTATGCTACCAAAAATCCAAGCTGCCATTGATTTTGTGACCAATCGTCCAGCAGGAAAAGCCGTCATCACTTCCCTCAGCAATTTGGGAGCCTTGATTGAATCTGATAGCGGAACAATCATCGTGAAAGAATAATAGTTTAGTCAGCACTCTTGCCACATCATTCGTTTTTATACTGTGTGACATAGTTTAGGAGGAAAAACAAATGAGTGAAAATAAAAAAAGGTTTCAAATGCCCTCATCATACACTGTTTTGATTATCATCATTACCATCATGGCATTTTTAACCTGGATCATTCCAGCAGGTAAGTATGATACCAATGAAGCAGGTAACCTCATCGCAGGTACCTATCAAACTGTTGACTCAAATCCTCAAGGGATTTACGATGTCCTCATGGCACCAATTCGTGCCATGCTCGGTCACGAACCAACTAGCGCAGCCATCGATGTTGCCTTCTTTATCCTTATGGTCGGAGGTTTCCTTGGTGTCGTAAACGCTACTGGTACACTCGATGTAGGGATTGCCTCCATCGTTAAAAAATACAAGGGCCGCGAAAAAATGTTGATTCTCATCCTCATGCCCCTCTTCGCACTTGGAGGAACTACCTATGGTATGGGAGAAGAAACCATGGCCTTCTACCCCCTTCTTATTCCTGTAATGATGGCAGTTGGTTTTGACAGTATCACTGCCGTAGCCATCATCTTACTAGGTTCTCAAGTTGGTTGTTTGGCATCTACATTGAATCCATTTGCTACTGTTATCGCTTCTGATACTGCGGGAATCTCTTCTATGGATGGGGTTATTCTCCGTGTTATCTTCTGGTTTGTAATGACAGGTATCAGTACTTACTTTGTCTATCGTTATGCAGAAAAGATTCAGAAAGATCCGACTAAATCACTCGTTTACGCTCAACGCGAAGAAGATATCAAACACTTCAATGTTTCAGAAAACGATGATGCACCATCTACCTTGAGCAAGAAACAAAAACATGTCCTCGCTTTATTTGTATTAACCTTTATCATTATGATTGCAAGTTTCATCCCTTGGGTTGATTTGCATGTTACTGTATTTGAAGACTTCAAGAATTGGTTAATCGGACTTCCTGTAATTGGAGGAGTTATCGGTTCATCTGCTCTACCATTTGGTAGCTGGTACTTCCCAGAAGGCGCTATGCTCTTTGCCGTTATGGGGATTTTGATCGGTGTTGTCTATGGTCTCAAAGAAAGCAAGATTGTCTCAACCTTCCTAACTGGTGCTGCAGATTTGCTTTCAGTAGCCTTGATTTGTGCGGTTGCTCGTGGTATCCAAGTTATCATGAACGATGGTATGATCACTGCAACCATCCTACACTGGGGTGAAATTGGCCTTCAAGGTCTCTCTCCTCAAGTCTTCATCGTATTGACCTATATCTTCTACCTACCTATGTCCTTCCTTATTCCTTCTTCATCTGGTCTTGCTAGTGCAACCATGGGGATCATGGCTCCTCTTGGAGAATTCGTCAATGTTAAAGCAAGCCTTATCGTCACTGCCTACCAATCTGCATCTGGTGTCCTTAACCTTGTGACTCCTACTTCAGGTATTGTTATGGGTGCTCTTGCTCTTGGTCGTGTCAGCCTTGGAACTTGGTGGAAATTTGTTGGAAAACTCGTCATCGTCATTGTCGTTGCAAGTATTCTACTTCTTATCTTGGGTACCCTAGTGCCATTCTTATAGTCAAAAGGGGAAATACGGATGAAATCCTATATTACAGAATCAATCAAAGAGGATTTTCTTCAAAGTTTGAAAACAATCATCTCTTATCCTTCTGTTCTCAATGAAAGTGAAAATGGCACTCCCTTTGGTCAAGCCATTCAAGATGTCCTGAAAAAAACTCTGGACTTGTGTCAAGAACTTGGTTTTAAAACCTATCTGGATCCTCAAGGATATTATGGGTATGCAGAAGTTGGTGAGGGGGATCTCCTTGCTATCCTCTGCCACCTAGATGTCGTTCCTGCAGGCGATTTGACAGACTGGGAAACTCCTCCATTTGAAGCTAGTATCAGAGATGGACGGATTTATGGTCGGGGTGCGCAGGATGATAAAGGACCTTCTCTTGCAGCCCTTTACGCAGTCAAGAGCTTGCTTGACCAAGGAATTCCATTCAAAAAAAGGGTTCGGTTCATATTTGGTACTGATGAGGAAACCCTTTGGCGTTGTATGGCAAGATATAATACCATTGAAGAACAAGCCAGCATGGGATTTGCTCCTGACTCATCATTCCCATTAACCTATGCAGAAAAAGGGCTCCTTCAAGTCAAACTTCATGGACCTGGATCAGAACAACTCGCCTTAGATATAGGTGGAGCCTTTAATATCGTACCTGATAAGGCAACTTATCAAGGATTACTTATGGAACAACTCCAAGAAGGTCTAATAGCTGCTGGTTACGATTACCAACAAAATGATCAGTCCCTTACTGTTATAGGACTATCTAAGCATGCCAAGGATGCCAGCCAGGGGATTAATGCAGTCATTCGACTAGCCACCGTCCTTGATTCCATTCAATCCCATCCTGCACTGACATTTCTTGCCAAAGAAGTTGATCAAGATGGTCAAGGAAAAGGAATTTTTGGTGATATCAGCGACCAGCCTTCTGGACATTTATCCTTTAATGTGGCCGCCTTAACCATTACTCCCGAAAGTTCTGAGATTCGAATTGATATCCGAATCCCAGTCCTTGCAGACAAGGATGCCCTTGTCAATCAGCTGATAGATTGTGCAAAATCTTACCAACTTAGCTACCAAGAATTTGACTACCTAGCACCACTTTACGTTGCAAGAGATAGTATGCTCGTCACTACACTCATGCAGGTTTATGAAGAAAAAACTGGTGACAATAGTCCCGCTCTATCATCTGGCGGCGCAACCTTTGCACGTACCATGCCAAACTGTGTCGCTTTTGGTGCCCTCTTCCCAGGAAGAGAGCAAACAGAACACCAAGCAAATGAATATGCTATCTTAGATGATCTCTATCATGCTATGGATATCTATGCTGAAGCTGTTTACCGATTAGCGACCTAAAAGACCTCCTAAACTCCGCCCCATATTGGGGCGGAGTTTTAGGAAAATTAGGAAAATTTTGAATAGCAAGCTACAAGAAAAGCCAAGAAAAATATCTTCTTGGCTTTTTGTAATAGTTTTAAGGTAAGTTACCAACTCAGGCACTCTTTTTTCATTAGGACACACAGTTTTACAAATCAATTCTATTTGCCAAACGCAGTTAGAAAGGCAGGCAGCTAGACCGCTTCCTTTCTGTTACGACGGCAAAACCCACGAATCGATACCATTCGTGGGTTTTGCCTAGTGAAGCGTTTAGGTGAACTGCCATAGCGGTTGCCGTTTATTAGATTACGACACTGAGTTTTACAAATCGATTCCATTTGTAAAACTCAGTTAGTAAGGCAGTTAGCTAGACCGCTTCCTTTCTGTTACGACACGAAGAGGCGAAAACGATTATTTTTCGCCGATGAGTTAGTAAAGCAGGTAGCTAGACTGCTTTCTAACTATTACGACGAAAAAGTCCACGAATCGATACCATTCGCGGATTTTTCCTAATGAAGCGTTTAGGTAAACAGCAATAGCAGTTACCGATTATTGGATTACGACACAGAGTTTAGCAAATCGATTCCATTTGCCAAACGTAGTTAGTGAGGCAGTTAGCTATAACACTTCCTAAATGTTACGACACGAAGAGGCGAAAACGATTATTTTTCGCCGATGAGTTAGTAAAGCAGGTAGCTAGACTGCTTTCTAACTATTACGACGAAAAAGTCCACGAATCGAAACTATTCGTGGACTTTGCCTAGTGAAGCGTTTAGGTGAACTGCCATAGCGGTTACCATTTATTAGATTACGACACGGAGTTTGGCAAATCGATTCTATTTGCCAAACGTAGTTAGTAAGGCAGGTAGCTAGACCACTTACTACCCCTTACGACGGGAAAATCCACGAATCAAAACCATTCGCGGATTTTTCCTAATGAAGCGTTTAGGTAAACAGCAATAGCAGTTACCGATTATTAGATTACGACACTGAGTTTTACAAATCGATTCCATTTGTAAAACTCAGTTAGTAAGGCAGTTAGCTAGTTCGCCAAATAGCGACTAGCGTCCAACAATTAGGAACTTTAGTTCCAATTGTTGGTACTGAGTTACATCTTCTCCTCCAACTCTACATCTGGATACTTGTCCGCAAACCAGCGGAGGGCAAAGTCATTCTCAAAGAGGAAGACTGGCTGGTCAAAACGGTCTTTGGCCAAGATATTTCGGCTTGATGACATCCGTTCATCCAAGTCCTCAGGCTTGATCCAACGAACAGTCTTTTTACCCATTGGGCTCATGACTACTTCAGCATTGTACTCGCCTTCCATACGGTGCTTAAAGACTTCAAACTGGAGTTGACCAACAGCTCCTAGCATGTACTCGCCTGTTTGGTAATTCTTATAAAGCTGAATAGCTCCCTCTTGCACCAATTGCTCAATCCCCTTGTGGAAAGATTTTTGTTTCATGACGTTCTTAGCAGAAACTTTCATGAAAATCTCAGGAGTAAAGGTTGGCAGTGGTTCAAATTCAAATTTGTTTTTCCCAACTGTCAAAGTATCTCCCACCTGATAAGTACCAGTATCGTAAACTCCGATAATATCACCTGCCACGGCATTGGTCACATTTTCACGACTTTCCGCCATAAACTGAGTAACATTTGACAGCTTAGCTCCCTTACCAGTACGAGGGAGATTAACACTCATACCACGCTCGAATTCACCCGATACGATTCGAACAAAGGCAATACGGTCACGGTGACGAGGGTCCATGTTGGCTTGGATTTTAAAGACAAATCCTGAGAAATCCTTGTCATAAGGATCCACAATTTCGCCATCTGTTTTCTTGTGTCCATGTGGTTCTGGAGCAAACTTAAGGAAGGTCTCAAGGAAGGTCTGCACCCCAAAGTTAGTGAGGGCTGAACCAAAGAATACTGGTGTTAATTCACCCGCAAGGATGGCTTCTTCTGAGAATTCATTTCCAGCTTCTTGCAAGAGCTCGATGTCATCCTTGACTTGCTCGTAGAATGGGTTGCTAGCAAATAGCTTGTCCCCATCTTCCAGACTAGCAAAGCGTTCATCCCCTTTATAGAGCTCTAAACGTTGGTTATAAAGGTCATACAAACCTTCAAAGGCTTTCCCCATCCCGATTGGCCAGTTCATCGGGTAGCTAGCTATGCCCAAGACTTCTTCCAATTCTTGCAAGAGATCTAGTGGTTCACGACCGTCACGGTCCAGCTTGTTCATAAAGGTAAAGACTGGAATGCCACGGTGTTTAACAACCTCAAACAATTTCTTGGTTTGGGCCTCGATACCCTTGGCAGAGTCCACTACCATGACCGCAGCATCCACCGCCATCAAGGTACGATAGGTATCCTCTGAGAAGTCCTCGTGCCCTGGAGTATCTAGAATGTTGACGCGCTTGCCATCATAGTCAAACTGCATGACAGATGAGGTTACCGAAATCCCACGTTGTTTCTCGATATCCATCCAGTCAGACTTGGCAAAAGTCCCAGTTTTCTTTCCTTTTACAGTACCTGCCTCACGAATCTCTCCCCCAAAATAGAGCAATTGCTCTGTAATAGTCGTTTTACCCGCGTCCGGGTGAGAGATGATGGCAAAGGTACGGCGTTTCTTAATTTCTTCTTGAATATTCATAAGTTCTCTTTCTTTGATTCTCTATTTTTCTTGTTTCAATAACTAAGAATGATTTCTACATTGGATTTTACCATTCCTTTCAACACTCCATTATATCGGATTTTAGCATTTTTTTCAATTTCTATTTCTTTTCACTTATCCCTCCCTTATTTATAGGAAAATATGGTAAAATAGAACAGACTAAAAATCATCATTTCACGAAAGGATGCAAGATGAAAATTACGCAAGAAGAGGTAACACACGTTGCTAATCTTTCAAAATTAAGATTCTCTGAAGAAGAAACTGCTGCCTTTGCGACTACCTTGTCTAAGATTGTTGACATGGTCGAATTGCTGGGCGAAGTTGACACAACTGGTGTCGCACCTACTACAACCATGGCTGATCGCAAGACTGTACTCCGCCCTGATGTGGCTGAAGAAGGAACAGACCGCGATCGCTTGTTTAAAAACGTACCTGAAAAAGACAACTACTATATCAAGGTACCAGCTATCCTAGACGATGGAGGAGATGCCTAATGACTTTTAACAATAAAACGATTGAAGAGTTGCACAACCTCCTTGTATCCAAGGAAATTTCTGCAACCGAACTAACGCAAGCAACGCTTGAAGATATCAAGGCGCGTGAAGCGGCTATTAATGCCTTTGTCACTATCGCTGAAGATCAAGCTCTTGCTCAAGCTAAAGCTATTGACGAAACTGGAATTGACGCTGACAATGTCCTTTCAGGAATTCCGCTAGCAGTTAAGGATAACATCTCTACAGATGGCATCCTAACAACTGCAGCTTCAAAAATGCTCTACAACTACGAACCAATCTTTGATGCGACAGCTGTTGCCAATGCAAAATCTAAGGGCATGATCGTTGTTGGGAAAACCAACATGGACGAGTTTGCCATGGGTGGTTCTGGTGAAACATCTTACTACGGTGCAACTAAAAATGCCTGGGACCACAACAAGGTTCCTGGTGGATCATCTAGTGGTTCTGCTGCAGCTGTAGCTTCAGGGCAAGTTCGCTTGTCACTTGGTTCTGATACTGGTGGTTCCATCCGCCAACCTGCTGCCTTCAACGGGATTGTTGGTCTCAAACCAACCTACGGAACAGTTTCTCGTTTCGGTCTCATTGCCTTTGGTAGCTCATTAGACCAGATTGGACCTTTCGCACCAACTGTTAAGGAAAATGCCCTCTTGCTCAACGCTATTGCCAGCGAAGATGCCAAAGACTCTACTTCTGCTCCTGTCCGTATTGCCGACTTTACTTCAAAAATCGGTCAAGACATCAAGGGCATGAAAATCGCTTTGCCTAAAGAATACCTCGGTGAAGGAATTGATCCAGAGGTTAAAGAAACCATCCTTAATGCTGCTAAACACTTTGAAAAACTGGGTGCTATCGTTGAAGAAGTTAGCCTTCCTCACTCAAAATACGGTGTTGCCGTTTACTACATCATCGCTTCATCAGAAGCTTCATCAAACTTGCAACGTTTTGACGGTATTCGTTACGGCTACCGCGCAGAGGATGCAAGCAACCTTGATGAAATCTATGTAAACAGCCGTAGTCAAGGTTTCGGTGAAGAAGTGAAACGCCGCATCATGCTAGGTACTTTCAGCCTTTCATCTGGTTACTACGATGCATACTACAAGAAGGCTGGACAAGTTCGCACCCTTATCATCCAAGATTTCGAAAAAGTCTTTGCGGATTATGACTTGATTTTGGGACCAACTGCTCCTAGTGTTGCTTATGACTTGGATTCACTCAACCACGACCCAGTCGCTATGTACTTGGCTGACCTTTTGACCATCCCTGTCAACTTGGCTGGTCTACCAGGGATTTCGATTCCTGCTGGATTCTCTCAAGGTCTACCAGTCGGTCTACAATTGATTGGTCCTAAGTACTCTGAGGAAACCATTTACCAAGCTGCTGCTGCCTTTGAAGCAACAACAGACTACCACAAACAACAACCTGTGATTTTTGGAGGTGATAACTAATGAACTTTGAAACAGTCATTGGACTTGAAGTCCACGTAGAGCTCAACACCAATTCAAAAATCTTCTCACCTACATCTGCCCACTTCGGAAATGACCAAAATGCCAACACTAACGTGATTGACTGGTCTTTCCCAGGAGTACTGCCAGTTCTCAATAAAGGTGTTGTCGATGCCGGTATCAAGGCTGCTCTTGCCCTCAACATGGACATCCACAAAAAGATGCACTTTGACCGCAAAAACTACTTCTACCCTGATAACCCAAAAGCCTACCAAATTTCTCAGTTTGATGAGCCTATCGGCTATAATGGTTGGATTGAAGTCGAGCTAGAAGACGGTACGACTAAGAAAATCGGTATCGAACGTGCCCACTTAGAGGAAGACGCTGGTAAAAACACCCACGGTACAGATGGCTACTCTTATGTTGACCTCAACCGACAAGGGGTTCCATTGATTGAGATTGTCTCTGAAGCAGACATGCGTTCTCCAGAAGAAGCCTATGCTTATCTAACCGCCCTCAAGGAAGTTATCCAATACGCTGGCATTTCTGACGTTAAGATGGAAGAAGGTTCCATGCGTGTGGATGCCAACATTTCTCTTCGTCCTTATGGTCAAGAAAAATTCGGTACCAAGACTGAGTTGAAAAACCTCAACTCCTTCTCAAACGTTCGCAAGGGTCTTGAATACGAAGTCCAACGCCAGGCTGAAATCCTTCGCTCAGGCGGTCAAATTCGCCAAGAAACACGCCGTTACGATGAAGCGAATAAAGCAACCATCCTCATGCGTGTCAAAGAAGGTGCTGCAGACTACCGCTACTTCCCAGAACCAGACCTACCACTCTTTGAAATTTCTGACGAGTGGATTGAAGAAATGCGTACGGAGTTACCAGAGTTTCCAAAAGAGCGCCGTGCACGCTATGTCTCTGACCTCGGCTTGTCAGACTACGATGCTAGCCAGTTGACAGCTAATAAAGTTACTTCTGACTTCTTTGAGAAAGCTGTTGCCCTCGGTGGTGATACTAAACAAGTTTCTAACTGGCTCCAAGGTGAAGTCGCTCAATTCTTGAACGCCGAAGGTAAGACACTGGAACAAATCGAATTGACACCAGAAAACTTGGTTGAAATGATTGCCATTATCGAAGACGGTACTATTTCGTCTAAGATTGCCAAGAAAGTCTTTGTTCACCTAGCTAAAAATGGTGGTGGCGCTCGTGAATACGTGGAAAAAGCTGGTTTAGTTCAAATCTCAGATCCTGATGTTTTGATTCCAATTATTCATCAAGTCTTTGCGGATAATGAAGCCGCTGTTGCCGACTTCAAGTCAGGAAAACGTAACGCCGACAAGGCCTTCACAGGATTCCTCATGAAAGCAACCAAGGGTCAAGCCAACCCACAAGTCGCCCTTAAACTACTTGCCCAAGAATTGGCTAAGTTGAAAGAAGATTAAGCGGAAGGAAAGCAGCCAGAAGGTTAATGTTACCCTTCTGGTATCTTTCAAAACCATTTTGGCTTTATTTTCAGACCATTTTATGGTAGAATGAAGAGTAATAATATTTATTAAAGAGGTAAAAATATGATTGAAGCAAGTAAACTAAAGGCTGGTATGACTTTTGAAACAGCTGAAGGAAAATTGATCCGCGTTTTGGAAGCTAGCCACCACAAACCAGGTAAAGGAAACACTATCATGCGTATGAAATTGCGTGATGTCCGTACTGGTTCAACATTTGAAACAAGCTACCGCCCAGAAGAAAAATTTGAGCAAGCTATTATCGAAACAGTTCCAGCTCAATACTTGTACAAAATGGACGACACAGCTTACTTCATGAATACAGAAACTTATGACCAATACGAAATTCCTGTTGTAAATGTTGAAAACGAATTGCTTTACATCCTTGAAAACTCAGATGTAAAAATCCAATTCTACGGAACTGAAGTAATCGGTGTGACTGTACCAACTACTGTTGAATTGACAGTTGCTGAAACACAACCATCTATCAAAGGTGCTACTGTTACAGGTTCTGGTAAACCAGCAACAATGGAAACTGGTCTTGTCGTGAACGTTCCAGATTTCATCGAAGCAGGTCAAAAATTGATTATCAACACTGCAGAAGGAACTTACGTTTCTCGCGCCTAATCTCTAGAAACTAGAAAGAGGTCATTCTATGGGAATTGAAGAACAACTTGGCGAAATCGTCATCGCCCCACGTGTACTAGAAAAAATCATTGCTATTGCAACTGCGAAAGTTGAAGGCGTACACTCTTTTTCAAACAAATCAGTATCTGACACCCTTTCAAAACTTTCTCTTGGTCGTGGCGTATATCTAAAAGAAGCAAACGATGAGCTCACAGCTGATATCTACCTCTACCTAGAGTACGGTGTCAAAGTTCCTAAGGTTGCTATGGCTATCCAGAAAGCTGTTAAGGATGCTGTCCGTAACATGGCTGATGTTGAAATCTCTGCTGTCAACATTCACGTTTCAGGTATCGTTCCAGATAAAACACCAAAACCAGAATTGAAAGACTTATTCGACGAGGACTTCCTCAATGACTAGTCCATTATTAGAATCTAGACGTGAACTACGTAAGTGTGCTTTCCAAGCCTTGATGAGTCTTGAATATGGTTCAGATCTAGAAACTGCTTGTCGCTTTGCCTACACACATGATCGCGAAGATACAGACGTACAACTTCCTAACTTCCTTGTAGAGCTCGTTTCTGGTGTCCAAGCTAAGAAGGATGATCTGGACAAACAAATCACTCAACATTTGAAAACTGGTTGGACCATCGATCGTCTGACTTTGGTAGAAAAGAATTTACTACGCCTAGGAGTTTTTGAAATCACTTCATTTGATACTCCTCAGCTCGTGGCTGTTAACGAAGCTATTGAACTTGCTAAGAGCTTTTCAGATCAAAAGTCAGCCCGTTTCATCAATGGACTCCTCAGTCAATTTGTGACAGAAGAAGATTAAATAATATAGAAAAAGTGTTTGACTCCGATCAAACACTTTTTTCTTTGCCTTCCACTATCTAAAAAAGTGGTAATAGACATAATTATAAACAAATATCCAGATGGGCTTGGCATAAATGAGAAAGTTGAAAAAACTATGGCAAAGGATTGTGAGCTTTAGATTCTTTGTCCAACGGTAGATCAGGGCATAGAAGAGACCGCCTAAACTATAAAACATCAAACTGATAGGATCACGATGCGATAATACCAAGTGACTGAGCCCAAAGATAAGAGCTGATAAGATAACATCCAGATAATACTTGGAATTTGAAAAGAAGGTATTCCTCTCAGAACTATCTCCTCCAATATAGGTGCGACGACTACTATTAAACTAAAACTGAGAACAGTTGATAGAAAAGTTGGTTGCCCATTGGAGTATAAAGTCGAAAGAAGGTCTTGAAAGATATACTTGTTATCAATTAAGTGATGAAACTGTAATTGAAAAGCATCCACTAATTGACGATAAAAATAAGTAGCCACTAGACCAGCTACAAGGAAAAAGAATCTTGACTTCTTTGAACCCTTTTTTTCGAAAATATAGAGCATCTTTTTCTTTTTCAACCAGCAAACAAACATAACTAAAAGAGTTACTTCCCCAACTGCTGAAATGCTATAATAGCCATCTATCCCCCATTCTAAAAACTTAGTTAGATGCATAATCCCTAACTCTGGTAGATAAACCGATAGAAATACCAGTAAGATATAGACTCCCAAATGCCAAAGTTTTTTCATACTCATTCCTTAAAAAAATTAAAATTACCTTGATGGAGGGAAAAATTAACAACTCCCTATTCAGTTTATCAGTTATATACTGACCTAGCACAGCATAAAATCTATAAAAACTTATACTCTTCGAAAATCAAATTCAAACCACGTCAGCTTCACCTTGCCGTACTCAAGTACAGCCTTCGGCTAGCTTCCTAGTTTGCTCTTTGATTTTCATTGAGTATTAATCTATTCTCTGTAGCACTTATAGATTATCATTCCTTATTATAAAATATACATCTTTTTTAAACGCCCCTCAGTTCCATTTCCTCAACTATCAATTATTAATCCTGAAATGAATTTTTGAGAGAAACCAAAAAGCTAGAACCGTTTTTAGTTCTAGCTTTCTTTTTAATACTTTCTAAAGCGTTGATAACGTTCTTCAATGAGTTGATCTAGCGGAAGTTTACCAAGTTCATCAAGTTCTGCTTGGAGTTGTTCCTTCACTTGCTTGATTAAATCTTTGCTTGAAAGACCAACTTCAGAAATGACCTTATCTACAACTTGCATATCCAACAACTCATACGAGGTGATTTTCATCAACTCAGCTGCTTCCATGGCACGAGTTCCATCTTTCCATAAGATAGAAGCAAATCCTTCAGGACTCAGTACGGCATAGATGGAATTTTCAAGCATCCAAACACGGTCTGCTACAGCAAGGGCAAGGGCACCACCAGATCCACCTTCACCGATAATAATCGCAATGATGGGAACTTTTAAATCACTCATTTCAAAGAGGTTACGGGCAATAGCTTCACCTTGACCCCGTTCTTCTGCTCCTACACCAGGATAGGCTCCCGCAGTGTTGATAAAAGTTACAACTGGCCGGCCAAATTTTTCAGCTTGCTTCATCAAACGAAGGGCTTTGCGATAACCTTCTGGATGGGGTTGACCAAAGTTGCGGTTAAGATTATCTTGTAAACTTTTACCTTTTTGGATTCCAACTACAGTTACTGCTTGGTCTCCCAACCATCCGATACCACCAACCACAGCACCATCATCTCTGAAAGAGCGATCACCATGTAGCTCTATAAAGTCATCAAATATTCCTGTCGCAAAATCTAAGGCTGTTAGTCGAGTTTGTTCACGTGCTTCTCTAACGATTTTCGCTATATTCATCAACAATTCCCCTTATGCAACCTTACTAATCGAGCAATCATATCTGGCAATTCTCGCCGTTTTACAATTGCATCTACAAAGCCATGCTCTAGAAGAAACTCTGCCTTCTGGAAATCCTCTGGTAAGTCTTCCCTTACCGTATTTTCAATCACACGGCGTCCAGCAAAACCAACAAGACTTTGAGGTTCCGCTAAGATGATATCCCCTTCCATAGCAAAGGAAGCTGTAACACCTCCAGTTGTTGGATCCGTAAGGATTGTCAGATAAAAGAGACCTGCATTGGAATGGCGTTTAACAGCTGCAGAGATTTTAGCCATCTGCATCAAACTCATGATTCCTTCTTGCATACGGGCACCACCAGAAGCCGTAAACAAGACGACTGGCAATTTCTCATCTGTGGCAAATTCGAATAAGCGAGTAATTTTTTCACCAACAACTGTCCCCATGGATGCCATGATAAAGTTAGAATCCATGATGCCAAGGGCAACCTTCTCTCCCTTAATCAAAGCTGTTCCTGTCACAACAGCCTCATCAAGACCTGTCTTTTCACGCATCAAGGTCAACTTTTTACGATAGCCTGGAAAATTCAAAGGATCCTGAGTCTCAATCCCTTTAAACATTTCCAAAAACGTCCCCATATCAATGGTTAAAGCTAAACGCTCTTGAGCTGAAATACGGAAGGTATAGCCACAGTGAGGGCATATCCGCTCACTCCCCAAGTCCTTTTGGTAAATTGTATATTTGCAACCTGGACATTGGGAGAAGAGCTCATCTGGAACCTCTGGCTTGATCTGAGGTTGATTTACAGTCGAACGATTGGGATTGATTCGAATATATTTATCTTTTTTACTAAATAGAGCCATATATCCCCCTTTTCGGTCTCATAGTCTTTTTACATTATTCTTTTTCTTGATAGTATGGTAAGAAAGTTTCCATCAAGAATGAAGTATCGTAGTCTCCTGCTATCACGCGACGATCTGAAATCAGATCAAGTTGGAAATCAGCATTGGTGACAACCCCTTCAATTTCGAGTTCATAAAGAGCTCGTTGCATTTTCATGAGTGCATCAAAACGATTTTCACCATGAACAATAATTTTAGCAATCATACTATCATAGTAGGGTGGAATAGTATAACCTGGATAAACTGCAGAATCTACGCGCAAGCCCACACCACCACTTGGGAGATAAAGATTGGTAATCTTACCAGGACTTGGTGCAAAATTAAAGGCTGGATTTTCTGCGTTGATACGGCACTCAATAGCATGTCCTTTTAGAACAATATCTTCTTGCTTCAAGGTCAAAGGTTGACCTGCTGCGATACGGATTTGTTCCTTGACAATATCCACACCAGATACAAATTCGGTTACGGGGTGTTCCACTTGGACACGCGTATTCATCTCCATAAAGTAGAATTTACCACTTGCTTCATCTAGTAGGAATTCAATGGTACCAGCATTCTCGTAACCAACAGATTCCGCTGCACGAACTGCCGCTGCACCAATTTCATTACGAAGTGTTTTCCCGATAGCAATCGAAGGACTTTCTTCTAAAACCTTTTGGTTATTCCGTTGAAGCGAACAGTCACGTTCACCAAGGTGAATAACATGACCCATCTGGTCAGCAAGAATCTGTACTTCAATGTGGCGAGCAGGATAAATGACACGTTCAAGATACATGGCCCCATTGCCAAAGTTAGCCTTAGCTTCACTAGAGGCTGTTTCAAAGGCTGATACAAGATCTTCTGCCTTTTCAACCTTACGAATCCCTTTTCCACCACCTCCAGCTGAAGCTTTGAGCATAACTGGATAACCAATTTTTTCGGCAATAGAGAGGGCCTCTTCTGCTGTATGGACTTCTCCATCTGATCCTGGAATGACAGGCACGTTTGCCTTAATCATTTGAGCACGGGCGTTAATTTTATCTCCCATGATATCCATGACACGAGCTGATGGTCCGATAAATTTAATCCCAACTTCTTCACACATGGTTGCAAATTTGGAATTTTCACTTAAAAAGCCAAATCCAGGGTGAATGGCTTCAGCTTCAGTCAAGACCGCAGCTGAAAGGATAGCATTGATGTTCAGATAAGATTCTGTAGCCTTCCCAGGGCCGATACAGATAGCCTCATCAGCCAAAAGCGTGTGGAGAGCTTCCTTGTCAGCAGTCGAATAGACAGCGACTGTTGCAATTCCTAATTCTCGTGCCGCACGAATAATACGAACAGCGATTTCACCACGATTGGCAATTAAAATCTTACGAAACATGGAAAACCTCCCTAGTTTCCAATAGCAAAGGTCAGAGTACCGCTTGCTGCAAGCTTACCATCTACTTCTGCCTTCGCTTCTACTACGGCGATTGTGCCACGACGTTTGACAAAAGTTGCTGTCATGACAAGCTGATCACCAGGAACAACTTGCTTTTTAAATTTAACTTTGTCCATACCAGCATAGAAGACAAGCTTCCCTTTGTTTTCAGGTTTTGATAATTCCAAAACACCTGCTGTTTGTGCCAAAGCTTCCATAATGAGGACTCCAGGCATAACTGGGTATTGAGGAAAATGACCATTGAAGAAAGGTTCGTTAATCGTCACATTTTTAATAGCAACAATGGTATCTTCGCTAACTTCTAAGACACGATCCACTAAGAGCATGGGATAACGGTGTGGCAAAGCTTCTTTAATTCCTTGAATATCAATCATTTGATACGTACCAAGCCTTTCCCAAACTCAACCATTTCTTCATTTTCAACTAGAATTTCTGTTACAACACCATCTTTAGGTGCTGGAATTTCATTCATGATCTTCATGGCTTCGATGATGACCAAGGTTTGGCCTTTTTTAACAGTATCACCGACTGAAACAAAATTAGATTTGTCTGGTCCGGCAGCCAAGTAAGCAACTCCGACAAGTGGACTTTCTACAAGGTCCCCCTCAGCTACAGATTCACTAGCACTTGATTCTGAAACTACTTCTACAGCTGGTGTAGTTTGAGCTTGAGGTGCTGGACTTGCTTCTGCAACAAGTTTCGCTTCATTCTTACTGAAGACCAACTCATCCGTTCCATTTTTATAAGAAAATTCTTTCAAGCTTGACTGGTCAAATTGCGCCATCAAATCTTTGATTTCATTTAAATTCATCTTTACTTATTCTCCCAACGTTTGAAAACAAGGACTGCATTATGCCCACCAAATCCAAAGGTATTTGAGATAGCATATGGAATTTCACACTCCAATCCCTGTCCATAGATAACGTTCGCTTCGATATAGTCTGATAATTCTTTCGTTCCGGCTGTCATTGGAACATAGCTATGACGAATAGCTTCAATAGTAGCAATGGCTTCAACAGCCCCTGCTGCTCCCAGCAAATGACCTGTGAAGGATTTGGTTGAAGAAACTGGAACATCCTTACCTAGAACAGATACAATGGCACCACTTTCTCCTTTTTCATTGGCAGGAGTCGAGGTTCCATGAGCATTGACATAGGCTACTTGGTCTGGAGAAATCTCAGCTTCTTCCAAGGCTAATTTGATGGCCTTAATAGCTCCTTGACCTTCTGGATGTGGTGAAGTCATATGGTAGGCATCACAAGTATTTCCGTAACCAACAACTTCAGCTAGGATAGTTGCTCCCCGTTTTTCAGCATGCTCTAAACTTTCAAGAACCAACATTCCTGATCCTTCTCCCATGACAAAACCATTACGGTCTTTATCAAAAGGAATCGAGGCACGACTTGGATCTTCAGTTGTTGAAAGAGCTGTCAAGGCTTGGAAACCTGCAATGGCAAATGGAGTGATAGAAGCCTCAGAACCACCAACTAGCATAACATCTTGGTAACCAAACTTGATGGAACGAAAGGCATCCCCAATTGCATCATTTGAAGAAGCACAAGCAGTATTGATAGATTTACAAACACCGTTTGCTCCAAAACGCATAGCAACATTTCCTGATGCCATATTTGGTAAAGCTTTTGGAAGTGTCAATGGTTTTACACGTTTTGGTCCCTTATCATGAAGTCGAAGCACTTGATCTTCGATTTCCTTGATTCCACCGATACCTGAAGCAACGATGACACCAAAGCGGTCTCTATCAAGAGTCTCTACATCAAGATTAGCATTGTTCACTGCTTCTTGTGCTGCATATAGTGCATATAAAGAATAAGCATCAAAACGGTTGGTATCTTTTTTTACAAAATATTTGTCAAAAGGAAAATCCTGAATTTCTGCCGCATTATGCACCGCAAATTCACTATGATCAAACTTGGTGATTTCACCAATTCCGATTTTTCCAGTTGTCAAACTATTCCAAAATTCTTCTGGTGTATTTCCGATTGGAGATGTCACTCCATAACCTGTCACTACTACTCGATTCAGTTTCATTCTTCTACCTCTATTTTAACTCTTATTGCATGGTTAGTCCACCATCAATTGCAATGACTTGTCCTGTTAGATAATCTTGGCTAGCGAGAAAGGCTGTAACATCAGCAACCTGCTCTGCTTGTCCAAACTGTTTCATCGGAATTTGTGACAACATGGCATCCTTTACTTTATCTGTCAAGACTGCGGTCATATCCGATTCAATCATCCCTGGCGCAATAGCATTTACTCTCACATTACGATTAGCAACCTCACGCGCTACAGACTTAGTAAAACCAATCAAACCAGCCTTGGAAGCAGCGTAGTTGGCTTGACCGATATTTCCCATCAGACCAACAACACTAGACATATTGATGATAGCACCTTCGCGAGCTTTTATCATCGGTTTCAAGACTGATTGTGTCATATTGAAAGCCCCTGTCAAATTGACTTTTAAAACCTTCTCAAAATCTTCTTCTGTCATCTTAATCATGAGAGTGTCTTGAGTAATCCCAGCATTATTAACGAGGACATCAACTGAACCCAGCTCTTCAATGGCTTGGTCCACCATACGCTTTGCGTCCGCAAAATCAGAAACGTCACCAGAAATAGCAAGGACCTTCACCCCGTATGGTTTAAATTCGGCAAGAAGTTCCTCGGAGATTTCACCACGACTATTCAAAACAACATTGGCTCCCAAGCTGGCAAATTTATGGGCAATGGCAAGACCAATTCCTCGACTTGAGCCTGTAATAAAGACATTTTTCTGTTCTAGTTTCATGTTTCTCCTTTCAAAACTTCTACCATTTTGGTCTAATTTTCTAAGAGTGCTTGTAAACTTGCTTGATCTTCCACATTAGCCAGTTGAGCAGTTTTATCAATCTTTTTGACAAATCCTGACAAGATCTTCCCAGGACCAATCTCGATAAAACGATTCACACCAGCTTCTTGCATGACTGCAATACTTTCATAAAAACGGACAGGCTCCTTAACTTGACGAGTCAAGAGTTCTGCAATTCGTTCTTTTTCCATAACCTTTGCTTCTGTATTACCAACAAGTGGACAAGCAAAGTCAGAAAATTCAACTTCTGTAAGGACTTGAGCTAATTTTTGACTAGCGGGTTCCAATAAAGCTGTATGGAAAGGTCCAGAAACATTGAGCGGAATCAAGCGTTTTGCTCCTGCCTCTTGCAAAAGTTCAACTGCACGATCTACCGCCACTACCTCACCACCAATAACAATTTGACTCGGCGTATTGTAGTTAGCTGGAGTTACCACGCCAAGTTCTGTAGCGTCCTTACAAGCTTGCTCGATAACTTCAACTGGTGTGTTGAGGACAGCTACCATCTTACCTGACCCTGTAGGAGCTGCTTCTTCCATATAAGCCCCGCGTTTAGCTACTAGAGCCACCGCATCTTCGAAATCCAAGGCACCACTAGCTACAAGGGCAGAATATTCTCCAAGAGACAGACCTGCCACCATATCAGGTTGGTAACCTTTTTCCTTTAAAAGACGATAGATAGCAACGGACGTAGCCAAAATAGCTGGTTGCGTGTAACGAGTCTGATGTAGCTTTGTTTCATCATTATCAATCAAGTCACGAAGGTCATATCCCAAGACTTGGCTAGCTTGGTCAATTGTTTCCTTGACGATAGCATATTGGTCATAGAGTTCATGCCCCATTCCTAGGTACTGGGCTCCTTGACCTGCAAATAGAAAGGCTGTTTTAGTCATTTCTTGTAACTCCTGCCCAACGAGCAGCTTCTGCTTGAATCTTTTCAGCTGCACCGTAGTAAATATCTTTTAAGATTTCTTCAACAGTTTCTTCTTTCGAAACTAGGCCTGCAATCTGACCAGCCATCACTGAACCGCCATCCACATCACCATGGACAACAGCCTTAGCTAAGGCTCCAGCGCCCATTTGTTCAAAGATTTCTAAGTCTGGATTTTCTTGTTTGAAGGCATCTTTTTCAGCTTGCTCGAAATCACGTGTCAATTTGTTTTTAATAGCCCGAACTGCGTGTCCAAAATGTTGTGCTGAAATGGTTGTGTCAATATCACGAGCTTTTAAAATTTTAGCTTTATAGTTTGGATGAGCATTTGATTCTTTAGCAACTACAAAACGAGTTCCTACTTGCACAGCTTCTGCACCAAGCATAAAGCCAGCAGCTGCACCCTCGCCGTCTGCTATACCTCCAGCAGCAATAACAGGAATTGAAACAGCAGCTACAACTTGACGAACCAAGGTCATAGTTGTTAACTTGCCAATGTGTCCCCCAGCTTCCATACCTTCAGCAATGACGGCATCCGCACCAATTTTTTCCATCCGTTTTGCCAAAGCCACACTTGGGACAACTGGAATAACAGTAATCCCTGCTTCATGGAATCGTTCCATATATTTACTTGGATTTCCAGCGCCAGTTGTAACAACCTTAACCCCTTCTTCAATCACAAGATCAACGATATCTTCAACAAATGGAGACAAAAGCATAATGTTGACACCAAATGGCTTATCTGTTAATGATTTAATCTTATCGATATTGGCCTTAACCACTTCCTTGGGAGCATTTCCTCCACCGATGATACCCAAACCACCTGCCTTTGAAACAGCACCCGCTAGGTCACCATCAGCAACCCAGGCCATTCCTCCCTGAAGGATAGGATATTTAATATTCAATAATTCTGTAATACGTGTTTTCATAGTGCCTCCATGAGTCTTGCTTAGGTAATAGTTCGACCGCATTATACTTTGACTGTCAAACTATTACCTGAACAAGAGGGAGCGGGGCCCCCCTACTCCTTCTTCATTTATTTTAATTATTTTGTTTGCTCTTCAACGTAGGCAACCAAGTCACCAACTGTTTTCAAGTCATCTTCTGCTTCGATTTGAATATCAAAAGCATCTTCAATTTCTGAGATCACTTGGAACAAGTCCAATGAATCTGCATCCAAATCATCAAAAGTAGATTCAAGTGTTACTTCTGATGCATCTTTTCCAAGTTCTTCAACGATAATTTCTTGTACTTTTTCAAATACTGCCATGATAGACTCCTTTAAAATAAATAGTTTTTATAACAATGTGTTCACCACATGATTACCTAAATTGTAACAATAAGCGTGCCCCATGTCAAACCTCCGCCGAAGCCTGACAAGAGAATTTTTTGGCTTCCATCCAAACGAATGAGCCCTTCCTCTACACACTCTGAAAGTAGAATCGGAATACTTGCCGCACTGGTATTTCCATACTTGGTCATATTGGCAGGAAGCTTGTCTCGATCTACACCGATCTTTCTAGCCATTTTATCTAGAATGCGGATATTAGCTTGGTGAAGCAGGAGATAATCTAGTTCTTCTGCCGACAGAGGACTCTCTTCTATGGTATTTTTTATAGACTTAGCAACATCTCGAATCGCAAAATCAAAAACTGCTCGGCCGTCCATTCTCAAGAAAGCATCTGGATTTTCTTGAACTGAAAATGGCGAAGTCAAGCCTGTCTGCCCATAGGTCAAGCACTCACTACGTGAACCATCGCTATTGAGACTCTCCGCTAGGAAATGTTGCTTATCGCTTGCTTCTAACAAGACGCCACCAGCTCCATCTCCAAATAGGACAGCGGTTGAACGATCTGTCCAGTCCAAGGTTTTGGACATAGTTTCACTACCGATAACTAGACCCTTACGATAAGCTCCTGAAGAGATAAACTTCTCTGCAGTTGAAAGGGCAAAGGTGAAACCACTACAAGCGGCGGTTAGATCAAATGCAAAGGCCTTACGAGCACCTATACGAGCCTGTACACGTGCTGCAGTAGAAGGCATCATTGAGTCAGGTGTCATCGTAGCTAGGATGATGAAATCCAACTCTTCAGCAGAAATCCCTGACTTCTCTAGGAGTTGTTTTGCAACTGCCGTTGCCAAATCTCCAGTTGATTCTGTCTTAGAAATGCGACGTTCCTTAATCCCAGTTCGACTTGAAATCCATTCATCACTCGTATCCATAACCTGAGCCAAATCTTCATTTGTGACAATCTGCTCTGGAACATAATGAGCAACCTGGCTTATTTTCGCAAAAGCCATTATTTCAAATCCTCCAAAAATTGATAAAGATTGGTCAAACCTTTACTCATAACATCCATTTCCTCTGGGCTCATGCCTTCGATGATCCTTTCGACCATGGCCTTGTGAAAACGTCTATGGAGCCGATGTACCAAGCGACCTTTCTTTGTCAAATGCAGATGTACTACACGACGATCCTGATCTGATCGCAAGCGCTCGATATAACCTTTTCGTTCCAAGTTGTTCAAGCTAGTTGTCACGGTTCCTAGAGTTACCATCAACTCTTTGGACACTTGACTTGGAGTCACATCTGGAAACTTGCCAATCACATCGATCGTGTGCATTTCCTTGATGGAGATATCCTTGAAACGACTACCTCTCAAACTCACTTCCTCAATCACAAGGACGTTATTAAAAATAGATGTTAAATAGTCATTGATCCGTTGGTAGTCCAATTTTCTTCCCTCCCTCATCAAAAAAGTTTAACTATCAAAACATTTGACAGAAAAAGTATATCAAACTTCAAAGAATTGCGCAAGTATTTTATTATTTCCCCAAAAATTTTGGACGTCTTCTTTCAGAATGTGCACGAACACCTTCTTTGAAATCCTCCGTATAAGATAGAGATTTTTGCAATTCCAATTCTAGCTGTGCGTACTCGTGCCACTGCTTAAACTCGCTCTCCCAGACTAACTTCTTAATAGCAGCATAGGAGTTAGAGGAGCCTCTTCTCAACTTCTTCAACAATTGTTCTCTTGTCTTTTCCAGTTGATCACTAGCACACAGACGATAGACAGCACCTGCTTCTAAAGCATTCTCAGCTGTAAAAGCTTCACCGGTCATGGCAAGCTGCGTTGCCCGAGTCGTTCCTAGCGATCGTGTCAGCAAGAATAAACCTCCCGCGTCTGGAGCCAAGCCCACACCTACAAAGGCCTGAATGAATTTAGCCTTGTCCGATGCAATACAGAAATCAACTGCCAAGGCCATATTAGCCGCCGCCCCAGCAACTGCTCCATCCACCTCCATAATGACTGGTTTAGGAATTTGTTTAATCTTATAGGAAATCGTATTTACTAACTCCGCGATTTGGGTGAGGGAGGCAATATTATCCTCTTCGACAGCACGTTTCATTTCTACTAGATCGCCCCCAACAGAGAAGACTTTGCCGGCAGCATTAATGAGAACAAACGAAACCGAAGCATCTTTTTCAGCCAATTCCAATGCTTCTAGAATTTCTTGACACATAGGAATATGAAAACCATTGGCCACCTCAGGACGATTTAAAGTTAGTATCGCTAAATCGTCTTGAACTTGATAGATAATATGATTCATAGCCACTCCTTTCAAATTACAATGATGTTTAAATTATTTCATTTTCAAATTATATCTTTTTCCGGCTTTTTAAACAAGAGAAAAATCGACCGAAAGTGTCTCGGCCGATTTTAAAAGCTTAGTTTGGTCTCTAAAAATACAGGAAAACCAGTACTTGTATCATCCATAAAATCATAAATCACTTCAAGCATTCGTCCTCCTTCTCTCTGATAGAGCTGTGCTTGGTTGGGTCCCTTATGGTAGAATTCTCCTGAAACCATGTAAAAAACACGATTTGGATCTTCAAGGTAGGCAAAAAGATTTCCTGTAAAAGGAACTTCCTTATCCCCATCCTTGTCGACCAGACTTGCAGCTAAGAGTTTCGTGATTCCTCTAAATTGTCCACTCTCATCTGTTTGACAGTAAAACTTGACTCTAGCTTCATAGTTAGGATTGACGATAATCTTTTCAGAGAGAATTCGATAAGTCCTTGACTGACTATCTGACAAGCCGATAGATAAGATAATTTTAGCCCTCTCAACTGATATCTGACCTTCCTGAGCATACTCAATCGCTAATTCTTCTCCAGTCAAACGACCACTGGGAAGAGGATGATAAGTTGCTCCGATACTTGTAGGAATCATCACGAAGGTAAGGAATAGTATTAAATAAAACACTCTTTTAATCATCTTTCCCAACTCCTTTCATCAGAAGAGTTTTCCCCTACACCTTTATTATAAGCTTTCCTGATGAGACATTCAAACAATTATATAGGAAATTTTCCAGATTGAAAAAAGCCCCTCTTTCTGCTATAATCGTATAAAATACTTACTTTAGGAGTTCTTATGAAGGTTGTTAAATTTGGTGGAAGCTCGCTTGCCTCTGCTAGTCAGTTAGAAAAAGTTTTAAATATTGTCAAAAGTGATCCAGAACGTCGTTTTGTAGTCGTCTCTGCGCCTGGTAAACGCAATTCTGAAGATACCAAGGTGACAGATGCCTTGATTAAATACTACCGCGACTATGTAGCTGGTAATGATATCAGTAAACGTCAAAACTGGATTATTGATCGCTATGCTGCCATGGTTAGTGAGCTAAAACTCAAACCAACAGTTCTAGAAAAAATCTCAAAAAGCATCCGTGCTCTTGCAACTCTTCCAATTGAAGATAATAAGTTTCTCTATGATACCTTTCTAGCAGCTGGAGAAAATAACAATGCCAAGTTGATTGCAGCCTACTTTAACCAAAATGGCTTGGAGGCGCGTTATGTTCATCCTAGAGAAGCTGGTATCGTCGTTACGAGCGAACCTGGAAATGCACGTATCATCCCATCAAGTTACGATAAAATCGAGGAATTGACAAATTCAACTGAAGTTCTTGTTATCCCTGGTTTCTTCGGTGTTACGAAAGAAGATCAAATTTGTACCTTCTCACGTGGAGGTTCAGATATCACTGGTTCTATCATTGCTGCTGGTGTCAAAGCTGACCTCTATGAAAACTTTACTGATGTAGACGGAATCTTTGCAGCCCACCCTGGTATTATCCATAAGCCACACTCTATCCCTGAATTGACCTACCGTGAAATGCGTGAATTGGCCTATGCAGGATTCTCTGTACTACACGATGAAGCACTTCTACCTGCCTACCGTGGGAAAATTCCTCTTGTCATTAAAAATACCAACAATCCAGACCACCCAGGTACTCGCATTGTGCTACAACATAGCAGCGATAAATTTCCAGTTGTTGGGATCGCTGGTGATTCTGGCTTTGTCAGCATTAATATGTCTAAATATCTGATGAACCGCGAAATCGGTTTTGGTCGTAAAGTTCTTCAGATCCTTGAGGACCTTAATATTGGTTGGGAACATATGCCAACTGGTATCGATGACCTGTCTATCATCTTACGTTCACGAGAATTGACTCCGATTAAGGAAGAAGAAATCCTTCGTCAATTAGTCCAAAAAGCAGAGGTAGACCACGCTGAAATCGAACACGACCTCTCTATCATTATGATTGTTGGGGAAAAAATGAAGCGTCATATCGGGGTAACTGCTACAGCCACTCGTGCCTTATCTGAAAACAACATCAACATCCAAATGATGTCACAAGGTTCTAGTGAAGTTTCTATCATGTTTGTTGTCCACAAAGACCAAGAAAAAGCCGCTCTTAAAGCTCTCTACCAAGCATTTTTCGGTGAAAATAAGGAAGACTAAACATGGCACAATCCCTCAATAAGGTCGTCGACTTGCAAACAACTGGAACCTCCTATCTCTCCATTACAGGAAAGGTTGGAAAATTTCTGGTCGGAGATCATGCCCTAGAATTTTACTCAGATCGTAATGTCGAGGACTATATTCAAATCCCTTGGTCCAGCGTTAATCAAATCGGAGCCAATGTTTCAGGCCGCAAGGTTAGTCGTCATTTTGAAATCTTTACAGATCAAGGAAAATTCCTCTTCGCCTCAAAAGACTCTGGAAAAATTCTTAAGATTGCTCGTGAAAAATTGGGAAATGACAAGGTAGTCAAACTTCCTACCTTAGTCCAAATCATTGGTCGAAAAATTAAAAATCTATTTGCAAAAAAATAGAAAGTTTAGTATAATCATAGAAACGGATAAGTAGGTTACTTCCTTCTTTCAGAAAGTCTGCGGGTGCTGCGAGCAGATAGAAGATTTAATTGAAATTCTACCGTTGTTTTAAATCAAATACAGAATCAAGTGCACACCTGTGAAGTTGGATGGAACCGTGGCCCTGCCACTCCAACGCTTTGTCAGGTGTGCTTTTTTCATAAAGGAGTTTATATGTTAGATATCAAACGTATTCGTACAGACTTTGATGCTGTCGCAGAAAAACTAGCTACACGTGGTGTAGATGCTGCTATCTTGAACGAGATGAAAGAAATCGATGCCAAACGACGTGACATCTTGGTTAAGGTTGAAACCCTCAAGGCTGAACGTAACACAGTTTCTGCTGAGATTGCCCAAGCTAAACGTAACAAGGAAAATGCAGACGACAAGATTGCAGCTATGCAAACCCTATCTGCTGAGGTCAAAGCTCTTGATGCTGAATTGGCAGAAATTGATGCTAAATTGACAGAATTTACCACAACTCTTCCAAACATCCCAGCTGATAGCGTGCCTATCGGTGCAGACGAAGATGATAACGTAGAAGTTCGCCGTTGGGGAACTCCTCGCGAGTTCGACTTTGAACCAAAAGCTCACTGGGATCTAGGTGAAGATCTTGGTATTCTTGACTGGGAACGTGGTGGAAAGGTAACTGGAGCGCGCTTCCTCTTCTATAAAGGACTTGGGGCTCGTTTGGAACGTGCGATCTACAACTTTATGTTGGATGAGCATGGAAAAGAAGGTTACACTGAAGTCATCACACCTTACATGGTTAACCATGACTCAATGTTTGGTACAGGACAATATCCAAAATTCAAAGAAGATACGTTTGAATTGAAAGATACGAACTACGTCCTCATTCCTACAGCTGAAGTTCCTCTGACCAACTACTACCGTGATGAAATTCTTGATGGAAAAGACTTACCAATCTACTTTACTGCTATGAGCCCATCATTCCGTTCTGAAGCTGGTTCAGCTGGTCGTGATACTCGTGGTTTGATTCGTTTACACCAATTCCACAAGGTAGAAATGGTGAAATTTGCCAAGCCTGAAGAGTCATACGAAGAACTAGAAAAGATGACAGCCAACGCTGAAAACATCCTTCAAAAACTCAACCTTCCATATCGCGTAGTTGCTCTCTCTACCGGAGATATGGGCTTCTCTGCTGCTAAGACTTATGACTTGGAAGTATGGATCCCTGCGCAAAACACATATCGTGAAATCTCAAGCTGTTCAAATACAGAAGATTTCCAAGCTCGTCGTGCCCAAATCCGTTACCGTGATGAAGCCGATGGTAAGGTTAAACTTCTTCATACTTTGAATGGTTCTGGACTTGCTGTTGGTCGTACAGTCGCTGCTATCCTTGAAAACTATCAAAACGAAGATGGTTCTGTGACCATTCCAGAAGTTCTTCGTCCATACATGGGTGGAGCTGAAGTTATCAAACCATAATTAATTGAATGTAAAAAGAGGAAGCTGAGCTCCCTCTTTTTGAGTAATTCAAAAGAAACAGGTAGAAATCTTTCATTCTACCTGTTTTTATTTATTTCTTAGTAGCCACCCATCATTGATGGATCCATAGCTGGCGCTGGTGCAGCGGGTTCTGGTTTGTTAGCTACGACTGCTTCTGTTGTTAGAATCAAGCTTGCTACTGAAGCTGCGTTCTGAAGGGCTGAACGGCTAACCTTAACAGGATCGATAATACCTGCTTCGATCATGTTGACCCATTCACCTGTTGCAGCGTTGAAGCCTGTACCAGCTTCTGCATGTTTCAAACGATCAATAACAATTGAACCTTCATAGCCTGCATTGTAGGCAATTTGACGAACAGGTTCTTCCAAGGCACGAAGTACAATGCTACGTCCTGTTGCTTCATCTCCTGTCAATTCTAAAGCTTCAACAGCAGAGATAACATTAACAAGGGCAGTACCACCACCTGCAACAATACCTTCTTCTACTGCTGCACGAGTAGCATTAAGGGCATCTTCGATGCGGAGTTTCATTTCCTTCAACTCAGTTTCAGTTGCTGCACCGACCTTGATAACTGCTACCCCGCCTGACAATTTAGCCAAGCGTTCTTGGAGTTTTTCACGGTCGAATTCTGAAGTTGTTGTTTCAATTTGTGATTTGATGACAGCAACACGGTTAGCAATTGCTTCAGGATTACCTGCACCTTCTACAATGACTGTGCTATCTTTATCGACAGACACTTTAGCTGCTTGACCTAAAGCTTCGATGGTAGCATCTTTCAATTCAAGACCAAGATCTTCTGTGATAACAGTTCCACCTGTCAAAATTGCGATGTCTTCCAACATTGCTTTACGACGGTCCCCGAAACCAGGTGCCTTAACAGCAACTACGTTGAAAGTTCCACGAATCTTATTCAAAACAAGAGTTGGAAGAGCTTCACCGTCAACGTCATCAGCAATAATCAAGAGTGGACGACTGCTTTGTAGAATGCTTTCTAGCAGTGGCAAGATTTCTTGGATATTTGAAATTTTCTTGTCAGTGATTAAAATGTATGGATTTTCAAGGTCTGCAACCATTTTTTCATTATCTGTCACCATGTACTGTGATAGATACCCACGGTCAAATTGCATTCCTTCTACGACTTCAAGCTCTGTTTCCATACCACGTGATTCTTCAATAGTGATAACACCATCTTTACCAACTTTTTCCATGGCTTCAGAGATGTACTCACCTACTTTTTCAGAACGAGAGGATACAGCAGCAACCTGCGCGATAGCTTCTTTGTTGGCAACAGGAATGGCATTATTTTTCAAGGCTTCTACAGCTGTAGCAACCGCTGCTTCAATCCCTCGACGAATACCGATTGGATTTGCTCCTGCTGTAACGTTTTTGATTCCTTCACGAACGATTACCTGTGTCAAGACTGTTGCAGTAGTTGTCCCGTCACCAGCGATATCATTAGTCTTAGAAGCTACTTCTGATACCAATTTGGCACCCATATTTTCAAAATGGTCTTCTAGTTCAATTTCTTTAGCGATTGTCACACCGTCGTTGGTAATCAATGGTGAACCGAATGATTTTTCAAGAACAACGTTACGTCCTTTAGGCCCCAAGGTTACTTTAACTGTATCAGCTAGGATATCAACACCACGGACCATAGCTGAACGTGCATCAGATGAAAACTTAATCTCTTTTGACATACTTATTTCCTCCTCTTATTCTTCAACGATTGCCAAGATGCTAGCCTCACCTACGATGAGGTATTTTTCATCCCCATCTTTGACCTCGATACCTGCATGAGCTTCGACTAAAACTTGATCTCCAACTTTTACACTTGGAGCGACTAACTCACCGCTCAAGGTACGAACACCTTGTCCAGTAGCCACTACTGTAGCTGTTTTCGTTTCTTCTTGGGCTGATTTTGCGAGGACAAAGCCTCCAACAGTTTGTTCTTTTTCTTCAATTTTCAAGACCACACGGTCTCCTAATGGTTTCAACATCTGTTTTCCTCCATAATTCAATCATATTATTAGCACTCTTTGTATACGAGTGCTAAACCATAGTTCTATTGTATCACTTGGTCAAAAATAGTCAAGAAAAAAGTCTGATTTATAGCATAAAAAAGAGTTCGAGAAACTCTCAAACTCTTGTCATTTTAAAATGGAAGTTCCTCCTCTTCCAAAACAAGATCTGCTAAGTCTTGGCCTGCATTATTTTCACGCATAGCACGTTGGGCACGGCTTTCTAAGAGTTGGAAACCTGTACAGAGAACTTCTGTTACATAGTTGGTCTGTCCATTCTTTTCAAACTTACGGGTACGAAGTTCTCCATCCACAGAAATGAGACTACCTTTGCTTCCATAGCTAGCCAAGGTTTCAGCCAATTTGCCCCAGACCACAATATTGATGAAGTCTGCTTCACGTTCCCCATTTTGATCTTTATAACGGCGATTCACTGCGATAGTTGCTCGTGCAACGGACTTGTCATTGTTGGTTTTGTGCAATTCTGGTGTTGCCACAATTCTTCCAATAAGAATAATTTTATTAAACATTTTTTCATCCTCCTACTTATCTATTCGAAGGAAATCAAAAAAAGTTACAAAATTTGTAACTTTTTTAAAATAATGTTAGTCTCTGTGAATCATAAATCCAGTTGCTTGTTGATTGGCCATGATGGTCATATCTGTGATTTGTACACGTCGTGGTTGACTGGTTACATAGACAACAGCATCTGCGATATCTTGCGCCTGCAAGGCTTCGAGTCCCTGATAGACCGTTGCAGCCCGTGCCTCATCTCCATGGAAACGGACCTTAGAAAAGTCAGTCTCTACAATACCAGGCTGAATAGTCGTCACCTTGATATCTGTAGCTATGGTGTCAATCCGAATCCCATCTGAAAAAGTTTTGACAGCTGCCTTGGTTGCTGAATAGACTGCTGCACCAGCGTAGGCGTAAATACCTGCGGTTGAACCCATATTAATGATATGGCCTTGATTTGCAGTCACCATAGAAGGCAAGAGGCAACGAGTGACTGCCATCAAACCCTTGACATTGGTATCCAGCATGGTCAGCATATCCAACTCTTCATAATCCTGATAAGGAGCTAAACCTAAAGCCAGGCCAGCATTATTAACTAAAATATCAATAGAACCTACTGCTTCAAGAATTTCTGAACAAACAGTCTTAACCATTGTCATATCTGTTACATCTAGCGGAAAGGTCCAAACTTTTTGACTTGGATAGGCTTTTATAAACTCGTTTTTTAGGACTTCAAGTCTTTCTGTTCGACGTCCTATAAGAACGACATTCTCACCTTTTTCTAGATAGGCACGCGCAATTGCTTCACCGATGCCTGATGTTGCACCTGTGATCACAACATTTTTTGCCATCTTACTTTCTCCTATCTAACTGAACAAATTTAAGCTGTCCAGTGTTTTGCTGGGTCAAATGGTGTTCCGACAACTTGGTCTTCTGACAATTCAATGACACCACGCTTTTGTGGAGCATTTGGTAAGGCAAGTTCACGAGGACTGCACATCATCCCAAAACTCTTTTCACCACGAAGTTCCCCTGGGAAAATGAGATTCCCTTTTGGCATCATAGCTCCTGGAAGAGCAACAATGGTTTTTAAACCGACACGCGCATTAGGAGCTCCTGCAACGATTTGCACTGTCTTATCACTCGCAACTGCCACTTGGCAGATATTGAGGTGGTCACTATCTGGATGCGCAACCATTTCTACAATTTCTCCAACGACAAATTTCGGTTCCTTGTCATTGACAATTTCTTCTGTAAAACCTTCCGCCTGTAATTCTTGGTTCAAACGAGCTACTTGGTCGTCTGTCAAAAATACTTGGCCACGTTCCTCAATTTCGAATAAGCTAGAAACTTCAAAAATGTTCCAAGCAACAGTTTCACCAGTTTCCTTTAGGAATACACGTGCCACATTGCCTTTACGCTCAACATCTAGTTTGGCATCGCCACTATTTTTCACGATGACCATAAGGACATCACCGACATGTTCTTTGTTATATGTAAAAATCATTCTTTCTTTTCTCCTATTTTAATTCTGCTAAAAAGTCGTTTATTTGTGCCTTGGTTTTACGGTCACGATTGACAAAGCGTCCAATCTCCTTGTCCTTATCTAAGACAACAAGACTTGGAATTCCGTAAACATCCCAAAGTTTGGCTAAGTCCATGTACTCATCACGGTCTACTCGTATAAAGGTAAACTCTGGATTGGTCTCTTCAATCTCTGGCAGAGCTGGATAGATATAGCGACAATCGCCACACCAATCCGCAACAAAAAGGAAGACCTTCTTGCCATCCTGTTCTACT
Organism: Streptococcus mitis; assembly: GCF_009496285.1. GTDB lineage: Bacteria > Bacillota > Bacilli > Lactobacillales > Streptococcaceae > Streptococcus > Streptococcus mitis_BP. The sequence goes on from NZ_WIJK01000009.1 coordinate 49,942, forward strand.
AGATTTGCTAATTCTTCTAAACTATTAGGAGAAATCATAAAACTTCCTCCTCGTAGATGAGATCTTCATCTTCGTAGACAAAGGTATAGTGACGACCATCTTCAAACATGACACCTCCGACCAAGCGATTCATATCACTTTCGTAAAGCTGTACGTAAAGAGTTGCAATAACTCCCATTTTTGAGAATTCCTCTCGGACTCTACTAGTTAATTCTTCTTGACTTGCCATTAGTTTGTGATCATCAGCTATTTTCTTAGCACCAAAGGCAAGTGCTCCAAGCCCTGCCACGACTAAACCTGTTTTAATAATATTTTTCGTTTTCATGCTAACATTGTAACACAAAAAGGCTCAAGGAACAATGAAAAAGGGAGTCCCACTCCCCTTTACCAATATTGAAAACTTAATAGTTTCTCTCTCCAAATAAATCTTCTGGTAAATCATGGAATCCCTTGCCTGCCTTGAAATTTTCAAACTTGCCTAGCAAGAACTGGTAGGCATCCAAGCGGCTTTCATAGCGAATCATGGCATCTTTAGCACGCTCATCTTGATCTTCTTCATAGACCTTTTGGCTTTCCTTGAGCGCCATATCGTTAATCATGATTTGGGTATTAACCCAAGCTTCAAATTCTTTCATAAATTCTTGTTCGTAACTCATTGTTTCTCCTTATTCTAATCCACGGAAATAGTCTGTATCAATCTCACGGTAAGGCTGGATATCCTGAACATACTCCAATACACCTTGAAATTCTCCATTTTCATCGTGTACTGCAGCATAGGTGATATGGACAAACTTACCTCGTGACTCGGACTTGAACCACATCTCGTACTTGTCCTTGACCCCGTCACGAAGACCTTTCATAATGGTCTTTACCTTATCAAGGTACTTGGGTGGGTGACAAAGCTCAACATTTCGCCCTACTTGAGAAGGTGTCCGCTTGAAAATCATTTCATCTGCTGGCGTATTGTCATTGTAATACTGGAAAATATCATCCTTATTAACAAAGGTAATTTCCATTGGCAGATGGTTGAGAATAAGATTAGCCTGCTCGACTGACAGATAGCCATTACCAAAAGCCTGTTGACTATGGCGATCTACTACCGCTTCCTTTTCCTTAGGTGTGAAGGTGATAGTAAACTGACCTTCTGGCGTGTCGATAACCTTCTGAACTTGGTCTTCTACAGTTTCTGGCTGACTTGGCTCTTCTACACTTTTCTTCTCAACAAAGCTTTTACGTTCAGGAACCCATTTCTCAGACGGACGGATAATGGCATAGCCATAAGCATCACTTTCCTCGGCAATCTGAATCCAGTCATCCTGGGTAAAGGATTCGAGTAGAATCATGAGGAGGATGGATTCTTCCTTAAAAATCATACTCTCAAATTCTGTCGCAAAAGCTTCAAAATCTGCCTTTACAGTGCTAATAGACACTTCTGGTAGGGACTTGGCTGTCGTCAAGGCTTTTTGAAAGAGTTCCCTGATTTGGTCATCCACTCCCCACATGACTTTTGGTGGCGAATCATGTCCATAACGTTCCATGATAGGAAAGAAGAGTTCTTCCTTGCGCTGGTAGTGACGGTCAAACTGACCTACAAGTCCCATCTGGCGAACCAAACCCTTACGCATCTCCGCAAGCATTTCCTCATCCTCCATAGACTCATACGTGTCTAACAGTCTACGAACACGAATCAAGGCAGCACGGAGGGCTAGATTTTCATCCTTAAAAACACGGACAGGATGACCTGGATGGTCGGTATCTTCAACTTCAACACCCCTAACAGCATTTTTAAAGAGATTGGCATGGACATCACAAAGCTCCATGACATCTTCAAAGGTCACACCTGAGTCAGAGTTCATCAACTCGTGCTCCATGAGAGAAATCTCGATAGCTGATACACCTGTAAAGGTTTCATCAAAGCGTTCCTGAACGGATTCAGGGGAGGCTCCATTATGCAATTCTAATAAAATATCCCGTAGGACATGAATTCGTTCATCTGCCATTAGTCTAATCCAATCACTTCGTAACCATTTGCTTCCAGTGTGCGTACAATCTTGTCCATAGGAGTTCCCTCCAGCTTAGCCCCCTGTTTGAGCGATACTTTTCGTCCGACTGTATTTCGCATCAAGGGATTTGCAAGAGGTTTAAAACCAAGTTCTACTAGGATATCCAAAACTTCTGGATGCTTGTCCACCACTTCCGCAACAGGAATAGATACATCAATGATATTGTCCATCATAACCTCCATCATATTCTCTAACAGTTTTTTCTTTTTTATTATACCACAAGGGCAAAGATTAAAAAACTAGCAGTAGAAGACTTGCTAGTTTATTTCGTATCACTTCATTATTTCTAAATATATAGATTCTTCCTAGTAAATATCCCAAAGTCTTAATGTATCTTTAGTATTATCATTAAAGAAGTTTGAAAAACCAGTCTATGATTTTGAAAAGAATCTTATAGAACAGTAATTGGAAGGCGAAAGAGATTAGGAACCAGAGTATTTTTATCAGACCAACAATTGGTGTTATAAAAAGAAGAGTAAAGAACCTCCAAAAAGATTTCATTCTTTATCCTCCGGTTTCATCAACCAAGTGGCTGTATCCATAAGCTTATCTACGAGAACTAATTTCGCCAAACTAACTACTGTGTTTTCATCTTTTTTTATGGTTTCTGCAACTTTTAAAGCTTGCCTTGTAAGAAGATAATTACCGTAGGTTTTGGCCAGTACTGTTATGATCCCCATGTCATTCTCCTTCGATGATTTCAACCTCTTTTTGGATAGTGGCAACATCTCTTTGATATTGTGCTTCATCGTAGTTAATCAATTTGGACAATTCTTTTTGCAATCTTTCTCCCATGGGTTTCATAGTCGCAAAGGTTAAGCCACCTGATAGGACTCCACCTAAGATAGGAATAACTTTTCCCATCCCCTTAACCAATCCTCCCTTAGTTAGATTCACTCCAAAGATTTTCAGAACTTTTTCCAAAATTGGATACCAAAGAGTCTTTGTCAAAGCCTTTTTGTTCACAATTTTCATCACTTGCTTAGCAACTGTAACCCCACCAGAACGAAGTAGAGTGCCCGCACCATTTACTCCCAACATCACTCCCAGATAGAGCAAGAGGGTATCTTTAGCTTCTTCGCTCAGCTCATTTCGCGAAGCCCAGAGATCATCGTAGCCGTAAATATAGCCTAGCTCCTGGGCTAGTTTCAATGAAAATGCGTAAAACTGGGCTACATCTGTCGGAATGGTAACTGCCATGGCAATACCTCCAGGCAAACCTGCCAAAACAGATGTCCCACTTGCCAGTAAAACATTATCTTTAATACAGGCATTGGCCACTCGATCTAAGGTTTCCTGAGATAATAAAGCTGTCGGCCCTTCTTCCAATAATCTTGGAATATCCTTTGAAGCCACTTCCTTAGAGAATTTGTCCATTAAAAATTTTGACCGATTCACTTTGACGACAGGAAGTTTTACTACCTGTTGCAACACTTGCATCGCCACATCTTCTTTAGCCATCTCTATCTCCATTTTTCATTCATATCAAGCTTTATCTTATCATATTTATGGAATAAATGATATTTTCAAGATCTATTTTATTTCCTTGATTTCTACTCATCTAATCTGATTAGACAACGACCTACTTATAGACACACAAAAAAGAGGGTTGCCCCTCTTTCTGCTTAATGTTTATCCAGATTGCATAGCATTTCGTCAATCTTATAAGTCCATAATTTCTTTTTTCTTTCGATCAAACTCTTCCTGAGATAATATATCTGCATCTAAAAGTGATTTTAGTTTAGTAAGAGCTTCGATTTGCTCATCAAAAGATAAACTTGGTTTAGTTGCTTTTTCATCTAACTGTTGTGCCATATTCATACCAAAAATCATCCCCGCACCATCTCCTAGCCCATGTTGTTCGATCCCTGATGCGACTTTTTGTTGTGCAGCAATATTAGAAGCTTTCTGCGATACATCATCAAAAGCCTTTAAATTCATCTTATTTGATGAAAAGTTCTTAACTAATTCCTTAGATTCTGGTGAGAATTCTATATTAGCAATCGCAACTTTTATAATCTCAAACCCAAAACGATCTTTCCAAGTACCAGCATACTGTTCATCATTCGATACTTGTTTTGCAAGTACTGATGCTTGTGATGGTAGCTGTGAAATACGATAAGTTGTTGATAACGAATTAAGGGCAACGATAAAGGATTGAAGAAATTCCGTGACTATCTGAGCCCTTGCTTGAGCACTATCAAAGCTATAGTAGGTCACATTTGCAGGAAGGAAATTTTTTACAAACTTGATAGCGTCCGTAATTTGAATAGAAAAAGTTCCAAAAGCACGTACTTCTAAGTCTGTACCATAAAACAAGTCGTTATACATAACCGGACCACGAGTACCAAACCTAATATCGCGAATTTCTCTCAAATTGACAAAACAAATCTGTTTTTGCTGATCACTTTGTCCGCCAAATCCAACACGATTAACAACATTATCAAACAGTGATTTTTTTAGCCCATCACCATTAAAAACACTACTCTCCCCATTTTGATATTCATATCCACCTGGTTCAGTGATAATTTCTTCTATTCCAGACTGACTAAAAATAAAAGCAGCAGTATTTTCAGGAATAAATATCTTAGACCCATTTGAAATGACACCTATAGACCCCTGACTATTAACTCCTCTACCATTATTACTGACTTGAAGAACACCCGGACTTACAGCTGTATGTTCATCAAAAGCCTGAACTGTAATAATCTCCTTCCATTGATCTGCAAAAGTACCACTAATTGAATCTGTAAATGCTTTAATTATTCCCATATTTCATCTCCTACAAGGTCTGTTCCATATCACAAAAACTACATTTGACAGTTTGTTTTACGGTTCCAGACAGAGGAGCTCCACAAAAACTGCATTTAGTAGATAGTCTCTCTGGTTCTGCATCCTTAATACCAAACCCTTCTTTGAAAGTGTCAAACGTATCTTTTAGAGTCTCTGCCAAAATTTCTACACCAAATAAGCTATTATCACCCAAGGTTGCAAAGTTGCTTGTATCACCAGAGATTAATTTAATAATATTCGTTGCCCACTTTTCAGTATCCTTAGTATTAGAGAATGAGAAGATAACTTGTCCACCATTATAATAGATTTCTAATCGTTTCATACCATTGGATTTTGTAACTGAAACTTGTGGTTTCCCCTCAAAAACCTTAATTTGGTTAATTGGTATAGTAGTTTGATCTTTTTTTCCTCCAAAAATACCTTTTTTGATATGTATTAAGTGTAGATTTGTTAAAATTAATTCATCTGTAGACAAACCATTTTTCCCAAAACTCACATGGTCACTATTCATAACCATGTATTCATGAGGTAACAATTGATAGTCCATCCCAAACTCCATTCTTCTTATTAAAGACTAGCTTTCCACTGTTCTACTTGATCGTGTAGAGAATCACGATATTCCTTTAAAAACTGAATTATTTCCTCTTTTCCTTGAATAGGTGCTTTCTTCAATGGACCATATTGTTTTTTCTGTTCTTCCATTTCTTTTTTAGTACTATCTTTTAATTCTTGAATAGAAGCACTATCTTCTAAAGCGGTTCCCTTAAAGGCTTCATCTGCTTCGGTATAGTAATTATTGACAATTTTCTCATACATAGTCAAATAATCTTCATAAGTTTTGATAGACTCAATTGTCTCATCACTGACATCTTGTGGATTAAAGTCACTAGAACCTAATTTATCTTTTGCTTTATCTAAAAATCCTTTTTTCCCAGAACTTTCTGTTTTACTATCACTAGATGAATTACTTGTTTTTTCAGACAGAGAACTACAAGCAACTAGAGTAGAAACAGACAGACATAGTAAGGCTAAACGACAAACTTTTTTTACATTATTCATTAATAGAATCTCCTTTTATTTATGAAATTATCATATCATATTTCCTAAAAAAAAAAAGCATTTTATAAATACAGAATCTCATTTTTAAAAGAATATTTTTCCATTTTAAATTCCACCTATTTTCCACACAAAAAAGAGGGTTGCCCCTCTTTCTACTTAGTTTTTATCCAGATTGCGTAGCATCTCGTCAATCTTGTTTCCATACTCTATGGATTCATCTTTGACGAAAGTTAAGTCTGGAATTTTGTACAATTTCAAATTGCGACCCAGTTCACGTTTGATTGTTCCAGTTGCTTTTTCAAGCCCGATTTGAGCTTTTTGGTTATCTGAAGCCAGGTTACTCAAAATAGTGTAGTAAACCTTAGCCATAGATAAGTCCCCTAGCATCTGAACATCAGTGATAGTCACACCTTGGACTCGTGGATCACGGACTTTCTTTTGCAAAATCTCATTGACTTCGCGCTTGATCTCCATGCCCACACGATCCGTACGGAAATGATTTGCCATGCTTTTTTCCTTTCTCTCAATTGAACCAAAAGCTAGGCCAGCAGACCTAGCTTTGTCTAGTAGATAGAGGAACTAGAGCCATTTGAATCTAGGAAACAAGCCTTAGATAGAACTACGAGTTCATCAAGGCGCTGTTGACGACGAGTCAAATCGGCTATCGTTTCTCTATTATCGTTTGATTTCTTCCATGATGTAGGCTTCAATCACATCATCCATCTTAAGATCATTGTAGCCGTCAATCATGAGACCACCTTCACGGCCGTTTGTAACTTCTTTAACGTCATCTTTATAGTGTTTCAAGCTAGCTAGAGCGCCATCGTAAATAACAACACCATCACGGATAACACGGACTTTAGAGTCACGGGTAACTTTACCGCTGGTAACCATGAATCCTCCGATTGTTCCCACTTTAGATACCTTGAAGGTTTCGCGGATGATCGCTTCACCGATAACTTTTTCTTTAAATTCTGGGTCAAGCATCCCTTTCATGGCTTCTTCCATCTCTTCGATAACCTTGTAGATGATGCTGTGGAGACGGATCTCTACATCGTCAGCTTCTGCTTGTTGACGAGCTTGTGGTGTAGGGCGTACGTTGAAACCAACGATAAAGGCATTTGAAGCTTCTGCAAGGGTCACGTCAGATTCGTTGATGGCACCGACAGCTGCATGGACGATAGTTACTTTAACACCTTCCACATCAATCTTTTGAAGTGATGCAGAGAGAGCTTCAACAGAACCTTGTACGTCGGCTTTGATGATGACGTTAACAGACTTGAGTTCTCCTGCTTTAAGGGTATCAAAGAGGTTTTCAAGGCTGACACGTTGAGTAGCTTGACGTTGCTTCATAAGAGCACGTTTAGCACGTTCTTCACCAGCTGCACGGGCAGATTTTTCATCTTCGTAAACGGCAAAGTGGTCACCTGCCATTGGCGCTTCGTTCAAACCTGTGATCGATACTGGTGTTGATGGGCCTGCAACCTTCACACGACGTCCAAGGTCGTTAGTCATAGCACGGACACGTCCAAAAGTATTTCCGACAACGATTGGATCTTGGACATTCAAAGTACCTTGTTGAACAAGAAGGGTTGCGACCGCACCTTTTCCTTTATCCAAGCGAGCTTCGATAACCGTACCGATGGCACGAACTGTTGGATCAGCTTTGAGCTCTTGAATTTCAGCCACAAGTAGGACAGTTTCCAAGAGTTCATCGATATTTTGGTTGAACTTGGCTGAGATTTCTACGAACTCAGAATCTCCACCCCAAGCTGTTGACATAACTCCATGTTCAGCCAATTCACCGATCACACGTTCTGGGTTGGCACCTGGTTTATCAATCTTGTTGATGGCTACGATGATTGGAACGTTGGCTGCTTTTGAGTGGTTGATGGCTTCGATTGTCTGAGGCATAACACCGTCATCTGCCGCTACAACCAAGATGGTAATATCGGTAACAGACGCACCACGCGCACGCATAGATGTAAAGGCCGCGTGTCCTGGTGTATCAAGGAAGGTAATCTTCTTGCCATTTTCAACGATTTGGTAGGCACCGATATGCTGAGTGATACCACCTGCTTCACCTGTCGCAACACGAGAATTACGAAGGGTATCCAAGAGGGTTGTCTTACCATGGTCAACGTGTCCCATGATGGTAACAACTGGTGGACGCTCTACAAGTTCATCTTCATTGAGATAACCATCTTCAGCGAAGAAACGTTCGATATCAGCATTGTCCACTTCAACCTTTTGTTTAGCATCAATACCGTAATCTACCATGAGGAGTTCGATTGTTTCACCGTCCAAGGACTGGTTTTGTGTCGCCATCACGCCCATCATGAAGAGTTTCTTAACAATCTCAGCTGGTTCGCGCTTGATACGTTTTGCAATTTCCGCGACGGTCATACCATCTGTATATTCAAATTCTGTTGGCAATTCATGGAACTTACGCTCTGTAACAGGTTTTGGTGCCTGATTACGGTTGTTTTTGTTATTGCCTTTTTTATTCTTTTTGTTATTGTTCCAGTTACTATTTCTTTGATTTCTCACTTGATTTTGACTACTTCGATTCTTTTGTTGTTTTCTAGGACCATCTTCTTCGTGATCAAAATCGTCACGTTCTTTGTCTGGTCGGGCTTGTTTCTTACGACGTGTATCCACTACAGGTTCTTTAGCTGCAGGAGCTACTTCAACCACTGGTTGAACTTGCTGTACTTGTTCAGCCAATTTAGCAGCTTCTTCAAAGATTTCCTCAGGTTCCTTGCGTTTGTTTGCTTGGGCCAAGGCTTCTTTAGCTGCTTGAGTTTGCTTGAAGCGTTCCTCACTTGAACGAGCATATTCTGCATTTTGCTCTGCCTTTAGAGCAGCTGCACGGGCTTTAAAGTCAATGCGAGGGCCTGCTTGATTTGGACGTTTGTCCTCTTGCTGGCGGCGATCATTTCCGCGATTTTGCTGACCTTGTTGTTTTTTACCTTGATCATTGAATCGACGGTTGTCACGATTGCCTTGACCTTGTTTACCACCATTACGGTTATCATTTTTTTGACGGTTTCCGTTTTGTTGTTGGTCACGGTTATTGCCCTTATTTTGCTTGCGTCGTTCAGCCTGCTCTTTTGCACGAGCTTCACGCTCAGCCTTAAAGTTTCGACTCTGCGGTTTTACTGGCGCCACTCTTTCTTCTTTAGGGGCAACCGCTGCTGCTGGTTTTACCTCTTCCTTAGCTACAGCTAGTTTTACTGGCGCCACTTTTTCCTCTTTAGGGGCAACAGCTGCTGCTGGTTTTGCCTCTTCCTTAGCGTCAACTGGCTTTGGAGCCACAGGTTTCGATTCTACCTTTGGAGCAGCAGACTTAAAGCTGGCAGCGATTTTTGCAGCGACAGCTTCTTCCACACTTGATGAGTGGCTTTTTACATCCAAGCCCAACTCTTTTGCACGCGCTACAACTTCCTTACTTTCTTTTCCAAGTTCTTTCGCGATTTCGTACAATCTTTTCTTAGACAAATCATGTCCTCCTCTTCTATTCCATAAGAGACCTCATTTTCTTTGTAAATCCAGCATCTGTCACAGCCAATACTTTTCTTGATTTCCCGACTGCTATGCTTAATTCCAGTGTTGAAAACACGGTAATAACTTCTACTTGATAATAATGACTTTTATCCTGAATCTTCTTGGTCAAGTTGGGAGCGGCATCATGAGCGAGAAATACCAGCTTTACTTTCTGGTCTTGGATAGCCTTAACGACCATTTCTTCACCCGAGATGATTTTCCCTGCTCGTTGAGCAAGACCCAAGAGATTGGCAATTTTTTGCTTATTCAAGTCCTAACTCTCTTCTTTTCACTTTGTGATCGACATAGGCAATCAACTCGTCATAAAAGCTTTCTTCAACTTCCATACTAAAGCTACGGTTAAAGACTTTTTTCTTTTTGGCCTCAAGGGCTTCTGCATTGTCTAGCTTGATATAAGCGCCACGACCATTAGCCTTGCCTGTCGGGTCGATAAAGACCTGTCCTTCTTTGTTCTTGACAATACGGAGTAAATCTCGCTTATCAATCACTTGGCTGGAAACAACAGACTTGCGCAAAGGGATTTTTCTAGTTTTCATCCTTCCCTCCTCTGATCAGCTTTTATTCTTCGACCAATTCGTCTGTTTCTACCTGGTCAGCTTCTTCTGCTGCTTCCATGGCTTCAAACTCACTTGCAGACTTGATATCGATACGATATCCTGTCAAATGAGCTGCCAAGCGCACGTTTTGTCCACGACGACCGATCGCAAGAGAAAGCTTGTTATCTGGCACAACGACCAAGGCACGTTTGCTGTCGTTTTCATCAAAGATAACTTGGTCAACTTCAGCAGGAGCGATAGCGTTGTAGATAAATTCAGCTGGATCGGCTACCCATTCAATAACGTCGATGTTTTCTTCGATTGGAACCATACGATCGCTCTTAGCATCGTAGCGAGCTGGGTGGAATTTGCTAGTGATTTTCTTGATGTTAGCACCACCACGTCCGACGATTGTCCCGATCGCATCCACGTTTGGATTGTGGCTACGAACAGCAACCTTGGTACGGTCACCTGCTTCACGAGCTACGCTCATGATTTCAACAGTTCCGTCATAGACCTCAGGAATTTCTTGTTCCATCAAACGTTTAATCATTTCTGGATGACTACGGCTAACAAAGACGTTCACACCACGAGGATTGTCTTCAACCTTGTAGACATAAACTTCGATACGATCATGAGAAGCAAAAACTTCTCCAGGGATTTGGTCTTGTTTTGACAATTGAGCTTCGATGCTGCCAAGGTTGACATAGATAAAGCGGTTGTCAAAACGCTCTACTGTACCTGACATGATCTCTTGCTCATGCTCTTTGTAGGTGTTGTAGGTGATGGCACGTGTTTGCTTGCGCATTTTTTCCATGATGGTTTGTTTGGCAGATTGGGCTGCTACACGACCAAACTCACCTGGTGCTTCTTCAAATTTAATCTTGTCCCCAAGCTCATAGGCTGAATTAATGGCAAGAGCATCTTTCAAGCTGATTTCCAAACGGCTATCAAATACTTCATCAACAACTTCACGAACAGTATAAACTGTAAAGTCCCCTGTTTTTTCGTTGAAGTCAATGGCTACACTATCAGACTGACCATAGCGTCTGCGATAAGCTGAACGAAGTGATTCCATCACTGCATCAATGATGTCTTCTTTTTTGATTCCCTTGTCTTCTTCCAAAATGCGGAAGGCCTCTAGCATTTCTTTACTCATCTTCTATTCACTTTTGAATCTTCAAAAGCTTCCTTTCTTTTACTATAATTTTACTGCTAAACGTGCTTTTGACACCAAACTGTATGGAATTTGGACTGTTTTCTTACGAGTCTTGTCCATATACTCCATAGTCAACTCATCCTCTTCAAAGGCTAGCAAGTTTCCTTCAAAGACCTTTTGCTTATCGATAGCTTGGTAAAGACCAACATGGATGTATTTCCCGACTGCTCCAGCGACCGCTTCCTTGGTTTTCAAAGGACGTTCCAAGCCTGGGCTGGTGATTTCTAGGAAATATTGTTCTGGGAAGGGATCTGGCTTGATAGTATCTAGGACAGGACTGATAATCTCTGTCAAGTCCGCTGTGTCGTTCAAGGTAATTCCCTCTGGTTTATCTACAAAAATACTAAGAATCATGTCACTGCCAATCTTTCCGTACTCGATATCAACGAGTTCAAAGGGAGCTTCAATGACAGGTTCTACGACTTCTCTGACTAATTCTACGATAGTTGCGATTGCGTCCACCTCCTCATAAGCAAGAGGCGAAGATATTTCCCCGCCTCACTTTCTCATATTCTTACTTATAGTATAGCACTTTTGACTACTTATGTAAAGCATAAGCACTCAGAAGGCTTGATTTTAAGCTTTTTCTTAAAATTCTGCACGATTTTATAGAAAGATATCACTTTACCAAGCAATCTGAATTCCTTACAAATCAACTGTTCCGCATCCAAGCAGCTGATCCTTTTCTAGTCATCTCCCCTCTTTACTGCAAAGTCCCTAATATCCCCAAGTCATATTTCCAAGATAAAATACGTCTCACAGACTCATCAATACGCTCTTCTGTCAGCTCTCCTGAGGAGACTTTCTTTAATAAATAAGGAATTTGAGTTTGGTACGAAGATCCTAAAATCAAATCATTACCCGCTAAAATTGCTTGAAGGGCAGCTTCATCCTGATTGACAAAATCAGCCAATCCTGCCATATCGAGATCATCCGTCATAATAACTCCATTGAAGTGGAGTTCTTTGCGAAGAATATCATTGATTTTTGGTGAGATCGATGACGGAACAGTATCAATCTTGGATAGAATATTGTGCGAAACCAAAACACTATCCGCACTGCATCTATGCCAGCTTGAAAAGGTAGCAAATCCGCTTGTCTTAACTCATCCAAGGATCGATTGTCTTGGATAATGTCGGTATGACTGTCTCCATTATCTCCATATCCAGGAAAATGCTTCAAGGTTGACCCAACCTTGTTTTTTTGAAGTTCTGTTACAACCTCCTCAACATAACTTGCAGTCGTTTGGGCATCTTGTCCAATGGTTCGATCATAGATGAAGGCTGATGGATTGCTGGCAAGATCTGCAACTGGAAAGAGTCCAGCATTGATACCAACAGATTTTAGTAGCTCTGCCTTCTGCCTAGTATCAGAACGGATTGCCTCCATCCCACCCTTTTGATAAAGTTCCAAAGGAGATTGGAAAGGAGTCTCTAAAATCGAACTGATACGAGTCACGGTTCCGCCTTCTTCATCTGAACCAATCAATAAAGGAATCTTTGAAGCAGCTTGGTAGCGATCTGTCAAAGCCTTCATATCCTCTAGGGTTTGTCCTTGAAAATCTCTCCCAAACAAGAGATAACCTCCAAAATGATAGGACTGAAGGTCTTCTAGCTGATGACTAGAAGGAACCCTAGCCCAGAACAACTGGCCTACTTTTTCTTCCAAAGTCATCGAGACTAATCTTTCTTCAACAACCTTATTCTTCTCTGTTTCACTAGTCTGAGTAGTTTTCTCAGTTTTTTCTACTTGCGACTCCACTTGTCTATGATGTTGATGGTCGGAAAAAATCAAACCACCTATCACAAGGAAAAAGAAAAGATAGACGACAATCGGTTTTATTCTTCTTCTCATAATACCTTCATTATACCACTTATCCGGTTGCAAGTATACACTTACCAAAATCTCCAATGAACTAACATCAAACTAAAAAGGCTTAGCTCTACGTACAGAACTAAACCCTTGATAAAATTATATATCTAACTTTTTGGTTATGATAGAGTTTTTGATTGATATATTTTTTACATTAAAATTGAGCTTCAACTCGGTAGATAACTTGCCCCTTGTTAGAGAATTTTTGCTCATATTCTGTCATGACATTGCCTTCAAAATCGCTGGCATGTAAGTCTAGCCAGACACCGTTGAGTTTCATGCCATACTGAGAAAAGCTCACTAGGCTATATTCAAACAAGCCACGGTTATCCGTTTTGAAATGAATCTCACCGTGTTCAGGCAAGATACGCTTGAAGGTATCCAAGAAACTCTTATAGGTTAAACGACGTTTTTCGTGGCGCTTTTTAGGCCATGGATCTGAAAAATTCAGATACAAGCGATCAATCTCACCATCTTCAAAGTAGTCAGTCAAATCTGAACCATCAACCCACAACAACTTGATATTGGGGACTGCAACTTCCAAGACCTTGTCCAAGGCATAACTCAAAACAGACTTTTGAATATCAATCCCGATATAGTTGATATTAGGGTTTTGCTTGGCCATACCTGACACAAAGGCTCCCTTACCACTACCAACCTCAACATGGATAGGATTGTCATTTCCAAATAAATCTCGCCATTTTCCTTTGGCTTCTAAAGGATTTAAGACAACATACTGAGGATTAGCCTCTAGTAATTCTGTTGCCCCTTTACGATTTCTAACTCTCATCTCTTCTTTCCATACTTGTCACGGAAGATGCGCAAGGCATAAATCTCCCGATTGACATTTTCTAGATCTTCATTTGTATAATATTTGGCAATCTGGCTCAAGAAGGATAACTGAGCATACCAAAATAGTTTGTTGATGACTGTCTGGTTGTATTTGTAACCGTAATAAGTCAACCACTCTTTCCACTGATAGTCTGGAATATAGTGACATAGCATATGCGCTACATCAAACATGCGATCCGTTAAACGAACGGAATCCCAATCCACTAAATAAATAAGACCGCTCTCTGTCTCAATCCAATTACTATGTCGTACATCTCCATGAACGATCGTTGCATAATCTTCCCTAAAGTTTGGCAAGCTTCCTCGCAAATCCTCTACTACCATTCTTAGATACTGATTGTTCTTCAAGGATTCTGGAACATCTTTTAACCAAGCCTGAAGCAAGTCTAAAGGTGTTTCTAAAGAATAGCCCAAACGAGTCAATTGCGTCATCAAAGGACGCGAACGATGCAAACGACTCAGAATATTGATAATCTGCTTGCGATTCATATCATAAGGGGTCAAAATTTTACCATTCAACCATTCTTGGGCACACATATCACGCCCATCCGATAAACGGCGAGTCCATAATAATTGAGGAGCGATTTGTTCCTTGGCTAAACCAGGTAGGATTGGAGAGGTGTTCATTTTAATAAAGACGCGCTTCCCATCAGGGTAGCTTCCCATATAAGCTTTTCCGCTTTTCCCAGGTATAGGGGTCAGCGTTAGCTCAATATCACCCAAGTCCATTTCTTTCCTCCGTATAAAGTTTCCTTACTATTCTACTAGTTTTTAGGCTATTCGTCAACCAGTCCAGACCTGATTCTCAAATAAAAGCCTCTGGGGTGGTTTGGATTATCATTATAGAAAGAAAAAGGTAAGCACAATCTCCTACTTACCTTTCATGATTTTTATAAATAAAATAAGAGTGGCCAACTGTTGTAAAACATATGGACTAGAGTAGAAACCCATAGATTTTGGCTCTTTTTATAAGCAAAGCCCAGTAACAAGCCCCCAAGTAGATAAAAAATAAACGAAGGGACATTAGAAGGTCCATGCATGAAAGAAAAAAGAGAGGAAGTTAGCACAAGCCCTAACCAAGAATTTTCAAAAACCGCACCTTGAAGAAGTCCTCTGAAAATGAGTTCCTCCTGGATGGGTCCAAAAACTGAGGTAGTCAAAATCAAAGACAGAGAAATTCCTCTGCTGACTTCCTCCAAGTGTTGAACTCCTGCGCCAGAAGAAACAGCGAAGAAATGAATATAAACTAGCGTCTCAAGCACACTTAGAAGAAAGATTGCAATGAAAAGCAAAAGTTGTTTCTTGCTTAACATCCCAAAAGAAATCATTTCAAACTTTCTAGCATAAGCAACACTCAGCGAGGTTACTAGAAAACTTACAATAATCAATGCAGATTCATTTTGAAAAAAATCCCCATGGTTAATCGTATAAGGAACTGTAATGACGATTATTAGTACTAAAAATCCAAAACAAAAGGCATGAAATTTATCAAAAAACTCCATAAAATTATCCTCCCCACCAAACAGACTTCCTACAAGTCATCCTTTAGTGCTAGTCTTTCCAAAACAAACCATTTGAGTAACCAAAATCCGACCACATAACCAGCCCCTAAGAAGATAGCCATTAAAGATAGCATGGGATTTAGGAAATAAAAGACCACCACAGATACAAAGGTTAGCACAAAAACATTAAAGGCAATGGTGTCAGAAGCCAAATCTAGAATATAGGGTGTCAACCAGTCTAAGGTTTTTGAATCTAGGAAAAATAAGTGTTTATACATGATGAACTCCTCTATGGCTGAAAAGCAAGCCTTTTGGTTTTTTACCCCGAGACCCTATGTAGAAAAGTGAGCAAAAATGGTAAGTTTGCGATGATATTATTAACAATATGAATCGTGTAAGAAGGATAGATAGTCTTGGTATAGCGTGTCAAACCACCAAATATACATCCAACTGCTGTATAAACCAGGATGTCTAGTAGACTAGGAAAACTTGAAAAATGGGGTAAGGCGAACAAAACTGACGGAAATAGAATATCCAGTCCCCATCTTGAATTCTTAAAGAAGGCATGTTGAAGCAGTCCCCTACATACCAATTCTTCCATCAGAGGTCCTAGTACTATTAAGGTTAGGTAAACTCCAAACTCTGCAAAATTGGTCTCACTATAGGCAATAAACAAATTCCAACCTTCGTTTGTCCCCTGAACGTGTTTAGCTGTCAGATAGTTAAAGCAGATAAGTACGACAGCTGTTAACACCGTCAGAACAGAATAACTCAGCCACTTTTTCCTAGGGATACAAAAGAGATAAGCATGACCCGACCTGATCAAAATCCAAACCATCAGGCCGATAAAGAGAACACTGATGATGTTTCGAATCCAGATAAGATTTCCTACCCAAGACGAGAACTCCCAATAATTTCTCCAAAATTGGGTTGTCCAAGACAACCCGAAAAACAAAAATAAATAAGAAAGGACTGCACTTGTTTTGAAAAGAATAGAATATTTTTTCATAGAAGCTCCCTCATAGCTTTGCTATTGTAACTGCCACCAATTATCATTTATACTCTTCGAAAATCAAATTCAAACCACGTCAGCGTCGCCTTACCGTACTCAAGTACAGCTTGCGGCTAGCTTCCTAGTTTGCTCTTTGATTTTCATTGAGTATTAATCCTCTATCATTCAGTCTCGGTAGCTATCACCATAACTTTGATAAGCCAATACATCTACCCTTGTGTACTTTTGTTGCTGTTAAAAACTTTATATTTTTCATCATCTAGGCAGTCAATTCTTTACAAAATGATAGACCATCATCTTTTTTCTACCCGATCATTTTATAAAACTTGATAGTCTCGATGAAAAGTTGTGGCAGATACCACTCTATGATTTGTGAGGTCAAGATAATCTCCTGGATAGCCAAGGACATACATACTATAACCAGCAAAACCTCCTCCTGCCGTTCCGACTAGACCAATTTTTAGATTGGTTACAAGAGAAGACTGAAGTCCTGCCATTAAAATTCGGACATGATTGTCTAGCCATACTATGTAATTCTTTTGCAAGGCGTCTTCTACCCAATCTGGTTTAGGAGTATCTTTACCAATTTCCCAAACTTCTACTATTTGATTTTTATATTTTGCTTGCATCTTTTTAATCTTTCTTTTAAGATTCTCACAGGATTTTTATGTTCTTCTTACCTGGTCTATGTTTTAGCAGACTATAGATCGTAACAGGGGTACTTACCAGTACAAGAACATGTCTCCAGAGTTCTGTTGAAATCATGAGTACTCTTATACAAAGAACAAGAGAAAGCAATATTATTACAACTCGGGCACATAAATCTAACAATTCGACATACTTTTTCATTTGATTCCTCCATCTATTGATTTCACATCTATCAGGTCAGTTCCCTAGTCACTATGACGCTAACTGATCATCCTCTACATTCCTTTGTAAATTTAACTACTGAAAACTACTAGAAGAATGATAAACAATTGTAACAAATATGGACTAAAATAGGCACCGATAGATTTTGCCTCTTTTTATAAGCAAAGCCCAGCACCAAACCTCCAAATAGATAATAGAAAGATGATCCATTCCAGACCTATAAAACTTCTATGTTCAAGATTCAAAGTGGCTTTTTCTCCATTTTTTATTGAACTGAACGAAGATATAAACCGAAGTAAAGTATGCTAGTGCATCCATTACATAATACCACTCATTTCCTCTAAGCGGATAAAGACAAGTTTGCATGATTACATACAAGATGACAATCGTAATTATTTTTTTCGCCATAAGAATAACTCCTTTATTTCAGTTTAGCATTGGTATCCTTGTAACTTTTACACACTCAGTATAGCACTGCTTTTTTAGGTTTTGCATCCAAATCTTAAACGGTCGTCAAAAACTCTTAAATTACAAGAATTTCTCTTAAAAAAGACCAGCAGTCTGAAAACACTGCCTGTAAGTTCTTTTTTTATCTTACTTTTTATAATACTTCAAGCCCCAAATAAGCAGCAGCATGATGATTAAGCAGAGAACAGAAGTAATATAACCAATCAGTTGTTGATAGGATTCTGCCGCCGTCATACCTCTATACAAACCGATAATCGACATAAAACCTGTCAATCCGATGAACATGAGTTGATTGGTTCTAGGATTGACCAACTCATCATTTTCAAACTTTCTCACTCTCATTTCCCTAGTGAGGTAAACAATCACCAAAATAGAAGCCAAGTTAACAACCACTAAAAGCAATTGAAAAACTAAGGGAAAATGTAAGAACTGACGAGAGAGAAATAAATAAGTGGAGATCAGTACAGGAAACTGACCTAGGAACAATCTGGCTAAGAAGATGTTCCGTTTTTTAGCAAGAAAAGTTTTCATTTCTTTGCTCCTTTCTTTCTCATTAAAGCAAAATAGATTATAACTGCAATCAGATAGGCTATGGTATAAAATAAATGATACCAATTACTATCCCCAAGAGGAGACATGATTAGATACAAGATGAAAATGACAAGTATTTTTTTCTTCATAAAATTTCCTCCTAAATGTGTGCTTTATTTTAGTTGAGCTATATCCTTTACACTGCTAGTATAGCACTCCTTTTGACCTTAATTTCGCCAAATCATGAATGGTCGTCAAAACCTCCTAAATTGTAGAAAAAAAGCAAGCACGGAAAATAGGCTTGCCCTAATAAAACCTAACAAATCAAAATGCACTTAACTTTACTTCCCTTTTTTCTGATACATTCTCATGATAGCTAAGACAATAAAGGCTACCCAGCTTGCTAAAACTAGAAGAGTAGGGCCTGTATGTAAGATTTCAGGTGTCCTCTCTATTCGGCTGAGGAGACGGACTAAGGACACCACTGCCATCTGAATGATGAGCAAGGATTCTGCCCTTACCAATGATGTCTGCTGATTTTCAACTGCATGTAGAAAGGCTGGTAGCAAGACACAAGTTGCAACAATTATAATCAGATTAGCTCCTGTACCTTCTCCCTCATTGACTAGAGAAAACATGAGAAGATTGGATAGGATGATCAGTACAGAACAAGCTATAAAATAAGATTTCTGGTTCATTTAATATACCTCGCATACTATGGTATTTTGTTTCAAATACAAGAAATATTCTTCAAACTACTGCAACACCATCTCGCCGTAAAGCAATACTGCCTATGACTAGTTTCCTAGTTTTCTTCAAATACTGATTTTTTATTGGAGGCAATAATAGTAAGCCCCTTAACCATTGTACCCAAAAACAATGATAATATATATTATTTTTGGTTTCTGAATGGTAATCGTTATTTTGATAAGGAGCAAGTTCTTTGTTCAATTCAAGATATTTCGATAACCATTCAAGATTTGGATGAAATGTTTTTAAAAATAGTGCTATACTAAACTTGTCACATTTGTAACACGGCAAAAATCTATATTCGGAGGCAAGTAATCATGAAGAATAAGATTTATTATATATCCAATATTTTTTATGGAATATTACTATTTTCTATTGGATTAACATCAAAAGTATTTATTTTTAGCAGTTTAATGTCCATAACTTTAATAACTCTATCTATAATAGGATTATTAAAAACTAAAAATAAAAAGTAGATATAGCAGAATTAAATTTCAAAAATTAGAAACCTCTCCCGATGGTTGATGATGGAGAAAATTATTACATACAAACAATTTACTGTAACTCAAAACTACTCTAATTACCTATTTAGCTATACAGACCGAGAAACAAGAACTCTCGGTCTTATTTTTTCATCATTCTGTATGTATCATAGTAAGTACCTGACGAAAGACTTGATTTTGGCAGGTGGTATTGAGACTATCATTGGGATAATTTTCCACAATCTTCATGACGGTATAGAGACCAACTCCTCTCTCCTCCCCTTTAGAACTAACTCCAAAAGAGAAAATTTCAGAAATATCGATACTCTCTTCTCTGATGGAGTTTTCAATGATAAAGGTCTCCTGTGCTCCATTCTTTATAAAGGCGATTGAGACATGAGGTTGACTAGCCTCTGCACTAGCTTCAATGGCATTGTCACAAAGGATAGATACGATGGTTAAAAAATCAAGCAGACTCATCCCCTCAACCTGAATCTCCTCAGGAACTTCGACATTAAAGACAATATCCTTTTCTCTAGCTTTTATAAATTTTCCTGCTAGAAGACTTTTGAGGGCTTTATCACGAATATTCACGAGTCGTCCAAGGTCATATTTATTATCCTGCAATTTTTCACTAGAATCCTTTAAGACCGAGTCGTAAACCTCTTTTATCTGCTCCATATCCTCCTCTTCAATACCTAGACGTAAACTGGTCAAGAGGTTGGTGTAGTCATGACGAAAACTCCGTACTTCCTTGTAAAGTTCCTCTATATGCCGACTATACCTCTCCATGTCTCTATAGCGCAAGGCCTGCTCTTGGTTCAGTTTCTCCTGAAGTTTTTCCTTCAAATAGGTATCTAATTTCTTGATAACCCCCATAAAAAAGAGTAGATAAAATACTAGAATGAGATGGCGAACAGTCGTTGATTGAATACCTTGTTCATATTCAAAGAAAGACAGACTTTGCATCACTAGATAGTAAGCCCCCATTATCCAGTTAATCTTAGTCAGGGACTTTTGAAACCCTTTATCTAGAATCTCCTTTCTCAAGTTAGTGAAATCATAGTCCAACCATTTCAAAAAGACTAAAACTATGAAGCAAACGAATATCGTCATCAATAAAAAGATAGGATTGCTATCTTTATCTACAATTTCTTGTCCCCAAAATGGAAGCACAAAATATGCGACCCCTCTATAAAAGAGATTCACCAATATCATTGGAAAGAGACCATAAAAGAAGAGGAGTTTTTTAGGAAGCCCTCTTAACAGTAAGAAAGACAAGCCTATACCGTACAAGGGTTCCATAAAATAAAATAGGAAACTATCTCCTACCATATAGCCAATCATTAAAAAAACAAAGGCCAACAGTATCTTAAAAAGAAAGGCTTTAAAAATCCTCTCAAAAGTGAGACCAATTCCATCCACCTTAAAGAAAATGACAATTTCTAGTCCATGAGTAACAAGTGTATACAACAATATCCAAGCAATATTCATAAACTCTCCTAGCTCAGTGTAAGTTATTAATAGCCTCAGACACTTCCTTGACCTTATAACGGGCGATTAGACAGCTTCCACCATTGGGAAAGTAAAGAAGTTTTTCTTTCTTATCCAAACGAACCACATTGGCAGGATTGATGAGAAAAGAGCGATGGCACTGCAAGAGACGAGGCTCCTGCTTGAAAACCTCCTCTAAACTCGCTGTAAATTCCAGCCTGTCTGTCTTGGTATAAAGAATAACACGATGGGCTCTGGGCGACGTTTCAAGATAATAAACCTCTTTAAAAGGATACTGGAATTGGGCAAATTTTGATTTAAAGTAAAAGCAATCTTCCGCCAGACTCTTACTATCTTGACTATTGGCATAGAGGAGGGCTGTCTCAATCCGAGATTCAAACTCCTCTGCCGACAAGGCCTTATCAATGTAGTCCAAAGCAGACACTTGGTAGCGAAAGGACAGGGGCATAAACTCCGAGTGAGTCGTCACAAAGACGATCAGGGCATAAGGATCCCGATCCCGAATCTTTCTAGCCACTTCCAGACCCTTCATCTCCTCATTTCGAATCTCAATGTCCAAAAAGAATAGCTGATGGGCTCCCTTCTCATGCACCTCTGCCAGCAGTTGGTCTGGCTTGCCAAAGACTTCAAAAGAACTGGGAGTGATGTGATGTTCTTTCAAGAGTTTCTCAATCGTCGCTTCAATCCTAGTCTGCTGGGAAAAATCATCCTCTAAAACAAATATTCTCATCTTCTTACTCTCCTTGTTTCAACCATTTTTGGCGAATTTCTCTATAACGACGTCTGGAATACTGAACAGCATATTGACCTTCTTCTCCAAGAAAAAGAGTCTTTGACTTGAGTTCCATGGATTTTACTCGTTCAAGGTTGACCAGACAATTCCGATGACATCTCGCTAAGGTTTCCCCATATTGTTTCTCAAGCTTGCTTAAATTTTGAAACAGATCAAAGCTAGCATCTTCTGTAACAATCTGCACGGTATGGGCTTTACTTGGATGCATCTGGATATAGTAGATATCCTTTATGTTTAATTTAAAAATTTCTTTCTCTTTTTGGATGATGATATAGTTCATGGATAAAACCTCCTGAGGAGAGGATACCATAAGCCGAGAAACTATTTTTCACCAAATCCTAAACGGTTCTCAAAAATTCCTAAAGCGTTGAAGTATTTAAAAAATAGATATGATAACCTTACAATTATTTTATCATAAAATCCTGCAATTACCATTCAGGAAATTTCAATGACAATTAAAGATTTGAAGGTAAAAAAAGAGTAAAAAGTGATAGGCTAAGATTATAGAAAGACAAAGGCTTAAAACAACTTTAAAACCATCACAAAGGAGGTATTCTCATGACGGACACAGACCCAATCAAAAGAGCTCAGGCACTGATCACTGACTTAAACAAAGCCTACCAAGTCTGCAAACAGGCAACAGTTGACGATGTCCACTTTCAGGAGCAACTGGACAATATCCTCCGCTTTCTCTCTAAAACTGAGACAGTGGATAATCGATTCTTGATTGAGCTGGAAAAATTTTACCAGACTTCCAGTCTTCTCATGGGCCTCAGTGCTCTCAATCCAGATGCTCCTACTCGCGCCGCTTGGCGGGCCTATGACCGCTTCCACTTTGACCAGGTCAAGACCAAATTGAGCCTCTACGGACCAACCCTTATCTTGTAGTAACTAAAAAGAAGCTGAGACAGATTGAACTCAACTTCTTTTTTAGTATCATATAAGCAATGTTATACTCAATGAAAATCAAAGAGCAAAATAGGAAGCTAGCCGCAGGTTGCTCAAAGTACCGCTTTGAGGTTGCAGATGGATGCTGACCTAGTTTGAAGAGATTTTCGAAGAGTATTAGTCTCTACGGACCAACCATTATCCTGTAGTAACTAAAAAGAAGCTGAGACAGATTGAACTCAACTTCTTTTTTAGTATCATATAAGCAATGTAATACTCAGTGAAAATCAAAGAGCAAACTAGGAAGCTAGCCGCAGGTTGCTCAAAGCATCGCTTTGAGGTTGCAGATGGATGCTGACCTAGTTTGAAGAGATTTTCGAAGAGTATTAGTCCTGCATCTGGCGTTTCACCTGATAAGGGAGATACAAAATCTGTAAGACCAAGCCAGCTCCAAAGAGGGCTAGAAGGGCTAGTTTTTCTTGGAGGGCAATCAACCCAACTACCAGTTGAACCAATAAAACAAAACTAGTCAATCCTCGGACAACTGCCTGTAACCCTTTTTCCTTTTGTCCCTTTTCTAGCGGGAAAAGTTGGGTCAAATATTGGTAATCAAAGGCATGATAGAGAGCCAATAACTGAAAGAGTAAGAGGTAGTTAAATAAAACCACTACTGCTGTTGCAATCCAAGCTTGCTCGATAAAGATCAACGCCAGCAAAGATAGGAAGAGGAGGCGAAGACTGAGGGCAAAGAGATCTCCATTTCGCAGATAAGAACGAAGATAGAGGTTCTGCCAAATCTTGCTCGGCACCTTCTGAACTGCTTTTAGGATAAAATCTAGATAAGCTCGTCGCTTGACGCTGTTTGAAATTCCCTTGACTTGGGTAAAGAGGGCAAAGAAGCGAAGCAAGAACTGCTTGCGTTTACTTTCTTGGGCAATCACATAGTCCCAGTCCAGATGATTTGCACTAAAAAACTTGCCAGTCTTTTTCTGAAAAAGGAAATATTTCACGACTCCCAAAAGAAGAACATAAACACCAAAAACTCCTAAGCCTAAGCCCATGACTAAAAATAGAGGGGCAAAAAGAAGCAAAAAGAGAGTCTGTACACTAACCCAAAAGATGAAGGAAACTAGGCTTTGCTTTTGGATATGTTCTCTCACTTCTTCTTCAGCTACTAAGAGAAAGAGCTTATCAGGAGCTTCCACATAGGTCGCGATTCCACCCCAAAGCATGAGTAAAATAGAGACAATCCCCACAAACAAAAGGATAGGCCAATGATTTTCAGGAAAATGCTGGAGCAGTTGACTATACTGATAGGCTAGAAACCCTACTAAAACCAGTAAAAACAAGACAAAGTGGTCATTGAGTACATAGCGCAGATAACCGACACACTCTTTACGAAAATCCTGCTTTCGCTTTAGAAACAAGTCTTTCATCTGTCCTCCTCTTTGGTCAAAGCCAAATAGATATCATTGAGACTTGCTTGAGACATGGCAAAAGCTTGTCTCAGTTCTTCAAGATCCCCTTTAGCCCTCACTTGTCCTTTGTGAAGAATGACAAAAGAGTCACACATTTTTTCAGCAGAGTCAAGAACGTGGGTACTCATGAGGATAGACTTGCCTTTTTTCTTTTCAAGGTCCAAAAGCTGAATCAAGTCCGAAATCGCCAGGGGATCAAGACCAAGGAAAGGTTCATCGACGATAAAGAGACTCGGATCCACAACAAAGGCACAGATAATCATGACCTTCTGCTTCATCCCTTTCGAAAAATGAACAGGGAACCAATCCAACTTCTGATCCAAACGGAACATTTTTAAAAGAGGTTCTACACGTTCAAAAGCTAGGTTTTGCTCAATACCATAGGCCATGGCAACCGTCTCGATATGTTCTCTGAGAGTTAATTCTTCGTACAAACTAGGAGTTTCAGGAATGTAACCAATCTGCTGACGATATTCTCGAGGATTGGCACCTAAAGTTAGTCCGTCGATGTTTATTTCTCCACTATAAGGTGTCAAAAGTCCAATAATTTCATTGATGGTCGTCGATTTCCCAGCACCATTTAGACCGATCAAACCGACCAACTGCCCACTTTCAACTGTAAAGGACACATCTTTCAAGACAGGAACATGAACATAGCCCCCAGTCAGGTTTTTAATTTCTAACATATTTTCTCCAAATCTGGTATAATGTAGCTATATTATATCAAAATTCAATACAGTAGAGGTAGATTTTATGTCAGATTGCATTTTTTGTAAAATTATCGCAGGAGAGATTCCCGCATCAAAGGTTTACGAAGATGATCAAGTTCTTGCCTTCCTTGATATCTCACAAGTAACACCTGGTCACACCTTGGTCGTACCAAAAGAACACTACCGCAATCTTTTAGAAATGGATGCTGCAAGTGCCAGCCAACTTTTCGCCCAAGTACCAAAGATTGCTCAAAAAGTCATGAAAGCTACCAAAGCTGAAGGCATGAATATCATCGCCAACTGTGAAGAAGTTGCTGGACAAACGGTTTTCCATACCCATGTTCACCTTGTTCCTCGCTATAGTGCAGATGACGACCTAAAAATTGACTTTATCGCACATGAACCAGACTTCGACAAACTTGCTCAAGTCGCTGAAACAATCAAAAACGCTTAAGGAGTCACTATGAAACTATCAAATTTACTACTTTTTGCAGGCTCTGCAGTCGGTTCATACCTCCTCATTAAGAATCGCCAAGCTATCACTGAAGAAGTTCTAGATACTACTGATCGTGTTGAAGCCATTAAGGATGACTTGGATATTATCCAAGATAGCCTGCAAATTATCGACCAACAAAAAGAACTCATCAAGGAATATCAAAAAGATTTGACCTATAAGTTTAAAGTCCTGGAAAAAGATGTTCAAACTAGACTTGCTGTACTAAAAGAAATGCAGAAAACTGAAGAAAACTAATGTAAAGAAAATCTCCAACTTTCCTTATTCCCCTTTAAAGCCATTTTGGGTCAGCAGATCCTAACAGACCAGGGAGGGCATGAAAATGAAACAGTTTTTTAAAGTTTTGACGCGGATCATCCTGATTATTTGTGGGGGTCTCTGCCTTCTTGCAGCTCTGGCATTTCTAATACTGGCCAATCTTTTCAAGGCCTCACCAAGTGACATCCGAGAAGGAAATGAAGCCTTAAAACAAATCTTTATCTCCCTTGACCTGCCTCCTGAGAAAGTAGAATCAAATGGAAGCTATCAATTCGAGGGTGGGGGCTTAGATTTTTATGTGACTTTCTCAGATGATGTCGTCAATAGCCACCCAGTCCTAAAAGAAAGCCCAAACCTCACTAAAAACCGACTCAAAGTCTATGTCTTAAACACAGGAGATATTTCCTACCATTCAGTAGAAGACAACTTATTCAATCATGGTTTATTCCAATTTTTAGAGGAGGAAAGCAGGAAGTATTTCCAAGAAATCGGAAAGAAATCAAATCCTTCTTACTTTATTCTCTCTTGGAGGGATCCAGAAAGCATGAAAAAGGGAATCGCATTCTATGAAAAAGCGTTGACCTTGGTGGATATCCAGGACAATTCGGCGATTAAGCGCATTGATACCGTCACCGTTAAGCCTGGCAAGGAAGCAGAACTTAAGCAACTCATCCAGGACATGGATGAGGCTGGCTTACTCACTCAAAGATCTGAATAGCAGACCAGTTGGAGATTCTTTCTCCCATGCTAAAAGTCTTAAGATTGCACGAAAAAGAGCCCGAAGGCTCTTTTCAGATTGAAGACAAAGTCCTTAGAACTCAAGTTTCTAAGGGATTTTCTTTGGCTCATTGTCAACTGTAGTGGGTTGAATAAAAACTAACATCTGGAGAGGACAATTGATGTCCTCTTCATTTTTATATTCAGAGCGATGAAAATTCGTTTCTTAAAGTTGTCAAAGTTCCGAAATCC